>NZ_JBVIST010000003.1:0-605187 GCF_055575375.1 Streptomyces sp. NPDC034111 | reverse complement strand
GGTTGATAGGCCAGATATGGAAGCGCCGTAAGGTGTGGAGTTGACTGGTACTAATAGGCCGAGGGCTTGTCCTCAGTTGCTCGCGTCCACTGTGTAGGTTCTGAAGTAACGACCTGTGTTTTGCCGGGTTGGTCAACTTCATAGTGTTTCGGTGGTCATAGCGTTAGGGAAACGCCCGGTTACATTCCGAACCCGGAAGCTAAGCCTTTCAGCGCCGATGGTACTGCAGGGGGGACCCTGTGGGAGAGTAGGACGCCGCCGAACAAATTTTGAGAAAAGCCCCGTGGGAACTTTGTTCCCACGGGGCTTTTTTGCGTTTCCGCTGGGATCCTGAGCCGTATGGGTTATGTGATCAGGCCGGTGAAGGCGGATGAGTGGAAGCAGTTCAGGGAGCTGAGGCTGGCGGCCTTGGGCGATCCGGTGGCCCGGGTGGCGTTCAACGAGACCCTTGAGGAGGCGGAAGCCCACCCGGACGAGGTCTGGCAGCGGCGGGCCGGGCGGGTCGGTGCGCGCAAGGGAGGGACCACCTTCATCGGGGAAGCGGCGGACGGCAGTTGGGGCGGCATGGTGGTCGTCCTGGTGGAGGAGGACAAGGAGGTGCCGCAGACGCATCTGGTCGGGGTGTATGTGCGGCCGGAGTGCCGGGGGAGCGGGCTGGCGCAGGAGCTGTTCGGCGCGGCCATGGAGTGGTCTTGGGGGCTTACGGAGCCGGCGGTGGACCGGGTACGGCTGTGGGTGCACGAGGAGAACGGGCGGGCCGAGGCGTTCTATCGGGCGAGGGGGTTTGTGGCGACGGGAAGGACCATGGCTGATCCGAAGAATGCGGCTGCTGTGGAGCGGGAGATGGTGCTCAAGAGGAGGGAGGGGTGAGAGGGGTGATTGGGGCGAGGGGGACAACAGTGGGCGGTCGCGCTCGCGGGCCGTGGTGGTGTCGCCGAGGGGGCCGGGGGTCAGACCGGCAGTGAGCGGTGGGGCCAGCGGGCCCGGGCCTGTTCCTGGGAGCGCATGGTGGCGAGGGTGAGCAGGCCGCGCGTCCGGCCGGTTTCCAGGAGGTCGGGGAGCGCGGGCAGCGGGGCGAGGGCCGCGATGTCGTCCAGGACGAGGGTGAGTGGTGGGTCGAGCCGACCGTCAGATGACCGTTCGGCCATGCGGCGGCCGTGCTCGACCACGCTCGAGAGGAGTGCGGTGAGCAGTGGCATCGCACCCGGGTCGGTACGCGGATCCTCGATGGGTTCGCCTACCACGTAGAGCGTTCCCCCCTCATCGATAAATGATTCGAGAATGGCCGAATCCGCTCGAAGTGGATTGCAGGCGTCCCGGATGTGGATGGACGAGAGGGCGGTCAGTGCCCGGCCGACCAACTCCTTGGCCAGCTCCCGGCGTTCGGCGTGGGCGGTGAGTACGGACTCCAGCTCGCCGGCCTGGCCGGCGGACGCCTTGGGGCTGGTGCGCAGGATGCGTACGGGTTCCTGGGCGGCGCCGGTGGCGTGCGCCCAGCGGTGCAGCTGGCGGAAGGGGCGGCCGTCCACCGCGGCGGCGTGCAGCCAGCAGCGCAGCAGGGTCTGCGCGGCGTCCGCGACCGCCGAATCCAGGGTGCCGGACGGCCGTACGGGGGCCAGCAGGGCGGTGGCGCGGGCGGTGGCCGTGGCGAGGTCGTCGCAGCCGGAGGTCGGCGACCAGCGCAGCCGGGCGGGGGTGTCGAGCCGGTGGGTCGGGTCGTAGGTCAGCAGCGGGCCGAGCTTGGCGCGGGCGTCCTTGGTCTCCGCCCAGAGGGTGGGGTCCGTCGTGGCGACGATCAGGGGCCCGGGGGCCGCGGTGGCGGTGGCGACGGCCGCGGCGAGGGTGGCGGCCCGGTCGGAGGTGGAGAACTGGACGCGGGGGAGCGGGAGTTCGCTGCCGGGGGTGGGGGCGGCCGGGGAGGCGGTGCGCTGTTCCGGGACGGGGCCGGTGGGAGGGGTGCCGGGGGTGGTGGCGTCGGCCGTGACGGGGGCGGTGCCGGCCGTGGGCGGGGCGGCGGAAGCGGTCGGCGGGGTGGCCGGTGATGGTGAGGCGTCCGGGGACGGTGAGGCGTCCGGGGACGGGGTGAGCGGAGTGGTCGGGGCTGCCGAGGGCGCCGGGGCGGGCTCCTGGGGGGCCGTGGTTTCCTGCGGGGTGTGGAGTGAACGCGCGGCCGGGGCGTCCTCGTTGGCCCGTCGGGCCTTCGTACGCCGCGCGGCCCGTACGGCGCGGTAGCGGGTGACGGTGCCCATCGTGAAGATGGTCAGGACCAGCAGCACCATCAGCTCGCCGATGAGGATGCCCCAGAAGAGGCCGTAGCCGGAGAGCTGGCCCTTGGGGGTTTCGGGCCAGGCGGCGGCGATGTCGTGCGGTGCGGAGACCAGATGGCGCAGCGCCATCGGCGTACCGGAGTAGTCCACGCCGTCCGGCCAGGCGCCGTGCGCGAACAGGCCGGCCAGGCCGGTCGCCGTCCACACCAGCAGCGTCAGGCCCAGCAGGAAGGCGAGCAGCCCGACCAGCAGGGAGTCGGGGATGCCGCGCCCACCGCGGCTGGCGTGCGGATCGCGGTAGCCGCGGCCGCCGTCTCGTTCGTCGTCGTATCCGCGCCTCACGCCACCGTCTCGCTCGACTCGTCTCTCCACCGGCGCTCCATCGCCATCGCCTCGGCGCGCGCCTCGGCCTCGGCGTCCGCCGCCGCTTCGAGGGCGCGCGCCTCGTCCGTCGGCATCGCGGAGGCCTCGGTCATCGCCCGGTCGGTGTAGACGAGCGGGCGTTCCGCCTCGGTGATGAGGTGTTTGACGACCTGGACGTTGCCGTTGACGTCCCAGACGGCGATGCCGGGGGTGAGGGTGGGGATGATCTCCACGGCCCAGCGGGGCAGGCCGAGGACTCTGCCTGTCGCCCTCGCCTCGTCCGCCTTCTGGGCGTAGATGGTCCGGGTGGAGGCCATCTTGAGGATGGCCGCGGCCTCCCGCGCGGCCGCCCCGTCGACCACGTCGGAGAGGTGGTGGACGACGGCCACGAAGGAGAGGCCGAGCCGGCGGCCGAACTTCAGCAGACGCTGGAAGAGCTGGGCCACGAACGGGGAGTTGATGATGTGCCAGGCCTCCTCGACCAGGAAGATCCGCTTCTTCCGGTCGGGCCGGATCCAGGTGTGCTCCAGCCATACGCCCACGATCGCCATCAGGATCGGCATCGCGATCGAGTTGCGGTCGATGTGCGAGAGGTCGAAGACGATCAGCGGGGCGTCCAGGTCGATGCCTGCCGAGGTCGGGCCGTCGAACATGCCGCGCAGATCGCCGTCGACCAGGCGGTCCAGCACGAGGGCGACGTCCAGGCCCCAGGCCCGTACGTCGTCTATGTCGACGTTCATCGCCTCGGCCGACTCGGCCTCCGGGTGCCGCAGTTGCTCGACGATGTCGGTGAGGACGGGCTGCCGGTCGGTGATGGTCTCGTTGACGTAGGCGTGCGCGACCTTGAGGGCGAAGCCGGAGCGTTCGTCCAGGCCGTGGCCCATCGCGACCTCGATGATCGTCCGCAGCAGGGCCAGCTGGCCGGTCGTGGTGATCGACGGGTCGAGGGGGTTGAGGCGGATGCCGCCGTTGAGGGCGGCGGTCGGGTCCAGGCGGATGGGCGTTATCCCCAGCTCCTGGGCGATGAGGTTCCACTCGCCGACACCGTCCTCGCCCTGGGCGTCCAGGACGACGACCTGCCGGTCGCGGAACCTCAGCTGGCGCAGGACATAGGTCTTCTCCAGCGCGGACTTGCCGTTGCCGGACTCGCCGAGGACCAGCCAGTGCGGGGCCGGGAGCTGCTGGCCGTACAGCTGGAACGGGTCGTAGATATAGCCCTTGCCGCTGTAGACCTCGCGGCCGATGATCACGCCGGAGTCGCCGAGGCCGGGGGCCGCGGTGGGCAGATAGACCGCCTGGGCCTGACCGGTGGAGGTGCGTACGGGCAGCCGGGTCGTCTCCACCTTCCCGAACAGGAAGCTGGTGAACGCGTCGGTGAGGGCACCGAGCGGATCGAACATGGCCATGACGTACGCGCCTCCCAGCGGCTTTAGCGGCGGATCCCGGTCGCGAACGGCAGAGTGTTGACGAACGCCCGGTGGTGCTCGCGGTCGCACCACTCCAGCTTGAGGTAGGACTTTCCGGCCGAGGCGCGGATGGTGCGCTTGTCGCGGGCGAGCGCTTCGGGCGAGCGGGAGGAGACCGTGAGGTAGCCGACGAGGTTGACGCCGGCCGCGCCGGACGCCAGGTCCTCACCGCGCTGGTCGACCCGGCCGTGGTGCGCCACATCGCGCGGGTCCACCACGCGGTTCATCTTCGCCGCGCGGCTGGCCTCCGCGTCGTCGTTGGTCTTCTCGGTCAGCATCCGCTCGATGGCGACCTCGGTGGGCTCCAGGTCCATGCAGACCGCGACGGTACGGATCACGTCAGGGGTGTGCACCAGGAGGGGCGCGAGGAAGTTGACGCCCACCGGGGTCAGCGGCCACTCCTTGACCCAGGCGGTGGCATGGCACCACGGCGCCCGGGTCGACGACTCGCGGGTCTTGGCCTGGAGGTACGTCGGCTCCATCGCATCGAGCTCGGCCGGCCAGGCGTTGCGCTTGCTCATCGCCTGGATGTGGTCGATGGGGTGGTCCGGGTCGTACATCGAGTGCACCAGCGAGGCGAGCCGGGCCTGGCCGAGGGGCTGACGGACGCGGATGTCGGCCTCGGCGAGCCGGGCGCAGATGTCGGTCAGCTCACGGGCCATCACCACCGCCAGACCGGCGTCCCGGTCCAGCTTCTTGCGCAGCAGCCCGCCCTGGTGCATCCGGGCGGCGCGCGCCATGGTCTGCGCCTCGACGGCCAGCTCGCGGGTGTAGTGCATACAGGCGACGAGGTAGGCGCGGTGCTGTTCGGAGGAGGTGGAGACCATCGACTGGAGCTGGTCGTAGGACTCCTGGAGCCAGCTGGGGGAGGCGGCGTCGCCGCGCTGGGCGACGTCCTTGGCGTGCGCGTCCGGGTCGGCGGGCAGCGTACGCGCCAGCATCTGGAGCCGCGTCACGAAGCCGTCCCCGTTGGCGACGTGCTTGAGCAGCGTCCCGAACCGGTCGACCAGGGCCTCCTGGTCCTCGCTGTCGCGCAGTCCGACGCCGGGGCCCTCGATCTCGATGGCGGCGGTGACGGTACGGCGGTCGGCGTGCAGCAGCACGGCGATCTCGTCCGGGCCGAACGGCGCGGACAGCCAGTTGATCCGTCCGATGCCGGGCGGCGGGCCGATCTCGACCTCGCGGCCGTCCAGCCGTACGCCCGCCTCAGCGGCTCCGGAACGGTAGACGGCGCCCTTGCGGACCGTACGGCGGAAGCTGCGACGGATCTCGAACCACCTGTAGAACGTGCGGCCTTTGTACGGGACGTAGACGGCGGCGAGGGCGAGCATCGGGAAGCCGGTGAGCGTCACGATCCGCAGCGAGAGGACGGGCACCAGCAGCCCGCACATCATGCCGAGGAACGCGCCCGCGATGATCAGCGCGATCTCGCCGGTCTCGCGGTTCTTGCCGACGATCGCATTGGGCCGGGCCCGGCCGATCAGATAGGTGCGGCGCGGCGTGATCGGGTGGGACTGGGTGCTCAACGCCCCTCACCTCCTGCTGTCTTGCCGGTGCGGGAGCTGCTGCCGGGACCGGGGTTCGTACGGGGAGCGGGGGTGGCGGGGGCGGACGGGGCGCGGCCGCCGCCGGAGCGGGAGCCGTGGGCCGCGACGCCACCGGAGACGGCGTCGGCCGGCCGGGACTGGCCGCCCGCGCCGCCCTGCTGACCGCCGTCGCCGCCGGAGCTGCGGGAGCTGTGGGTCTTGATGCCCTGGGACACCAGCGCGGCAGGGGAGCTGAGCACGGCGGCCGCGGCGTTCTCCGCGCCCCGGCTCATCCGGTTGTTCCTCGACGCCGCGATCTCGTCGCCGAAGCCGGGGACGAAGCGGTAGAGCACCGCGCTGGCGAAGATGGCCAGCAGGATGATCGAGAGGCCGGAGACCACCGCGGAGATGGCGTTCGGACCCTTGTTGGACGACAGCGCCCCGGCGATGCCGAGCACGATCACGATGACCGGCTTCACCATGATCACCGCGATCATGATGCCCGCCCAGCGGCGCACATGGCCCCACATGTTCTTGTCGACCAGCCCGGCGTAGACGACCGTGCCGAGCAGCGCCCCCACGTACAGCAGCGCGGCCCGGATCACCAGCTCCAGCCACAGCACACCGGCGGCGAGCACGGAGACCAGCGACACCACGATCAGCATGATCGGGCCGCCGCCGATGTCGGTGCCCTTCGTGAGCGCCTGCGAGAACGCTCCGAAGAACGTGTCGGTCTGTGCGCCCGTCCCCTTGGCGATGATCTTGGTGACGCCGTCCGTGGCCGAGACGACCGTGTAGAGGATCAGCGGGGTGAACGCGGAGGCCAGCACGGTCAGCCAGAGGAGCCCGACCGCCTCACTGATCGCCTCCGTGAGCCGCACCCCGCGGACCGCCCGCTTGGCGACGGCCAGCAGCCACAGCACCAGCGTGAGGACGGTGGAGGCGGCGAAGACGACGGCGTACTGCCGCAGGAACGCGGCATTGGTGAAGTCCACCTGGGAGGTGGCGTTCACGGCGTCGGACAGCTTGTCGACGATCCAGGCGGCGGCTTTGGCACAGCCTTTGGCGAGGGAGGTGAGGGGGTCCAGGGGGTTGGAGTCGGTGAGGCCGCCGCCCGGGTTGGACGTGCCGCCATCGCCACCGCCCGTGCTCCGCTGTTCGCAGAGCTCCTTGGCCTTGTCGGTGAGCAGATCGCAGGCGCCGTCGGTCGGTTTCGGGTCGGGAGCCGCGAACGCACGGGAGGAGAGGGCGATCAGCGTCGTCTGCAGGCCGGTGAGTGCCGAGGCGACGGCGAGGGCCCGGCGTCGGTTGTTACCTCGCATATGTGAACCCTCCGAACCCTTGGACGGCCTTGGACATGTCCGTGGCCGTCGCGGCGGTCTGGTCGCCGCCGACCGGGGCAGGGCCGGCCTTCTGGCTGAGGCCGGCGACCTTCCAGTCCCCGTTCACCCACTGGAGCTGCATCGTGGACGTGTACCAGCTCTCCGCAACCGGGGTCTGGGAGCCCTGGCCGGCGAGGCCGAACAACTGGGAGTACCAGACCGCGACCTTGGCGGTGGTGCCCTTGAACTGCTCGGTCTTCGTTCCGACCGGGTTGGCCCGGGCGACGAAGGTCATTCCGGCGGGCACGCTGCCGTCCGTCTTGAGGCCGGCCCGGCCGAGGAACTTCGGGTCCGTGTAGACCTTGCGCAGGCTGTCCTTGCGCGCCGCGGCTGCGGAGGGGGTGTAGACGGCGTTGACGATCGCATCGCGCTGGTCCGACTTGTACATCCCGTCGCTGGAGAGCGCCACCACGTAGTTCGCCGCCGCCGACTGCGCCCCCTGTTCCGTCTTGGCGAAGCCCGAGGCGATGCCGCCGCTGCTGCCCGTGACCGGCTTGGTGCCGGTGGGGGCCGTGGGGCGGGCGGGGCCCGCGCCGGCGTCCTTGGCGGAGTCGCCGGGGGAGTCGTTGTTTCCGCTGCCGCTGCGGTTGGCGAAGGCGATGGCCGCGAGCAGCAGGACGATCACGCCGACGATCGTGACGAGGTTGCGGCTGGACATGCCGGCCCGCGGCCGGCGGGCCGAGCCGTAGAGGTCGCCCTCGCTGTCGGGAAGTCTGGTCCGGGTCTGGCCCGTCCCGGAGCCGCGGTGGCCGTCGCCGCCGTAGCCGCTGTCGTCACTGAGACTCATCGCGCCTGTGCCCCCTCTGCCGCCGTCCGTGCCGTCGTTGTGCCGCCCTCATATGACCGTAGCCGCGTGGGCGGCAGCTCGGGCGCAGTGGTACGAGTACATCTCACCGTGACGGGTCCTCAGATGCGGTGCGGCGGAGGCGAATGGGGGACTCTGGGCTATTTGTGCTCATCGTCTGCTCCGCGTCCGTCGTGGCCTTCGGGGACCCGCTTGGCCCCCGGGTCCACCTGTCCCCGCGCGGCGGGCAGCCCAATCGGTCCGCTGGTGGCGGGGGTGATCAGGGCATGCGTCGGGCCCCGACGGGCCGGGGTGAGTGGGCGTCAGCATGGGGCCTCGGCAGGGAAGGTGCGGCCGGTGGAAGCGGGTGGAGGCACGGGGCGGCGGAGAGAGGACGGGCGGGGGCGCATGGGGGCGGCGCGGGGACGGGCGCCTGCCCCGGGTGCGCGGGTCGGTGCCGGCGGCGGTGGTGGCTGCCGGGCCGCGGAGCGCTGCCAGGGCAGGCCGCCGTGCCGGGGGCGGTCAGGGCCGTGCGGGCACGTTCTAGACCGCCATGCCGTAGACGATGGTGAACAGCGTCCCCAGGGAGCCGATGATGAAGACGCCGGTCAGGCCGGCCACGATCAGGCCCTTGCCCTGTTCGGCGCTGAAGGTGTCGCGCAGCGCGGTGGCGCCGATGCGCTGTTTGGCGGCGCCCCAGATCGCGATGCCGAGGCACAGCAGGATCGCCACCGCCATGACCACCTCGACCATCACCCGGGCTTCGTTGCCCAGGCTTCCGAACGGGCCCCAGTCCGGGGCGATTCCGCCGATGATGGTGGTGATGTCGCCCTTTTCGGCCGCAAGAAGCATGTGTGACATCTGCGCCATGTGTGAACTCACCGCCCCTTTATGGGTCGTTCGCTGTCTGCTCTGTGCCGGTGCGGCACAGGCCGGACTTCTATCTTCGCTGACGAACGCGCCGTCAGAAGACGACTCGGCGCCTTTCTTCGACGGATCCGATGGGGGCGGCGTGTACGGGTGCGCGTACGCCGTCCATTGAACCGACTGGTCTCACCGTGTGTATCACGGTGGATAACCCTGAGCAATGATCATCGGGCCGGCGGCGCAGGGGTGCGCGCCCGGCGTCCTGCGGCTACTTCGGGGCGTGCGACATGGCGAAGATCATGACGAGTGCCACCAGGTGGATGGCGAACAGGAAATACGCCACCCGCCACCACAGGTGACGGTTCAGCTGCTTCTGATTGTTCGGGTCCATGGCTCTCGTCCTGGTTCGGGGTCCGTGTGCAGTGTCGCGCATCCGGCGGTGCGGTGGGTGTCGGTGTGAGCGGGATCGCGCCCGGCCGGAGCGCCCCCTGCGCCTCCCGTGTGACGCAACGCGCAGCAAGCGGCCGGAAAAAGGCAGTGAACCGCGCCTGAATGAGGGAGGGTTGTGGGGTGCGGAAATTCTGGGTTGCCGGTGGGCTCGGGGCAGGTCTGTTGTGCTGCCTGCTCGCGCTGCTCGTGATCGGTACGTACACGGTGGCGGCCGGGCTGGCCGGGGCGGGCGGCCGGGCGGCCGGACTGGCGAAGGGGGCGGTGCCGGCCGCGTATCAGGCTCTGGTGCAGAAGTGGGGCACGCTCTGTCCGGCGATAAGCCCCGCGCTGCTGGCGGCGCAGCTCTATCAGGAGAGCGGGTGGAACCCGAGGGCGCAGAGCCCGGCGGCCGCGCAGGGGATGGCGCAGTTCATCCCGGGGACCTGGGAGACGCACGGGGTGGACGGCAACGGCGACGGGAAGCGGGACGTCTGGGACCCGGAGGACGCCATTCCGTCGGCCGCGTCGTACGACTGTGAGCTGGCCAGTTACGTCAAGCGCGCGCCGGGCAACGCCACGCACAACATGCTCGCGGCGTACAACGCCGGGGCGTACCGCGTGATCCAGTACAACGGGGTGCCGCCGTACCGCGAGACGCAGAACTACGTGAAGACGATCACGACGCTGGCGAAGAGCTTCGAGGCGCCGGCCGGGCCGGTGGCGCCGTCCCGGCAGGCCGCGGGCGCCATCTACTTCGCGCAGGACAAGCTCGGGACGCGCTATCTGTGGGGCGGGACGGGCACGGCCGCGCAGGGCGGGCGGTTCGACTGTTCCGGGCTGACCCAGGCGGCGTACCACTCGGTGGGCATCGAGCTGCCGCGGGTGGCGAACGACCAGTGGAACGCCGGTCCGCACCCGAAGCGGAGTGAGCTGCTCCCCGGGGACCTGGTGTTCTTCGCGTACGACCTGAACGATCCGCGGTCGATCCACCATGTGGGGATCTATGTGGGTGGCGGGTACATGATCAATGCGCCCTATACGGGAGCCGTGATCCGGTTCGACAAGATCGACACACCGGATTACATCGGGGCGACCCGGGTCACCTCCGATGGCGCAAAAGCGCTCCCCGCTACGAACGCTGCGTGAACATAAGGCCCTGAACTGCAGCGATGAGTCAAGCTTCGATAACGTCCTGGTGATCATCCCGTGGAGGATGGAACGCCCGGCCCGGGCATGGCGTTTCCTTTGCGTGGGGACGTAGCAGCGCTCGAAGCAGCACACGCTCGACGACCACGGGGGTTGGCAGCACACCAACGCGCTCGCGCGCGCGAAAGATAAGGGGCCGCGGCAGATGGCTGGACTCGCACTCGAGGGGCCGAACCCCGATGTCGACGTGCTCGAAGGCATCAACGGCCTCGCGAAGGACGCCCCCCACTGGGTCAACAAGGCCATGGAGTACATCGGCGAGTACGGCATCATCGCCGCCCTCGCGGTGCTGTGCCTGGTCGCCTGGTGGTCCGCGCGCCGCCGGCCGGGCGCGCCGTCCGTCGTCGCGGGTCTGGTCTGGGCGCCGCTGGCCGCCGGGATCGCGCTGCTGGCCAATATCCCGATCCGGGGGTTCGTCGAGCGGCCGCGGCCGTTCAAGGACCACGCCGGGCTGGAAGTGCTGATCCAGGGCAAGAGCGACTTCTCGTTCGTGAGCGATCACGCGACGCTGACGATGGCGGTCGGCGTCGGCCTGTTCGTCGCCCACCGCAAGTACGGCCTGATCGGGATCGCGCTGGCGCTCGCCGAGGGCTTCTGCCGCGTCTACATGGGCGTGCACTACCCGACCGACGTGGTGGGCGGCTTCGCGCTGGGCACCGCCGTCGCGCTGCTGCTCGCCCCGCTCGCCCAGGCGCTGCTGGTGCCGCTGACGACGGCGATCGGCCGCTCGAAGCTGGCCTGGCTGGTCCGGGCGCCGGGCGTGCCGGTCGAGCCGGCCGGCGGGCGGTCCGGGCGGGACGCCGAGGGCAGCCGGGTGGTGGCCACCGGACCGGCGCTGCCGAGCGGCCAGAAGGAGCGGGACAAGGATCTGGCGGCCTGAGGCGGCAAGTTCCCGGCCCGTGAGGGCCGGTGAGGACCTGGCGGATGCGGACGGCCCGGACCCCTCGCGGGGACCGGGCCGTCCGTGTTCGTCCGGCGGGCTCTCCGGCGCGCTCAGAGCGCCTGCGGGAAGGTGCTGAACAGCCGCTGCGGGTCGTAGGTCCGCTTGACCTCGGCGAGCCGGCCGGCGGCGGCGCCGTAGTAGGCGGACTTCCAGTTGGTCAGGCCCGGGTCGGTGTAGTTCTGGTACGCGGCGCCCGAGGAGTACCGCTGCATCGCGTCATGGAACGAATTCAGCCACGCTGTGCGGGTGCCGGACGAGCCGTTCGGCGACCAGGACGCCAAGTACTGGGCGAGGAACAGCGATTTGCGGTGCACGAAGGCGGTGTCGGTGCGGCCGACGCGGTTGATCGCACCGCCCAGCGCCGTCAGCGCCACATTGCCGCCCACGCCCTTGCGGCCGCCGCTCTCGATCTGCTGGAGCATGGTCTGGATGCCGGCCGCGGACAGCGCGCGGTCGAAGAAGTGCGAGCGGGCCGCGTAGGTCTCCCGGCCCAGCTGGCCGGCGCCGGTCTGGCCGGGCAGTGAACCGGGCGCGTGGCACTGCGCGGTGGACTTCGACGAACAGCCCGCGTAGGCCTCCATCGCGTCCAGGTAGCCCTTCGGCGTGAGCCGGACGGTGGTGGCGGGGCCCGGGCCGCCCGGCTGGTCGGCGAGCTTGTCGACGGCGTTCTGGAGCTCGCGGTAGCCGCCCAGGGAGAAGGCGGCGACGGAGACCGACGGGGTGCCGCCGGGGCGCGCGTCGAGATGGCAGGCGGACCATATCTCGTCGGGCTGCGTCGGGCCCCACTTCTGCCAGGACGCCACCACCTTCGCCGCCTTGGACCACGGCCAGGTCATGTACGCCATCACCGCGCGCGGCGCCGGATGCGTACGGAAGCGGAGCTCGGTGACCACACCGAAGTTGCCGTTGCCGGCCCCGCGCAGCGCCCAGAAGAGGTCGGCGTGCTGCTTGCGGTCGCACTCGACGGTCTTGCCGTCGGCCGTGACCAGGGTGGCCCCGACGAGGCTGTCGCAGGTCAGACCGTACGCGCGGGAGACCACACCATGGCCGCCGCCGAGCGTGAGGCCGGATATGCCGACGGTGGGGCACGAGCCTCCGGGCAGCGTCACCCCGTGCGGTATCAGGCCCTCGTAGACGTCGATGAGCTTGGCGCCGGCGCCGATGCGGGTGGTGCCGCCGGACGGGGCGCCCACCTTGGACAGCGCCGAGACGTCGATGATCAGCTTGCCGTTGCCGCTGGACCAGCCCGCGTAGGAGTGGCCGCCGCTGCGGATGGCGACCGGGGTGCCGTAGCGCCGGGCGAAGGCCAGGCATTCGGCGATGTCGGACGGGTGCTTGACGTACGCGATGGCCGACGGCTTCAGGCTGTCGTAGCGGGTGTTGTAGAGCCGGCGGGCGGCCGCATAGGCGGCGTCGGAGGCCCGTATGAGCCGTCCGTCCAGGCTCTTGCCGAGCGCGCTCCAGTTGGCCTGGGTGGCCCGGGAGGCGCCCGCGGCGGAGACCCCGTTGGTCTGGGCGGCACCGGCGCCGGCCGCGGCCTCGGTGGCGGGGGCCGCGCCCGCCGCGCCGGCCTTTTTGTCGCAGCCCGTGGCAAAGGCGACCGAGGTCGCCGCCAGTCCGGTGCCGGCCTGTAGGAGAGTGCGCCGCTTCACTGGGATGAGTCCCCCTCGATGTCGTACGGTCTCGCCCCGCCTGCGGGGGCCCGGAGCGGACCGGGGCACCGGTGGCGGCGCGGCCGGCGCCGCCGGCCGTGACCGCGGGGCGCGTGCGGGGGAGCACAGCATCCGGGCGGTGCGGCGGCGCGTCCCCCGTGGACCGCGGTGCCCAGGAGCACTCCGCGCTGTTCGGAACTGTCCGGTTTCCGCCCTTGAATTCCGTTACGGGCGCGGTGCTGTTGCTTCCCTGACTACCCAGATGCCGTACGGGCTTTCGGGGTTCCTGGAACGGACTGACTCATTCCAGCGGGCGGCCGGTATCCAGGCCCGCGGACTCGGTCAGATGGCGCTCCGCATCCGTGCGCGCCTGTGAACGGGCGCGCCGGGCCGGCCCCCGCCACCCGCAGACACAACGGGCCGTACAGAAGGACCCGCGTTCGGTGGTGGAGGTCGCATGGGGGAGTCGGTCGGGCACCCGTCCACGCTACGCGCCCCAGGTGCCGATGCGTGACGAGCCCCCGTAACGGTCGTTGAACGGAGCGGTCGACGGAACGTCAGACTCGGCGCCTGCGGAACGTCCGACCCTCCCGAGCGGACCGGGCGCCCAGACCGGTCCCGAAGACAGCGGCCGAGGGGGCTCGTACGCGATGGTGGTGCAGGACAGGCGAGGCGGCGCGGCCGCGGTTGCCGTGGCGTGCGGGACGGGTCTGGCGGTCGGGCTGCTGGCGACGGGCTGTTCCTCCGAGGGCGCCGCGGCCGACGACCAGGAGCCGCCCGGCCGGTCCGCCGCCGCGGCCGCCGAGGCGGTCCGCGCCAGCGCCGACGCCCTGGTCCGGGCCCGCTCCGCCGAGGTCCGTACGGCCATGGAGACGGTCAGCGGCGGCACCCGCGTCGCCATCCGGGGCACCGGCGGCTACGACTTCACCACGAGCACCGGGCGACTGCGCGTCGTCCTGCCCGACCCGGCGGGCCGGCCCGGTGAGGGCCGTCAGCCGATCACGGAGATCCTCGCGCCCGGCGCGCTGTACATGAAGAACCGCGGGGCGGGGGTGCCGGCCGACAAATGGGTGCGGATCGACACCGTCTCGCTCGCCGACGGGAATCTGGTCACCGGCGGCGCCACCGACCCGCTGACCGCGGCCGAACTGCTGCGCGGCGCACGGGAGGTGACCTATCAGGGAGAGGAGCGGATGGATGGCGTACGGGTGCGGCACTACCGGGGCACGACGGACATTGCCGACGCCGCCCGGGCGGCGTCACCGCGCAGCCGGCCGGCGCTGGCCGCCGCGGAGCACGGGTTCACCACCGACGTGGTGCCGTTCGATGCGTACCTGGACGAGGCCGGGCGGCTGCGCAAGGTGCGTCAGCGGTTCCGGTTCGCCAACGGCGCGCCCAACGGGGCGTCGGTGACCTCGACGACGGAGCTGTCCGGGTTCGGTGCCCGGGTCGCGGTGCGGCTCCCTGACCGGCGTGACATCTATGCGGGAAAGATCGC
The DNA here is from genome assembly GCF_055575375.1 of Streptomyces sp. NPDC034111. NCBI lineage: Bacteria > Bacillati > Actinomycetota > Actinomycetes > Kitasatosporales > Streptomycetaceae > Streptomyces > Streptomyces sp. NPDC034111. The sequence continues at coordinate 590,804 of NZ_JBVIST010000003.1, read as the reverse complement.
TTCGGCTTCCCCTTAGGGCGAGATGTCCGGGGTGCGGCATGTGACAGCGGCGTTTGCCCCATGGCGGAAATGGTCCATCCGTGCCATGCGCGGAGCGTGCGCCCGTCTTTACGCTGGGCGTTGACCACCAAGGTGTGGGAAGGCGCTCGAAGGAGGAGGTGTTGTACGTGGCCGGCAACCGACCCACGACCGTTCAGGACCACGTAGCCCTCGTCGAGATCGACCTGACCGGCGAGCTGATGATCGCGGCCGCGGCGGCCAGCGAGGAGCGGCTCAGCCCGGACCGTATCGACGAGGTGCTGGACGTGGACGGGGAGCACCGGGACCCGGCCGGGGAGCCGGAGTAGCGCTCCTCAGGTGCGCAGCATCCGCTCGATCGCCTTGGTCGCCTCCTGCACCTTGGCGTCGATGGCCTCGGGGCCCTTGACCGCTGCGTCGGCGACGCAGTGCCGCAGATGCTCCTCCAGGAGCTGGAGACCGAAGGACTGGAGGCCCTTCGTGCTCGCCGAGACCTGGGTGAGTATGTCGATGCAGTAGACATCCTCTTCGAGCATCCGTTGCAGACCGCGGATCTGGCCCTCGATCCGGCGCAGTCGCTTGATGTGTGCGTCCTTCTGCTGTGCGTAGCCGTGCACACCGGCCGGTGCGGAAGTCTCTGCGGCATCCGTCACGGTCGGGGTCTCGCCCTGAGGGTGGCAGGCCGCGGCGGCTGCGGTGCTGCCGGTGGCGTCGGCGTCCGTGGTCGTCATGGCCGTCTCCCGTGGTATTTAGGCGATCCATATACCCCTGGTGGGTATATGCTACCGAACTTTGCGGGCATCGGCGGTACCCCGTGCAGAGCATGCTGCCCGATGGGCGACACTGAAGGAATGCCGGTTAGCAGTGGCTGGATGATGCGCCTAGCATCAACTCGACCGAATCCGATGCACCCCGAGGATTTCACGTGCGCTTTCGTCTGACCCCCAGGGAGACGAGCTTCTACGACATGTTCGCCGCCTCCGCGGACAACATCGTCACAGGCTCCAAACTCCTGATGGAACTGCTCGGGGCGGACGCCTCCGCGCGGGCCGAGATCGCCGAACGGATGCGTGCGGCGGAGCACGCGGGAGATGACGCGACGCACGCGATCTTCCACCAGCTGAACTCGTCGTTCATCACGCCGTTCGACCGCGAGGACATCTACAACCTCGCCTCGTCCCTCGACGACATCATGGACTTCATGGAGGAGGCCGTCGATCTGGTCGTCCTCTACAAGGTCGAGGAGCTGCCCAAGGGCGTCGAGCAGCAGATCGAGGTGCTGGCGCGGGCGGCCGAGCTGACCGCCGAGGCGATGCCGAACCTGCGCACGATGTCGAACCTCACCGAGTACTGGATCGAGGTCAACCGCCTGGAGAACCAGGCCGACCAGATCCACCGCAAGCTGCTCGCCCACCTCTTCAACGGCAAGTACGACGCCATCGAGGTGCTCAAGCTCAAGCAGATCGTGGACATCCTGGAGGAGGCGGCGGACGCCTTCGAGCACGTCGCCAACACCGTCGAGACCATCGCGGTAAAGGAATCCTGAGCCCCGGCCATGGATACCTTCGCGCTTGTCGTGACCATTGCGGTCGCGCTCGGTTTCACCTACACCAACGGCTTCCACGACTCCGCCAACGCCATCGCGACCTCGGTCTCGACCCGGGCACTGACCCCGCGGGCCGCCCTGGCGATGGCCGCCGTGATGAACCTCGCCGGTGCCTTCCTCGGCAGCGGGGTCGCCAAGACGGTCAGCGAAGGGCTGATCGCCACTCCCCACGGCAGCAAGGGGATGGGCATCCTGTTCGCCGCGCTGCTCGGCGCGGTGGTCTGGAACCTGGTCACCTGGTACTTCGGGCTGCCCTCGTCCTCTTCCCACGCGCTGTTCGGCGGCATGGTCGGTGCGGCGCTCGCCGGTGGCACCACGGTGATCTGGTCCGGTGTGGTCGAGAAGATCGTCCTGCCGATGTTCATCTCACCGGTCGTCGGTCTGGTGCTCGGCTATCTGGTGATGGTCGTGATCCTGTGGATGTTCCGTAAGGCCAACCCGCACAAGGCCAAGCGTGGATTCCGCATAGCCCAGACCGTCTCCGCCGCGGGCATGGCACTCGGCCACGGTCTTCAGGACGCCCAGAAGACCATGGGTGTCGTCGTGATGGCCCTGGTCATCGCCGATGTCGAGGACCAGAACGCGGCCATCCCGCTCTGGGTCAAGCTGGCCTGTGCGATCACCCTCTCGCTCGGTACGTACGCCGGCGGCTGGCGGATCATGCGGACGCTCGGCCGCCGGATCATCGAGCTGGACCCGCCGCAGGGCTTCGCCGCGGAGACCACGGCCGCCTCGGTCATGTACACCGCGTCCTTCATGTTCCACGCGCCGATCTCCACGACCCATGTCATCACCTCCGCGATCATGGGCGTCGGCTCGACCAAGGGCACGCGCGCGGTGCGCTGGGGCGTCGCCAAGAACATCGTGACCGGCTGGTTCATCACCATGCCGGCGGCGGCGGGCGTTGCGGCCCTGGCGTACTGGCTCATCCAGCTGGCCTTCGGCTGACGTCCGACGAGAACCGCTGACGCGGAAAAGCAGTGGGCCCGCCCCCCGGGAAGGAGGGGCGGGCCCTTCGTCTTGCGGTGGCACCGCCATGCAGCACCGCAGGACGCTTGAGGGGCGTCGGCCGGGGCCGGCCTAGCCGAAGCGGCCGGAGATGTAGTCCTCCGTGGCCTGGATCGAGGGGTTGGAGAAGATCCGCTCGGTCTCGTCGATCTCGATCAGCTTGCCGGGCTGGCCGACGGCGGCGAGGTTGAAGAACGCCGTGCGGTCCGAGACACGGGCGGCCTGCTGCATGTTGTGCGTCACGATGACGATCGTGAAGCGCTCCTTCAGCTCGCCGATCAGGTCCTCGATGGCGAGGGTGGAGATCGGGTCGAGCGCCGAGCAGGGCTCGTCCATCAGCAGCACCTGGGGCTCGACCGCGATGGCGCGGGCGATGCACAGCCGCTGCTGCTGGCCGCCGGAGAGGCCCGAGCCGGGCTTGTTGAGGCGGTCCTTGACCTCGTTCCAGAGGTTGGCGCCCTTGAGGGACTTCTCGACGATGTCCTTGAGCTCGCTCTTCTTGTACGAGCCGTTCAGCCGCAGTCCGGCCGCGACATTGTCGAAGATCGACATCGTGGGGAACGGGTTGGGGCGCTGGAAGACCATGCCGACGGTGCGGCGCACGGCGACCGGGTCGACCCCGGCGCCGTAGAGGTTCTCGTCGTCCAGCAGCACCTTGCCCTCGACGCGGCCGCCGGGGGTGACCTCGTGCATCCGGTTCAGGGTGCGCAGGAAGGTCGACTTGCCGCAGCCGGACGGGCCGATGAAGGCCGTCACGGAGCGCGGCTCGACGGTCATCGAGATGTCGTCGATGGCCTTGTGGGTGCCGTAGTACGCGGAGAGGCCGCTGACGTCGATTCGCTTGGCCATGGAAATCACTGCTTCTTTCTGTCGCCGGTCGGTCAGCGGCCGGTCTTGGGGGCCTTCCAGCGGGCGATGCCGCGGGCCACCAGGTTGAGGATCATGACGAAGGCGATGAGGACCAGTGCCGCGGCCCAGGCGCGGTCGTAGGAGGCCTCGGAACCCTGCTGCCACTGCTGGAACACATAGAGCGGAAGCGACTGCTGGGCGTCTTCGAAGGGGTTGTTGTTGATCGTCTTCGCGCCCCACACCAGGAGCAGCACGGGCGCCGTCTCACCGGTGATACGGGCGATGGCGAGCATCACGCCGGTGGTGATCCCGCCGATCGACGTCGGCAGGACGACCTTGAGGATGGTGCGCCACTTGGGGACGCCCAGGGCCAGCGAGGCCTCGCGCAGCTCGTTGGGGACGAGCTTGAGCATCTCCTCGGTGGAGCGGACCACGACCGGCATCATCAGGATCGCCAGGGCCATGGCGCCGGCGAAGCCGGACGGGCCGAAGCCGAGGATCAGGATCCACACGGACAGGATGAACAGGCCGGCCACGATCGAGGGGATACCGGTCATCACGTCGACGAAGAAGGTGACGGCCTTGGCGAGCCGGCCGCGGCCGTACTCGACGAGGTAGATCGCGGTGAGCAGCCCGATCGGCGCGGCGATCACGGTGGCCAGGCCGACCTGCTCCAGGGTGCCGATGATCGCGTGGTAGATACCGCCGCCGGGCATCGCGTCCGGGAGGGTGCCCATCGAGTGCGACAGGAAGTAGCCGTTCAGGACCTTGCTGCCCCGGGCGACGGTCTCCCACAGCAGGGACGCGAGCGGTACGACGGCGAGCAGGAAGGCGACCCAGACCAGGCTGGTGGCCAGCCGGTCCTTGGCCTGCCGGAGGCCCTCGACGCCCGCGGCCAGCGCGAACGTGCCGAGGATGAAGAGCACCGCGGCGATCAGACCCCACTGGACCGTGCTGTCCAGGCCGGCGCCCAGCCCGATGCCGCAGCCGGCGCCGGCCGCGACCAGCGCGAGGGCCGGGGCGGCCCAGCGGGGCAGCCTGGGGTGCTTGAGGGTGACCGGGAGCGGGGTGCCGCCGTCGGTGAGCGGGCGGTGGTCAGTCACGGCGCTCATGCGGCGGCTCCCGAGTACTCCTTGCGACGGGCGATGATCAGGCGGGCCGCGCCGTTGACGAGCAGCGTGATCACGAAGAGGACGAGGCCGGAGGCGATCAGGGCGTCCTGGCCGAACTGGTCGGCCTCGCTGAACTTGCTGGCGATGTTCTGGGCGAAGGTGCCGCCGCCCGGGTCCAGCAGGCTGGTGTTGATGAGGAAGCTGGGCGAGAGGACCGTGGCGACGGCCATGGTCTCGCCGAGCGCGCGGCCCAGGCCCAGCATGGAGGCGCTGATGATTCCGGAGCGGCCGAAGGGGAGCACCGACATCCGGATGACTTCCCAGCGGGTGGCGCCGAGCGCGAGCGCGGCCTCCTCGTGCATCTTCGGCACCTGGAGGAAGACCTCACGGCTGACGCTGGTCACGATCGGCAGGATCATGATCGCGAGCAGGATGCCGACGGTGAACAGCGAGCGGGGGGCGCCCTGGGAGTAGCTGAAGATCCCGGTCCAGCCGAGGTAGTCGTTCAGCCAGCTGTACAGGCCGGTCAGGTGCGGGACGAGGAAGAGCGCGCCCCACAGGCCGTAGATGATGCTGGGCACCGCGGCGAGCAGGTCGATGACGTAGCCCAGCGGCGAGGCCAGCCTGCGCGGCGCGTAGTGCGAGATGAACAGGGCGATACCGACCGCGACCGGGACCGCGATCACCATGGCGATCACGGAGCTGACCAGCGTGCCGAACGCGAGCACCGCGATGCCGAACTTCGGCTCCAGGCCGGTGGCGTTCCAGTCGAGGGTGGTGAAGAAGTTGGCCTTGTCGCCGGAGATGGCGAGCACGGACCGGTAGGTGAGAAAGACCGCGATCGCGGCCATGATCACCAGGAGGGCGATACCGGAGCCCCGGGAGAGCCCGAGGAAGATCCGGTCACCGGGGCGGACCGCCTTGCCGGAGACGGGGGAGTCACCCCGTGGCACGGGCGGCTGGTCGGTTATCGAGGAGTCGTGAGTCATGAATTCTCCGGTCTGCGGAGCCGGTGGAAGCTCCTGGCGCGGCGGTGCACCGGACGGGCGGCGGCCCGAAAGGGGCCCTGGTGAAGGGGCCCCTCAGGCCGTACGGCGACGGTCGGGGCCGCCGCCCGGGGTAGGTCAGGAGAGCGTCTTGACGGTCGCGCGGACCTTGTCGGCGATCTCGGTCGGCAGCGGGGCGTAGCCCAGGTCCTTCAGCGCGGCCTGGCCGTCCTGGCTGGAGATGTAGGTCAGGAAGGACTTGGTGGCGGGCAGGGTCTCGGCCTTGTTGCCCTTGTCGCAGGCGATCTCGTACGTCACCAGGGTGATCGGGTACGCGCCCTCGGCCTTGGTGGTGTAGTTGAGCTTCAGGGCCAGGTCATTCCCCTTGCCGACCTGCTTGGCCTCGGAGATGGCCTTGGAAGCATTGTCGACCGTCGCCTCGACCGGCGCCTTCGCGCCGGTGTTCAGCTTGGCCGTGGGGACCTTGCTGGAGGTGGCGTAGGACAGCTCGAAGTAGGAGATCGCGCCGCTGGTCTGCTTGACCTGCGAGGAGACACCGGCCGAACCGGAGGCAGCCTGGCCGCCTTCGCCTTCCCACTTCTTCGCCGGCTCGTGCTTCCAGCCACCGGCGGCCTTGAGGTACTTGGTGAAGTTGTCGGTGGTGCCCGAGTCGTCGGAGCGGTGGAACGCCTGGATCTTGAGGTCCGGCAGCTTGGCGTCCGGGTTCAGCTTCTTGATCGCCTCGTCGTTCCACTTGGTGATCTCCGAGTTGAAGATCTTCGCGAGGGTGGGGGCGTCCAGCACGAGGTTGTCCACGCCGGGGACGTTGTAGCCGACCGCGATCGGGCCGCCGACCATCGGCAGGTCGATGGCCTGGCCGCCCTTGCAGACCTGCTTCGACTTGGTGACCTCGTCGGGCTTGAGGGCCGAGTCGGAGCCCGCGAAGGCGGTCTGCCCCTGGAGGAAGGTGGTGACGCCGGCGCCGGAGCCCGTGGGCTGGTAGTTGATCTCGGTGTCCTTGCAGGCGCCCGAGTAGTTCTGCACCCAGACGTCCATGGCGTTCTTCTGCGCGGACGAGCCGGACGCGAGCAGCTTGCCCTTGCCCTCACACTTGATGTTCGAGGTCTTGGCGGAGCCGCCGCCACCGTCTGCGCCGGTGGTGTCGTCGGAGCCGCACGCCGTCAGGGCCAGGGCACCGGAGACGGCGAGAGCGCCAACGGCGAGGGCGCGAACCCGGTTCTTGCGCTGAAGCTTCACTGTCGGGAATTCCTTCCTGGGGCGCGCCGCATCATCGGCGTGCTGAGTGGTGATTTGTGTGGTGGTGACCGCCGTGGGGTGCGGTGTGCCGGCCAGGCAAGTCCTAGCCGTGGCGCGCCTGCCACAAGGGCATGGCGCGCACTCGGTACGGCTGAAATTAGGCAGATCAAGTGAAGCGGCCGATGGAGGAGAGTGAACGCCGGGTGAACCTCGGCCATCGGATGGGTGCGGGGGAAGAAGTGTTCGCCCGCCCGTACTAAACAGCCCGTCGCCCTGTTGAATTACCAGCCGGTATGGCAGCATCCGCGCCGGAGGAACATACAGAAACACGTGGTAACCGTGCGGAACGACCGGAGGTGGCTGGTGGGGCGCCAGGGGGCAGGGCAGGGCGTTCGGGGCGTGGCGGAGCCACCGGGACGGCAGGGCGGACACGGCATACGGGGTGGGTGGGGCATGCGGGACGGGCAGGGCTTGCGAGGCGGGCGGGGCTTGTGGGGCGGGCGCGGTGTCCGGGACGACCGGGATGGTCTGGGCCGCCGCCTGGTGGCGTGCACCGCCGTCGTCCTCTGTGTCATGGGCCTGCTGGGCACCTCGGCGGGCGCCGCGTACGCCGACGACCCCAAGCCCGGATCCGGCGCGGACCCCGCCCCGGGCGGCGGCTCCGCCTCCGACCCCGACGCCCAGCACCTCGACGACGTACGACGGAAGATCGAGGCCCTTTACCGCAAGGCCGAGCAGGCGACCGAGGCCTACAATGCGGCGAAGGAGCAGGTCGAGCTCCAGCAGAAGGAGATCGTCAGGCTGGCCCGCAGTATCGACTCCACCCAGCGCAAGCTGGCCGCCCTCAAGCGGCAGGCCGGCGCGCTGGCCAGCGCCCAGTACCGGGGCGGCGGAGTGCCGGCGGAGGCGAAGCTGATGCTCAATGCCGATCCCGAGGGCTTTCTCGACAATGCCACGCTGGCCCGTAAGGGGCAGCTCGCCGCGAAGCGCGTGATCAGCCAACTTGCGAATCTCCAGGGGGACTTGGAGAACTATTCGGATTCCGCGACGGACCGCTGGGAGCGGCTGGAGGCGAACCGTAAGAAGAAGGAAAGCGCCCAGCGGGACATCAAGAAAAAGATCGAGGCGGCAAAGCAGCTGGAATCCCGGCTGGCCGCCAAGGAAAAGGCCCGGCTGCTGAAGCTGGAGGACGAGCAGGCCTTCCGGCAGCAGCAGAAGTGGCTCGATTCCGGCATCCTCAAAGCCATCAGCAACAAAGCATCGGCCCTGGGCAAGAAGGCGATTTCGTACGCCACCGCGCAGATCGGCAAGGATTACGTGTGGGGCGCCGAGGGGCCGGACACCTTCGACTGCTCCGGGCTGACGCTGCGGGCCTGGCAGCACGGCGGCCGGACGATTCCGCGGACCTCGCAGGAGCAGTGGCGGCAGCTGCCGCGCGTCGCCCTCAAGGACATGCGGCCGGGCGATCTGATCATTTATTTCTCCGATGCCAGCCATGTCGGGATGTATCTCGGTGACGGTGCGATCGTGCATGCCCCGCGGCCCGGCCGGCAGGTCACGATCACCGGCGCCGGCTCCATGCCGATCCTCGGTGTGGTCCGCCCCGATGGTGACGCCCGCCACGATGACGCAGCTCACTCCGGGCGATAAATGACCGGATTGTTTGCTATCCGAGGGTTGTCGTGGCGTAGCTGAATGCACCCAAGCAGGGTGATGTTCGTCATTCCGCATTCCGCCCGGCCCAGGTCAAAAGGCTTATCGGCCAGGGCATATGACATTGGCCGATTGCCTTCGGCCATTCCCTCCCCCTCCGGACTGACGCTATGGTCGCCTGTCAGTGCCTGGAGTGCCCCCGTTCGAATGACCGACGGGCGGTGTGGAACCGGGCATGGTGGCGCGCCGGTCGGCGCCCATCGCGCCCCTCGGGGGGAGGGAAGGAATCAGACCGATGCCCGTACCCGTACCGCACCAGCGGACGGTCGTGCTGCCGCACCAGGCAGGACCGGCGGACGACGCCTGCGCGGATACCGCTCCGGTCGCCGGCATGCCGGGCGCGGGGGATGCGACGGACCGGAGCCGGCGCGCCCCGGAGGCCGGCACCGGATCGGAGACCGCTCACGTGATGCTCCAGGGCCTCCAGAGCACCGATCAGCCGCTCATCGGCGAACAGCGAGTTTCGGCCGACCACGTGCCGGTCCACCAGGGCCTGACCCTGCTCCTCATCGGCGAGGACCCCAACAGTCATGTCCCCGAGATGTGGGACTGGGCGGGCCGCAAGGTGCGTCTGCGCACCGCCCGCAACCTCACCGAGGCCGAGCGGCTGCTCACCGACGACGTGCACTGCATCCTGCTCGATCTGCCCCCGGCGGAGTGCGCCGGCCGCGACAGCGACGGGCCGGGCACCCCCGACGACGAGCTGGGCATGCTCCACGACGTCCTGCGGTTGGCGCCCTCGCACGCCGTCCTCGTCCTCACCTACGAGACGGACGCCGAGCGCGCCGCGAACGCGGTACGCGTCGGCGCCCAGGACTACCTCTTCCGCGACGAGCTGGACGGCGCGATCCTCAGCCGCGCCGTGCGCTACGCCGTCGAACGCAAACGCGCCGACCTCGCACAGCGCCAGCTCACCGAGTCGCGGATGCTCGCCCAGGAGAACGCCCGTCTGGAGCGCGGCCTGCTGCCCACGCCCCTGCTCGACGGCTCCGACCTGCGCTTCGCCGCCTGCTACCGCCCCGGCCGCAGCCGTGCGCTGCTCGGCGGCGACTTCTACGACACCGTGCGCACCCCCGACGGCACCGTCCACGCGATGATCGGTGACGTCTGCGGCCACGGCCCCGACGAGGCTGCCCTCGGCGTCGAGCTGCGCATCGCCTGGCGCGCGCTGACCTTCGCCGGACTGTGCGGCGACGAGCTGCTCGCCACCCTCCAGAAGGTGCTGGAGCACGAGCGCTCCGACGACGAGATCTTCGCGACGCTGTGCACCGTCGACATCTCCGCCGACGGCCACCGCGCCGGCCTCTCCCTGGCCGGCCACCCCGCGCCCCTGCTGGCCCGCGCCGGCGAGCCCCCGCGGCTGCTGCCGTACGAATTCGGCGGCCCGGCGCTCGGCCTGCTGCCGCAGGCCCGCTGGCCGCGCCGGCAGGTCGAACTGGGCGCCGCCTGGAGCCTGATGATGTACACCGACGGCCTGATAGAGGGCCGGATGGGCAAGGGCAACCAGCGCCTCGGCCAGGAGGGCATGACCGAGCTGGTCGCCCGCCAGATGGAGGCCGGTCTGCACGGCGAGGAACTGCTGGACGCCGCCGTCCGGGAGGTGCGCCACCTCAACGGCGGCGAGCTGACCGACGACGTGGCCGTCGTCCTGCTCGACCGAGGCTGACGCCGGAATAACTCCTGGACCGCCGCTGACGGCGGAAAGACTCCTGGACCGCCGCTGACAGCGGAAAAAAGAAGGGGCAGCCGCACGCCGCCGTGCCGCTGCCCCAGGGGTCTCGCCTACCGCTGCTCAGCGCCCGCCGTTGTAGGGCCCGTACGGCCCGTCCGAGCTGGAGCCACCGCGCCGCGGGCCGCGCCCGCCGCCGGTGACCGTGCGCAGCGCCGGCCGCACGTCGACGGTGTAGACGATCACCGCGATCACGCCGATGACCGGCAGGAACGACATGATCGGAAGGATGAAGAGCAGCGCCGTGGCAAGGGCGAGGAAGATCAGCCACATGCCCTTGGTCTGCTTGCTCGCGGCACGGTAGGCGTCCTCACGGCGCACCGCCGCATCGATCAGCATCACGGCGGCGTAGATGCCCAGGGCGAGCTGCGCCCAGTCCAGAAGGCTCTGGAACCCGTAAATCAGCACGCCATCCACCGCCCGTTCGCCAGTCGTGTCGTCTTGTGTCGCCTCGTTCTGCCACGGCCGTCTGCCGGCCGTGCGGTCACCGTACCCGGACAACGGGCCGGGCACGTCAAGTGTGCCCGGCCCGCCCGGTGAATCCGCGTCCTCAGTGAACTGTGAGACGGCTCACTTCGCGGACGGCGGGGTGCTCTTCTTCGCCGGCGCCGGCTTGCGCTGGGCGACCGGCTTCTTCGCCGTGGACGCCGGCTTGGTCTGCGTCGACGAGCCGGCCTTGGCCTGCGTCGTCCGGGCCCCGTTGGCGGACTCGGTCTTCGTACCGCTCTTGGCCGCGGGCCTCGGCGCCGGCTTCGGGGCCGGCTCCGGCTCGATCGCCACCGCGACGTCCTCGGCACGCTCCGCGACCTCGCCGCGCCAGGTCGCCACCGCGCCCCGGCCACGCTCGGCCAGCTCCTCGTAGCCCTCACGGGCCCGCACCGCGGTCTCGGCGACCCGGCCCACGCCCTGGAGCGCCAGCTCCTGCGCCTGGTCGCGGAACTTCTTGAAGTCGCCGTCGAGCGATTCCAGCAGCTCGGACAGCTTGTCCTGGGCGTCCTTGGCCTGCTTGGTGACCAGCGCCTGGACGTCCTTGGGGTCGGTGCTGCGCACGGACTCGAAGCGCTTGGGCGCCTCGGTCCGGATCTTCTCGACGATCTGCGGTACCTCGCCCAGCTTCTCGGCGGCCAGGTCGACCGTGCCGGCCAGCGCATACAGCGGGGTCGCGTCGGTCAGGGCCTTACGGAGGTCATCGGTGTTGATGGCCATGGCGTTGTTCCTCCTGGAAACGAATCGGTTGCTCAGGTGGCGTGCGGGCCGCCGTCGGCCTCTGTCTCACGGGGGTCCGTGCCGTGCTCGTGGGACGCCGTGTCGCGCTCGTCCTCATGCCCGCTCGCAGCGTTGTCCTCGCCGCTGACCAGCCCGTTCTCCTTGCGGAAGGACTCGTAGATCTGCAGCAGGACCTGCTTTTGTCGCTCGTTCAGCGCCGGGTCGGTGAGTATCGCGGTCTGCACCTCGACCCCGTCCAGCCCCTGCCGCTCGTCCAGAATCCCGGCCTGGACGTACAGCGTCTCGGCGGATATCCGCAGCGCCTTGGCGAGCTGCTGCAAGATCTCCGCGCTCGGCTTGCGCAAGCCGCGCTCGATCTGGCTGAGATACGGATTGGACACCCCGGCGGCATCCGCCAGCTGCCGCAGACTCAGCTGCGCCGTGCGCCGCTGCTCCCGCAGAAACGCGCCGAGATTGCCGACGTTGAGTGATGCCATGCCTTGATGGTGCCCCCTCGTGCTAACTATTGCAAGCAAGCGCTAGCAAAAGTGGTGGGGGTCTCGGCGGGCGACGTCATCTGATGGCACGGTCAGCCTGCCTGTCGCCTTCCTGGCCGGCTGCCGGTTCGGCATACGCGAAGTCGTACACGGCCCAGTCGGTGACCGGGACATATCCGATGCGTTGGTAGAGGGCGTTGCTGGTGGGGTTGGCGGGGTCCGCGAAGAGCACGACGTCCGTCGCGCCCGCGGCCAGCGCGGCCCTGCTCACCTCGACCGTCACGGCGCCCGCGTAGCCACGCCCCCGGAGGTGAGCCGGGGTGTAGACAGGGTCCACCCGGACCATGCCGGCGACCATCGAGGTCACGGCCGCCATGGAGACGGGAGTGCCGTCCGGGGTCTCCCAGAACGTGAAGTGTCTGTCGGCGAAGCGCGAGCCGGCCCAGGAGCCGGCGTCCACGGAGGGGACTTCTCCGACGGCGGCGCAGAACTCGCCGCACCAGCAGACGACTTGCTCATGGTCCTGCTCGCCCGCGACGCGCCCCCGGCCCTCTGGGAACGGCTCCGGTGGGGTGAGCGTGCCGAGACGGTACAGACGGATCCGCTTGCCGAGTGTCGGCGCTGCGCCTGTGTGCCGCTGCCATGCCTCGGCGAAAGCAGTGGCGGTGCTGCGGTCCGCGCTGACGTAGGGAAGGGAGTGCCCGAGGGCGGACAGGCGGTCGGCGAGGGTGTCGGCTTGCTCGGAGGTGAGGGGGGTGAGGCTCAGGCCGCGGGACGGGAGGCGGTAAAAGATGGCGCGGACCTCGCCCTCCAGCTCCAGTCGGCCGAATACGGTGGCTCCGGCGCCGTATGCGTCCGCCCCGAGCGTTCGCAGTCTCTCGATCACCGTCAGTGGCGTGTTGTGCAGGGCGGGCCGTGAGCGCAGGAAGTGTCCGGCTCGGGCGAGGAAGTCGTCGACGTCTTCGGTGAGTTGCCAGTCATCCGGTCGCATGCTTCATGCTCCCCGCTGGGCTCACTGCGGGGAATGCGAGGGCCTCCTCCGCGGCGAGCTGAACGCCAAACCGCTGGACCGCGCCATGCCGAGAGAGGTACGGATCAGCGCTCGCGACGCAGGAATTCGCGGGCGCCGCGCAGGTCGGTACGCAAGGTGCGTTGCGTCCGGGCGCTGTCCAAGCGGACGTCCAGTGCCCCCGGGTAGCCGGTATCGGCGCGGCGGCCGGCGGTCAGCAGGGAGACGTCCAAGGCGTCGCGGCCGGCGATCAGGGCGCCGAGCTGATGACGGCTCACCGCATCCGGTCCCGCAAGGTGGCACACGCCTGTGTGACCGGAGGTGGTCAGCTCAAGAAGGGCCCGGGCGAGGTCGGTGACATGAACGGGGCACCGGATGACATCGGTGAACAGCACGCCCTTTCGTCGCCCGGCGGCCAGATCGTGGATGAACGCCTCGTGCACGGAGCCACCCTCGCCGATGATCAGCGAGGTGCGAGCGATGACGGCGTCCGGGGCGCACAGGCGGATCCCCGTTTCGGCCGCGGCCTTCGCGGCCCCGTAGGGGGTGATCGGATCCGGCGTGGCCGATTCGTCGTAGCGGACGTCGGCGCCGGAGAAGACGGCGTCACTGGACACCTGCACCAGCCGGGATCCGTGCCGAGTGGCGGCCATCGCCAAACGGATCGCGCCGTCGGCCGTGGTTGCCCAGTCGGCCTTGCGGTACGCCGCGTTGATGACCACGTCCGGCTGGGCCTCCCTGAGTGCCGGTGTGATCTCCTCGCCGCGACGTAGGTCCATGGGCAGCCAGTGGGCCCCCGGGATGTCGCCGGCGCGGGTCGCGAAGGTCGCCGTCACGGCGTGCCCGGCTGCCGATGCCTGCTGAGCCAACTCGCGGCCCAGGAAGCCACTGCCGCCTACGATCAGGATGTTCATGACCCGCCACGTTAGGACGCCGCGTTGCGTCAAGGACATCAGGACGCCGCGGAACACCCGGGGGGGAGGCGCCCTAGGGGTCAGGCCTCCCGGCGCGGGCCAGAGCGTCCGCGGCCTGGGTGGCCAGGGTCGTGACCAGGTCGGCTGCTGAGGGTACGTCGGTGATGAGGTCGACGGCCTCCCCGGCCCAGACCGGCAGGGGAGGGATGACGCCCCGCGCCACGTCGCTCTCGTAGTCCTGTCTGGCCTGAGCGTCGCCGGCCAGGTCCGCTTCCCGGCCGCGCCACCGGTCGAGATGGGGATGGCCGAGGGTACGAGCGGTGTAGTGCGACGACGGCCATCGAGAGCCGCGGACGAGGTCCAGCACGCTGCTGCGTTCGGTGTCCTGACCACGCCCTTCGACAAGGGCCTCGGTGACCGCGGGACCGACCAGAGCCTCGGTGGTGGCCTGGAAGCGGGTGCCGATCAACGCCCCGGCCGCGCCCAGGGCCAGGGCAGCGGCGAGGCCGCGCCCCTCGGCGATCCCCCCGGCCGCCAGGACCGGCACCGGCGCCGCGAGATCCACCACGACGGGAACGAACGGCAATGTGGACCGCCCGCGCCGGGCACCATGACCACCCGCTTCGGTGCCCTGCGCCACGATGACGTCGGCGCCCAGATCGACGGCCTGCCGGGCCTCCTCCAGATCGGTCACCTGAAGGATCAGGGTTGCCCCCGCCCGGCGGATGACGTCCACGAACGGGCTCGGATCACCGAACGACAACATCACCGCCCTGGGGCCGAATTCGAGCGCACGCTCAACCGCCCCGGCCTCGATCGCCCACGTCTGGAAACCAACACCCCACGGCTGGTCGGTGCCCGCGGCGACGATCGGCAACTCGCGCTCCAGCAACGGCCGTTCCCCGCCTCCGACGCCCACCACCCCGAGCCCGCCACCGCGAGCGACAGCCGCCGCCAGCGCACCGCCGGCCGACCCGCCCATCGGCGCCAGCGCAATCGGATGCCGCACCCCCAACAACCTCGTGAACCCTGTCGAGAAGTCCATGGCGACATCATCGCCGCCATGGCCCGCAGGCGGGCAGGGTTTGCGCACCGACCAGGGTGGGCACCGCGAGCACGGCCAATTTGCTTGTCCGCCTGATGATCCCGGGTTAAGGTCCGCGGGCACGTATCGGGGGATCAGGGCAGGCGGGGGACATGGCAGACAATATCGGCGCGCCTGCGAAGGCAGCGGGCGCGTGGGGGCAGGCCGTCGCGGCCGTGGCGCTGGTGGCGGCACTCTGTCTCGGCCTGTGGACGTTCGGGAAGACGTCGTCGGCCTCGGACAGTTCCCCGACGCCCGCCACATGCTCGGGCGGGGAGGCCGACAAGGCGTCCCGGCACGTCTCCGGGGCGCAACTGTGCAAGGCGCTGCACCGCTCCGACCTCGCTGAACTGCTGGGCACACCGGGGGAGATCGCGAAGACCGCCGGTGGCAGCGGCAGCTCCGTCAAACTCGCCGGCGGCAAGGAGATCGCCACTCCGTCTGCCCAGGTCGAGTTCGAGACCTACACCGCGACGCTGTCCGCCACCTACGACCGTCTTCCGGTGGCCGGGTCCGCCGCACTTCTGGGGGACGGCGCACGGCAGCAGAAGGTTCTGGACCGCCCGGCGGTCCTCTACTCGGACCGCACCATCAGCATCAGTTTCCGCCTCGACGGGAGCGACACCAACAGCGGTCCCGGCGTCCCGGCACGCGTCCTCAGCGTGGCCCAGGACGCAAAGGACAGCGGCGGCTCCTTCGAGTTGGCCCTGTGGCGCACGGACGGCGGGGTGCCGGACGACGCGGTGCTGCTCCGGGTCGCCGAGAAGGTGCTGCCGACGGTGCCGGGGTGGGCTGCGCGCGGGTGACTGCCCACGGGTGACTGGCCGCCCGGCGCGGGGCTCTTCACCAGAAGCCGCGGGCTCGCTCCTGGGCCCGAAGCCGCGGGGCCGACTCCTTCGGCCCGAAGCCGCGGGGCTTACTCCTTGGGCCAGAAGCCGCGGGGCTGACTCTTTCGGCCAGAAGCCGTGGGGCTCATTCCTTGAGCCAGAAGCTGAGGCCGTCGAGCCAGGTGTCGAGGAGCGAGGTGTCGCCGAGGACTTCGAGGCGGCTGCTGGTGGTGGCGCGCCGGCCGTAGATCAGCAGCAGCAGTTCGGCCAGCGGGCCACGGACGGCGACGGTGGCCGGGGCGTGCGCGCGCCGCCAGGTGAGGCGGTCGCCGTCGAGGCCGACCAGCCAGTCCGCGGCACTGCCGGGCGTGGTGTCGGTGGCGTGGAAGTGCAGGGTGCGGCCGCCCGACATCGCCGTGCGCAGCCCGGGCTTGGTCTCGAAGACCTGCGGCAGCGAGCCGAAGCTCATCCACTCGTCGAGGGCGTCGATGGCCACGTCCTCGTCGACGGTGAAGTCCGGTCCGTCGACGGCCCCCGTCCGGCCGGGCGACGGCACGCCGGCGGGTCCGGTTGCCCAGGGTGCGGAAGCGGCGGCGACCGTGAAGGTCACATCGGCGCGGTGGACGACCGTTTCGTGTGCCATACGGCGGGCCCAGAAGACCGGTGTCCCACCGGGCGCCACGGTCCACACCTCGGCCTCGGGACCGGCCGTCCGCAGGGTGTCCGCCAGTTGCTCGGCGCCCTTCATGAGCCAGGCGCCGAGCGCGGCGGGGTCCTTGTCCGTACGGTCGGAGAAGTGGTTGACCTGCTCGTCGGAGACGGGCTCCGTCGCCCGGGTCCGGACGATCGTCTCCACCCACCGATGCGCCCCGCCCAGGTGACGCAGCAACTGGGCGAGGTTCCATCCGGGACAGGTGGGCACGGGTGCCGTCAGACCGGTGCCCGCGAGGCAGGAGGTCAACTCGGTGGTCTGCGCGACGATCTCGGCACAGTGGCGCTCGTAGCTCATCGAAGCCATGACGTCACGGTAGACCGGGGTGGGGGTGAGCCCCCAACGGGTTTTACGGGCTCGGTGGCCTGTGGGGGTTCTGGGGCTCGGTGGCTCGTGGGCTCGGTGGCTCGCGGGTTTTTGGGCCGGGGCCCTCCCCGTTACCGCTCTGGTCGCTCGTCGGTCTGCTGCTCGCCGGCCTGCTGTTCCTCGGTCTGCCGCTCCTCGTCCTGCGGCTCTTCGGACTGCTGCTCCATGGTCTGCTGCTCCTCACGGGGACGGGTCCCGATGATGACCGTCGCGTACAGCTCGTCGGAGGAGGCAACCTGGGGATGCAGGCCCATCCGGGCGAACTCCTCTACGGCCCGCGGCGCCTGCCGTTCGCTCGTCTCGACCAGCAGATGACCGCCCGGCGCCAGCCACTGCGGCGCGGCCGCGGTCACCCGCCGCAGCACATCGAGCCCGTCCGCACCGCCGTCAAGGGCCACCAGCGGCTCGTACTCGCGCGCCTCCGGGGGCAGCAGCCCGACCTCTTCGGTCGGTACGTAGGGGACGTTGGCCACCAGGATGTCGATACGGCCGCGGAGCCCGGTGGGCAGCGGGTCGAAGAGGTCGCCTTCGTAGACCTCGCCTCCCATGGGGGCGACGTTACGGCGGGCACAGCGCACCGCCGCGGGCTCGATGTCGGCCGCGTACAGCTCAACCCGCCCCAGGGAGGCGGCCAATGCGGTGCCCACCGCTCCGGAGCCGCAGCACAGGTCGACGACGACCGTGGGCCGCCGGGAGCGGTCGGCGTTGTGTGGCCCGCGGCCGTGGCCGGGGGCGGTGGCCTGGAGGCCCAGGCCGACGGCCTGGCCCACAAGGAACTCGGTCCGGCGGCGCGGTACGAAGACGCCCGGGTCGACGGCGACCCGCAAACCGTGGAACTCCGCCCAGCCGAGGACGTGTTCAAGGGGAAGGCCGATGACGCGCTGCTCCACCATGGCGGCGAGTTCGTCCGGCGTACGTGCCGTGGAGAGCAGCAGCTCCGCCTCGTCCTCGGCGAAGACACAGCCGGCGGCGCGCAGCCTGGCGGCGATGTCCGGATGGGGGAGGGGCGGCGCGGAGGGAGGAGCTGGGAGAAGCGACGGGAGGGACGACAGGTGAGGTGAAGACATCTGAGCTGACGGCTTCTGGTGTGACGACTGTGACGACATGTGAGCCTTTCGGGACGCCGAGGGCGCTTCCCGGGTCACGTGTGTCGGACGGCCATCCGAACCGGAGGGACCGCACGGGCGTGAGACGGGAGCGCCTGCCTGGTCTGGCGGGGTATCGGTCTCACCTCCTCGGTCGGTCCACTGCTGGAGCGGGCAACAGTACCTGACCTGGGGCGCTGCGCACAGACGGCGGTTGCGCCGGGTGGGCGGGGCGCGTCGGCCGGGTGGGTCGGTGCACCTGGGCGGTCCGGCGGGCTGGTCTGTGCACCTGGCGCCCGTGGTGCGGGCTGCCGCGGCGCCCGCAGAAAGGTGTTGAAGGCTTCCAACTGCTCGACGTCCCAGGCGGCATGCGGCTCGGTGAGGCGGACGAAGGCCGCACTGAAAGGGGAGTTGGCGTTCACGCGGTAAGACCTCAGCGGGGACGGCGGGGACGGCGGGGACGGCGAGGACGGCGAGGACGGGTACCCCTGCGAACTTGCCGCTCAGCACTGGGCCAAGCCTCTCCCCGTGCTGTGCTCCCGCCTGCGCCGCGGTGCCGATCCCGGCGAGCGAGGGCGTGCGCGTCAGCCACCATCGAACAGCTATGGCTGGAAAGTACTTGTCAGATTGGAAAGTACTTGTCACGATGAATACATCGAGCCGGACCAGACCGGCGAGGGGCCGGAGAAGAACCGGCACGGGGAGAAGGGCCGAGGGTCGAAGGCCCGAAGAGCAGTCAGGGGGAACTGATATGGCGGAGCATGGACCCGCAGCCGCACCTACAGCCGCAGACGCGGCGGCCGCACTGGCCCGTGCGCAGGAGCTGAGTTCGACGGTGCGGGACGGCGCGAAGTGGTACGTCCGCCATCAGGTCATCTACGGCTGCGCGGCCGCGGTCCTAGTGCTGGCCGTCGGGCTGTTGGAGCACCCGTACGGGGTGGCGATCGGCATCGCCTTCTGGTGTGCCACCATCGCCGGGCTGACGGTGTATTCGGCTCGCCAGAGCGTCGCCCGACGAGGCTACGGCCGACGGCACATAGGCATGATCCTCGCCTGGGCGTTGCTCTACGGAGCGGTGCTGCTGCCCGGCACGATCTGGTTCCATGGTGCGGTGACGTGGTGGGTGCCCGGCGCATTGGTGGTGGCTCTGCCCGGGCTGATAGGCGGCTATATGGAGGCCCGGCGGTGACCGACCCCAACCAGGGAACCCACCCGCGCCACGGGCTCGACGAGGTGATTCACGCACCGGTGCGCTTCTCCATCGTGGCGACACTGGCCGCCGCCGAAAAGGCCGAGTTCGCCTTCGTCCGCGACGCCGTCGAGGTGAGCGATTCGGTCCTGTCGCGGCAGGTCGCCACGTTGGAGAAGGCCGGCTACGTCGCCGTCACCAAGGGCTATGTCGGCAAGCGTCCGCGTACCTGGCTGGCCCTGACGGCCGACGGCCGAGCCGCCTTCGCCGCCCACTGCCAGGCTCTGCGGGCCATAGCGGGCGACGCCGTCTGAGGGAGCACGGCGGGACCACGACCGGCCCCATTGGACCGCCACCGGCTGCGTGTTGACTTGGAGTGCACTCCAACTCATACCGTCCAGAACGGAATTCCGGGACGGACCCGGTCCAGGAGGTAGCAGCAGCATGACGACGAACATTCCTTCACGCAAGCTCGGTGAACTGGTGGTTTCCGCGCAGGGGCTCGGCTGCATGGGGATGAGCCACGGCTATGGCGCATCGGACGACGCGCAGTCGATCGCCACCATCCACCGCGCACTCGACCTCGGCGTCAGCCTGCTGGACACCTCCGATTTCTACGGTGCGGGGCACAACGAGGAACTGATCGGCCGGGCGATATCCGGCCGGCGGGACGAGGTGGTGCTGGCGACGAAGTTCGGGTTCGCCAACCGACTCGGTGAGCCGACCGCGATCCGGGGCGACGCCGCCTACGTACGGCAGGCATGTGACGCATCGCTGCGCCGGCTCGGGGTCGACCACATCGATCTCTACTACCAGCACCGTGTCGACCCCGAGGTGCCGATCGAGGAGACCGTCGGCGCGATGGCGGAACTTGTCGCGGCCGGCAAGGTGCGACACCTCGGACTGTCCGAGGCGGGCGTAGCGACGCTGCGACGGGCGCATGCGGTGCATCCGATCGCCGCGCTCCAGAGCGAATGGTCGCTGTGGACCCGCGACCTGGAGCAGGAGATCGCGCCGGTGTGCCGTGAACTCGGCATCGGCCTGGTGCCGTTCTCGCCCCTCGGGCGAGGCTTCCTGACGGGGCGGTACACGTCGGTGAAGGGCCTGCCGGAGTCCGACCTGCGCCGGACCCAGCCTCGCTTCGCCGACGGCAACCTTGAGCAGAACCTGGCCATCGTCGAGAAGCTGAACGAACTCGCCGCCGATAAGGGCGTCAGCGCCGGCCAGCTCGCCCTGGCCTGGGTGCAGCACCGCGGCGACGACGTGGTGCCGATCCCTGGCACCCGCCGACAGAAGTACCTGGAGGAGAACCTCGGCGCGCTGGCCATCGAACTGTCCGCCGACGAACTCGCTGCGATAGACGCCGCGGCCCCCGCCGCCCAGATAGCTGGCACGCGCTACGACGAGGTGAGCATGACCTTCGTCGACGGCTGAGAACCGTGGTCGCGGACGGCGGTCGCTGAGAGGGGAGGCCGAGGGCTGCCGTCGGGAGCGCTGGGGGCGGTGTGGCGGCAGTGCGGCCGGGCGGTAGTCCGGCAGCAGCAGCGGTGGGGCGGCGGCTGCGTAGGCGGGGTGCGCGGGCACGTCGACTGCGGGGCTCGGCGACGGCCGGGGGCGGGCAGGGCGGTGTGGCGGCGGCTACGCGGCGGGTGCGGTCGGGACGTCGGGGCGAGCCGGGACGCACCCGTGATGGGGAGCGGGCGACGGGGAGCGGGCGCCAGGTATCGGCGCCAGGGGTGCGAGGAGGGGTGGGGCGAGAGGTGCGTGGGGGTGGGAGGGGAGGGGCGGGGCCCGGGGGAGAGACCCGGAGCGGTGGTCGGTGAGCGGTCGGCGGTGAGCGGCCGACGGTGAGTGGTGAGCGCGAGAAAGGGTGGGGGTGAGCGCGGGAAAGTGAGTGGCGGCTACGCGGAGGACATGAGCTCGTACAGATTGTCGGAGGCGTCGCGGAAGAACAGGCCGCGGGGGCACAGGGGGTGATCGATGCGGCCGTTGTCGGGGGTGGCGGGGTCGTTGCCGTAGGGGATGCCGGCCGCCTGGAGGCGGGCGAGGATTGCGTCGAAGGTCTCGTGGTCGACGTCGAAGGCGAGGTGGTGGCCCTCGGCGTCCGGCAGGGTCATGAAGTCGAGGGTGAGTGACTCGTTCACCCGGACCGGGGCGAAGTGGCCGTGGCGGCCGGCCGGTGGGAGTTCCGGGAGGCCCATGACGGAGGCGAAGAAGTGGGCGGCTGCGCGGTGGTCGGCGGCCGGGACGATGGTGTGGTTGAGGGATATGGGCATCAGGCGCTCCTGGGTGGTCGTCGGGCGTCGTGGCATGGCGAACTCGTATGCGAGGGTGGGTGGTTGCGGGGGCCGGGACGCGGCCGGTGGTGTAGCGGTGCGCGCGGCTGTCAGGGGCCCCGCTTGGTGGTCGAGGCAGGTATCGACTTCAGGCGGTCCTGGGCGCCGCTGTTCAGGGACCGTTCATCTGGCGGGCCGAGGACGGTGGTTGAGCGAGAGCACTCGTCAGGGCTCCCTGCTGTTGGCCGAAGTAGAGCGTTCATCTGAGGGGGTCAGGGGGAAGGCGGCGCCCGAGCCGTCAGGGTCGGGGTCTCTAGGCCGGTGGTCGGGGAAGCATGGCCATCTGGCGGGCTCAGGCGCGGGGTTGGGCCGCGCGGTCATCCAGCCCCCACTGGTGGCGTTTGAGGGCGGCAGCCTCAGGCGGTCTCAGGCTAGGTGGTGGTCAAGGGGTGCCGCTCTCAGGCGTTGTCGGGGTGGGTGGTGGTCAAGGGGTGGTGCCCTCAGGCGTTGTCGGGGTGGGGAGGAGGGTGCCGTGGAGGAGGAGGTCGATGAGTTCTTCGGGGGTGAGGGGGGACTCGGACTCCGGGAGTGGTGACTGGAGGCGGGTGAAGAGGAGGCCCAGGAAGGCGGAGGCAACCTTCTCGGCGGGCAGGCGGAAGGCGGTACGGTCCGGTTCGATCAGTTCGACGAGGGCGTTGCGCAGGGCGGTGACGGACTGCGCCCGGGCGTCCGGCGGCGGGCCTTCGCCGGCGCTCTGAGGCCCGGTCCCGGGCGGGCGGCCGCGACGGTGACCGGAGGCCTGGAGGGCGCCGATGACGGTGCCCATCCGTTCCATATGGGCGCGCAGGGCTTCGGCGGCCTCCCTGAGCCGGGTGGTGAGCGGTTGGTCCAGGGGGAGCGAGGCCAGTTCGCGCAGGACGTGGTCCGTGCCGGTCGCCTCCGCTACGCAGGCGTCCAGGACCTCGTCCTTGTCCTTGAAGGCGCGGAAGATCGTGGCTTCCCCGATGCCGGCGGCGCGGGCGATCTGGCTGGTGGTGACGGCCGCGCCGTACTCCGCCACGAGCGGCAGGGCGGCCGCCACGATCATGGCCCGGCGCTGCTCGACGCTCATGCCGGGGGCGCGACGACGGGGTGGGGCGGGCTGTGGCGTCATCACCCCACGGTATGGAGTGAGTGCTCACTCCGTCAACGGGGCGCGCATCCCCCGCCCGCTCCCTAGACTTTGCAGCGCAGCCAACTTTTGCGGCAGGTCTTTGCAGCAAGGCCTGCGGCAAGTCTTGGCGGCAGGCTTGTGCAGCAGGTTGCTGCGGCAGGTTTGTGCAGCGCGACAAGGCCGGTTTCGACGGTGGCCGTGCAGGGCCCTCGTCCGTACGGAAGGGCGGCGCGCCATGGACTGGAAGCTCGAACTGGTGCCGGTTCCGGTGTCGGATGTGGAGCGGGCGAAGCGTTTCTACAGCGAGCAGCTGGGCTTTGCCGTCGATCACGACATGTGCGTCGGTGACGAGGTGCGCATCGTGCAGCTGACGCCGCCGGGTTCGGGCTGCTCGATCGTGATCGGAGCGGGGGACGGTGTGACGGCGGTGCCGCCCGGCTCGGTGCAGGGTCTGCAACTGGCGGTGTCCGATATCGCCGCGGCTCGTGCGCAGTTGGTTGAACGGGGAGTGGCGGCCGGGCCCGTACAGCATGTCGAGGACGGTGCGATGGCTGAGGGGCCCGGCGGGGCATGGAACTCGTTCGTCTACTTCAGCGATCCGGACGGGAACGGCTGGGCCCTCCAGGAGCGGCCGGTCGAGGAGTGAGTGGCCTGCCGGGAGTGAGCGGCTGGAACGCGCCCGTAGGGTGCGCCGGGGCTCCTACGATCGGCGGATGGCGACGGATCAGGAAGCGTTTCTGCGGGCCTTTCACGCGGCGCATCCGGCGGTGACGGTGCGGGCGATGGCGCACGGCCGGGCCGCGGACGGCCGGTCGAGTTACGAGATCCTGCGGGACCGGGTGGCGGAGTGCGCGCGGGTGCTGGATCTCGGCTGTGGCGACGGGCTGTTGCTGGAGCTGCTCGCCGCGCGCCGCCGGGACGAGGCCACGAGCCCGCGAGTCGCGGCGGCGGGCCGCCAGGACGAGGCCGCGGGCCAACGGGCTGAGGTCATGGGCCCACGGGGTGAGGCCACGGGCCCGCGGGGTGAGGTCGCGGGCCGGCGGGGTGAGGCCGCGGATCCGCGGGGTGAGGCGGTGTGCGGCCAGGGCGGAGCCGCGGACCTGCGAGGTGAGTCCGGCCGGGTGCTTGTCGGGCTGGATCTGACCGGTGAGGAGCTGGCGCTGGCGCGCCGTCGGCCGGGGCTCGGCACGGCGGGGCTGTGTGCCGGGCGCGCGCAGCAACTCCCCTTCCAAGCAGCGCAGTTCGACGGATGTGTGTCACATATGGCGCTGATGCTGATGAACGACGCGGAGCGGGTGGCGGCCGAGGTGGCGCGGGTGCTGGCACCGGGCGGCACGCTGGCGGTCGTCCTGGGCGGCGGCGCGGCCGGCGGGGAGGCGTACGAGAGGTTTCTGCGGCTGTCAGGGCCGCTGCTCAGGGCGGCGCCTGCGGAGCAGCGGATTCCGACGCTCGGGGACCGGCGGCTGCGGACCCGCGAGGGGTTCGATGCGGTCTTCGGCCCGGCGGGGTTCGGGCCCGTGGCGTGGGAGACCGTACGGATCGATCTGACCGGACCGCCGGAGCAGGTCTGGGCGACCCTCGGTGGTCACTACGAGTTCGGACCGCTCGATCCTGCGGTCACGGCGGAGCTACGGGCCCGCTTCGAGGCCGAGTCGGCGGCGTCCGCCCTGCCGGACGGGCGGATTCCGTGTGCGATGACGGTGCATATCGCCACGGCCGTGCGGCGGGGGGACCGGGGGTAGCGCTGCGCGCCGCGCCCGGTCCGAAGGACACCCCCTGGACCGCCCCGCTCAGGCCGGATGGCGCTGGGGGTACGTGGCCTCCAGGTGTGCCATGTGGGCGCGACCCCAGTCGCCCAGGGGAGCCAGCGCCTCGTTCAGCGAGGTGCCGGCCGCGGTGAGCGAGTACTCGACCCTCGGCGGTACTTCGGGGAAGACCTCGCGGTGGACGATGCCGTCGGCCTCCAGTTCGCGCAGCTGCTGGGTCAGCACCTTTTCGGTGATCTTCGGCAGCCCGCGGCGCAGTTCCCCGAACCGCTGGGGACGCTGCGCCAGCGCCCACAGCAGCAGCACCTTCCATTTGCCGTCGATGACGTCCACCGCGGCGTCCAGCCCGCATGTGTACGGGCCCTTGCGTGCGCTCATGGTCCACTTCCCCCTCGCGTCGTCCCCACCCCGGGATCCCCTCGCGGATCAAGTATTGGGCAGCCGCGGACCGTTCGGCTGTTGTCTACCCCATCGCTGCGGTCCGCCCAGTCGCTGCCGTCCGCTCAGTCACTGAGTCCGCTCGCTCGCTGCCGTCCGCCCAGTCGCTGTGTCCGCTCCGTCGCTACCGTCCCTCACAGTCCCTGGGCGGCGAGCCATTCCGGGTCGGGGTCGATGTTCTGGAGGACCTCGATCAGGGTGCCCTCAGGGGCCCAGACGTTGAAACGGCGCTGGCCCCAGGGCTCGTCGCGGACGGGTGCGGCGATCGTTATGCCCTTGGCGCGCAGTGCGGCCTCCTCCGCCTTGGCGTCCTCCACGAGGAAGCCGAGGAGTACGCCGCCGGTCTCCTGGGTGCGGAAGTCCTCGGGCATGGCCTCATGGCCGCGCTGGGTGAAGTCCAGGTGGTATTCGGGGTGTTGGGGGTGCTGGAGGCTGGCGTACCAGTCCAGTTCCACAAGCGCCTGGAAGCCGAAGTGGTCGACGTAGAAGCGGGTGCTGGCGGCGACGTCGTCGGTGAGCAGGGCGGTGCCGAGCTTGGTGAAGCGCATGGTGATCCTCTCCGTTCGCGGCAGGCGGGTCCGGCCGCGGCAACAACTCCAGTTGTAGTACTTTGGATGTAGTGGTTGCAAGCCTTTTACGGAAAGTAAGCCCCTTTACGGAAAGTACGGAGAGGCTGCGAGGCTGCCAGGCGGCTTTCCGGGCAGGGCTCGTACGGAGGGAGCGTGGGCGAGATGGAGCGAGGTGGGCGACGGCATGGTGCGTAACCCTGAGCGGCGGACGGCGCTGGTGGATGCCGCGATCGAGGTACTGGCGCGGGACGGCGCGCGCGGACTGACCTTCCGGGCGGTCGATACGGCCGCAGGCGTGCCCAAGGGCACCGCCTCCAACTACTTCGCCAGCAGGGACGCTCTGCTGGCCCAGGTCACCGGGCAGATCCACCAGCGCATCGCGCCCGATCCGGACGAGGTCACCGCGGTGATGGCGGCGCCGCCGAGCCGGGCGCTGGTCGCCGAGCTGATGGGCTGGATCAACCGCCGGGTGACCGAGAACCGCACCGGCTATCTGGCGATGCTGGAGCTGCGCCTGGAGGCCACCCGGCGGCCCGAACTGCGTGCGGAGCTGACCCGGGCCATCCGGGCGACGCTCGACGACGACATCCGCTTCCACCTGGAGGGCGGGCTGCCCGGTGACCGTACGGCGGTGGTGCTGATCTACCTCGCGATGACCGGGCTGATGCTGGAGCAGCTGACGCTGCCGGGCGTGGTGCCGGCCGAGGAGACCGACGGGCTGATCTCGGCGCTCGTCGACCGCGCGATCGGTCCGGAGGGCGTAGGGGCGGCGGAGGGCGGAGCGTAGGCGCCACGGACGAGCCGCACCGCCTCGGGCGGCGGAGCCCGCAGGCTCCGCCCTCCTGCCCGCCGCGCCTCCTCCGCCCCCCCGTGCGGCTACCCCCCGTACGGCCGGAGCGCCCTGGCGTCGCGGAGTGCCACGGCCCACCAGGTCAGCTGGTGCAGCAGGGTGTCGGCGGCCTGGGTTGCGGGGGCCGGATCGTGCAGGTGGCCCGCGTCGTCGAAGAGGTTGCCGGCCATGGCGAAGCTCACCGTCTCGCGCACGGTCGTCGCGTGCAACTCGGCGAAGACCAGGCGCAGTTGTTCGACGGCGCGGAGGCCTCCGGAGATCCCGCCGTACGAGACGAAGCCGACCGGCTTGGCCTGCCACTGGCGGTGCAGCAGGTCGATGGCGTGCTTGAGCGGGGCCGGGAAGGAGTGGTTGTACTCCGGGGTGATCACGACGAAGGCGTCCGCCTCGTCGACGCGCTTGGCGAAGGTCTCGTACTCCTCGCTGCCGTGGCGGAGTGTGTACGGGCGGAGGGTGTCCAGGTCGATGACGTCCACGTCGATCTGGGGGTGACCGGCGGTGTGCCGGGTGAACCAGTTCGCGATGACGGGCGCGAACCGGCCCTCCCGGGTGCTGGCGACGATCACTGCGAGGCGGTAGGGGTGCTGGGACATGCGGGGCCCTTCGTGGCGTGGCGTAGCGGGGAGTCGGCGGCGGTGTCGCCGTCGGGACTCGACGCTAGGACCTCAAGCGAACTTGAGGTCAATCGCCGCGAGGGGCACCGGTGCGGCGCCCCTCCCGCCCGGAAGGGCCTCAGCGGCTCCGTGTCACCGCGTCACTCCGCCCCGAAGAGCTTCAGCAGGTCCGCCTTCTGGAACATCCGGGCCGTCTCGATCGCCGACGGGGTGCCCGCCGACGGGTCCGCGCCATGGGCGACCAGGGCCTTGACGACCTCGTCCTCGCCCTTGAAGACCGCGCCGGCCAGCGGCGTCTGACCGCGGTCATTGGTGCGGTCCGGGTCGGCACCGCGCTGCAACAGGGCCTCCACGGTGGCCGGGTGGCCGTGGTAGGCGGCCAGCATCACGAGCGAGTCGCCCTTGTCGTTCGTCAGGTTGGCGGGTACGCCCGCGTCCACGTACGCGGCGACGGTATCGGTGTCGCCGTGCCGCGCCAGGTCGAAGACCTTCGCCGCGAGCTGGAGTACCTCCGGGTCGTGCGCGTGCTCGACCGCCTCGGGCCTCTGCGGCTGGGGATTCGCGTCGCTCATGTCGCCGGCCTCCTGCTGTGGTGGATGGTGCGTGCGTGCCCTGTCATCGCCACTTTATGCAGGCCATGGTCGTCGCGGCAGCGGTCGCGGGCCGATGGTGGCGACGGTCGGGCGCGTCCCCGGAGCCGGCCCGCCGCCCCGCGCGTCCACGCCCTCACGGCCCGCCCGCGTCACCCCCACCTCCCGCCCCCGCGCCCCGCCCGGACTCCGCCCGGCCCGTACGACCGCCCACCGCTCAGAACGCCGCCCGGATCTCCCCCACCCGCACGCCCCCACCCAGCAGCGGAGCGTCCTCCAGGCGCGCCAGGACGGGGTCGTCGATGGCCATCCGGCGCAGTACGCGGGCGAGGATGGGGCCGAGGGTGCGGATGGCACCGTCGTCGATCTTGAAGGCGAGGGCGCGGCCGTCGGGCAGGGCCAGAGCCTGCACGGCCTCGGCGCCCATCTTCGACAGGGTGCCGGGCAGCGCCTGCATCAGCCAGGTGTCGGGGCGGCGGGTGCCGGCGACGTACTCCGGGTGGGCGCGCATGGCATCGGCGACCCGCCGCTCGGGGGTGCCGGGCTCCGCCATGACGAAGTGCCGGAAGGCGCGGGCCAGGCCGGTCAGGGAGAGCGCGAGCAGCGGTGCGCCACAGCCGTCCGTGCCGACGTGCCTGACGTCCTCGCCGCTCGCGGTGCGCACGCCCTCGGCCACCAGCTGCTGGAGCGGGTGGTCCTGGTCGAGGTAGGTGGCCAGTGGCCAGCCGTTCAGCGCCGCGGCGGCCAGCATCGCGGTGTGCTTGCCCGAGCAGTTCATGGCAAGGCGGTCGCGGACCTGGCCCGAGGCGAGGTAGCTCTCCGCCTCCTGCGGGTCCAGCGGCAGGTCGGGCGGCGTCTGGAGCGCGTCGGCGGTCAGGCCGTGCTCGGCGAGCATGGTCCGTACGAGATCGAGGTGGAAGGCCTCACCGGAGTGGCTGGCGGCGGCCAGCGCCAGCCGCTCGCCGGAGAGGTCCAGGCCCGCCCGCAGGACCGCCGCGGCCTGCATCGGCTTGTTCGTCGACCGGGGGAAGACCGGGGCGGTCACGTCGCCCAGCGCCCACTCCACGCTGCCGTCGGCCGCGAGCACCACCAGCGAGCCGCGGTGCCGGCCCTCGACGAAGCCGGAGCGCACGACCTCGGCGAGGACGGGGGAGACCGGGACGGGCGCGGACTGCGCGGCCGGCTCGGCTATCGGGGTGGGCGAGGACGAGGTCATCGGCAGCCTTCCGGGGGTGGGGAGTTCGACCCTGCCCCGGAGGTTTGTGGCCTGGTCAGGACAGCAGGTCGTCTACTTGCGCTTCGCCTTCACGGTACCTGCGGGCGATTTCCGCACTGCAATCGTCGGTGGTGCGCTGTAGCGACTGGCGCCGCCGCGACACCTGCCGTTCGTAGCGGATCAGCCGGCCCATCGCGTCGTGCAGCTCCTGGTCCGTGCGCGCGGTGAGGTCGGACAGCTCCACCTCACCGAGCATTTCCTCGGCGAGCCTGCGGTACTCCTCGCTGTGCGGGGTGCCGAGGGTCACATGCCGCGCGGAGGAGCGGTGCCGCGACGGCAGGTCCGTCAGGATCTCCGGCAGCCGGTCGAGCAGCGGTGAGTGCTGGGCGCTGCGGCGGGCGATCTCGGCCCGCAGGATGTCGATACGGCCCTGAAGCAGCCGCCGCAGGTAGCTCAGATCGGCCTCCTCCTGCTGGGAGTCACGCCGTACCACCCGCAGCTCGGGCAGCCCCAGCCCGGAGAGATCGGGGGTGACGGCCGGGCGGCAGTGGTCGCGCTGCTGCGGGGGGCGGGGGTGCTGCGCCTGGCCTGCCTGGAGCATGGGGCCGTCCTCGGTGGCGGTGGGCTCCGGGGGAGCCGCTGCTGTGGTCGTAGTGGTGGGTGGGGCGGTGGTGGCGGCGGTGGTGCGCGTCGTGGACGCGGACGGTGGTGTCGGAGGGGTGGGTGTGGCAGACCCGGTGTCGGACGCGGCAGCGGCCGGGGTCCGTCCGGCCGGTGTCGTACGGGCGGTTGGTACGGGACCGGGTGTCTGTCCGGCGCCCACAGTGCTCATGAATGGTTCCGTCCCCTCGTCCGGTGACGCGTCCAGGGCATGTTGTCCGTGAAACGCACCACGTGCACGCATCGTGCCACTCTGGGCGGTCCTTATGCAGGGCCATGGCACCCGAACGGCCCCCGTAGGGGTACGGCTGTCCGAAGCCGTCCGGCCGCCCGGCATGATGGCGGGTATGCGAGCTGTGGTGCAGAGAGTTGACGGCGCCCGCGTCGAGGTGGCGGGCGAAACGGTCGGGGAGATCGTGGGCGAGGGGCTGTGCGTGCTGGTGGGGGTCACCCACGACGACACTCCCGAGAAGGCCGCGCAGCTCGCCCGCAAGCTGTGGTCGGTGCGGATTCTTCAGGGTGAGAAGTCCTGCTCGGACACCTCTGCGCCGCTGCTGGTGATCAGCCAGTTCACTCTCTACGGTGACGCCCGTAAGGGCCGCCGCCCCACCTGGAACGCCGCGGCCCCCGGACCGGTGGCCGAACCGCTGGTCGACGAGGTCGTCGCCCAGCTGCGGGCACTGGGCGCCCATGTGGAGACCGGCCGCTTCGGCGCCCAGATGAAGGTGTCGCTGACCAACGACGGGCCGTTCACGGTGCTGGTGGAGGTGTAGGGCGCCACGAGGCGACCGGCCTCCACCGGCACCGGACTTCACCGGGCGGCCGCGGCCGTGGCCGGTGTCCCGCTACGGCTCGACGACCACTTCCTGCGCCGCCGCAGTCCCGCCCGCCATCAGCTCGGCGTCCACCGGCACGTTCCGCTTGACCAGTGCCAGCGCGATCGGGCCGAGCTCGTGGTGCCGGGCCGAGGTGGTGATGAAGCCGAGCTGGCGGCCCTCCTCGCCGTCCGCGGCGAGGCGTACGGGGGTGCCGTGCGGCGGCAGGTGCACCTCGCTGCCGTCCAGGTGCAGAAAGACCAGCCGGCGCGGCGGCTTCCCCAGGTTGTGCACCCGCGCGACGGTCTCCTGGCCGCGGTAGCAGCCCTTCTGGAGGTGTACGGCGCTGCCGAGCCAGCCCAGTTCGTGCGGGATGGTGCGGTGGTCGGTCTCCAGGCCCAGCCGCGGGCGGTGGGCCTCGACCCGCAGCGCCTCCAGTGCCAGCACGCCGATCGCCGGCCCGTGGGCCGCGGCGAAGGCCTCCAGGCCCTCGCGCGCCAGGAACAGATCGCGGCCGTGCGCGGTCTCGCGTACGACGGTGTCCGCGGGTGTCTCGGTGATCGAGCCGGCCGGCAGATGCACCACGGCGATCTCGTCGGTGCGGTCGGCGACGTCGACCCGGTAGAAGAACTTCATGCTCTCCAGGTAGGCGATCAGCGCCTCCTGGCTGCCCGGCTCGGTGTGCATCCAGGTCGTCTCGCCGTCGTCGACGAGGTAGAGGGCGTGCTCGATGTGGCCGTGCGCGGAGAGGATCAGCGCCTCGGTGGCCTGGCCGGGCGGGAGTTCGCTGACGTGCTGGGTGAGCAGCAGGTGCAGCCAGCTCAGCCGTTCGGGGCCGGAGACGGTGACCACCCCGCGGTGGGAGAGGTCCACGAAGCCGGCGCCGTCGGCAAGGGCCCGCTGCTCCCGGAAGAGGTCACCGTAGTGCGCGGCGACGCCTTCGTCGGGAGCCTCGGCGGGGACGGCGCCGGGCAGCGACAGCAGGGGACTGGTGTGTGAGTGTCGCGGCATGGGCCCAGCCTACGACCCGGGCGCTGCTGCCTCAGCCGTCACCCTGGGCGGCCTTGGCGCGGCAGGACGCACAGCGCCCGAAGATCGCGAAGTGCTTCATGTCCGTCTCGAAGTCGAACTGCTCGCGCAGCGTCGCGGTGAACGGCTCCGCGACCGACAGGTCCGCCTCGATGATGTCCGTACAGTCCCGGCACACCAGATGGATGTGGTGGTGACGGTCGGCGAGGTGGTACGTGGGCGCCCCGTGCCCGAGGTGGGCATGGCTGACCAGGCCGAGCTCCTCGAGGAGTTCCAGGGTGCGGTAGACGGTGGAGATGTTCACCCCGCCCGCCGTCTTGCGCACCTCGGTGAGGATGTCGTCCGGGGTGGCGTGCTCCAGCCTGTCCACGGCCTCCAGCACGAGCTGACGCTGGGGGGTCAGGCGGTATCCGCGCCTGCGGAGGTCGCTCTGCCAGTCGGTGGTCACCACACCGCCAGTGTAGGAGGGCGGGCGGCGGGTGCGTAGGCGCCGCGGTCTCAGCCGGCCGTCTTCAGGCCGCGCAGATAGCGGGCCAGGGCGCTGACGGCGGCCGGATTGCGGGGGCTTTCGACGAGCTCGGCGTAGTCCATGACGTAGATCCGGCGGTGCTTGACCGCGGAGACGTGCGCGAGCGGCGGATAGGAGGTCAGGAAGGCCTTCTTCTGTGCCGCGGAGGTATCGCCGTAGTTGTTGATCACGATGACGTCGGGGTTGCGGGCGACCACGGTCTCCCAGCCGACGGTCGTCCAGGAGTCCTTGAGGTCCCGCATGACGTTGACCCCGCCCGCCCTGGTGATGATGTCGTGCGGACCGGCGTACCGCCCCGCGGTCAGCGGCTTGTCGCGGCCGTCGTCGTAGAGGAAGACGGACGGGCGGCGGCCGGGTGCGGGGGCCTTGGCGGCGGCCTCGGCGACCTGGGCGCGGTACTTCTTCACCAGGGCGGCGGCGCGGTCCTCGACGCCGAAGATCTTCCCGAGCGTCGTCAGATCCGTGTACAGCGCCTCGAGGGGCGGCATCACACCGCGGCTGCCGGAGTCGCGGCCGTGGCGGCAGGACTCGGTGAGGACGTAAGCACCGATGCCGAGCTTCTTGAGGGCGGCGGGGGTGAGGCCGCTGTCCTCGCCGAAGCCGTAGTTCCAGCCGGCGAAGACCAGATCGGCCCTGGCATCGAGCGCCATTTCCCTGGTGAGGGCCTTCTTGGAGAGCCGGGGCACCTTGTCGTAGGCGGCCTTCCAGGGGACGGCGCCGAGATCCCCCTTGTCGTCGGGCATGGCATAGCCCGCCATCCGGTCCTCCAGGCCCAGCGCGAACATGATCTCGGTGATGCCGACGTCATTGGTGACCACGCGGCGGGGCGCCTTGTCGTACGTCGTGCGCACCCCGCAGTTCTCGACGGTGACGGGGTAGCGTCCGGCGCCTTTCCGGGCGGCCGCCCCGCCGTGCGCGCCGTCGTCGGCGATCCTGGCGCCGCACCCGGTGACGGCCAGCGGGAGGGCGAGGGCGAGGACGGTGAGCAGCGCTGCGGGGCGGCGGGGCATGACGGGTCCTTAGGGGGTGTCGGTGAGGGGGGCGAACAGCAGCTGGAGGGCGCCGGATTCGGGGTGCCGTACCCGGTGCGCCCGTACGCCGAAGACCTCGGCCAGCAGCTCGGGCGTCAGCACGTCGTACGGCGGCCCGGAGGCGACGATCCGGCCGCCGGCGAGGACATGGAGCTCATCGCAGTGCACGGCGGCCAGGTTGAGGTCGTGCAGCGCGGTCAGCACGGTCAGCCGGCTGTCCCGTACGAGGGCCAGCACCGCCAACTGCTGGGCGATGTCGAGGTGGTTGGTCGGCTCGTCGAGCACCAGCACCGCCGGTTCCTGGGCCAGGGCCCGGGCGATCAGTACCCGCTGTTTCTCGCCGCCGGACAGGCTGAGGAAGCCGCGCCCGGCCAGATGTCCGGCGCCGACCCGGGCCAGCGCCCGCTCGCACACCGCGGTGTCGGCGGCGCTCGGCCGGCCCGACCCGCGCTGATGCGGCAGCCGCCCCATCGCGACGATCTCGTCCACGGTGAAGTCGAACTCCGTACCGCCCTCTTGGGGCAGCGCGGCCAGCAGCCGGGCGCCCTCCCGCGCGTCCATGGCGTGCAGATCCGTGCCGTCCAGCCGTACCCTGCCGGCGGCCGGGCGCAGTGCGCGGTAGACGCAGCGCAGCAGGGTCGACTTGCCGCTGCCGTTGGGGCCGACCAGGCCGACGAGCCGCCCGCTGCCGGCCCGTAGCGCGATGTCGTGGACGAGGCGGCGGCCGGCCACCTCCACGGACAGGCCCTCGATGTCGAGCCGCATCAGGCGCCGCCTCCGAAGGTGTAGCCGCGCCGCCGCATCAGCAGCACGAAACAGGGCACACCGATCACCGCGGTGAGCACCCCGACGGGCAGTTCGACGGGGGCCAGCAGCACCCGTGAGAGCAGATCCACCCACACCAGCAGCACCGCGCCGAGCAGCGGGGCGACGGCCAGCACCCGGCGGTGGTCGGCGCCGACCAGCATCCGGGTGAGGTGCGGCACCATCAGTCCGACGAAGCCGATCGCCCCGCTGACCGCGACCACCGCCCCGGTGACCGCGGCCGCGACCACGAACAGCTCGCGGCGCAGCCGTCCGGCGTCCACACCGAGCGTGGCCGCGGTCTCGTCGCCCATGGCCAGTGCGTTCAGCCGGCCCGCGGACAGCAGCAGATGGACCAGTGCGGCGGCCACCGCGGCCGCGGCGATCGGCAGCGACTCCCAGCCGGCCCCGCTGAGGCTGCCGAGCAGCCACATCATCGCCGAGCGGGCGGCCTCGCCGCGGTCGGCGGTGAACACCATGAGGGTGGTGACGGCGGAGAAGCCGTAGTACATGGCGGTGCCGGTCAGGACCAGGCGCAGCGGGGTGAGGCCGTGGGCGGTGCGGGCGGCCGCGTAGACCAGGGCCATGGCGAGCAGCGCCGAGCCGAACGCGGCGGCCGACAGCGCCCAGACGCCGAGCGCGCCGAGCGCCCCGAAGAGCAGGACGGCGTTGGCGCCGACGGCCGCGCCGGAGGAGATGCCGAGGACGAAGGGGTCGGCGAGGGCGTTGCGGACCAGGGCCTGTACGGCGACGCCGATGGCGGCCAGCCCGGCACCGACGACCGCGGCGAGCACGGCCCGCGGGAAGCGCAGCTCCCACACGATGGTGTAGGCGGCGACCTCGTCGGGGGTGAGGGTGCCGCCGGTGAGTCCGGCGCCGAGGTAGCGCACCACCTGTGCCCAGCTCACCCCGGCGGCGCCGAGGCCGACGCCGCAGATCAGGGAGCCGAGGAGGGCGGCGCAGAGCGCGGCGACCAGCGGGGTGGTGCGGGCGGGGCGTGCCAAGGGACGTACGCCTTCGGCTCGGGCCGCGGGCGTGGGGGTCCCCCCTGCTCCTTGAGAGCTTGGGGAGGAACGGAGCGGCGGCCCGGAGCGCGCGGCCGCGCGGCGTCCCCTCGCAGTCCACGGCGAGTTGTCAGGATCGGACGCCGCCGCGGGCGATCGGGCTTACGGAAAGGATGCTTCCGCTTACCGTTGCGGGTCAGCGCCGGACTCTCACCGGACTTCCCCCGCGGGGCGCGTCACGCTGGAGGGCAGCTCAGCCCTGGTACGGAGTCCCGTCCGGGTTGAAGAAGGCCACTCCGTCGGGCATGTCGTCGGGCAGGCTCTCGGCCCACTCCTTCAGGTCGGCGACCTTCTTCAGGTGCGCCGACATGTACGGGCGCAACGGTACGTCCGGGGTGGACTTCTCGCCGACCCACATCAGGTCGCTGTTGACGTAGCCGTAGAGCCGCTTGCCGCCGCTGTACGGGCCGGAGGCGGCGGTGCGCGCGATGGCGTCGGTGGCCAGGTCGATCTGCGGCTTCTGGTCGGCCAGTTCGCCGTACCAGACCTCCACCACGCCCTGGTCGCGGATCATCACGATCTCGACCTTGCGGTCCGCGTCGATGCGCCAGTAGCCGCTCTCGGTCTCCAGCGGGCGGACCTTCTTGCCCTCGCTGTCGAGCACCCAGCTGTGCGAGGTGTATTCGAGGAAGTCACGGCCGTCGTGGGTGAAGCTGACTTCCTGCCCGAAGTTGCACTTCTCGGTGCCCGGGAAGTCGGCGACGCCGGCGCCCTCCCAGTTGCCGAGGAGGAAGGCGAGCGGCACCAGGGCCGGGTTCAGGTCGGACGGAATCTCGATCATGACAGCTCAGGCGATCTGTAGAGAGGGGATGTTCCGGGGGAGGTCAGCGCTGGCCCTGGTACAGCTTCTTCCAGGTCAGCCCGGCGAACGCGATCACGCCGACGGCGACCAGAACCAGCAGGGTGGTGAAGAATGCCTCAAGCACGAGCGCGCTCCTTGGACGGAGTGAGGGTGTAACGGACCGCCTGCGAGTCTAGTCGGCGGGGCGGACCGCGGCGCTGTGAGGTCCGTCCTCCCGGCCCCGGCCCTACTCTTGCCTCATGGCGAATAAGCTCGTGATCAAGGTGACGGCGGGCGCCGATGCGCCCGAGCGGTGCTCGCAGGCGTTCACGGTGGCGGCGGTGGCGGTGGCCAGCGGGGTGGAAGTTTCGCTGTGGCTGACCGGGGAGTCGGTGTGGTTCGCGCTGCCGGGCCGGGCGGCCGAGTTCGAGCTGCCGCACGCCGCTCCGCTGCCGGAGCTGATCGACGGGATCCGCGCGGGCGGCGGGGCGATCACGGTCTGCACCCAGTGCGCGGCCCGGCGTGACATCGAGCAGAAGGACCTGATCGAGGGGGCGGGCATCGCCGGCGCCCAGGTGTTCGTCAGCGAGATCATGCCGGACGACGTCCAGGCGCTGGTGTACTGAGCGGCCGCGGGCCGTTACGGGCGGGCTACCGCGGGTGCTTGTCGTCGCCGCGGTCGTCCAGCTCGCGCCACCAGCGGTCCGACTCGGGGTCGCCGGACTCGTCCCACCAGCGCTCGCCGGGCTCCCGCCGGTTGCCGATGACCGCCGCGACCGGCGGGATGACCATGGCGACCAGGCACATGGCCACCGCGGCCGGTACCGACCACAGCCGCACCACGCCCCAGGCGAGCACGAACAGCACCAGGCACACGCCCATCAGCAGGAAGTACCGGCGATGACGGCGCTCTGCGGGCGACCGGTGGTGCGCGTACATAACTCCACGGTAAGTCCGCGGCGGACGGGAAAGAAGCCGGCCGCGCACGGGGCAGCGCAAGAGGGCCGCACCCCTGCTCAAGGCGTCCAAACCTCTGGGGTGCGGCCCTCCGGCCGTACGGAAGGTACGTACTGGAACCGTCGTCAGACGGCGATGGCGACCTCCGCCAGACCGCCCTTCTCGGCGACGACGGTGCGGTCCGCGGTGCCGCCCGGGACGAGCGCACGCACGGTCCAGGTGCCCTCGGCCGCGTAGAAGCGGAACTGTCCGGTCGCGGAGGTGGGAACCTCGGCGGTGAACTCTCCGGTGCTGTCCAGGAGTCGGACGTAACCGGTGACGGGCTCGCCGTCGCGGGTCACGCTGCCCTGGATCGTGGTCTCACCGGGCTTGATGGTCGAGGCGTCCGGGCCGCCGGCCTGTGCTCCACACATAGCGGTACTTCCTTGAGGGGTTCGGGGGAGAAGCTTCGGGGTTACTTGTTGGCGCCGAGCTCGATCGGGACGCCGACCAGGGAGCCGTACTCGGTCCAGGAGCCGTCGTAGTTCTTGACGTTGGACTGGTCGAGCAGCTCGTGCAGCACGAACCAGGTCAGCGCGGAGCGCTCACCGATGCGGCAGTAGGCGATGGTGTCCTTCGCCAGGTCGACCGACTCCTGCTCGTAGAGGGCCTTGAGCTCCTCGTCCGACTTGAAGGTGCCGTCGTCGTTGGCGTTCTTCGACCACGGGATGTTGCGGGCGCTGGGCACGTGGCCGGGGCGCTGCGACTGCTCCTGCGGCAGGTGCGCCGGGGCGAGCAGCTTGCCGCTGAACTCGTCGGGGGAGCGCACGTCGACGAGGTTGAGGCTGCCGATCGCGGCGACGACGTCGTCACGGAAGGCGCGGATCGAGGTGTCCTGGGCCTTGGCCTTGTAGGCGGTGGCCGGGCGGTTGGGGACCTCGGAGCCGTCGACCAGGTCGCGGGAGTCCAGCTCCCACTTCTTACGGCCGCCGTCGAGCAGCTTGACGCTGTCGTGGCCGTAGAGCTTGAAGTACCAGTAGGCGTAGGAGGCGAACCAGTTGTTGTTGCCGCCGTAGAGGACGACGGTGTCGTCGTTGGCGATGCCCTTGGCCGAGAGCAGCGCCTCGAAGCCCGCCTGGTCGACGAAGTCGCGGCGCACCGGGTCCTGGAGGTCCTTCTTCCAGTCGATGCGGACCGCGTTCTTGATGTGGTTCTTGTCGTAGGCCGAGGTGTCCTCGTCGACCTCGACGATCACGACCTTCGGGTCATCGAGGTGGGCCTCGACCCAGTCGGCGTCTACGAGGACGTCGCTACGGCTCATGTTCTTCTCCTCCGGGGCAGTTGCGGGGGCGGTTGCGGAGTGGCACGCGGGTACGCCGGGTGCGCGCCGGACCGTTTCCGGACGGACCATCACATTCGTACGGGGCGGGCTGGCGCGGTGCGGGACACGCGGAGGCAGGCCTGCGGGGCCGGCCGGTGAGGACGGGGTGCGAAGACCCGTCAGGCAGGGCGACAGAGCATGGCGGCGACGCGGCACAGGTCGACTGCCCGCCGCTTCGTCAGTACCGCCAGTCCCCGTGGACGGAGACGGCTCAATGCGCTCTGCATGGCACCGATCGTAGGGACGCGAAGCCGGGCATGTCACCGGCGTGTCAAATAGCGAGACGTGATTGTCCGTATTACGGGATAGGGAGCGCCGTGCAGCCGTCGGGGGCCGGGCCCGGGGGCGGCCGCGCAGGTGGGGGGTCTGGCGTACGGACCGGGCTGTCTCAGAAAGTGGACGGCGGGCCGGTGGGGCGGCCCGCCGTGGGCGCCCGGTCAGCCGGGGAGCTTGACGTCCTTGCCGGACGCGGAGACCGAGATGCCGTCCGCCAGGGTCGTCACCTTCTCCAGCTTCAGATTGCCGGGCAGCTGGTCCAGCTTCCAGTCGTGGTCGGTCTGTGCGCGCACCCGGGACTCACAGCCCGGCAGCGCCCGGCACATCCCGGGGAGGCCGTCGGCGCGCAGCCGGACGGTGTTGCCGCCCACGATGGTGAGCGAGCCGGTCACGTCCAGCGAGCTGAGCACCGGGACGTTCGGAGAGATCTTGACCTGGCTGCGGCCGTTCTTCTGCCCGCCGTAAGTGATCTTGACGCCGCCGCCGGCCGCCTTGGTCAGGTCCGCGTAGCTGATCCGGGCCTTGCCGGTGGCCGAGGCGGCGCTCTCTATGGACATGTAGTCGCTGGTCAGCCCGACGTCGTGGAACTGCGCCGACAGCCGGTCGATGCGCAGGGTGCGCCCC
This sequence comes from Streptomyces sp. NPDC034111, assembly GCF_055575375.1. NCBI lineage: Bacteria > Bacillati > Actinomycetota > Actinomycetes > Kitasatosporales > Streptomycetaceae > Streptomyces > Streptomyces sp. NPDC034111. Next base: position 552,235 of record NZ_JBVIST010000003.1, on the reverse strand, counting down.
TCGGCCCGGGCCTCGATGCCCCCGAGCTCGGCGTCCACCTCCTCCAGACTGCGGCCCGCCACCTGGGTCAGGAAGGGGAAGCCCTTGATGGAGACCTCCGGGGCCTTGTCGAGCCCCTGACTGCTGCGGATCTTGTCCGCCGCCTGGTCCTCCACGAGATTCACCGCCACCCGGTCGGCGGCCACGAACAGTCCGCCGCATATGACGAGGATGATCAACAGCACCCGAAGTGCACGCATCGAACCACTTCCCCCACACTGGGCCGGATCCCGGCCTGCTCATCCGTGCAGGCCCCCGGCCTGCGCTTCCGGGACAGACCCTAGAGGACGCCTTCGGCCCAACGGGAGCGGCGGCCGCCCGGGAGCGCACCCGGCGCTCCCCGACGGCCGCCGCGGCGGTCCGTATGCCCGTTAACCCAGCGCCCGCCCCAGGACGTACACCGCGGGCGCGGCCAGGGCCAGCGGGAGGGCCACCCCGGCCGTCATGTGCACGAAGCGGGACGGGTAGTCGTAGCTGGCCACCCGCAGGCCGGTCAGGGCGCAGCCGCCGGCCGCCAGGCCGAGCAGCGCACCGGACGCCCCCAGGCCGGTCAGCTGGCCGGCCCCGATGCCCGCCCCGGCGGCGGCCACCAGGCAGACGCCGATCGAGACGAGGGAGGGCAGCGGCAGCGCCCGGGCGAGGGTGGCCACCGCGACCGCGGCGGCGCCGACCACCACGGCGTGCGGGCTCGCCGCGAGCTGTCCGGCGGCGAGCACCGTCAGCGCGGTCGAGGTCAGCCCGGCGGTCAGCGCGTACATCCGCTCGTCCGCGCTGCTGCGGTTGCGCAGCTGGAGGATGAGCACGAGCAGGCACCACACCCCGAGCGTGCCCAGGCCCACCAGGGGCGCGCTCGCGCGGTCGGTGGCCAGCAGCGCGGCATCGGTGGCCAGTCCGGCCAGGAACGCCAGCGCGATGCCCTGGCGGGCCGGCCACATGCCGTTGAGCCGGAACCAGCCGGCGGCGGTGACCGCCTGGAGCAGCGCCACCGGTACGGCGAGCACCGGGCGGGCCAGCGGCGCGGTCAGCGCCAGCAGCAGGGCGAGCCCGGCGGTCAGCGCGGCCGGCTGGATGCCGGGCGGGATGATCGGCGAACGGCCCTCGGCGCGGGCCCGCTGGTTGGGTGCCATCGGCCGGGTGGGGAGCGACGGGGCGGCGGGCGCCGCGGCGGCGGGTGCGGCCGCGGCGGGCGCCGGCCGGGACTGCGGCTGCCGGCGGGCGTACGGCTCCTCGGCCGGCAGCGCGCCCTGGTGCTGGGCGGGCTGGGGCGGCAGATGGCGGTAGTGCGGGGGCTGCTGCGGCTGTGGGTACTGGGGCTGCGCATGCTGCGGCGGCTGGTGCTGGTGCTGGTGCTGGTGCTGCGGCTGTTGGGGCTGCTGCGGCTGCTGGTGCTGGCCGTACGCGTCGTACCCGTACTGGTCGCGCCCGTACTGGTCGCGCCCGTAAGGGTCCTGACGCGGCTGCTGCGGCTGCTGTGGCGGGTGCGGCTGCCGCTGCTGCGCATAGGGGTCGTACGCCTGCTGCCCGTACGGGTCGCCATGGCCCGTCTGCGGTTCGTACGACGGCTGCCCGGCGTGCCGGCCGTGAGACGCCTGCTGCCCGTAGGCGGGATCCTGCTGCGCATAGGGATCGTGCGGCTGGTGCGGCTGCTGGTGCGGACGGTGGCCGTAGTGCTGGTGGTCGCTCATGATCGGCTGCTCACCCTCCCGCGAACGGCGGCAGTACCTCGACGGTGCCACCCTCGGCCAGCGGCACCGCCGCATGGTCGCGGGTGCCCACCGGATCGCCGTCCACCAGGAACGAGCAGCGCAGCAGAACGCGTGCGAACTCGGGGTTGGCGGCATGTGCCGCGCGTGCCGCGTCCAGTGCCTCGGCGAGCGTCGCCGCCGTATACGGCTCCTCTGCCGTGCCGGCGGCGGCTTTGGCCGCGGCCCAGTAGCGCACGGTGCCAGTTGTTGTCACGGCGGCCTCTTCGTCGTGTCGGTCGGTCGGGGCTGCCCGTGGTGGCGGGCACTCCGTCGTTGCCGCCTCCATGATGGCGCACGCGGCGGCCGATCCGGTTCCGGGCAAGGTCTGGCAAAGGGTCCGGTCCGTCCTGGGCGAACCGGGGAAATTCGATTGCCGAAGGCAAGCGTTCACCTACGCTCATGGGGTGCTGGTCCGACTCGCGCGGGCGCATCTGCGGCCCCACAAGCGCTCCATATCCCTGATCGTGCTGCTCCAGCTGATCCAGACCCTGGCCACCCTCTATCTGCCCACCCTCAACGCCGACATCATCGACAACGGCGTCGTCAAGGGGGACACCGGCTACATCCTCGGCCTCGGCGGTTTCATGATCGCCGTCACGCTGCTCCAGATCGTCTGCGCCATCGGAGCCGTCTACTTCGGCGCCCGTACGGCCATGGCGCTCGGCCGGGACATCCGCGCCGCGGTCTTCGACCGGGTGCAGTCCTTCTCCGCCCGGGAGGTCGGCGCATTCGGCGCGCCCTCCCTGATCACCCGCACCACCAATGACGTCCAGCAGGTCCAGATGCTGGTGCTGATGACGTTCACGATGATGGTCTCCGCGCCGATCATGTGCGTCGGCGGCATCCTCATGGCGCTCAACCAGGACGTACCGCTGTCGGGCCTCCTGCTGGTCATCGTCCCGGTCCTCGGGATCCTCGTCTCACTGATCGTGCGCCGGATGCGCCCGCTCTTCCGCGGGATGCAGGAGCGCGTCGACACCGTCAACCGCGTGCTGCGCGAACAGATCTCCGGTATCCGCGTCATCCGCGCCTTCGTCAGGGACACCCATGAGCGGGAGCGGTTCGCCGGGGCCAACACCGAGCTGTACGACGTGTCGGTACGCGCCGGCCGGCTGATGTCGATGATGTTCCCGCTGGTCATGCTGATCGTGAACCTCTCCAGCGTGGCCGTGGTCTGGTTCGGCGGGCTGCGCATCGACAGCGGCGGGATGGAGATCGGCGCGCTGACCGCGTTCCTCAGCTACCTGATGTACATCCTGATGTCGATCATGATGGCGACGTTCATGGTGATGATGCTGCCGCGCGCCGAGGTCTGCGCCGAGCGCATCCAGGAGGTGCTGACGACGGACTCCAGCGTCGTCCCGCCCGAGAACCCCGTCACCGAGCTGCGCCGCCGCGGCGAACTGGAGCTGCGCAACGTCGAGTTCCGCTTCCCGGGCGCCGAACAGCCGGTCCTCAAGGACATCTCGCTGACCGCCCGCCCTGGCGAGACCACCGCCGTCATCGGCTCCACCGGCAGCGGCAAGTCCACCCTGCTCGGGCTGGTGCCCCGGCTCTTCGACGCGACCGGCGGCCAGGTCCTGGTGGACGGCGAGGACGTACGCACCCTCGACCAGGAGACGCTGGCCCGGGCCATCGGCCTGGTCCCGCAGAAGCCGTACCTCTTCTCCGGGACGGTGGCCACCAACCTCCGTTACGGCAATCCGGACGCCACCGACGACGAGCTCTGGCACGCCCTGGAGACCGCCCAGGCCCGGGAGTTCGTCGAGCGGATGGACGGCGGTCTGGACGCCCCCATCGCCCAGGGCGGCACCAATGTCTCCGGCGGCCAGCGCCAGCGCCTGGCCATCGCCCGGGCACTGGTCCGCAAGCCCGGCATCTACCTCTTCGACGACTCCTTCTCGGCCCTGGACTACGCCACCGACGCCGCCCTGCGCACCGCGCTCGCCCGCGAGACGGACCGCGCCACGGTCGTGATCGTCGCCCAGCGGGTCTCCACCATCCGCGGCGCCGACCGGATCGTCGTCCTGGACGAGGGCCGGGTCGTGGGCTCCGGCACCCACAGCGCACTGATGGCCGACAACGAGACCTACCGGGAGATCGTGCTCTCCCAGCTCACCGAGCAGGAGGCGGCGTGACCACCGCGGACAAGGGGACGGCCGCGCGCGCCGGGACCCCGGCAGCCACCGGGACTACCCCTGGGCAGGCCCCCGGCCGAGGCCCGGCCCCGGCGGTCGGCCCCGCCCGGTTCATGGGCGGCCAGCCCACCGAGAAGTCCATGGACTTCAAGGGCTCCGGCAGACGGCTGCTGGCCCAGATGCGCCCCGAGCGCGCCGGCATGGCGGTGGCGCTGCTGCTGGGCGTGCTCAGCGTGACCCTCACCGTCATCGGCCCCAAGGTGCTCGGCCACGCCACCGACCTGATCATGTCCGGCATCATCGGCCGCCGGCTGCCCGACGGAGTGACCAAGGCCCAGGCCGCGGCCCAGCTGCGCGCCCACGGCCAGGGCGGGCTGGCCGACATGCTCGACGCGATGCCGGTCGTCCCCGGCCAGGGCATCGACTTCGGCGCGGTCGGCACGGTCCTGCTGTGGGCCGCCCTGATCTACGCCGGCGCGTCCCTCTTCGGCTTCGTCCAGGCCCGGATCGCCACCCGCGTCGTCCAGCGCACCGTCTTCCGGATGCGCGAACAGGTCGAGGAGAAGCTGGCCCGGCTGCCGCTGAGCTACTTCGACAAGCAGCAGCGCGGCGAGGTCCTCTCCCGGGCCACCAACGACATCGACAACATCCAGCAGACGCTTCAGCAGACCCTCAGCCAGATCGTCGCCTCGCTGCTGACCATCGTCGGCGTGCTCGTCATGATGTTCTGGATCTCCCCGCTGCTGGCGCTGGTCGCCCTGATCACGGTCCCGGTCTCGGTCGTCGTCGCCACCAAGGTCGGCAAGCGCGCGCAGCCGCAGTTCGTCCAGCAGTGGAAGACCACCGGCAGGCTCAACGCGCACATCGAGGAGATGTACACCGGCCACAGCCTGGTCAAGGTCTTCGGCCGCCAGAAGGAGTCCGCCGAGCTCTTCCGCGAGCAGAACGACGCCCTCTACGCCGCCGGCTTCAAGGCCCAGTTCATCTCCGGGATCATCCAGCCCGCGATGATGTTCATCGGCAACCTCAACTACGTCCTGGTAGCCGTCGTCGGCGGTCTGCGGGTCGCCTCCGGAGCCCTCTCCATCGGTGACGTCCAGGCCTTCATCCAGTACTCCCGCCAGTTCAGCCAGCCGCTGACCCAGGTCGCCTCGATGGCCAACCTCGTCCAGTCCGGCGTCGCCTCCGCCGAGCGGGTCTTCGAACTCCTCGACGCCACGGAGCAGGCCCCCGACGCGGAAGCGCCGGCCCGCCCCGGACAGGTCCGCGGCCATGTCGCGTTCGAGGACGTCTCCTTCTCCTACACCGACGACAAGCCGCTCATCGAGAACCTGTCCCTGGCCGTCCACCCCGGCCAGACCGTCGCCATCGTCGGCCCCACCGGCGCCGGCAAGACCACCCTGGTCAACCTGCTGATGCGGTTCTACGAGGTCAACGGCGGCCGGATCACCCTCGACGGCACCGACATCGCCGCGATGGCCCGCGAGGAGCTGCGCGCCAACATCGGCATGGTCCTCCAGGACACCTGGCTCTTCGGCGGCACGATCGCGGAGAACATCGCCTACGGCGCCCCGGCCGGCACCTCCATGGACAAGATCGTCGCGGCCGCGAAGGCCACCCACGTGGACCGCTTCGTCCGCACCCTCCCCGACGGCTACGACACCGTCATCGACGAGGAGGGCGCCAATGTCTCGGTGGGCGAGAAGCAGCTGATCACCATCGCCCGCGCCTTCCTGGCCGAGCCCGCCATCCTCGTCCTGGACGAGGCCACCAGCTCGGTCGACACCCGCACCGAGGTCCTCATCCAGCACGCCATGGCCCAGCTCCGCACCGGCCGCACCAGCTTCGTCATCGCCCACCGCCTCTCCACGATCCGAGACGCCGACACCATCCTCGTCATGGAGAACGGCTCCCTCGTCGAGCAGGGCACCCACGAGGCGCTCCTGGCGGCGGGCGGGGCGTACGCGCGGCTCTACGCGGCCCAATTCGCCGAGCCGGTGGCTTGACCTCCCACGCTTTTGGCCGTCCCGCCGTGGTGGTGTCTCGCCGTTGCGCCCTTGGCGGGGCATCCCACGTTGTCGGCTGCGGCGCCGTGGTGGTTGTTCGCCGTTGCGCCTGGCGGCGGGCGTGGGTTTGTCGGGTGCGGTGCCGCTCCTCCTGACTTCGTCCTGCGGCGCGGCCCCTCCCGTGGTGGGTGGGAAGAGGCCGGTGGGGGCGGGCGTTGAGGGTCCGGTGGCCGGTTACTGGGTCCCCATAGCGTGCACCGGCCCACTTACGGGCACCCCCACGGTCTTTTTCCTCCCCTCAACGGGAGGGGACGGGCCGGAGGGGCAGGGTGTCCGGACGTAAAGCGAAGCAGTCCGGACACCCTGCCCCGGAGGACCGTCACCGCACCCGACAGCCCCGCGCAGCGGCACCGCCCGCCGCGTGGGGGTACCTCCCACGCCCTTCAGGCAGTGGGGGAGCAACGGCGACAAACCCACACGGCGGGACAGCCGAAAACGTGGGAAGGCCGCCCAAGCGCAGCGCACCGTGACCGAGGGAACACAAGAACGCGCAAAATCGTCCTCCGGTCCGGAGGGCAGGTGAGCTATCCTGCTGAGCAAGAAGGATCCGGGCAGCGTTGCCCCCGGGTCCTTTTGTGCTTTCAGCCACCTTTTCGTGGCTGCGAGGACCGTACGAAGCAGAGCCGCAGACTCCCCCGGCCAAGCCGGGTGGTGCCCCCGTCGCAGGGACCGAGGAGGAACCAGACGTCATGGGCGAGCGAAGCAGGCAGGACCAAGAGCAGAACAGGTTCGAACGCTCCGGAAACCGGGCAGGTGGTCGGAGGTGAGTTCGCTCCTGCTGCTGACCAATGCACTCCAGCCCTCGACGGAGGTGCTGCCGGCGCTCGGCCTGCTGCTGCACAGCGTGCGGGTGGCCCCCGCGGAGGGCCCGGCTCTCATCGACACCCCCGGGGCCGACGTCATACTGATCGACGGCCGCCGTGATCTTCCGCATGTCCGCTCGCTGTGCCAGCTGCTGCGCTCCACCGGGCCCGGCTGTCCGCTGGTCCTGGTGGTCACCGAGGGCGGGCTGGCCGCCGTCACCGCCGACTGGGGCGTCGACGACGTCATGCTGGACACCGCCGGGCCCGCCGAGGTCGAGGCGCGGCTGCGGCTGGCGATGGGCCGCCAGCAGATCACCACCGACGACAGCCCCATGGAGATCCGCAACGGCGATCTCTCGGTGGACGAGGCGACATACAGCGCCAAGCTCAAGGGGCGGGTCCTGGACCTGACCTTCAAGGAGTTCGAGCTGCTGAAGTACCTGGCGCAGCACCCGGGTCGGGTCTTCACCCGCGCCCAGCTCCTCCAGGAGGTCTGGGGCTATGACTACTTCGGCGGTACGCGGACGGTCGATGTGCACGTCCGGCGGCTGCGCGCCAAGCTCGGCCCCGAGCACGAGTCGCTGATCGGCACGGTCCGTAACGTCGGCTACCGCTTCGTGACGCCGGAGAAGGCGGAGAGCAAGGGGAAGGACGACGCCGGGAAGGCGGCGAAGTCCGCCCACAACGGCGAGCCGGTCGAGGGGCCGGGGGCCGGGGACGGTGACGGCTCCGGGAGGGCGGTCGCCGCGGCTTCCGACTCCGCCGGCGCACGGCCTGCCCGCCGGTAGCACCACCCGCGTAGACTGCCGCGCGTGGCCAAGGTGACGCGGGATGATGTGGCGAGACTGGCGGGGACTTCCACCGCCGTTGTCAGTTACGTCATCAACAACGGACCACGGCCGGTTGCCCCGGCCACGCGCGAGCGGGTGCTCGCCGCCATCAAGGAGCTCGGCTACCGGCCGGACCGCGTCGCTCAGGCGATGGCGTCCCGCCGTACCGACCTCATAGGCCTGATCGTGCCGGACACCCGGCAGCCGTTCTTCGCGGAGATGGCGCACGCGGTCGAGCAGGCCGCCGCCGAGCGCGGCAAGATGGTGCTGGTCGGCAACGCCAACTACCTCGACGAGCGCGAGGTGCACTATCTGCGTGCGTTCCTCGGGATGCGGGTCTCCGGGCTGATCCTGATCAGCCAGGGCCCCAGTGAGCACGCCGCCGCCGAGATCGATGCGTGGGATGCGCGCGTGGTGCTGCTGCACCGGCGGCCGGACGCCATCGACGATGTCGCGGTGATGACGGACGATGTGTGGGGCGCGCAGCTGGCGACCCGGCATCTGCTGGAGCACGGCCACCCGTACGTCGCCTTCCTCGGCGGTACGGAGGAGACCCCGAAGTCCGGCGACCCGGTCACCGACCACGTCGAGGGCTGGCGCCGGGCCATGCTGGAGTCCGGGAAGTCGCCGGACGGCCGCTACTTCGAGGCGCCGTACAACCGCTATGACGCCTATCAGGTGGCGCTGAAGCTGCTGGCCGGGCCGGAGCGGCCGCCGGCCATCATGTGCGCGACCGACGACCAGGCGATCGGTGTGCTGCGGGCCGCCCGTGAGCTGCGGATCGATGTGCCCGGTGAGCTGGCGGTTGCGGGCTTCGACGATGTGAAGGAGGCCGCGCTCACCGATCCGCCGTTGACCACCGTGGCCTCGGACCGCGAGGCGATGGCGCGGGCCGCGGTCGATCTGGTGCTGGACGACGGGCTGCGGATCGTCGGCTCCCGGCGGGAGCGGCTGCGGCAGTTCCCGTCGCGGCTGGTCGTCCGGCGCTCGTGCGGCTGCGACGGCTGACGAGCCCGCGCGAGCGGTCTTTATACCGGGCATACCCACTTCTGTCGGGTCTCTCAGGGCGTTCTCAGACGGTTCTCATGGACCGGTCGCATTGTCTTCAGCATGACCGAGAGCTACCGCCGAAGCGGCGATGAGATGCCACAGGACCGGCCGTATGCGTACGGCACCGAGTACGGCGAGCACGGCGGCGGGCAGGCGGTTCCGCCGCCGCCCCCGTACGCGCCGGGCCCCGCCGGGCCCACAGAGCCGCCCGGGGCAGGGCGCCGGGCACGGCGGCCGATCGCGCTGCTCGCGGCGGTGGCGCTGGCCTCCGGTCTCATCGGGGGCGGCAGCGCGGCGCTGATCGCCGGGGCGACCACGCAGAACGGCCAGAACACCGTCTCCACGCCGCTGGTGAACGCGGGGAAGAACAGCGGCAGCGGGGTCTCGGGGGTGGCCAAGGCGGTCAGCCCGGCGATCGTGGAGATCAAGGCGCGGACGGCGGGCGGGGAGTCCACCGGCTCCGGCGTCGTGATCACCAGCGGCGGCGAGATCATCACCAACAACCATGTGGTGGCCGGGGCGGACACCGTGACCGTCACCTTCAGCGACGGCAGCAGGAAGACCGCCAGGGTCGTCGGCACCGACCCCGACAAGGACCTGGCACTGGTCAAGATCCGCGGCGCCAAGGGCCTGACCGCGGCCTCGCTCGGCGACTCCGACAAGCTCGCGGTCGGCGACCAGGTCGTCGCGATCGGCTCACCCGAGGGCCTGACCGGCTCGGTGACCAGCGGCATCATCTCCGCCCTCAACCGGGACGTCACCGTGCCCAAGGAGGACGGCGGACGGCAGCAGCGCGGCCAGGGCGACGGCGGCTGGCCGTTCGAGTTCGGCGGCAACGAGTACAACGGCGACACCGGCGCGTCCAAGACCTCGTACAAGGCCCTTCAGACCGACGCCTCGCTCAACCCCGGCAACTCCGGCGGCGCGCTGATCAATATGCAGGGCCAGATCATCGGCATCAACTCCGCGATGTACTCACCGAGTTCGGCGACCAGCAGCACGGCCGGCAGCGTCGGCCTGGGCTTCGCCATCCCGATCAACACCGTCAAGGCCGACCTCGACGCGCTGCGCGGCGGCGGGAGCGGCGGCGGCAACCGCGGCGTCTGATTCCCCGCGCCCCCGCCGCCGTGCAAGGCTGAAGAGCAGCCGACCGTTCCGTATCCGCACCGAGGTAACCACGCACATGAGCCCCGCCGAGCACGGTGATCAGCCCGCCCGCATCCTGATCGTCGACGACGAGCCCGCGGTCCGTGAGGCGCTGCAACGCTCGCTCGCCTTCGAGGGGTACCGCACCGAGCAGGCGGTCGACGGGCTGGACGCGGTCGAGAAGGTCGCGGCCCATGATCCCGAACTGATCGTGCTGGACGTGCTGATGCCCCGCATGGACGGGCTGACCGCCGCCCGCCGGCTGCGGGCGAGCGGGGTGACCGTACCGATCCTGATGCTGACCGCCCGGGACACCGTCGGCGACCGCGTCACCGGGCTGGACGCCGGCGCCGACGACTACCTCGTCAAGCCCTTCGAGCTGGACGAGCTGCTGGCCCGGATCCGGGCGCTGCTGCGCCGCAGTTCGTACGCGGCGGCCGGGGCGCAGCCCGCCGAGGGCGAGACGCTGAGCTTCGCCGATCTGCGGATGGACCTGTCGACCCGCGAGGTGACCCGGGGCGGCCGGCGGGTCGAGCTGACCCGGACCGAGTTCACCCTGCTGGAGATGTTCCTCGCGCATCCGCGGCAGGTCCTCACCCGTGAGCAGATCCTGAAGGCGGTCTGGGGCTTCGACTTCGAGCCCACCTCCAACTCGCTCGATGTGTATGTGATGTATCTGCGCCGCAAGACCGAGGCGGGCGGCGAGCCGCGGCTGGTGCACACGGTGCGCGGGGTCGGCTATGTGCTGCGGGCGGACGGCGGGGCGGAATGAGCGCACGTCGACCCGGCCCCATGACCCGGTTCCGGCAGCTGCCGCTGCGCTCGCGGCTGGCGATGCTCACCGCGGTGGCGGTGGCCTTCGCGGTGGCCCTCTCGGCCGCCGCCTGCTGGCTGATCACCCGCGACCGGCTGACCGAACAGCTCGATGCGCAGCTCAGCAGCGTCGAGGTGCCCACCAGCTACGTCCAGGCGCTCAGCGCGTACTGCGTCAACCCGGACGGGGTGCACTTCCAGCCCACGCCGTACACCATCCAGCTGGTGTCGGCGGGCGGCTATGTCTGCACCTCGCCGGAGAAGTCCCCGATCCCCGCGCAGCGGATGGACGCGGCGGTGGCCCAGGGGCGGGTGGACAGCACGGTGCACACCACCAGGGCCCAGGACGGGGCCGAGATGCGGGTGTGGACCAAGCCGTACGGCGGTCCGCTCACCGACTCCGGGGGCAATCGGCTGGCGATCTCGGTGGCGGTGCCCATGAAGCAGGTCACCGACCCGCTCAACCAGCTCGCGCTGGTGCTGCTGATCGTCGCCGGGGTCGGGGTGCTGGGCGCGGCGACCGCCGGCGGGTGGGTGGCCCGGGCCGGCCTCAAGCCCGTCGACCGCCTCACCGATGCCGTCGAGCATGTCGCCCGCACCCAGGACCTGACCATCCGGATCCCGGCGGACGGTGAGGACGAGATCGCCCGGCTGTCGCGTTCCTTCAACGCGATGACCGCGGCGCTGGCGGCCTCCCGCGATCTCCAGCAGCAGCTGATCGCGGACGCCGGTCATGAGCTGCGGACGCCGCTGACCTCGCTGCGGACCAATATCGATCTGCTGGTGCGCAGCGAGCAGTCCGGCCGCCCGATCCCGGCGGCCGACAAGGAGGCGCTGCTGGTGTCGGTGAAGGCGCAGATGGGGGAGCTGGCGGCGCTGATCGGCGATCTCCAGGAGCTGTCGCGGGTGCCGGAGCCCGGGCACGGTGCCGTCGAGGTCGTGGCGCTGCACGAGATCGTCGGCTCGGCGCTGGAGCGGGCCCGGCTGCGCGGTCCTTCGCTGACCTTCGCCGCCGATATCGCCCCCTGGTACGTACGGGCCGAGCCGGCCGGGATGGAGCGGGCGGTGGTCAATCTGCTGGACAACGCGGTGAAGTTCAGCCCGGCCGGCGGCATCGTCGAGGTCCGGCTGGCGGGCGGCGAGCTGACCGTACGCGATCACGGGCCCGGCATTCCGCAGGACGAACTGCCGCATGTCTTCGAGCGGTTCTGGCGCTCGCCGTCCGCCCGCAGCCTGCCGGGCAGCGGGCTGGGCCTGTCGATCGTGGCGCGGACGGCGGAGCAGGCGGGCGGCGCGGTGCGGCTGCGGTCCGCGGACCTCGGTGGCACCGAGGCGGTGCTGACCCTGCCGGGCGCGCCGACCCCGCCGCCGCGGCTGCCCGAGGAGCCGCCGGCGCGGCCGGACCAGCGCGGCTGAGGCGGCGTTACTTCTTCTTCGCCGCGTCCCCGACCGGCAGCTCCGACCCCGCCAGCTCGGCGCGGATGCCGTCCCGCTCGACGGAGATATGGCGCAGCCGGATGTCGCCGGGCGTCTTGGGGAGCTGGAAGGACAGCGACAGCCGGTCCGCGAGCTGTGGCTTGGTCAGCCCGCTCAGCGTGCCGAGGATCTTCGGGTCGATGCCGACCTTCTCCAGCAGCCACGGGTGGTCCATCACCACGTCGACGAGGTTGACCTTCATCAGCTGGTGGACGAAGCGCGGTGAGCCGGTCAGCTGGTGCAGGGTGTTGTCGCTGTGCAGCGCCTGCTCGATGTACGGCTTGGGGATGCCGATCCGGTCGGCGATCGCCGGGATGCTCAGCATCGCCTTGACCTTGGCGGCCTCCCGGCTGAGCTGGGCGGCCGCCTTGCGGGTCAGCCGCAGGCCCTCCTCCTTGCCGGTGCCGGGGCGGTAGACGGCGACATCGCCGATGTCCAGGCGCATCCGGCTGATCTCGGTGGAGATGCCGCGGTCGCCGGCGCGCTGGATGCGCGCCTCGGCCTGGACCCGCAATTCATGGCCGGCGATGGGAAGTTGTCCGACCGCCCGGACCGAGTTCGGGCCCAGCTCGCTGAACTTCACCTGCGAGGCGCCCAGTTCGCGGTTCATGTCGTCGAAGGCGAGCAGGACCGTGCCGTGCATCCCGCCGATCGTGGCGCCCTTGATGGAGCTGGGCAGATCGCCGTCGAGGCGGATGTCGTTCGCGGTCGCCTCGAACTTCGCCAGTGAGATCCGGTCGGCGGCCACGTCGGGGATGGAGACGTGCACCTGGTCGACGCGCTTGTTCAGGACCTGGGTGAGGAACGGGAAGCCCTGGATGTCGACTTCCGGGGTGGCGTTGAGATGCAGCGAATCCCGCAGCTTCTCCGCGGTCTTGTCCTGCGCGTAGAGCACCGCGTAACGGTCGAAGAGGGCGAGGAAAGCGGTGCAGACCAGGACCGCCACCAGCAGCTTCAGCGTGATCGGGACGGCCGCGAAGCGGCTGACGCCGCGCTTGGCCCGGCGGTGGTTCGGTCGCTTCCAGGTCTCGTCCTCGTCATCGGCGCGCAGTCCGAGGCCCAGCGGATCGTCGCTGTCGTCACGCTCGTTGAGGTAGCTGCGCCGCCGGGTGGGCCCGGGGACGTCGTACGAGCCGTACTCCGGCTCGGGTTCGGCGAGGGCCGCCAGATCCGCGTACGGATTGACCGGGGAGAGCGTTCTGGTGTCGCCGGTGGTGTCGTCCTCGGTGCCCGGGGCAGGGGTGTGGGAGGCGGGGCGGCCGGTGGCCGAGGGCGACGGTGAAGATATGCGTATGGGGGTTCGCATCCACTCATCCCACCATGAGTACGACCCTTGAACGCAACTCCTACCACCGGTATGTCGGGTACATGACGGTTGTCCGGTCGCTCTTGGTGAAAAAATTGTCACCAGCGGAGGGCGAACTGAACTACCGTCACCTCTCTTGCCATACCGGCTGCAACGACCGGCAGCCGGTCATCGTCTTTCTTGTGAGGTGGCCCCATGATCGTGGTAACCGGAGCAACCGGCAACATCGGCCGCAGTCTTGTCGACCGGCTCCTTGCCGAAGGCGCCGCGGTACGCGCGCTGACGCGTGATCCGGCGCGCGCCGCGCTGCCGGCCGGCGCCGAGGTGGTACGCGCCGACCTCGCCGGAGGCGAGGACTTTTTGCCGCTGTTGGCCGGCGCCGAGGCGCTCTTCCTCAACCTCGCGGCGGGCGGCGACCGGGCCGCGGCCGGGCTGATCGACGCCGCCGTACGGGCCGGTGTCCGCCGTATCGTCCTCAACTCCTCGGTCGCGGTGACCGATACGCCGGCCGACGAGTCGAACCTCATCGCCCGGATGCATGCCGCCCTGGAGCGCGCGGTGCGCGACTCCGGACTGGAGTGGACCTTCGTCCGCGGCGCCAACTACGCCACCAACACGCTGGCCTGGGCCGCGTCGATCCGCGCGACCGGTGTGGTCCGCGATGCCCACCCCGGTGCCCAGGGCGTCCCCGTCCACGAGGCCGACCTCGCGGATGTCGCGGCGGTCGCCCTGCTGGACCGCACCGGCGCCCACCAGGGCCAGGCCTATGTCGTCACCGGCCCCGAGACCCTGACCGTCGCCCAGCAGGTCGCCGAGATCGGCCGCGCGACCGGCCGCGAGACCCGGGTCGAGCAGATCACCGAGGAGGCGGCCGCCGAGGCGATGTCCGGGCCGCACCTCCCCAAGGAGGCCGCGCTGGAACTGGTCCGGATGTTCGGCAAGATGGTCGACGCCCCGCCGTTCCCGGTCTCCGACGCCGTCGAACGGGTCACCGGCCACCCGGCCCGGACGTTCGCCCAGTGGGCCAGGGATCACGCCGCCGACTTCTCCTGACCGGCATGACGACGGGGGCTTCCTCTCTGCTGCCGGGGCCGAGTGTGGCGCTCCGGCCGGAGCAACGAGAGGAAGCCCCCGTGCGCTACCGCGGGGCGGTGCGGACTACTTCACGATCGTGATGCGGTCCGCCTTCGGCGGGGTGAGGGGCTTCTCCGCCGAGGAGTGGGCGGTCAGATAGCCGGTGAAGGCATCCAGGTCGGAGGGGCCGACGTACTTGTTCTTGGCGCCCTTGAAGGCGGGGAAGCCGTCGCCGCCGCCGGCCAGGAACTCGTTCATCGCCACGCGGTAGGTCTTGTCCGGGTCGAGGGCGGCGCCGTCCAGCTTGACCGAGTCCTTGACCACGCGGTCGGCACCCGACTTGGTCATGTCGAGGGTGTAGGTGAGGCCCCTGGAGACCTGGAGGATCTTCGGGGAGGCCTCGTTGGGCCCGCTGACCTGCTGCTGAAGGGCGGTCAGCAGCTGGGCGCCGGTGAGGTCGACCACGTTCATCATGTTGGTGAACGGCTGGACGGTGAACGCCTCGCCGTAGGTGACCACCCCGTCGCCCTCCGGGCCGGACGCCTTGAAGGCGAGGTCGGAGCGGATGCCGCCGGGGTTCATCAGGGCGAGCTGGGCGCCGCCCTTGTCGGCCGCCTTGGTGGCTTCCAGCTGGGCGTCGGCGATGACATCGCCGAGCGGGGACTCGGGCGTCCCGGCGCCGCGGCCCTCGATGTCCGCGGCGATATGGCCGACGGGACGGTTCGCGACCGGCGCGGCGAGCTTGTTCCAGTGGGTGATCAGGGAGGTCATGTCCGCGGCCTTGGGCTGACCGCGGTCCACGACGTGGTTGACCGCGCCGGGCGCCTTGATGCTGGTGCGCACGATGTCGTGGGTGCGGCGGTCGTACGTCAGCGTGGTGTCGGTGTAGAGCTTGCCGTAGGACGCCGCGGAGGTGACCGTGCGGGGCCGGCCGGACGGGTCCGGGACGGTGCAGGCGTAGGCCTGGTGGGTGTGGCCGGTGACCAGGGCGTCCACCCGGGGCGTCACATGCTTGGCGATCTCGGTGATCGGGCCGGAGATGCCGTCGCCCGGGCCGGGGCTGTCGCAGTTGTAGTTGTACGAGGTGGAGGCGGGCAGACCGCCCTCGTGGATGAGCGCGACGATCGCCTTCACGCCCTGCTTGTTGAGCACCTTGGCGTACTTGTTGATCGTCTCGACCTCGTCGTGGAACTTCAGGCCCTTGATGCCGTCGGCGTTGACGATGTCGGGGGTGCCCTCCAGGGTCACCCCGATGAAGCCGATCTTGACGCCCTTGTGCCGCCAGACGGTGTACGGCGCCAGCAGCGGCTTGCCGGTCTTGTCGTCGGTGACGTTCGCGGTGAGGTAGGGGAAGCCGGCGCCCCGGAACTTCCTGCCGTCCTCGTAGCAGCCGTCCTTCGGGTGGCAGCCGCCCTTCTGGAGACGGGTCAACTCGGCGCGGCCCTCGTCGAATTCATGGTTGCCGACGGAGGTGACGTCCAGGCCGAGCTTGTTCATGGCCTCGATGGTCGGTTCGTCGTGGAACAGACCGGACAGCAGCGGGCTTGCGCCGACCAGGTCACCGGCCGCGGCGGTGACCGAGTAGGGGTGGCCCTTGCGGGCGGTGCGCAGGGACTGCGCCAGGTACTCGACGCCACCGGCCGGTACGGCCTTCTTCGTGCCGTCGGGCTGCCGCTCCTCGACCGTGCCGGAGGAGCCCTGCGGCGGTTCGAGGTTGCCGTGGAAGTCGTTGAAGGAGAGCAGCTGTACGTCGACGGTGCCCCCGCTGCGGTCCGCGTGGCCGCTGTCGGCGCCGGCCGGCAGGGCGCTGCCCGCGGTGGCGGCCCCCACGGCGGCGGCCAGTACGGCGGCCCCGATCGTCAATCTGCTTACCGTACGGCGCCGTTGCGGTGTCGCTGGCATGTGTTCCCCTCCCGGATGATCTGAGCGGACCGCAGCATATTGTCGACGCGCGTAGCGCAACAGGGGGGCACGGGTTACGGCCTGGTTGCCGGGGAGCGGCGGGAGTGCGGGTGGCGGCCCTGCCGGGCCCCGGGGGAGTCGTACGCTTCAGACATGACTGACGCTGCACAGGAGAAGGGCCGGACCGGCCGCAGGGTCCAGGTGGTGGACGAGCTCGCGCCGGAAGCGGCCGCGGCCGTCCTCGCGCTGATCGAGCGGGCGGCACGCACCGACGGGCAGCCCGCCGTGTCCGAGCAGGGACGGCTCCAGCTGCGCGGAGGCCGCCGGGAGGGCGTACGCCATGTGCTGGTGTACGCGAGCGCGGACGACGTCGAGGAGCTGGTCGGGTACGGGCAGCTGGAGGACACCGACCCGGTCGAGGCGCCGGCCGCCGAACTGGTGGTGCACCCCGGCTTCCGCGGCCGCGGGCACGGCCGGGCACTGGGCAGCGAGCTGATGGAGCAGTCAGGGCGCCGGGTGCGGGTCTGGGCCCACGGCGGGCACCCGTCCGCCCGGCACCTTGCCCAGACCCTGGGGCTGACGATGTTCCGGGAACTGCGGCAGATGCGGCGCTCGCTGGCGGATCTGGAGCTGCCCGAACCGGTGCTCCCCGAGGGGGTCACCGTACGGACCTTCCAGCCGGGCACCGATGACGCGGCCTGGCTGGAGGTGAACGCGGAGGCGTTCGCGCACCACCCGGAGCAGGGCTCGCTGACCCAGCGCGACCTGGACGACCGCAAGGGCGAGGCGTGGTTCGACCCGAAGGGCTTCTTCCTGGCGGAGCGGGGCGGCCGGCTGGTCGGGTTCCACTGGACGAAGGTGCATGCCGAGGAGGGCCTGGGCGAGGTCTATGTGCTCGGGGTGCGGCCGGGCGCCCAGGGCGGCGGCCTGGGCAAGGCGCTGACCTCGATCGGGCTGCGGCATCTGGCGGGGCAGGGGCTGCCGACCGCGATGCTGTACGTCGATGCGGACAATGTGGCGGCGGTGACCGTGTACGAGCGGCTGGGGTTCGTCACGCACGAGACGGATCTGATGTACCGCTCGGAGACCTGAGCGCCGTGGCGCAGCTACGGCGAGCGGGGCGGACCACCGGCGGTCCGCCCCGCTCGCCGTATGACGGCCGCTACCGGCCCTGCTCTCGCGGTTCCTGCTCGCGCTGCCCCTGCTGCGCGCGCCATTCGCGCGCCAGCATCGCGTAGACGACCTCGTCGGTCCACTCCCCGTCGAGGAACTCGTTCTCCTTCAGATGTCCCTCGCGGCGCATCCCCAGCCGTTCGAGGAGCTGGGCCGAGGCGGTGTTGCGGCCGTCCAACTCGGCCTGGATGCGGTGCAGGTGAAGCTCCTCGAAGCCCAGCTTGAGCAGGGCGCGGCTCGCCTCGGTGGCGTAGCCCTGCCCGGCGTGGGCCGGGTTGAAGACATAGCCGATGCCGCCCTGGCGGTGCTCGCGGCTGGTCCAGACGAATGTGACGTCGCCGACCAGCGTGCCGGTCTCGCGGACGACCACGGCGAGCTGGAGCACGTCGCCGGACGCGCGCAGCGTCGTACGGGCGGACTTGGCGGCGACGGAGGTCCGGGAGCCTTCCTCGTCGAGGGGGCCCCAGTAGAGGTAGCGGCAGACCTCGGGAAGCCGTTGGTAGGCGTATATCGCGGCGAAGTCGTCGTCGGTGACCGGGCGCAGATCCAGCCGCGCGGTGCGTATCGGGTAGTCGGGGGTGTACGGCGTCGGCGCAACGTGTGTGGAAGGTGTGGGCACGGAGCCAGCGTAGGCAGGACAGTTGACAGGCGCAGCTCACTTCCCCCACCATTCCACTACTTAATTAGTGGAATGAGTCGGTGGGGGTAACGGGCTTGCGAGGCAGGGTGATACGGCCGGCAGCCGCCGGTGAGCCGGCCGGCCGGACCGCGGGGTACGCCGCCGTCGAGGCGACCGGCCTCGGCAAGCGGTACCGCCGCCGCTGGGTGCTGCGTGACTGCACCTTCCGGCTGCCGGCCGGCCGTATCTGCGCACTGGCCGGCCCGGCCGGCGCGGGCACCAGCACGCTGCTCTCGCTGGCCTCGGGGCTGATCCGGCCCACCGAGGGGACCGTACGGGTCTGCGGCGAGAGCCCGTCCTGCCCGTCCGGCCGCGCCCGGTTCGCGTATGTCGCCCAGGGCAAGCCGCTCTACCCCTGGTGGACGGTCGCCGAGACCCTGCGGCTGGGCCGTGCGCTCAACCCAGGACGCTGGAGCGTCCGGTGCGCCGAGGAGACCGTGCGGGAGGGGCGACTGCCCCTGGGCGCCCGGGTCGGCGCCCTCTCCGCCGGGCAGCGCACCTTCCTCGCCCTGGCCCTCGCCTTCGCCAAGAACCCCCAACTCCTGCTGCTCGACGAGCCGTTGGCGGACCTCGAACCGCTCGCCCGGCACCGGATCACGGCGCTGCTGCTGGCCCGGGCCGCCGAGCACGCCACCACCGTCGTACTGTCCTCGCGGCTGCTGGCCGAGCTGGACGGGGTCTGTGACCATCTGCTGGTGCTGGGTGGCGGCCGGCTGCGGCTGGCGGGCGACGCCGATGACGTCATCGGGGCGCACGCCCTGGTGACGGGGGAGCGCCGGGGCGCGGGGCTGCCGCGCGAGATCGCCGCGCACACGGTGATCGAGGCCCAGCTGACCCCCCGTCACTTCATGGCGGTCGTCCGGCTCAAGGGCACTCTGGCCGCCGGGCCCTGGGAGGTGTCCGAGCCGTCCCTGGAGGAGCTGCTGCTCGCCTATCTGCGGGCGCCCGACGTGCCGGGGCCGCTCGCGCCGGGCGCCGGGCCGCTCGTCCCGCGGGCGCACCGCAGGCCCGGCGCCGGGCCCGGTCACCGGCCCGGCATCCCCGGTATGCCGCGCAACGGCGTACCCGGCCAGTGGGGTGTGCGGGGCGGCGCGTCCCCCACCCCGTACCACCACCACAGCGACAAGGGAGCGGCGGCATGAGCACCACGGCACACCTCGGGGCGGACGGGCACGCACCCGCCGCCGGCCACGACAGCGGCCGGCCGGAGACCGGCCGCGCACCCCTGCGCGGGGTGCTCTGGCTGGTCTGGCGCCAGCACCGGATGGTGCTCGGTCTGCTGCTCACCGGGGCGGCCGCCGGGGCGGTCTGGTGCACGGTGCTGCGCGGCCGGATGGCCGGGTACATCGAGGACCACCACATCGCGGGCTGCTCCATGATCTCCCTGGTGCCTCACTGCGAGGGCACCCAGGAAGCGGTCACCGCCTTCCGTCTCGCCTACGGCCCCTCGCTCCGGATGGTCGAGCTGGGCCTGCTGGTGCTGCCCGCCCTGATCGGCGTGTTCCTCGGCGCACCGCTGATCGCCCGCGAGCTGGAGGCCGGCACCCACCAGCTCGTACTGACCCAGTCCGTCGGCCCGCTGCGCTGGTTCGCGGCGAAGCTCGCGCTGCCCGCCGTGCTCGTGCTCGCCGCCACCTCGGGGCTCTCCGCCGTCTTCGCCTGGCTCTGGCAGGTCGGCGGCGACGAGGTCTCCGGCTCCTACTGGTACTCCACCCTCGGCTTCAACTCGCTGGGCCCGGTGCCGGTCGCCTACGCCCTGCTGGGCCTGACGACCGGGGCACTGACCGGTCTGCTGGTGCGCCGTACGGTGGCGTCGATGGTCGTCACACTCGCCGTGATGGGTCCGGCGCAGTATGCGTTCTCGCTGCTCAGGCCACATCTGATGCCGGTGGTGAGCACCGAGCTCGGGCTCCGTGAGTCGATCGAGCTGCCGGACAGCAGCTGGGGCCAGGGGCAGGGCTACACCACCGGCTCCGGCGCCCGGCTGACCGCAGAGGACCTGGACTGCCTCAGCGAGCACGACTACGCCACCTGTGTGCGTGAGCACGTGGTGACCGGTCAGTACGTCGATCAGCACCCGGTCTCGCACCACTGGCCGCTGGCCTGGGCCGAGGCCGGAATCGTGCTGGCGGTGGCGGTGACGCTGACCGTCGTCGCCTTCCGGGTGATGCGGCGCCGGCACGGCTGAGGTCCGGGCCCAGGCTTATATCTCCTGGGTAACGGCGGGTGTGGCCGGGGCAGGCGCGGGGGAGGCACCAGCAGGCGCACCAAGGACCGGGCCCCGGGCCCCGGCCGTCCGGCGGCCCCTCGCCGTAGCACCCCGATTGCCTGTCCGCCATATCCGCGTTACCGGCGATTCAATGTCGGTTGCGAGCATCGCTGAATGCAGCCCGCTGTGCCGAACGTCCCCACCCCGAGGCTTCATCTCGCGCCAGCACCTCCTGACGCGCCTGGAACCCCCGGGACGCGGAAGAATAAGGCCATGAACCAGCAGCCCAGCGCTCAGGCACAGGTCCAGCCCGAGATGCCGACCCCGAAGCCCCCGCAGGCCCCGGCCCCCGCCGTTCAGCCTTCCGTGGGCTCCATCGCCGCGCACCGCCCCCACGCGGTCCGTGGGACGGTGCCTGGCCTGGAGCCCGACCTGGACGCCGATCCGGATGCGTACGAGGACCAGGGCGTGGTCGGAGCGGACGGCGAAGAGCTGCCCGGCGACCGCTTCCTGGACCGCGAACGCAGCTGGCTGGCGTTCAACGAGCGGGTGCTGGAACTGGCCGAGGACCCGGCCACCCCCCTGCTCGAACGGGCGAACTTCCTTGCGATCTTCGCCAGCAACCTGGACGAGTTCTTCATGGTCCGGGTCGCCGGACTCAAGCGGCGGATAGCCACCGGCGTGGCCACCCGCTCCGCGTCCCGGCTCCAGCCCCGTGAGGTGCTGGATCTGATCTGGACCCGCTCACGTGAGCTCATGGCCCGGCACGCCGCCTGCTACCAGCAGGACATCGCCCCCGAGCTCGCCGACCAGGGCATCCATCTGATCCGCTGGCCCGAGCTCACCGAGAAGGAACAGGCCCGCCTGTTCACCCTCTTCCGCCAGCAGATCTTCCCGGTGCTGACCCCACTGGCGGTGGACCCCGCGCACCCCTTCCCGTACATCTCCGGCCTCTCGCTGAACCTGGCCGTCGTCGTACGCAACCCGGTCAGCGGTCATGACCACTTCGCGCGGGTCAAGGTGCCGCCGCTGCTCTCCCGCTTCCTGGAGGCCTCCCCGCAGCGTTACGTCCCCATCGAGGACGTCATCGCCGCCCACCTGGAGGAGCTGTTCCCTGGCATGGAGGTGCGCGCGCACCACATGTTCCGGGTCACCCGCAACGAAGACCTCGAGGTCGAGGAGGACGACGCCGAGAACCTCCTCCAGGCCCTGGAGAAGGAGCTGATGCGGCGCCGCTTCGGCCCCCCGGTGCGCCTGGAGGTCGAGGAGTCCATCGACCCCGCCGTCCTCGACCTTCTGGTCCAGGAACTGAAGATCTCCGAGGCCGAGGTCTACCCGCTGCCCGGCCCGCTGGACCTCACCGGCCTCTTCGGGATCGGCGCACTGGACCGGCCCGAGCTGAAGTTCCCCAAGTTCGTCGCCGGCACCCACCGCGACCTCGCCGAGGTGGAGTCCGCCTCCGCCCCCGACATCTTCGCCGCGCTGCGCGCCCGCGACGTCCTCCTCCACCACCCCTACGACTCCTTCTCCACGTCCGTCCAGGCGTTCCTGGAGCAGGCCGCCGGCGACCCCGACGTCCTGGCGATCAAGCAGACGCTCTACCGCACCTCCGGCGACTCCCCGATCGTCGACGCCCTGATAGACGCCGCCGAATCCGGCAAGCAGGTCCTCGTCCTCGTGGAGATCAAGGCCCGCTTCGACGAGCAGGCCAACATCAAGTGGGCGCGGAAGCTGGAGGAGGCCGGCTGCCACGTCGTGTACGGCCTGGTCGGACTCAAGACGCACTGCAAGCTCTCGCTGGTGGTCCGCCAGGAGGGCGACATGCTGCGCCGCTACTCCCATGTGGGCACCGGCAATTACCACCCCAAGACGGCCCGGCTCTACGAGGACCTCGGCCTGCTGACCGCCGACCCACAGGTGGGCGCCGACCTCTCCGATCTCTTCAACCGGCTCTCCGGCTACTCCCGCCGCGAGACCTACCGCCGTCTCCTCGTCGCCCCCAAGTCCCTGCGCGACGGCCTGATCCAGCGCATCACCAAGGAGATCGCGCACCAGCGCGCCGGCCGCCCCGCCTACGTCCGCATCAAGGTCAACTCGATGGTCGACGAGGCCGTCATCGACGCGCTCTACCGTGCCTCCCAGGCCGGCGTACCGGTCGACGTCTGGGTGCGCGGCATCTGCGCGCTGCGCCCCGGCGTCCCCGGCCTGAGCGAGAACATCCGCGTCCGCAGCATCCTCGGCCGCTTCCTGGAGCACTCCCGGATCTTCGCGTTCGGCAACGGCGGCGAGTCCGAGGTGTGGCTGGGCAGCGCCGACATGATGCACCGCAACTTGGACCGGCGGATCGAGGCGCTGGTGCGGGTGGCCGACCCGGCACACCGCGCCTCCCTCAACCGGCTGCTGGAGACCGGGACTTCGGACTCCACGTCCTCCTGGCACCTCGGCCCGGACGGCGACTGGACCCGGCGCGCCGTGGACGCGGACGGCGCGCCGCTGCGCAACGTACAGGAAATGCTCATTGACGCCCGGAGGCGCCGGCGTGGCCCAGCGACATGACCAGCCGACCGGGGGGCCGGCCGGTCTCCTCGGTATCGGATACGAGCCGGGCGGTTCGCCCGGAGCCCGTTCCGCGGTGGTGGACGGCCCGTACGGCGCCGACCCCGCGGCTCGCGGCCCCGCCCTGCCCCACGGCACGGGGACGGGCACGGGGACGGGGACGGGAACGGGAACGGCAACGGGGACAGGCGAGAGAGTCACCGCCACCCACCCCGGCCCCGACTCCCCCCTCGGCACCGCCCTCACCGACCGCACCGCCGAGGAGGTACTGGCGGGCTATCTGCACCACCAGTCCTCGGAATTCCTGCGCAGTCTGCGGCTGCACCGCGAAAGCGGCTCGGACGCGGAGGGCGCCGGCGAGGCCGCCCGCCAGCTGCGCCGCGCCGCCCGCCGGATCAGCGCCACCCTGCACACCTTCCACCCGTTGACCGAGGAGGCCTGGGCCGACCAGCTCCTCGCCGAACTCGGCTGGTTGTCCGGCACCCTGGCCCGCGAACAGGCCTGCGCGGCCCGCCGCGACCGGCTGATGGCGGCGCTCCAGCGGCTGACGGGCCGGGGGGAACGGCCCGAGCGTGCCGAGCGGAGCCCCCGCGGAGCCAGAGCAGAACGCACCAAAACCCAGGACCGCACCCCCAACACCACCACCTCTGTCGCCACTTCCACTTCCGCTTCGGCTTCCGCTTCGGCGTCCCCCGAACCGGACCCCGACGGCGCGCTGGCCGCCGGAGCCGCCCGGGCCGGGGCGCTGCTGGACCGCCAGCTCACCCTCGCCCGTACGCGCGCCCACTCCGCCGCGTTGCAGGCCCTGGGCTCCTCCCGCTTCCACGCGGTCGCCGACTCCGTCGCGGTACTCGCCTCCGAGGCGCCACTGGCCCGTACCACCGCCGAGCTGCCGGCCGCCGAGGCGCTGCCGCCGCTCGCCGAGCAGGCCCACCGGCAGCTCGCGGAGGCGGTCGCCGCCCTGCCGCTGTCCCGCGCGGGGCACCCGTACAACGCCGAGGCGCTGACCGCCGACCACCGCCAGGACGCGCCCTGGCACCAGGTCCGCCTCCTGGTACGGCTGAGCCGCTACGCCCAGGAACTGATCGCCCCGGAGTACGCCGATCCCCGGCTGGACGAGGCCGCCCGGGCCCTGGAGTCCCACCGCGACGCCGCCGAGGCCGCCGCCGCAGCCGCCGCCGCGGCCCGCACCCCCAGAATCGCCCCGGCCACCGCCTATGCCCTCGGCGTGCTGCACGCCGACCAGCGCCACCAGGTGGAAGCGGCCCGCTTCGCCTTCGGCCGGGTGTGGCTCTCCTGAGGGGCGACGGACAATGACCGTGACAGCAGGGGACAGGGGGCAAAGGAGATGAGGGTGTGACGACGCCTCGGAAGCCGGTACGGGCAGCGGGCTGTGTGCTGTGGCGCCGCGCCGCGTCCGAGGACGGCCTGGAGATCGCGCTGATCCACCGCCCCAAGTACGACGACTGGTCCCACCCGAAGGGCAAACTGAAGCGCGGCGAGGACGCACTGGCGGGCGCGGTGCGCGAGGTGGCCGAGGAGACCGGCATGGACTGCCGCCCCGGCGCCCCGCTCCCGACCTCCAGCTACCTCGCCAACGGCCGCCCCAAGCAGGTCCGTTACTGGGCCGCCGAGGCATTGTCCGGCGCCTTCACCCCCAGCACCGAGGTCGACCGCCTCGTCTGGCTCACCCCCGCCGCCGCCCGCGCCCGCCTCACCCACGAACGCGACCGGCCCTTGGTGGACGCACTGTTGGCGGCGCTGCACCTGGCCTAGATGATCTATTCCAAGGAGTCAGTGATCGTAGGCGATCAGTGAGCGTAGGACGGTTTGTCCGGTGGCGTCGTTGTGCCAGATCGCGGCGGTCAGCGCGAGGATGCGTTGCATGACGCGGGCTATGGCACCTCCGGGTGTGCGCCCTCGGTGCCGTTCGAGGTCAAACTGTCCCTTGAAGGTCTCGTTGATCGATTCGATGACCTGTCGCAGCGGCTTGAACAGGGCTGCGCCAGGCCGTTCCCGTTCACCTTTACGGGCAGGCCGCAGCAACTGGACTCCATGCTCGAACAGTTCGCGTTCGAAACCACGGCCGAAGTAGTTCTTGTCGCCGATGAGAGTCTGTCGGGGGCGCTCTCGCAGAAGCTCGCATTCGGCCGCCAGGAGGTCAAGGAGGGTCTCGCGTTCGTCGGACTTGGCCCTGGTCAGGGCGAAGGCGATGGGCAGGCCCTGAAGGGTGCAGACCAGGTGCAGGCGCAGGCCCCAGAAGAAGCGGCTGTGGCTGGCGCAGTAGCCGTATTCGGCCCAACCTGCCAGGTCGGAGCGTTTGACGGTCTCGCGGGAGCGGCCGCATTCCACCGGGGTGGAGTGTCCACGACCCATACGTCGTCGCTCCACACCGAGGTTGTGGTGGCCAGGATCCAGTTGACGCTTCGCATCAGACCGGCGGCCTTGCGCAGCCGCTTGTTGTAGCCGGGCTGCTGGGGCAGGTAGGGGAAGAGGTGGCGCAGGTGGGCACGGGCATGGCGGAGCCATTTGGCCTCGGAGGTGTAGCCGAGTATGGCCTGCATCGTGGCGCGGGTGACCAGTTCGGCATCGCTCAGGCGGGGCGTAATGCCGACCGGCGGGCGCCACGGCGCCAGGTCGGGATGCTCCTTCAGCATGTCGTCGGTCGTCGCATAGAGTGCTGTCGCGAGGGTGTCCACGTCGTTCGTCACAAAACGATCTTGGAGACCCTCGTTCTCGTCTCCGCAGGCACCCCTTGGACCACACCACCAGGAGGAACCAGTGGCATACCCGCAACTGCTCACCCCCGAGGAGAAGCTCGCCGACGCGAAGAAGCTGTTGAGCCTCCCGCGTATCGTCGTGATCTGCGGCTCCACCCGCTTCATGACCGAGATGAACGAGGCCGATCTGCGGGAGACCAAAGCCGGAAAGATTGTCGTCAAACCGGGCTGTGACATGAAGTCGCCGCACGAACTTTGGTCCGATCCTGTCGAGGCCGAGGCGCTGAAGGTTCGACTCGACGTTCTGCACCGGGCGAAGATCCGGCTCGCTGATGAGGTGCTCGTAGTCGGCGACTACATCGGAGACAGCACCCGAGCCGAAATCGCCTACGCCCGGTCGCTGGGCAAGCCCGTGCGGTTCACGCACCCCGAAGTCGACCCTGACGCCTGACCACCGCTGCCACCTCGACAACCAGGGCCGGCAGCCCGCCGCCTGACCGTCTCGCGGTGGCTTCGGCCGCCGCCCACCCCACACCCTCCGCAGGCATCCCTTGGAATTGATCATCTAGGGGGAAGACACCGCCCAGCCGCGACAGCCCGCCGGCTGGGCATGCCCGGTCACCGCACATCACCCTCCGCGATCCGCTGGGCCCGGGGCCGCGAGACACGAAGATTTTCGGGGTCCGCTGCCGGCCACTCCTTGCGCCCGCCCACCCGCAGGTACGGGACGCCCTTCCGGATGTCCGTCACGATCGCCAGGCGGCCTGGGGCGTACTCCACCTCGTCGCCGACCTGCGGTCGCCGTTTGCTGCTCACCGCGCCAACTCCTCGATCGCGTCCAGGGCGGTCGTCCATTCCCGGCCGCCGCCTGGGGGCGACAGCCAGGCGACGGGCGGTGTGTCCGGCACCACGACGACCAGGCTGAAGGCGTTGTCCTTTGTATCGGGCGCAATGGCCCGCAGGACGCCGATGCGCCCGTTATGGCCGTGGTCGACGACCCGGCGGCCGATCAGCGGGTGATCCCGGTGACCCAGTCCGAGGTCCCGGTAGGGGGGAGTTCGCGTGGTCATCGTGCAGCTCGCTATCGAGAGTCGGTGTCCTGCCGCTCCCTCTCAGAGAGACGCGTCAGAGTTGTCAACCAGCCGCCGGAAGCGGACTCCCGACGGCCGGTAATCACTCAACTCTCCTGCGGCGTCGTGGGTAAGAGAGCACAGTGGAAAGACCGTTGAACTGGTTGAACGCCTGGGGGTCCACGAGATGGCACCGCGATCAACAACGCCGAACCTCGCCCTCGCGGGCCTGATGCGAGAAGGGGGAATCGGAAATGCGCAGCTCGCGCGGGCGGTGAACCGTGTCGGCGCTGAGCTCTCAGTCCCTCTGCACTACGACAAAAGCTCGGTGTCCCACTGGCTCAAGGGGTCCATGCCGAAACCGCATGCGCGACCGGCGGTGACCGAAGCACTCTCCCGGCTGCTGGGGCGGCCCGTAACGTCCACGGAGGCCGGTCTCGGCGAGCTCGGCCAGGCCGCCGGGCAGGTCGAATCGCCTGATGTGGCCGCGGGAGTGGTGGATTTGGGTAGGAGCGACATGGATCCCTCGCGGCGCGCGGTACTGGGCACCGGGCTGTACTCGGCGGCGCTGGTGGTGCCCGGCTTCGACGAGGTGACCCCGAGGGGCGGGACGGCCGCGGCCGCGCCGACGGTCCGGATCGGTGGGGGCGAAGTCGCCACGGTCCGGAGGATGACGGAGAAGGTCGCGGACATCCTCGATGACCTTGGCGGCGGCCACGCCCGGCCGATGGCCGCGGCATTCCTCGTCAACACCGTCGGCCCCTACCTGCGGGCGGCAGGCACCGAAGCGGCACAGAAGGCGATGCGGAGCGCGGCGTCCGACCTCGTGTATCTGACGGGGTGGATGGCGATGTACGAGCGCGAGCACGGCCTGGGGCAGAAGTACTACGTCCAGGCCCTCAAGCTCGCAGGCGAGGCCGGAGACCACGTCACCTACTGCCGCACCTTGCGCGGCATGGCCTTGCAGGCGTCCAACCTCGGCTACGGCAAGCGGGCCCTGGAACTGGCCGACTCCGCTGCCGAAGCCGCCCCGGCGTCCGGGCCGCGCCTGGTGGCGTTCCTTCGCGGACAGCAGGCCCACGGGGCGGCGATGGTGAAGGACCGCCGACAGGCGTTTGCCCGGCTCCGGGAGACCGAGGACGCGCTGAGCCGGGCGGATGGCCGGAACGACCACCTGGGCGGCTACGACCGCGCAGCCTACGAGTTCCATGTGTCCCATGTGCTGTGGGAGCTGGGCGACCGTGAGGGTTCGGTCGAGGCGCTGCGCCGGTCGAACCACCACCGGCCCGAGGGTGAGCGGCAGGGCCGCGTCCATGCCACCGGGCTGCTCGCCACGCGCCTGACGGAGATGCGGCACGTGGAGGAGGCGTGCTCCGAGTGGGACCGCTTCCTGGACGACTACACCGGCATCTCCAGCGCCCGCGGTGACGAGCACTTCGCCACTCTGAGAAAGGGCCTACGCCCCTACCGCCAACTCCCCGCCGTCCGGCGCCTGTCGGCACGGGCCCGGAGCCTTGCTCGCCTCAAATCGGCGCGGCCTTAGGGCTGGGTATCGGCGGCCGCCCAATACCCCCACCGCCCACCCCCCCATCCGCGCCGCCCAGAGCAGCACCGCTGTGGCGAGAACTGGGCGTACGGCCCCCTCACCGGAAATCGCCATCCGCGATCCGCTGCTCTCGGGACCGCCACACCCGAAGGTTTTCGGGGTCCGCTGCGGGCCACTCCTCGCGCCCGTCAACACGCAAGTACGGAACGTCGTTCCGGATATCGGTCACGATCGCCAGGCGGCCGTGGCCGTACTCAACCTCGTCGCCGACTCGCGGGCCTCGGCCGTCGCTCATCGCGCCGCCTCCTCGATCGCATCCAGTGCGGTCGTCCACTCCCGGCCTCCGCCGGGAGGCGACAGCCAGGCGACCGGCGGCGTATCGGGCACCATCACCACCAAGTTGAACGGGTTGTCCTTCGAATCCGGGGCAATGGCCCGCAGGACGCCGATCCGGTTGCCATGGCCGTGGTCGACGACCCGGCGGCCGAGCAGCGGATGGTCCCAGTGACCCAGTCCGAGGTGCCGGGAGGTGGGTGTTCGCTTCGTCAAGTCCTCGCCTCGTTTCGTCTCGGTCTGAGGCGGGCGTATCCAGAGGGGAGTACGCGGACGCGCCCGCGATGTGCAGCACCGAACTCGGTTCACCATGGCCCGAGTTGGCGGGTGGTGACTGACAGTTAACGAGCGGACACGGTCGTGGGACCATTGCGTATGCGGCACCCGCATCCGGATATGCACTGGGCGGGTACGGACGCGCGTCCAGTGCCGCGGGGACTTTTAGCGTGGGGGTGTGCAGTGAACTGGCAGTCGGTGGCGGTCCGGGATGCGTCCCGGGCCGGGGACTACGGGCGAGTCATCGAGCTGACCCGCCGGCGGGACCAGCGCATGACCCAGATTCAGCTGGGCCAGGCGTGCGGGCTCTCTCAGTCCGCCGTCTCCCGTCTGGAGAAACGCGGCACGAGCGCTTACAGCACGGACATTCTGGCAGCGGCGTCCGCACATCTCGGGATCCCACCGGCACTGGTGGGGCTCGCGGACAGCCGCACGCAGGTGCAGGTGAACGGTGACAACGTGGAACGACGGACATTTCTCGGCGGGGCTGCGGCTGCGGCGGCGGCCCCGCTATTGGCTGCGTTGCCCGAGCCGGCGGACGGCCCCCTTGGGCAAGCCGCAGCTCTGCGCCTGAGCACCACGGCGTACCGGAGACTGGACGGCTCCACCCCATCCCGAGACCTGGCCGAGTCCGTGCACTCCCACGTGCGGCTGATCCAGACCATCACGCGCTCGGCATCCACCGACACCGAGCGGTCCCGCCTTGCTGCCGTCGGCAGTGAGGCTGCGAGCCTTGCCGGGTGGCTGGCATGGGACATGGGCGACAACGGGTCGGCACGCACTTGGTACGGCTCGTCGGTCAAAGCCGCACGGTCAGCTGGTAGCCCGCTTCTGCTCGCCTACCAGACCGGCAGCCTCGCCCAATTCGAGGCCCACGCCGGGAACGCCATCGAAGCTCTCAACCTCACCCGCCGGGCCCGGAGGGCGCTGGGCGAGCAGCGTCCTGCCGTGGCTGATGCGTGGCTGTGGTCGGTGGAGGCTCTTGCGCATGCAGCGGCAGGTAACCGGCGGGTGGCCGACAAAGCACTGACGGCAAGCCGCGCGGCTGCGGAAGCGCTGCCGGAGGAGACGCCACCCTGGCCGTGGGTATTCACCTTTACTCCGGAGAAGGTCGCCGCTTGCCGGGTTGCTTGTGGGGCGCGGCTCGGTCTCCCGGATTGGGTTCCCGGGGGTGGCGTCGATGCCCTGGCCACCGGCCACGCCAAGCAGAAGGCGCTGCTCGTGCTCGACATCGCCGCGGGGCATCTGGCAGGCGGTCGTATCGAGGCGGCCTTTGCGCTTGCCGGTCGTGCGCTGGATACCGGTCTGACGTACCGTTCCGGCCGGATCGTGGAGCGCGCGCGGACTGTGCGCCGGTTCCTCACCACCGCCACGCCGCCCAAGGTAGTGCGCGACTTTGATGAGCGCCTGCACGGCGTCTATATGTGAGAGGGCATCCGATGCGAGTGGGGATCACTGGGCACCGTGGGCTGGGCGCTGACGTGGAGCGGCAGGTGCGGCGGCTTCTGGACGACGCCGTACGGGACTGCTCGCCGGGTGGTGATCTGGTGGGCGTCTCGTGCCTCGCGGACGGGCCCGACGCCTGGTTTGCCGAGGCGGTGCTCGCTCACGGCGGTCGGCTTGAGGCTGTCGTCCCGGCGGCCGAGTACCGAGAGGGCCTGCCTGCATCGCATCATCCCGTCTATGACGAGTTGGTGCGCTGCGCGGCGGAGGTGCACGACACCGGGTTGACGACGTCGGATTCCGAGGCGCACATGGCCGGTTCCGAAATCCTGGTGGGCTTGGTGGACGAGCTGCTGGCGGTGTGGGACGGGAACCCGGCGCGGGGGTATGGCGGTACGGCGGATGTGGTGGCGTACGCCGAGCGGAACGGCGTTCCGGTGCGGGTGCTGTGGCCGGAGGGCGCCGCCCGCTGAACCTTGTCCGGGCCCGCCGGGCGGCCCTCGTTCGTCGGAGGCGGCGCCCGGCGCGCGTCTGCCTGTCAACGGCGGCGCAAGGATGGCCTGGAGATCGCGCTCATCCATCGCCCCAAGTACGACGACTGGTCCCACCCGAAGGGCAAACTGAAGCGCGGTGAGGACGCCCTGGCGGGCGCGGTGCGCGAGGTGGCCGAGGAGACCGGCATGGACTGCCGCCCCGGCGCCCCCCTCCCGACCTCCTCCTACCTCGCCAACGGCCGCCCCAAGCAGGTCCGTTACTGGGCCGCCGAGGCCCTGGCCGGCGCCTTCACCCCCAGCACCGAGGTCGACCGCCTCGTCTGGCTTCCCCCCGCCGCCGCCCGCTCCCGCCTCACCCACGAACGCGACCGGCCCTTGGTGGACGCTTTGCTGGCGGCGCTGCATCTGGCCTAGTACTGAG
Organism: Streptomyces sp. NPDC034111; assembly: GCF_055575375.1. NCBI lineage: Bacteria > Bacillati > Actinomycetota > Actinomycetes > Kitasatosporales > Streptomycetaceae > Streptomyces > Streptomyces sp. NPDC034111. The sequence continues at coordinate 520,927 of NZ_JBVIST010000003.1, read as the reverse complement.
CCAAGTTATGCCTGCGCTACGGTACTCACGGGGCGTATCGGACCACGAGCGGCGCCGAACTTCTCCGCCTGTTCCGAGCAGATTGAAGGAAAGGGCGGGCCATGTCCTTTGTGCCGGACCACTATCCCCCTCGCATCGCCGTGGGAATATGCGGGATCACGCTGCTGGTCACTGCCTCGGATGTCGTCGGCATCAGCAGAGGCGATTCCAAGGCAATGCTCATCGTGATCAACCTTGTCCTTCTCCTTTGTTCGGTCCTCGCCGTGGTGGGATGGCGCAAGGAACGGCACGGAATGCTGCTTGCGGCGGGCCTGGGTGTCGTGGCTGTGGCCTTCGCCGGTGCCTGGCTCTTCGCCTCGTAAAGCCTTCTCTCCACGTGAGCGTTTGGTGCGCCGGTTTGCCCGTGCTGAGCCGCGCGAGTCCGCGCTGGCGTCTCTGCGCGGTCTGATTGCTCGGCAGGAGGGCGCCGCCCGCTGACTGTGCCGCGCCCTCCTGGTCAGGCCTCGACAGGCCCGCCGTCCCCGTCGTCACCGCCGCCGCAGTGAAACGTCCGTCAAGGCCGGCGGCAGGTAGTAGCTGTCGGCGCGGTTGAGGTCGGTGCCCGGGGGGACGATGGCGTCGATGCGGTCGAGGGTGGCGGTGTCGAGGGTGGTGTCGGAGGCCTCCAGGAGGCTGTCGAGCTGGGTCATGGTCCGCGGGCCGATGATGACGGACGTCACCGCCGGGTGGGAGCGGACGAAGGCGGTCGCCAGGTGGGGGAGGGTCAGGCCCGCTTCGGCGGCGACCTCGGCGAGGGCGGTGACCGCCTCCGCCTTGCGGGCGTTCTCCGGGACGGTGAGGTCGAACTTCTGGGTTTCCATACCGGCCCGTGAGCTGACCGAGAGGTCGCGGCCGGAGAGCCAGCCGGCGCTCAGCGGGCCCCAGGTCAGCACGCCCATCCCGTACTTCTGCGCGGTCGGCAGCACCGAGCCTTCAATACCGCGGGCCAGCATCGAGTAGGGGGGCTGCTCGGTGCGGAAGCGGACGTGGCCGCGGCGCTCGGCGGTCCACTGCGCCTCGACGATCTGCTCGGCGGGGAACGTGGAGGTGCCGATCGCCCGCACCTTGCCGGACCGTACGAGGTCGGAGAGCGCGGAGAGCGTCTCGTCGATGTCGGTGGCCGGGTCGGGGCGGTGCACCTGGTAGAGGTCGAGGTGGTCGGTGCCGAGGCGGCGCAGGCTGTCCTCCACCGCGCGGACGATCCAACGCCGGGAATTGCCACCGTGGTTGGCGTCCGGGCCCATGGGGTTGAAGAACTTGGAGGCCAGTACGACGTCGTCGCGGCGGCCCTTGAGGGCCTTGCCGACGATCTCCTCGGACTCGCCTGCGGCGTAGACGTCGGCGGTGTCGACGAAGTTGATACCGGCGTCCAGCGCGCGGTGCACGATCCGTACGCAGTCGTCGTGGTCGGTGTTGCCCCAGGCGCCGAGCATCATCGTGCCCAGCGCGTACTCGCTGACCGAGATGCCGGTGCCGCCGAGGATCCTGCGCTGCATGAACTGCTCCTGCCGTCTGTTCGTTGGTGATACGTGCCCGAGTGGGTGCCTGCACCACCTTGGCGCCGCGGCGGAGGGCGGACCAGGCCCGTTGCAGCCTGGGTCCGGCAGAACCCCCCAGGCGGCGGCCCGCCCGCCGCATACTGGACGCATGCTGCACGCGGAAACCGAGATCAGCTCGTTCCTCAAGGCGCGCCGCGCCGCGCTCGACCCGGCCGACCTGGGCCTGCTCGGCGGGGCCGGACGCCGACGGGTGCGCGGGCTGCGGCGTGAGGAGGTCGCCCAGCTCGCCGGGATCAGCGTCGACTACTACACCCGGATCGAGCAGGGCCGGGCGCACGCGATCTCCGACTCCGTGCTCGACGCCATCGCGCGGGCGCTGCGGCTGTCCGGCGGCGAGGTGACGTATCTGCGCAATGTCGCCGGGCCGCGGAGGCGGAGCGCGGCGGGCGGCGGTGCGGACGGTGCGCGGGGTGCGGACGGTGCGGACGGTGGGGTCCCGCGGCAGACCGTACGGTCCGAGATCCGGCAGCTGCTGGACGCCATGGAGAGCACCGTCCCGGCCATGATCGTCGGCCGCGGTCTGGACGTCCTGGCCTGGAACACGCTCGGCGCCCGGGTCGGCTTCGACCTGGACGCACTCGACCCGGACCGGCGCAACGGCGCCCTGCTGATGTTCCTCGACCCGGCGGCGCGCGCCCTGCACCCGGACTGGGAGGCGAACGCCGTCGACGTGGTGGGCAACCTCCGTGCCGACAGCGGCCGGCACCCCGACGATCCGCGGATCTGCGAGGTGGTCAACGAACTGCTGACCCACAGCGCGGACTTCCGGCGGCTCTGGGAGGCCCAGTCGGTGCACGAGTGTCTGCGCGGCACCAAGCGCCTGCGGCATCCGGACGTCGGCGAGCTCGTCATCACCTTCGAGAGCTTCCGGCTGCCCACCGACGAGGACCAGGCCCTGGTGACGTACACGGCCCCGCGGGGCTCGGACACCGAGCGGCGGCTGCGGGAGCTTGCGGCCCGGCCGGCCACGGCCGCCCGGCCCGAGGTGAGCACGGCACGGGCCCGGGTCGCGCCGGCGGGTGCTGCCTAGGACGTTCCCAGCGCACGGGCGCCTGCCCCCGCGGAGGAGCAAGTGCTTTCTCAGCGCACCGGCGCCTACGCCCGCGGAACCGGCGCCTCTCAGCGCACCGGCGCCTACCCCCGCGGAGCCAGCGCCTCCCAGCGCACCGTGACCTCGCCCTGGCGCCGCCGCCGTGGATCGCCGGTCAGCGGCCAGTCCGTCGCCAGGGCCGCGACGGCGGCGCGCCACCGCTGGCGTGCGCCCAGCGCCCCGAGCGGGGCGGCCGCGGCCCAGGCGCGGTCGAAGTCCCGTAGGAAGGCGTGCACCGGCTCGCCCGGCACATTGCGGTGGATCAGCGCCTTCGGAAGGCGTTCTGCCAGGTCGGAGGGGGTTTGGAGGGAGCCGAGCCGGGTTGCGAAGGTGACCGTACGGGGGCCCTCGGGGCCGAGGGCAACCCATACGTGCCGCCGCCCGATCTCGTCACAGGTGCCCTCCACCAGCAGCCCGCCGGGCGCCAGCCGGGCGCACAGCCGCCGCCAGACCACGGCCACCTCGTCCTCGTCGTACTGCCGCAGCACATTCGCCGCCCGGATCAGGACCGGCGCCCGCCCCCGCGCGCCCGGCAGCGGCACCTCGAAGCCGCCGTGCAGGAAGTCCAGGCCCGGCTTCTCGTACGGGCGGGCCGCCTCGACCCGCGCCGGATCGATCTCGATGCCGACGACCCGGGCGTCCGGCCGGACCGTACGCAGCCGGCCCAGCAGCTCCACCGCGGTCCAGGGCGCGGCGCCGTAGCCGAGGTCGACCGCGACGGGGTCGGCGGCGCGGCGCAGCACGGCGCCGTGTTCGGCGGCTATCCAGCGGTCCATACGGCGCAGCCGGTTGGGGTTGGTGGTCCCGCGGGTGGCGTTGCCGACGGGCCGGGACGGCGGGGCGGGGGAGGGGGCGGAGCGGCGGGCCATGGCTTCGAGAGTATGGGCTCGCCGGCCGGGCTCCGTACCCGAGCCTCGGGCCTTGGTCACGCTTTGGCAAAGTACGCACTCGGTGCGCCGGACGGAAATGGATGGCCGGGGCTTGTTGTTGCAGGGGTTCGGAGGCGTGCCGCCCGCCCCGGCTAGGAGGTAGCTCGACGTGAGCCAATACGTGTCCCGGCTCCGCAGCCGACCCCACGGCCCGTTCGCGGCCCAGGCACGGCTGCGCCTGCCCGGCGGCCCGCGGCGCCCGCGCCGGGTGGCGATGCTCAGCGTGCACACCTCCCCGCTGCACCAGCCGGGCACCGGCGACGCCGGCGGCATGAACGTCTACATCGTCGAGCTCGCCAGGAAGCTCGCCTCGCTCAACATCGAGGTGGAGATCTTCACCCGCGCCACGACGGGCACCCTCCCGCCCGCCGTCGAGCTCGCCCCCGGCGTCCTCGTACGGCATGTGGACGCCGGCCCGTACGAAGGCCTGGCCAAGGAGGACCTGCCCGCCCAGCTGTGCGCCTTCACCCACGGCGTGATGCAGGCCTGGGCCGGCCACCGCCCCGGCCACTACGACCTGGTCCACTCCCACTACTGGCTCTCCGGCCACGTCGGCTGGCTGGCCGCCGAACGCTGGGGCGTCCCGCTGGTGCACGCCATGCACACCATGGCGAAGGTCAAGAACGCGGCACTGGCCGCCGGCGACACCCCCGAACCGGCCGCCCGGGTCATCGGCGAGACCCAGATCGTCCGGGCCGCGGACCGCCTGATAGCCAACACCGCCGAGGAGGCCGACGAGCTCGTACGGCACTACGAGGCCGCGCCCGGCAAGGTCGCCGTCGTCCACCCCGGCGTCAACCTCGACCGGTTCCGGCCCACCGGTGGTGATGTGGCCGAGAGCCGGGCCGCCGCCCGCGCCCGCCTGGGCCTGCCGCAGGACGCGGTCATTCCGCTCTTCGCCGGCCGCATACAGCCGCTCAAGGCCCCCGACATCCTGCTGCGCGCGGCCGCCACCCTGCTGGCCGAGGACCCCTCGCTGCGCTCCCGCCTGATCGTCCCGGTCGTCGGCGGGCCCAGCGGCACCGGGCTGGCCAAGCCCGAGGGGCTGCAGAAGCTGGCCGCCCGGCTCGGCATCGCCGATCTGGTGCAGTTCCGCCCGCCGGTCGGCCAGGAGCAGCTCGCCGACTGGTACCGCGCCGCTTCCGTGCTGGTCATGCCCTCGTACAGCGAGTCCTTCGGGCTGGTCGCCATAGAGGCCCAAGCCTGCGGCACCCCCGTCGTCGCGGCCGCGGTCGGCGGTCTGCCGGTGGCCGTACGCGACGGCGTCAGCGGCTTCCTCGTCGCCGGCCACGACCCGGCCGACTACGCCCGCGCCCTGCGCCGCTTCCTCGACGACCCCGCCCTGCCCAGCCGTATGGGCGCCGACGCCGCCCGCCACGCCCAGTCCTTCGGCTGGGACACCGCCGCCGCCGCGACCGCCGAGGTCTACACCGCAGCCATGCAGGAACGGCGCCGTCACCTACGATCGGCCCATGGCTGACGACCCGCGACAGGTGATCGAGACGGCTCTGGACGAGGCCGGCCTCGACTGGGAATCCCCCTCCGACGGCAGCTATGTCGTCAAACTCCCCGGCACCCGCAAGCTCTCCACGACCTGCTCGCTCATCGTCGGCAAGCACTCCCTCTCCATCAACGCCTTCGTGGTCCGCCGCCCCGACGAGAACCACGAGGCCGTGCACCGCTGGCTGCTGGAGCGCAACACCCGCCTCTACGGCGTCAGTTACGCGATCGACCAGCTCGGCGACGTCTACCTCGTCGGCAAACTCCCGCTCGCCGCGGTCACCCCCGACGAGCTCGACCGCATCCTCGGCACGGTCCTGGAGAACGCCGACGGCAGCTTCAACACCCTCCTGGAGCTGGGATTCGCCTCCGCCATCCGCAAGGAGTACGCCTGGCGGGTCTCGCGCGGGGAGTCCACCCGCAACCTGGAGGCGTTCGCGCATCTGACGCGGGACAGCGGCCCCGAGGCGTAGTCCTGTCCGGGGGAAACTCCGGGGGAAACGAGACAGGCCCCAAGCCGCTCCCGCGGCATCCGCCCCGGGGCCATTTGCGGAAACGGCAACAAGGTTTGCCGCCTTCTCCCTCCCGGGCGCATGGTCGGCGCCAGGAGGTGCCCACCATGGAAGAAGTACCGGCCGGCGGGGCCGACACCCGCCCCCACCACCGCCACGCACACGGTCACGGCCACCACAACCACGGCCACAACCACGGTCACCACAACCTCGGCCACGACGACGAGTTCGACTGGGCCGCGATGGCCGATCTGCTGGAGCTGGAGGGCGAGACCCACAGCCCCTACGTGCGCCAGGCCCTGGAAGAGCTGAAGCATCTGACCCCACGCCGCGTCCTGGACATCGGCAGCGGCCCCGGCGTCGCGGCCTGCCGGCTCGCGGAGACCTTCCCGCAGGCCGAGGTCACGGCCGTGGACGGCACACCGGAGCTGCTGGCCCGCGCCGAGGAGCGGGCCGAGCGGCTCGGCGTACGGCTGCGGACCCAGGTGGCCGAGTTCCCGGCAGGCCTCGCCGGCCTGGGCCCGGCGGACCTGGTGTGGTCGGCGCAGGTCGTGCACCACGTAGGCGACCAGCAGAACGCGCTGAACCACCTGGCCGGGCTGCTCGCCCCCGGCGGCGTACTCGCCCTCGTCGAGGGCGGTCTGCCGCCCCGCTGGCTGCCGCGTGACCTGGGCTTCGGCCGTCCCGGCCTCCAGGAACGGCTCGACGTGGCGCAGGCGGACCGCTACCGACGGATGCGGGCCGAGCTGCCCGGATCGGTGCCGGTCGTCGAGGACTGGCCCGGCATGCTGAGGGCCGCGGGACTCACCGGCGTACGGAGCAAGACCTTCCTGGTGGACCACCCGGCACCGCTCGCGGAGGGCCCGGGCGGGTCCGTCGGCGGGTCCGTCGGCGGGTCTGTACGGCTCTCGGCACGGCGGACCCTGGAGCGCTACCGCGACGTGCTGACCGGACTCCTCGACGACGAGGACCTGACCACCCTGGACCGCCTCCTCGACCCGTCCGACCCGGCGGGCGTCGACCGGCGCCCCGACCTCTTCCTCCTGACCGCGAAGACCGTGCACTTCGGCACCGCGGCCTGACGGGGCCCGGCAGCCGAGGCAGAGAACGTAGCCAAGGCAGCCAAGGGGGCGCCCGACCGGTTCATCCGGCCGGGCGCCCCGCCCCCGTTCCCCCCGTTCCCCCCGTTCCCCCCCGTTCCCCCCGTTCCCCGTTCCCCCGTTCCCCCGTTCCCCCCGGCTTTCCCTGACGTCCCCTTACGGCACGAACCGCACCTCCGGGTACCGCCCCGACGGACCGCCCAGCAGCCCGCCGTCGTCCCGCCCCCGCAGCCACCGGTCGAAGAACGCGGAGACATACGCCCGCTGTGCCGCGATCGCCCGCGTCGGATCGACCGTCCCGACCATCTCCACCACGTCCTTCCGTGGCAGGTCCAACTGCCGGGCGATCTGCGGAATCAGCGCCTCCGCGTCCGTATAGCCGGCATGCCGGCTGCCGCGCAGCGTCAGGTCCCGCAGCCAGGCCCCGGCGCCCGTACTGTGCCGCCACACCGCGCCCCAGGACGCCACCGTGTGATGGGTGTCCCCTTCGCTGCCCATCAGCATCAACGGTCGGTCCACACCGTCGCGACCGACCGTCGAAGGGTTCGACGGATCGTCATCCCGCTCGGTGTACCCCAACACCCCGTCCATGTTCACTGCGGCCCTGATCCGCCGGTCGTCATGCATCGTCTGCGCCGCCGTGAACCCGCCGGCCGACTGTCCGAACATCCCCACCGCGTCCAGATCCAGCGCCCCCCGAAGCCCGCCCGGAAGGGGTGAGGCCTGTCCCCGCTTCGCCAACTCGTCCAGTACGAACCGGGTATCGGCCACCCGTACCCCGCTGACCTTCCTCATCAACTGCGTGATCCGCCCGGCCTTCTTCGCCTTCGCCAGTTCCGACCGCATCACACTGCGCGCCACCCGCCCGTCCGGGAACTCCACCGCGGGCGCCTCGTAGGTGTGGTCGATGGTCACCACCACAAAGCCGCGGGACGCCAGATCGTCGCAGAGCGAGCTGCCGAACGAGCGCGGATCGCCCGCGCCGGGGGAGTAGAGCACCACCGGCAACCGCCCCCCGGTATGCCGAGCCGCCGCCACGGGCGGCGCCCCCTCATGCGCGTACGTACGCGTCGCCCCCCACGCGACCTTCCCCCGCGGCACCCGCTCCGAGAAGTTGTTCAGCGCGTCGAACCCCGCCGCCTCGCGCGCCGACATCTGCGGTGCGCGCGGATACCGCCCGGCACCCGCCCGCGCCGGATACCGGACGCTGACCATCAGCTCCCGGTGCGCCGGCCGCGCCTGCCCGCCGCCCCACGGGTCCGGACGCTTCCGGTCCACCAAGTGCAGTGCGACCGTGCCGACTTGATACGGACCGGTGGGCGCGGGCAGCGTCAGGCGAGCCCGGTGGGTGGCGGCGCCCGCCGCGTGTACGGGGCCGTTCGCGCCCCCGCCCTCCCCCGGCCCGGCCGACGCCCACTGTGCCCCCGCCGGCACCGCGACCAGCACCCCCGCCGCCAGCGCCCCGACCAGCACGGCCCGCCGCGCCCCTCGTCCCCCCGTACCGTTCGCCCGCACAACTCCCCCTCGGTCGCCACTGCCGGCACGGTCGGCTCTGTTGCCGCGCGCCGTCAGCCTCCAGCCTCGCGGGGAGGACCGTCCGTATCGACCGTGGCACCTCCCCTCTCGGGGGTGTGGCTACCACGACCCCGCACCACCCCACGGCTCTCCGCCACCCGCACCGCATCCCGCAGCGCCGCACTCAACTGCACCGCCAGAAACCGCAACTGCCGCGCATCCGACGCCGGATCGTCGACCATCACCCGCGCATGCTCCAGCAGCCCGACCCCCATCCCGAGCTGCAACGCCTCGATGTCATCGGCATACCGGGAGAGATACCCCCCGTCCCCGTCGGTGAGTAAGTAACAGGGCTTGCCACCGGGAGCGGTCCAGGGGAGGAGGCGGGGGGTGGGGCCGGGGTCGGGTTCGGTCATGGAGATCTGCTTTCGTCGGTAGGCCGTGCCCGGACCGTTGGCGCGGTCGCGGGCGCTGTCGTGCATGACCCTCGTGCTGATCGCCGGGCGATCCCATCCCAACTCGCTATAGGGCCGCCCTATATTGGAGGCATGGGTGACTTTGATACGGACCTGTGGTCCCACCCTCGGCTCATGGCGGCCCTCGCTGACGAGGACTGGGGGGCCGTCTTCCGTACGTACCGACGGCTCACGGGCGTCAGTCAGATGAAGCTCGGTGAGCATGTCGGCCTCGTCCAGCCCGATGTCTCCGAGATCGAGCGCGGGCGGCGCCGGGTTACGTCCGTCGAGGTGCGGCAACGCATCATCGCGGGGCTCGGCATCCCCCCGGAGCGGCTGCCGGTCACAGCGGAGGGTGCGGAAGCGTTGCCGGTCCCCGGGCTCGCGTTCTCGGGCACCGCGCCTGACGAGGACCTGTTGGCGCGCGTGACGAACGCGGTGGATGGTTCGCACCGGGTCGACAGCGCGACGCTGGACTGGCTCGATCGGCTCCTGGCCGAACACCGCAGGGCCGAGGACTTCATCGGCTCCCGGCCGCTCGTCGAGGTGATGAGCCAGCAACTCCGCACAGTGGTGAACCTCTACGCAGGCGCGCGTGGCCCGTTGGCGGAGCGCGTCGTACGGCTCGCCTCCGAGCACGCCCAATTCCTCGCGTGGATGGCTCAGGATCAGGGGCAGTCGGCCGCCGCACTGGCGTGGTACGACCGCTCCCACGAGTGGGCGTTGGAGGCCGGTGACGCCGACATGGCCGCCACGACGCTCAGCATGAAGGCCCATATGGCCTGGTCCGGCGGACGCGGACCCCGGTGTGTACGGCTCGCGGAGGCCGCCCGATGGTCGGCGCCTGGTACGTCACTGGGCGTACGGGGCATGGCCGCCCAGATGCAGGCACGAGGCCATGCGCTCAGCCAGGCCCCTGACGACGCCCGCCGTCTGCTCGATGAGGCACAAGACCTGATCGGCCGTGCAGCCGAGCACCCGGAGGACGAGCCGCCGTGGATGTACTTCTACGACGAAACGTGGTTCACCCTCCAGCGCGGCATGGCCGCCATGCACCTCGGCGACTGGAACGAAGCCACCCGCCACCTCACGACCGGGCTCGCTGTCCTCCCGGCCGACTACCGGCGGGACCTCACCTGGTACCGAGCCTGCCTCGCCCATGCCCACGCGGCAGCGGGGGAAGCCGAACAAGCCGTGGCCGCAGCCTTGGCGAGCGTCCCCGACGCATCCGACATCGGCCGCCCCCACGCGTGGAACGAACTGCACACCACGGCCTCGGCGCTCCTGCGCCGCGGAGCCCCGGAGGGCCGCCGGCTGGCGGACGCCCTCAGGCACTACGACTGAGTGCCGGGGCCGTCCCCGCTCGTCACACCACCGATTCGCTCTGCGCCGACGGCGAGGGGGAGCCCGAAGCCGACGACGAGGGCGAAGCCGACGATGACGCTGACCCCGCCACAGTCGCCGAGTCCGACGCCGACGCCGAAGCCGCAACAGACGCCGAGTCCGATGCCGAAGCCGCGGCAGGCGCCGACCCCGACGACGGCAGGTTCCGCAGCAGCAGCCCATAGCCCAGGGCCGCCACCGTGCCCACCGCCGCGCAGCCCGCCCACAGCGCGTCCGCGCCGTAGTGGTCGATGACCGTGCCGCCGAGCAGAGGGGCCGTCAGGGAGGCGATGGACCAGGACAGCGAGTACATGCCCTGGTAGCGGCCGCGGCCGTGGAGCGGGGAGAGGCGGACCACCAGTCCCATCTGGGTGGGGGAGTTGATGATCTCGCCGAGGGTCCAGACGGTGACCGCAACCGCGTACATGGCGACCGAGCCGGCCAGCGCGGTCAGCCCGAAGCCGTAGCCGGCCAGCAGGGCCGAGCCGATCAGGAGCATCGCGGGGCTGCGGTGTTCGATGAAGCGGGTGACCGGGATCTGGAGCAGCACGACGAGGACGCCGTTGACCGCGATGACCGTACCGAAGTCGGCGCTGGAGAAGCCGTCCTGACCCATCGACACCGGCATCGAGACGTACGCCTGCTGGAAGAGGAGCGCGAGGAGGAGGTTGAGGCCGACGACGGTCATGAAGCGGCCGTCGCGGAGCACGGTCAGCATGGAGACGGCCGTGGGGGCGGGCCCGGCGGTGTCCTGGGCGTCCGCCGTCGCGCTCGCGGCGGGCCGGGTCTCGGGCAGCTTGCAGAAGACGACCACTGCGCAGGCCAGTACGAGGGCCGACTCGCCCAGGAAGAGGGCCAGATAGCCGTGTTCGGCGATGAGCCCGGCGGCGGTGGAGGAGATCGCGAAGCCGAGGTTGATCGCCCAGTAGTTGAGGGAGAAGGCGCGGACGCGGTCCTCGGGGGCGACGATGTCCGCCATCATCGCCTGTACGGCGGGGCGGGAGGCGTTGGTCGCCATACCGACCACGCCCGCCACCGCCGCAATCGCGACCGGGTCCTCCATGAAGCCGAGCAGCGCCACGGACGCCGCCGTTGACAGCTGCGCGGCCAGCATCGTGGGGCGGCGGCCGAGCCGGTCGGTCAGCACCCCGGCGCCGATGGACGAGATCACGCCGCCGAGGCCGTAGAGCGCGCCGACCAGGCCCGCGTACGAGGCGGAGTAGCCGCGCTCGACGGTCAGGTAGAGCGCGAGGAAGGTGGCGACGAAGGCGCCCAGTCGGTTGATCAAGGTGCTGGTCCACAGCCACCAGAACTGTCGGGGGAGACCGGAGACGCTCTCCACGGCGGCTCGCCTCAGAGTGCGGATGGATGCGGACATGACATTTCCCCCGTGGAGCGGTGGCGCGGTGCGCGGATGCGGATGCGGAAGCCGAAGCGGAAGCGGTGGGTGCGGTCGGTGCAGTGAGTGCAGTGAGTGCAGTGAGTGCAGTGGTGCAGTGAGTGCGGCCGGGAGCCGCGCGCCCCGCGGTGCGGTCGGTCGGTAAGAGGCGCAGACGGCGATTGCAACCTACATACCGCTCGGCTCCCGCCGCCACCGAATTGACGGAAAGCGTCAAACGTCACCGGGATGCCCAGGTCCTGGACCGGGGCGAGGCCGTTTCCGGAATTGGATTACGCTCGAGGCCATGGCCGACGCACCGTACAAGCTGATCCTCCTCCGCCACGGCGAGAGCGAGTGGAATGCGAAGAACCTGTTCACCGGCTGGGTGGACGTCAACCTCAACGAGAAGGGCGAGAAGGAGGCAGTCCGCGGCGGAGAGCTGCTCAAGGACGCCGGCCTGCTCCCCGACGTAGTGCACACCTCCCTCCAGAAGCGCGCCATCCGCACCGCGCAGCTGGCCCTGGAGTCCGCCGACCGGCACTGGATCCCGGTCCACCGCAGCTGGCGGCTGAACGAGCGCCACTACGGCGCGCTTCAGGGCAAGGACAAGGCGCAGACCCTGGCCGAGTTCGGCGAGGAGCAGTTCATGCTCTGGCGCCGCTCGTACGACACTCCGCCGCCCGCCCTTGAGGACGGCACCGAGTTCTCCCAGTCGGACGACCCGCGCTATGCGTCGATCCCGCCGGAGCTGCGCCCGAAGACCGAGTGCCTCAAGGACGTCGTCCAGCGCATGCTGCCGTACTGGTACGACGGCATCGTCCCGGACCTCCTCGCCGGCCGTACGGTCCTGGTCGCCGCCCACGGCAACAGCCTGCGCGCCCTGGTCAAGCACCTCGACGGGATCTCCGACGCCGACATCGCCGGCCTGAACATCCCCACCGGTATCCCGCTCTCCTACGAGCTCGACGCCGACTTCCGCCCGGTCAACCCCGGCGGCACCTACCTCGACCCGGAGGCCGCCAAGGCCGCCATCGAGGCGGTCAAGAACCAGGGCAAGAAGAAGTAACGAAGCAGCCCAGCCGGCCCGCCCGGCCGAGCCCCCTGCCACGGATCCCCGTGTGCAGGGGGCTTTTGGGTTCGGGCTCGGCGGGAGCGCAGGTCCCCCGCACGCCGGGTGGCCCGCGGCGGTGCAACGGGGGAGGGGCCGTTGGCGCGAGCGCTTCCGGTGCGGACGTGGGGCCGGTGGATGCAGCATGGAAGGGGGCCCCGAGGGGGCCTGGGAGCGGGGGACCAGGGCGGGAACCGGGGGCGTCTGCAATCGGAAGGATGAGCCCGATGCCCAAGTTCATGGACATCCATCACGGTATGAAGGACCTCACGCCCGACCAGTTCAAGGCGGCGCACCAGGCCGACCTCGCCATCCAGAGTGAGGAGGGCGTGACCTTCGAGCGCGCCTGGGCCGACACCGAGTCCGGCGATGTCTTCTGTCTGTCGGAGGCGCCCTCGGCGGGGGCCGTGCAGCGCATCCACGAGCGCGCCGGCCATAAAGCGGACGAGATCCATCCGCTGGCGATCATCCTGTGACGGGTGACGCGCGACGGCCCCGGCCGGAGGGTCGTGAAACCCACCGGCCGGGGCCGCTGTGGCGCTGTGCCGTAGGGGGCCGTCGGCCTCGCTAGCAGCTGCCGCCGCACTGGCACGATCCGCCCGACTGGCAGCCGCAGCTGCAGCCGGGGCCGCAGCCACACGCGCCGAGCAGCGGGAGCCGCGGGCGGTCGACGGCCGTCGGGTGGTTCCGGGGCGTGGGCTTGGGGGAGTCCGCCATGGGTGCCATCCATTGCCTCCTAGGGGTCACCGGGTGCCCATGGGGGCACCTGGAGCCCATTGCAAGCCCGGGCGCCAAGGCGCGTCAACGGCGCGTGGAGGCACGCGTCAATGGCGCGCGGGGGCTTACGGCGCACATCCGCGCCGGTCGCCCGCCCCCGCTGTCATGCGCCCTCGACCGCCGTGGGCGGGGCGATCTCGTCGGCGTGCTCACCGGTCACGAGGTAGACGACCCGCTTGGCGACGGAGACCGCGTGGTCCGCGAAGCGCTCGTAGTAGCGGCCCAGCAGGGTCACGTCCACGGCCGTCTCGATGCCGTGCTGCCAGCGGTCGTCCATCAGGTGCTGGAAGAGGGTGCGGTGCAGCATGTCCATCGCGTCGTCGTCCTGCTCCAGCTGGAGCGCAAGATCGACGTCCTTGGTGATGATGACCTCGGCGGCCTTGGCCATCAGCCGCTGCGCCAGCTGCCCCATCTCCAGGATGGTGGCGTGCAGATCGCGCGGTACGGCGGTCTGCGGGAAACGCAGCCGGGCCAGCTTGGCCACGTGCTGGGCCAGGTCGCCCGAGCGCTCCAGGTCGGCGCTCATCCGCAGCGAGGTGACGACGATCCGCAGGTCGGTGGCGACCGGCTGCTGCCGCGCCAGCAGGGCGATCGCCCTGGCCTCCAGGTCGCGCTGGAGGTCGTCGACCTTCTCGTCGGCGGCGATGACGTTCTCGGCCAGCTTGAGGTCCGCGTCGAGTATCGCCGTGGTGGCGCGCCCGATCGCGGAGCCGACGAGCCGGGCCATCTCGACCAGGCCCTCGCCGATCGAATCCAGCTCCTCGTGGTACGCGTCCCGCATGTGTGACCTTCTCTCGCGTCGAGTGGTGGTGTGGGGTGTGTGGCGTGGTGGGGGGGAGTGGAACGGGGTGCAGATTGCCTGTGCCCACGCTCTCACGGTCCGTGCCGGCGCGGCCCGTCTCCCGGAGGGCGGTCTCCACGGAGCCGGTGCCCCGGTGCCCGGAGGCCGCGCATCGAGCGGAACCGATCCGTCACCCGCATCCTCACCTTGGGGCCGGATCGCGTCCTGCGGTGCCACCCGCGGTGAACCGGCACCGACGTGAAGGTGAACTCGGGGCGACGTTGCCCCTGTCCCGGGCCCGGCACCGCCGTTCACCCGGCGGTGCGCATACGGGACGGCACGCTCGCGCCGGTCCCCCTAGGGACATCCGGCACACGGCCGCGCGCCGCCTCCCGGCCTCCGGAGTGAACCGGTACGGACGCCTCGGTGAACTCTGGGCGACGGCTGTCCGAGCAGCGTCTCGCGAGGCTGGGGGAGTGTCCGACCCGGCACATACTCTGGAGTCATGAACGTGGATGCGGCCGTCGCCGCAGTGGCAGCGATCGCCGGCCTCTGTACCGGCGTCTTCGCCATGCTGGCGTTCCGCTGGAGCGAGCGCGAACAGGCCAAGCCCACCCGCACCTCGCTGCACATGGACGCGGTGCTGCCGCCCGGTGTCGACACCGTCCTGTCGGTGCTGCGCTCCTCCGCCGTGGTCCTCGACGAGGCCGACGCCGTCGTCAAGGCCAGCTCGGCGGCGTACGCGCTCGGCCTGGTCCGGGGCGGCAAGCTCGCCGTCGAGCCGATGATGCAGATGGCCCGCGACACCCGCAGGGACGGCGAGATACGCCAGATCGAACTGGACCTGCCGCGCCGCGGCACGGGCCGCGGCGAAGCCCTCGCGGTCTCCGCCAGAGTCGCCCCGCTCGGCTCCCGGCTCGTCCTGCTGCTGGTCGAGGACCTCACGGAGGCCCGCAGGATAGAGGCCGTCCGCCGCGACTTCGTCGCCAACGTCAGCCATGAGCTCAAGACGCCCGTCGGCGCGCTCTCGCTGCTGTCCGAGGCCGTGATGGACGCCAGCGACGACCCCGAGGCGGTCGAGCGGTTCGCCGGCCGGATGCAGAACGAGGCCACCCGGCTGACCAACCTCGTCCAGGAGCTCATCGACCTCTCCCGGGTCCAGAACGACGACCCGCTGGAGGACGCCGAGCCGGTCCCCGTCGACGAGCTCGTCGCCGAGGCGATGGACCGCTGCCGCCAGCAGGCCGGTGCGAAGCAGATCACCATGGCGACCGGGGGCACCGCCGACCTGAGCGTATGGGGCAACCGCGGCCAGCTCGCGGCGGCCCTGGGCAACCTCGTCGAGAACGCCGTCAACTACTCCCCGGCGCGCACCCGCGTCGGGATCGCCGGACGCCGGGTGTCCGCACCGGGGGGCGATCTGATCGAGATCGCGGTGACGGACCAGGGCATCGGAATATCCGAAAAGGACCGGGACCGCATCTTCGAGCGGTTCTACCGTGTGGACCCGGCGCGCTCGCGCGCCACCGGCGGGACCGGCCTCGGACTCGCCATCGTCAAGCACGTGGCCGCCTCGCACGGCGGGGAGGTCACGGTGTGGAGCGCTGAGGGACAGGGCTCCACCTTCACCCTGCGTCTCCCGGAAGCCGGGGCCGTACGTGACCGCGAACGGCCCGCGGACCTCTCCGCGGAGGGCCTCGACGACGAGGACCGCCCGTACGAGACCTTCAACGATCCGCTCCCTGCTCACCCAGCCCCGGAGGTCCTTCCGTGACCCGAGTGCTCGTCGTCGAGGACGAGGAATCGTTCAGTGACGCACTGTCGTACATGCTCCGCAAGGAGGGTTTCGAGGTCGCCATAGCGGCAACGGGCCCCGACGGACTCGACGAGTTCGAGCGCAATGGCGCCGACCTCGTCCTGCTGGACCTGATGCTGCCGGGGCTGCCCGGCACGGAGGTCTGCCGCCAGCTGCGTGGCCGCTCGAATGTCCCGGTCATCATGGTGACCGCCAAGGACAGCGAGATCGACAAGGTCGTCGGCCTGGAAATAGGAGCCGATGACTACGTCACCAAGCCCTTCTCCTCCCGCGAACTGGTCGCCCGCATCCGCGCCGTACTGCGCCGCCGCGGCGAGCCGGAAGAGGTCGCCCCGCAGGCCCTGGAGGCCGGCCCGGTCCGGATGGACGTGGACCGCCATGTCGTCACGGTCTCCGGCGGCAAGGTCGATCTGCCCCTGAAGGAGTTCGACCTGCTGGAGATGCTGCTGCGCAACGCCGGCCGGGTGCTGACCCGTATGCAGCTCATCGACCGGGTCTGGGGCGCCGACTACGTGGGCGACACCAAGACCCTCGACGTGCACGTCAAGCGGCTGCGCGCCAAGATCGAGCCCGACCCGGGGGCGCCCCGCTACCTGGTCACGGTCCGCGGCCTGGGCTACAAGTTCGAGCCGTAGGCCCGTAGGCCCGTAGGCCCGTAAAGCAGCTCAGGGGCGCTCCTCCGGACCGGAGGAGCGCCCCTGACGCGTATATGTGGCGTACGGCCTCAGTGACCGGCGTGCGCCGACCCCGCGGGCTTGGTGGTGGCCGACGGCTCGCCCGGCTCGGACGGCTTGCCCGGCTCGGAGGGCTTGCCGGACTCGGTCGGCTTGCCGGAGCGGGTCGGCTGCGGCACCTCGGCGGGCCCATAGCCCTTGAAGTAGCTCTTCGCCGGGACGACGAAGGCGGCCAGCTTGACCTTGCCGGTGGAGCTGAAGCTGAACGTCAGCGGCTGGGCGTTCCCGTCCTGGACCGCCTCCCGGCCGCTCGGCAGCACGGCCGAGGCGTTGCCCTGGCCGCCGATCACCACGGAGCCCCCGGCCGGCACGGTGATCGCGCCCGAGCCGCCGCCGGCCGGCGCGAGCTTGGCCGACTGGCCGCTGCCGTCCAAGGAGATCGCGGTCAGCTTCTGGTCCTTGGCGCCGTTGTTGAACAGCGTCGCGGTGACCACCGCCGGACCCTTGGCGTTCAGGTCGGGCTGGGTGACGACGGACGCGTTCTGGACCTTGATGTCCCCGACGGCGGTCGCGGCGTTGTCCGGCTTGACCTGCAGCGTCGCGGCGTCGCTCCCTGCCCCGCACGCGGACAGCGTGGCGACCGAGAGCGAAAGGACGGTGGCGGCGAGGACGCCGCGTCGAAGGCTGCGGCTCACGGCGGCGGCATCTCCTTGACGAGCTACGGCGGCCGAACGTTCGTGCCCGGTCGCGGATGGACGGCTGGGGCGGCGCTCCGTACGCGTCAGGACGACGGGTGCGTAAAGCCGCCTTAAGGGTGTGTCAGCGCCGCTAGGTTACCGAGCCGTCCCGGCGCCGCCGCACCCGACCCGCCCCCAGCGCGATCACCGGCCCGCTGCCGCCGCCCGCGCACGGTTTCCCGGTACGGCTCCGGGCCGGCCGCCGCTCGATACCGGACGGAAAACCGGCCGCCCGTTCACGCTCTTCCAAGATCTTCTTGAGAGCGGCCGGGAGAAGCCGCTCTCGAGAAGAGGAGCCGGTGAACCTTCAGCACGTCCGCCGAGAACACGCGAACGTCCGCCGAGAACACGCCGGGATATTCGGCGCGCGGCCGTTCGGGTGGCGTCGCGCCGTTTCCACCGGCCGGTTTCCCATGGCGAAAAGCAGTATTCGCAGGGAATGTGAAGGCCTCGCGGAATTGATCACACTCTTCGGCCGCCGGATGGTGATCAATTCGAGAATCGCCCTCGAGAGAGCCCCGAGCAGCCGAACGGAGTAGCGGAACTCGCTCATGCGGATCCGTGCAAAACGGGACGTTCAGCCTGTTGATCATGCCCTTCCCGGTGTGTGACGGGCGGGTTTCCGCTCCCCCGAGAAGCCCCTCCGACCTGCGAATACCCGTATCCGCGGACCCCTCGCAGCACGTCACGGCCGCTGTTGTCAAGCCCCGAGATATGCCCTGACCTGCGAAAACGCCATTCAGAACGGCCCGTTCCCGTGTTAGCATGGATAGCCACGGAAGGGGTACCTGTCACATGACGTTCAAGGTTGGCGACACCGTGGTCTATCCCCATCACGGGGCCGCGCTGATCGAGGCCATCGAAACTCGCCAGATCAAAGGCGTGGACAAGACCTACTTGGTGCTGAAGGTCGCCCAGGGCGACTTGACTGTTCGTGTGCCAGCGGACAATGCGGAGTTCGTCGGCGTACGCGACGTGGTTGGTCAGGACGGGCTGGACCGGGTCTTCGAGGTGCTTCGTGCACCGTATGCCGAAGAGCCGACGAACTGGTCCCGTCGCTACAAGGCAAATCTCGAGAAGCTCGCTTCCGGCGATGTGATCAAGGTCGCCGAAGTGGTGCGTGACCTGTGGCGGCGTGAGCGCGAGCGCGGACTCTCCGCCGGTGAGAAGAGGATGCTCGCAAAGGCTCGCCAGATTCTGGTGAGCGAGCTCGCCCTCGCGGAGAACACCAACGAGGACAAGGCCGAGGCCCTGCTCGACGAGGTTCTCGCGTCCTGACGACGCTGCCGCGTTGGTCATCCCGTCCAACGCAGCGACGTTTCACGCAGTGACGTACACAGCAACGACGTTCAACGCAGTGACTTTCGCAGCAGTGAGTTTCACAGCAGTGACGTTCAAAGCAGTGACGACGTAGCAATGCCGCGGTGCCCGAGCGACGACCGCCTCCCCAGCGGAGGGGTCTGTTGCCGGGCGCTGCGGCATATCTACGGGGGCACCAATTGCGGGTGAGGCGGCGACTGCCGACTTCGGCGAGGACCGCCGACCCCCTGTGGCGTGCCGGGCTCGGGCAGCTGCCTCGACCGCTGTCACGGAAGGGTCCGGTCAAGGCGTCACGCCCGGCACTTCCCCCAGCTCTACGAGCAGGGGGTACCCCCAGGCCATACCCACCCCGCCCGAGGAAACAAACCTGTCTGCGCCAATTCCGGGCTCGGCCCGGACCCCGGAGCCAACGATGTCAGATTCCTCCCGCCCGATCCGTACCGCCGCGGTGATCCCGGCCGCCGGCCGCGGTGTCCGGCTCGGTCCCGGCACCCCCAAGGCGCTGCGCACGCTGGGCGGCACCCCCATGCTGGTGCACGCCGTCCGTGCGATGGCCGCCTCCCGCGCCGTCTCGCTCATCGTCGTGGTCGCCCCGCCCGACGGCGCCACCGAGGTCGACCGCCTGCTGCACGAGTACCCGCTCGCCGACCGCACCGAGCTCGTGGTCGTCCCCGGTGGAGGGACCCGCCAGGAGTCCGTACAGCGCGGCCTGGCGGTGCTGCCGCAGGACATCGACGTCGTGCTGGTGCATGACGCCGCGCGCCCCCTCGTGCCGGTGGACACCGTCGACGCGGTGATCGCCGCCGTACGGGCCGGTGCGTCCGCCGTCGTCCCCGCGCTGCCGCTCGCCGACACCGTCAAGCAGGTCGAACCGCAGCCCCAGGGGACCCCGGAGCCGGTGGTCGGCACCCCGGAGCGGGCCCTGCTGCGCGCCGTACAGACCCCGCAGGGCTTCGACCTGGAGACCCTGCGCAAGGCGCATGACACCGTCGTCGAGGGCGAGGGTGCCACCGACGACGCCGGACTGGTCGAACGGCTCGGCGCCCCGGTCGTGGTCGTGCCCGGCCACGAGGAAGCGTTCAAGGTGACCCGGCCGCTGGACCTGGTCCTGGCCGAGGCCGTACTCGCCCGTAGGAGGGCCACCGATGGCTATGTCTGAGCCGACCCCCGGCACCCCTGCCGCCGCCCCTGGCGTCGTCGTCCCCCTCGTCGGCATCGGCACGGACGTGCACGCCTTCGAGCAGGGCCGCGAGCTGTGGTGCGCCGGTCTCCTCTGGGACGCGGCGGAGAGCGACGGCTACGGGCTGGCCGGCCACAGCGACGGCGATGTGGCTGCACACGCCGCCTGTGACGCGCTCTTCTCGGCGGCCGGCGTCGGCGACCTGGGGGCGCACTTCGGCACCTCCCGCCCCGAGTGGTCCGGTGCCTCCGGTGTGACGCTGCTGGCCGAGGCCGCGCGGATCGTCCGGGCCGAGGGCTTCGAGATCGGGAATGTCGCGGTGCAGGTCATCGGCGTACGGCCGAAGGTCGGCAAGCGGCGGGACGAGGCGCAGAAGGCGCTGTCGGCGGCCGTCGGGGCGCCGGTCTCGGTCTCCGGGACGACCTCGGACGGGCTGGGCCTGACGGGCCGCGCCGAGGGCCTGGCGGCGGTGGCCACCGCGCTCGTCTTCCGTACGGCCTGAGCCGGCGGCGCGGAACCTGCGGCGCCCGGCATTCCCCCGTACGGCGCGGGAACGCCGGGCGCCGCACGGCTGTTGAGGGACCATCGGGGTACGTGTGTTTCTCGGAACGGCCCGCAGGAAGGACCCCTCGTGACCGCCACCCTGTCCGACGACCTCAAGAACCTCCTCGACACCCCGGTCTTCGTGACCGTGGCGACGATCCAGCCCGACGGCAGCCCCCAGGTCTCCCCGGTCTGGGTGAAGCGGGACGGCGACGACCTGCTGATCTCGACGACCGTCGGCCGCCGCAAGGAAGCCAACCTCCGCCGTGACCCGCGCGTCTCGGTCGTCGTCCAGCCCTTCGACGCCCCGTACACCTACGCCGAGGTGCGCGGCACCGCCACGCTCACCACCGAGGGCGGCCCGCAGCTCATCGACGAGCTGTCGCAGAAGTACACCGGCAAGCCGTACGCGGAGTTCAACCCGGCGGCGGGGCAGGACGCTGAGCGGGTCGTGGTCCGGATCACCCCGCGCAAGGTGGTCGGCCGCATCTGACCGCCGCGCGGGGCGGGCCACCGCCGCTCCCGGCTGTGACGTACCACCCACGACTTCCGGCCACCACTTCCGGCAAATCGGACGGTTTTGACGGTTCCGTGTCCCCTTTGCCCATGCGTCGCAGGGCACTGCCCGGTTCCGACTACCCTGGTTCCGTGACGATTCGCCTGTACGACACCAGCGCCCGGCAGATTCGCGACTTCGCCCCCCTCACGCCGGGCTGTGTCTCGATCTACCTGTGTGGTGCCACCGTGCAGGCTGCCCCGCATATCGGGCACATCAGGTCGGGACTGAACTTCGACATCATGCGCCGCTGGTTCGAGTACCGCGGCTACGACGTGACGTTCGTGCGCAATGTCACGGACATCGACGACAAGATCATCGCGAAGTCTAACGAGCAGGGCCGCCCCTGGTGGTCGATCGGCTACGAGAACGAGGTCGCCTTCAACACGGCCTACGACGTCCTCGGCTGCCTGCGTCCCACCTACGAACCGCGCGCCACCGGCCACATCCCCGAGATGATCGAGATGATGCGCGGCCTGATCGAGCGCGGTCACGCCTACGCCGCGGACGGCAACGTCTACTTCGACGTCAAGTCCTTCCCGGAGTATCTCCAGCTCTCCAACCAGGAGTTGGACAACCTCCTCCAGCCGTCCGGCGAGGGCGAGACCGGCAAGCGGGACCCGCGCGACTTCGCCATGTGGAAGGCGGCCAAGGAGGGCGAGCCCAGCTGGGAGACCCCCTGGGGCCGTGGCCGTCCCGGCTGGCACCTGGAGTGCTCGGCGATGGCCCACAAGTACCTGGGCTCCGCCTTCGACATCCACGGCGGCGGCGTCGACCTCGTCTTCCCGCACCACGAGAACGAGATCGCCCAGGCCAAGGCCTTCGGTGACGATTTCGCCGCGTACTGGTCGCACAACGCCTGGGTGACCATGAGCGGCGAGAAGATGTCCAAGTCGCTGGGCAACTCCGTCCTCGTCTCCGAGATGGTCAAGAACTGGCGCCCGATCGTGCTGCGCTACTACCTGGGGACGCCGCACTACCGCTCCATGATCGAGTACAGCGAGGACGCGCTCCAGGAGGCCGAGTCGGCCTTCGCGCGGATCGAGGGCTTCGTCCAGCGCGCCGTCGAGAAGGCGGGCGTCGTCGAGCCCGCTGCCGAGGTGCCGCCGGCCTTCGCGGAGGCGATGGACGACGATCTGGGCGTCCCGCAGGCGCTGGCGATCGTGCACACCACCGTCCGCCAGGGCAACTCCGCGCTGACCGCCGACGACAAGGAGGCGACGGCGGCCCGGCTCGCCGAGCTGCGGGCGATGCTCGGCGTGCTCGGCCTGGACCCGCTCGACGAGCGCTGGTCGGGCGGCGCCGCTGATTCCTCGGGCCGTGGCGAGGCCATGCACGGCGTCGTCGACTCGCTCGTACGCCTCGTCCTCGACCAGCGCCAGGCCGCCCGCTCCCGCAAGGACTACGCCACCGCAGACGCCATCCGCGACCAGCTCCAGCAGTCGGGACTGTCGATCGAGGACACCCCGGCGGGCCCGCGCTGGTCGCTGTCCTGACCCCCGTCGCACCGTAGGCGGCCCCCCGGATTCGCCCTTCCGGGTGGCCGCGGGCGACACTCAATCCATACGTACGTACCCACTCCACGTCGCGAGACGTCGAGAGCAGTGAAGAAACAGGTGACCCATGGCCGGCAACAGCCAGCGCAGGAACCGCCGCACGTCCAACAAGAAGGGCGCGCAGGTCGGCAGCGGCGGTAAGCGGCGCCGGGGCCTGGAGGGCAAGGGCCCGACCCCGCCCGCCTCCGCGCGAAAGGGACACGTCAAGAACCGCGTCGCCAACGCCAAGGCCAAGCAGGCCGCGGCACGCCGTCCGGCCCCGCGCCGCGGCGGCGCCAAGGGCACGGCCGAGCTGGTCGTCGGCCGTAACCCGGTCGTCGAGGCGCTGCGCGAGGGCGTGCCCGCCACGACGCTGTACGTGCAGCAGTTCATCGACAGCGACGAGCGGGTGCGCGAGGCGCTTCAGCTCGCCACCGAGCGCGGGCTGAACCTGATGGAGGCCCCGCGTCCCGAGCTGGACCGGATGACCAACGGGCTCAACCACCAGGGCCTGGTCGCGCAGATCCCGCCGTACGACTACGCGCACCCCGAGGACCTGGCCGCGGCCGCCTTCGACGCCGGTGAGGACCCGCTGATCGTCGCGCTCGACGGCGTCACCGACCCGCGCAACCTCGGCGCGGTCGTCCGCTCCGTCTCCGCCTTCGGCGGCCACGGCGTGGTCGTGCCGGAGCGCCGGGCCGCCGGGATGACGGCCGGTGCCTGGAAGACCTCGGCGGGCACCGCCGCCCGCACCCCCGTCGCCCGCGCGACCAACCTGACCCGGGCCCTGGAGTCGTACCAGAAGGCCGGGCTGACCGTCGTCGGCCTGGCCGCGGACGGCGAGACGGAGCTCCAGGACCTGGAGGTCCTGGACGGCCCGGTCGTCATCGTCGTCGGCAGCGAGGGCAAGGGCCTGTCGCGGCTGGTCGGCGAGACCTGCGATCTGCGCGTACGGATCCCGATGCCGGGCGGCGCGGAGTCGCTGAACGCCGGTGTCGCGGCCGGTGTCGTCCTGTGGGAGGCGGCGCGTCGGCGCGGCTGAACGCGTGCCCCGGGGCGGCGCGTACACCACGCCCGCCACCTCGGGGCAAAACCTGACCCTCCGTACGGCGCCCGGGTATCCCGTGATCTTTTGACGGGTCTCGGACAGATCGGCCGGGTCAAGGCAGTGTCTTAACCGGGGGTCACTCGGTTAGATGAGCGTGGACACCAGAACACCCCGCACGCCTACGGGGGGACGCTCGCCGGGCTTCGATGACGAGCCGGGCCTGAGCTCGGTCAAGGTGCCGTGCGATCCCGCGCAGGTCATCGTCAACCACGCCAGCTTCCGGGTACAGCTCGCCGCGCCCGCGGCGGGCAACGCCATGGCCGACACCGCGCGCATCCCCGCCGTCCGGGACGCGAACGCCGGCGCCAGACGCCGGGCGCCCGTGGTGTGGAGCGGCCGCACCGCACCGGGCGGTACGGCCGGCGCCACCACCCAACTCCTGCACGCGGTGCGCGACGCGGGCATCGGCCTCGACGGCGGCCAGGGCGAGGACGTCGGCACGACCCAGGTCCTGCCCCGGGTCCGGCTCGACGACGGCCCCGGCCAGACCGTGATCGGCCAGCGCGGCCCCGCCGACTCCGACACCACCCTGCTGCGCGGCGTACGCCCCGTGGGCAGTGCATACGCCGACAACTACGCCGGCACCGCCCGCCGCTACCCCTACGGGGACCGCGGCGACGACGCCTACGACGACGACGGCTTCGAGGCCCGCGACTACTACGACTCCGGATCCCGGCGCCGTGTCCCGGACAGCGTGCGCCATGCGTACTACCCCGGGCGCCGGATGAACCTCGGCGTCGTCCTCCTTCCGCTGCGCATCTTCCTCGGCCTGATCTCCGTCTACGCCGGTATGGGCAAGCTCTGCGACCCCGTCTACTTCGACGGCGGCGAGCGGGGCTCGATGGTCAAGTGGCTGCTCTCGCTCGACCCCTGGGCACTGGCCGTACCGCTCCGCGACTTCGCGGTCGCGCACCCGGTGGGCGCCGGCCTGACCGTCGCCTTCCTCCAGGTCGTCGTCGGCGTCCTGACCATCTGCGGACTGTGGCAGCGCCTCGCCGCATCGATCGGCGCGCTGCTCTCCGCGGCCCTGCTGATGACCGTCAGCTGGCGCACGGTCCCCGCCTACGACGCCCCCGACATCATCTACCTCGCCGCCTGGAGCCCCCTGATCATCGCGGGCGCCCCCGTCTACTCCATGGACGGCCGGCTGGCCGGCGAGGCCTGGCGGCGGCTCGGCCCGCGCGTCGAGGTCGCCGACCTCCGGCGCAGGGTGCTGCGCCGCGGCGCGATGATGACCACGGTGGTCACCGGCCTGACCCTGCTGATCGGCTCACTGCTCGGCGGTGCCGTACGGTCCGCGACGGTCGCGACCGTCCCGCGGCCCGGTGAACCCGCGATCAACAACCTGCCCGGCTCGCCGCTGCCCCGCCCGGACAAGAGCGCCACCCACCCCGGGCAGCGCCACACCCACAGCAGCACCCCGCGCCCCGGTACGCCCTCCGCGGGCGCCTCCCACAAGGTCCGCAAGCCCGGCAGGCCCTCCGCGTCGGCACCCGGCACCGGCCGCTCCACGGGCAGCACCAGCGGCCTCTCCCAGCAGCCGGGCGCCACCACCAGCGCCCCCCAGCAGACGGTCCCCACCCGGGCCCCCGCCCCGACCACCCACGTCCCCTCCGCCGGCGGCACCGGCGGCGGCACCACCGGCACCGGCTCCTCCGGCTCCAACGGCTCCGGCGACTCCGGAGGGCGGGGGAGCACCTTGGGCGGCCTCTTGGGGTGACCCGTGAGCCGTGAGCCGTGAGCCAATGCTGTCCGGCCTGGGGTTCTCCTGGGGCCGCGGCGTTGGCTTTCCGGCCCGTCGGGTTCGCCGGCCGCGTCGGGTTTCCCGGATTCGTCAGCTTCTGCGGATTCGTTTCGGCCTCTCTCCTGTTTTTCCCCGCCGCCCACCCCCCTTCGGGGGGTGGGCGGGTGTATGTGCGCGGGTACGCGGCTGTACCGGGTGCAGCCGGTGGGTCCGGTGCACCCGGTACGCACAGGGGCCCGCGACGCACGGGGCGCGGCGATGCTGACGGGGAGGAGAGCGGCGGCTGGGATCGCGTATGGGCGGGGTTGGGTACGGGGTCGTACGGGCGAGGTTGTGTACGGCCGGGATCACACACGGCTGGGATCACGTACGGCCGCTACGGCAGGGATCACGCTACGGCCGGGCTTGGGCGCGTGAGGCTCCTCGGCGGGGGGCTGAGGGCGCGTACGAGGACCCGGGAGCCGCTCCCCGTGAGCCGCCCGCCCGCGGAGCTCTCACGGCCGCCCAGGGCTTCAGATCCGCCTCCGGCGCATCCGTTCCCTTCCGCGGCATCGGCTCCCCGGCGCGTGAGCGGAGCCCAAGGGCCACCGCACGCTCACCGAGACCGACGAGGCACCCTAGGTCTAGCTAGGGACTCGTCCGCCCTTAGCGCTCAGCAGCCTCAACCCGCCTGTGCGCTCAGCTCGTTGGCCGCCTCTGTGAGGTCCTTGGCGGTGTCGATGGCGCGCCAGTAGGCGCCGTGGGGGAGCGGGAAGCCGGCCAGGCGGCGTTCGCGGGCGAGGCGGGGGAAGGTGGTGCGCTCGTGGTCGCCGCGGGCGGGGAGCAGATCCGTGAAGGCGGCGGAGAAGACGTAGACGCCCGCGTTGATCAGGTACGGCGAGGGCGGCGCTTCGATGAAGTCGAGTACGTGGCCGAAGGCGTCGGTCTCGACGATGCCCCACGGAAGGCGGGGGCGGGCCAGCGCAAGGGTCGCCTCGGCATCGCGTTCGTAGTGGAAGGCGGCCATTTCGCGGAGCGGGAAGCGGGTCCAGATGTCGCCGTTCGTGGCGTACCAGGCCTCGTCGGGGCGGGGCAGCGAGCCGGCCGCGTACTTGAGGCCCCCGCCGCGGCCCAGCGGCTCGGTCTCGACAACGGTCGTGACCCGCAAGGGCAGTTGGGCCCGGGACAGCCACTCCTGGAGCACTTCGGCGAAGTGGCCGCACGAGACGACCGCGTCCGTGACGCCTTCCTCGGCCAGCCAGTTCAGCTGATGGCCGATGATCGGGGTCCCGGTGCCGGGAATCTCGACCATCGGCTTGGGCCGGTCGTCGGTGTACGGGCGGAGACGTGAGCCCTGGCCACCGGCCAGGATCACGGCCTGCGTGGGGGACGAGTACGGGGCGCCGGTCATGGATCGCACCCTATGCGGTGCGAGCGGTGGTCACTGGGCGTCGGCGACGCCGCTGGCGAAGGAGGTGTCGCAGACCGGACGGGAGAAGGCCTGGGCGCGGTGTGCGGCGCCGTACTTGGCGACCGCGGCCCGGCCGAGATCACGGGCGATGGAGGCACACGCCTTGGCCAGCGAGGGCCGCTTGGTGGTCGCCTCCTGGAGGTGCGTCAGGGCGACGCCGGGGTTCTTCTCCTGGAGCTCGACCAGCAGGCGCTTGCGCAGCGCCTCCTCGGGAGCGCGGTGGCCGGCCTTGGTGGAGGCCGTTCCGGAGGATGCGGTGAGCACCTGTGAGTCGGTGGCCGTCGTGGCCCAGGGGACGCGGGTGACCGCGAGGGTTCCGGAGAGCACAAGGACGACGGGGAGGACCAGGGCGAGAGTTCTGCCGATGCGGCGGGCTGCGGAGTTCACGTTCGCGATGGTAGCGAGGAGTGATGATTTGGCGACATTTGGTCACCTTATCGGGGGACGCAATGGCCCGTCGGTGGGGTTGTGATGTTGACGCACTGGTACGAAAAGCCGCGATTTGCCCCTATAGCGGCGGCGCCGGACAACCGGGCACGCGGCGGCGTCGGACAGCCGGGAGCGCGACGGCGCCGGACGATCGGGAGCGCGGCAGCGGCGTACAGCCGGAGGCGTCGCGGCGGTCCTCGCCGGGCCCGCACGCAGCGGCGGCGGTACGAGGACTACCCCGCACCGCCGCCGCTCCAACTCACTCACGGGGGCGCGCTGCCCCGTCCGTCTCCCGGTCAGTCGGAAAGACGCTCCCCGGACGACGTCGAGAACACATGCGTCTCACCGGGCCGCGGCACGACGTGCAGCTGGGTGCCCTTGTCCGGGACCTGGCGGCCGTTGACCCGTACGACCAGGTCCTTGACCTGGCCGCCGACCTCAGCGGTGCCGTACACATAGCCGTCGGCGCCGAGTTCCTCGACGACGTTGACGGT
Organism: Streptomyces sp. NPDC034111; assembly: GCF_055575375.1. Classification (NCBI taxonomy): domain Bacteria; kingdom Bacillati; phylum Actinomycetota; class Actinomycetes; order Kitasatosporales; family Streptomycetaceae; genus Streptomyces; species Streptomyces sp. NPDC034111. Next base: position 493,212 of record NZ_JBVIST010000003.1, on the reverse strand, counting down.
GACGGCCAGGCCGGCCGGTGCGTCCGCGGCGGCCTTGGACAGCGACTGCGCGGCGGCACCGTTCTGCTCGACGATTTCGAAGTGCTCGGGGCGCACGCCCACGGTCACCGTGCGGTCCCCCTTGTCGGCGGCCGCGCTCAGCGCCTCCCGGCTGACCGGGACCACGCTGTTGCCGAACTTCACGCCGCCGTCGGTGATCGGCACCTCCACCAGGTTCATCGCGGGCGATCCGATGAATCCGGCCACGAACAGGTTCGCCGGGCGGTCGTACATGTTCCGCGGCGAGTCGACCTGCTGGAGCAGACCGTCCTTGAGGACGGCGACCCGGTCGCCCATCGTCATGGCCTCGACCTGGTCGTGGGTGACGTACACCGTCGTGATCCCGAGGCGGCGCTGGAGACCGGCGATCTGCGTACGGGTCTGGACGCGCAGCTTCGCGTCCAGGTTGGACAGCGGCTCGTCCATCAGGAAGACCTGCGGCTCACGGACGATCGCCCGGCCCATCGCGACGCGCTGCCGCTGACCACCGGAGAGCGCCTTGGGCTTGCGCCCCAGGTACTCAGTCAGGTCGAGGATCTTGGCCGCGTCCTCGACCTTCTGTCGGATCTCGGCCTTCGGCACGCCGGCGATCTTCAGGGCGAAGCCCATGTTGTCGGCGACCGTCATGTGCGGGTAGAGCGCGTAGTTCTGGAACACCATGGCGATGTCCCGGTCCTTGGGCGGAAGGTGGGTGACGTCGCGGTCACCGATGCGGATGGCGCCTCCGTCGACGTCCTCCAGCCCCGCGAGCATGCGCAGTGAGGTGGACTTGCCACATCCGGAGGGGCCGACCAGGACGAGAAATTCGCCGTCTTCGATGGCGATGTCCAGTTTGTCGACGGCGGGCTTGTCGGAACCCGGGTAGATACGGGTTGCCTGGTCGTACGTGACCGTAGCCATGGTGAAAGATCCCTTCACCGGCAGGAACGTGCCGGACGATCCGAGTAAAAGGAGTGGTGTAGTCCACTGATGTGGACTGTCCCGTGACGCTACCCTCACCGCGCCCCGATGTCAGTAGCCTGGCTCTCATCAAATTCGTGAGCCCGGCACCCGGCCCGCCTGGGTACACTTCTTCCCGCACGCCTCCTTAGCTCAGCTGGCCAGAGCACCGCTCTTGTAAAGCGAAGGTCGTCGGTTCGAATCCGACAGGGGGCTCTTGTTACGCCGCGCTGACCTGGGGTTTCTCCCCGGAGAGGCGCTCTATTCGGCCTCGGACTCCTCGTCCGGGGCCGTTTGCGTGCGCGGTGCGTGAGCGGACGGGGGAACAGAGCCCGGCTGGGGTGCGGATTCATCGGCACCGTCCGCCACGGCTTCGGCTCCGGATTTCTCGTCCGCTTCGAGGTCGGCCTCGGTCCCGGCGGCCTGATCCGTCCGGCGTGCGCGAGGGACGAGGCGGGCAGCGGCCTCGGCGATCGCCCGGTCGGTCTCCGGCAGCAGGCTCGTGTACGTGTCCGCCGTGATGGCGATCGAGGAGTGGCCGAGCATCTCCTGGATGTCCTTCAGGTCGGCCCCGGCCGCGTGGGCGAGGGTCGCCGCTCCGTGGCGCAGGTCGTGGAGTCGGATCGGCGGGAGGTCGATCTCCTCGTACAGCTCGATGAAGCGGCGGGTGACGTTGGCGGGGTGGAGCATCTCGCCGTTCTCCTTGGTGAAGACGCGTCCGGTTTCCACCCAGGCGCTGCCCCACCCCTCGCGGTCCTTCTCCTGATGGATGCGGTGCCGTTTGAGGGCTTGGACCGTGTCCGAGTCGAGCGCGATGGTCCGGGCGCCGGCGTCGGTCTTGGGATCGTCCTCGTACACCTCCCAGCCGTTCACGACGAGTTGCTTGGCGACGGTGATGCGGCCGTCGTCGAGGTGTGTGTCGGTCCACCGCTGCCCGCACGCCTCACCTCGCCGCAGCCCGCGAAAGGCGACCAGGTGCCACAGTGCGTACAGGCGGTCCTCCGCGACGTGGTCGAGGAAGAGGCCGGTGTGCTGTGGTGTCCAGACCATCACGGGCGAGGGCTTCTCGCCGGTGCGCTTCCAGTGGAGGATCCGTTCTTCGGTCCACACCAGCGCCTTGGGGCGCTTGCCCGCCTCCAACTCGACGTGGGTAGCCGGGTTGAAGGTGATCAACTGCTGGGCGATCGCAGCGTTCAGCGCGGCCCGCAGGGTGGAGCGGATGCGCTGGCGCGTGGCTGGAGTGACTACGCGGCGGAAGGGGGCCATCTCAGCGATGGCGGCCTTCAGCACCTTGCGGCGGGCGCGATGTTCGCGCCCCTTCCAGGGGATCTGGGCAAGGTCCTCAATTGCCTTGCGGCGGGCCGCATTTCCCTCGGCAATCTCGACGTTGGCCTCGGCGATTGCCTCGAACATCTCCGAGAGGTGGCTGACGCGGAGACGGTCCAGCCGCAGGTGCCCGATCCGCGGTTTGAGGTGGAGGCGGATGTTGCCCTCATCGCGGCTGATGGCACTCTGCCGCCCCTTCTTGCCGGCCAGCCACATGTCCAGCCAGTCGCCGACGGTGAGGCGGCTGGTCAGGTCCAGGCCGTGGCTGAGGCGTCGCCGGGTCTCTTCGACGTTGGGCAGTGGGGCCTTCTCGTCGGCCACCTTCTCCAACAGTTCGGCGATCTGTGCCAGCCCCTCGGGATCGTCGGCATCGGCGAGCCCGAGGAGCGCGCGTATGTGGTCGAGGTCGGCCTGGGCGGCCTTCAGGGTCTCGTAGCCGGCGCGGCTGAAGGAGTGGCGGGTGCCGTCTTCGCGGGGCGTGAGTTCCTGGCGTATGGAGTACGAGCCGTGCTTCCGGTTGGAGAGCTTGGGGCATTTCTTGCCGAGCGGTTTGCCGGTGTGCGGGTCGCGGCAGTAGCAGCGGCGGTGGGTGGAGCCCTTCAAAGGCTGTCCTCCTCGGCGGTGTTGGGCTGGGATCCCGGCGGATCGATTTCGGCGAGTTCTGGTGGCAGGTAGGGGAGGAGTCCGCGGTCGCGCCGGATGAAGGAGCGGGCTACGCGGAGGCGCTGCTTGGCCGCGTCGATTCGCTCGATGCAGGCGGCCTGATCGCGGAGGGCCTCGGCCCGCTCTGCGGCGTTGCGCGCCGTCTCGACGGCGTATCGCGAGTATCGCTCGCTGGCCATCGCGGAGCGGGCCTCGCCGAGGGCCTCGATGTGTTCGCGCTGGTAGCGGAGCATGTCGTGGTCGGCCAGATAGCCGCTGTCCTGAGCGGTGAACCAGCGCATGGCCTCCCACGGGGCAATCCGATCCTCGTAGGGGAGGCGCTGGATCTCGGCGACGTATCCGATCGGGTAGATCAGGCAGATCGGGTTCGTGTGCAGCGCCTGGGCCAGGACCATGACGTCGACCAGAGGCAGGGTGGCGCGGCGGCCGGATTCCATGTTGGCGATGACGTTGCGGGGGATCGGGTGACCGAGGTCCGCGCAAGCGTCGGCCAGGTCCTGGGCGCTCATCCGTAGCTCCTTTCTGCGTCGGCGGACTTCGGCGGCCACGGTGGCCATCACGTGGTCGGTCCACTCGGGAACGTCGTCCTCGTCGTCGTATCCAGCATCGGCATTGCGTTGTGTCATGAGGACACATTAGCTCGGTCATTCTGGTAGGTGTGCGCCTGGAGCCGGACGTGATGGTCGCGTTCGCCGAGGGCTCAGTCATGGATGGAGTGTGTGTATGCGTGAGAACGGACCCGTTGGCGGGACGAAGGGGATGAGCCGGGATGACCTTCTGGCCCTCCCTGCTGCCGTTGACCTGGAGACAGGAAACCGGGCACTCGGGTTGGGGCGGAGTAAGGGCTACGCGTTGGCGAAGCGGGGCGAGTACCCGTGCCGGGTGCTGCGGCTGGGTAACGCCTACCGCGTGGTGACGGCGGACCTGCTGGAGCTGCTGGGCCTGGCGGCGTGAGAGCGGGGCACCGTAGCAGTCGCTTCTGCGCTGAGCTGACACAGAAACGCTGGACTGTGCCAGGGCGTGGACGTACTGTCCTTGGTCCCGCGCCGCGGTCGAGTAGCCGCGACACGTGGAGGGGCCCCCGGCGGGGCAACGCCGGAGGCCCGAGCAACACCCCTACGTGGCCTTGTGAGAACCAACCCGGCGGCAAGGGCGGGCAAGCCCGAAGCCGCCAGATGAGGAGCTGCCCTGTGCAACCTACGACACCCGACGCACATTCCCAGACCGAGACCGGCAAGGCGAAGTGGCCGGCGGTCGCGATCCCTGGGAAGCCGGGTGCCCACCTGGCCGGTGAGCAAGCCGGAGAGGGAGGCGAGCCGCGATCGGGAGATGGTGCGGCGCAGCGGCCGTCCGTACCCGAGCCTCGGACGGCGAGTGCTGGCGTGCTCATCGGCCCTCTGCGCGAGGGCGAGCAGGTGCTGGCCGAACTTCGTGCACAGATCGCGCGGTATGTGGTGATGCCGAGTGAGGAGGCGCTCACGGCGGTGACGTTGTGGGTCGCGGCTACGCATCTGCAGCGTGCGTGGCAGCACGCGCCGCGCCTGGCGATCGTCGCGCCGGAGAAGCGGTGCGGGAAGTCGCGGCTGCTGGACGTGATCACTGAGACGGTGCACAACCCTCTGATCACAGTCAACGCCAGCCCGGCGGCGATCTTCCGGTCGGTCGACGACGATGACCCGATCACGCTCCTGGTCGACGAGGCCGACACCCTCTTCGGCACCACCAAGGCGGCGGAGAAGAACGAGGAGGTGCGCGGCCTGATCAACGCGGGCCACCAGCGCAACCGCCCGACGCTGCGGGTGGTCGGGCCAGAGCACAAGCCGACGAAGTTCTCCACCTTCGCCATGGCAGCGCTTGCCGGGATCGGCGACCTGCCGGACACGGTCATGGACAGGTCGGTGGTCATCCGCATGCGCCGCCGGGCGGGGAAGGAGAAGGTGGCGCACTTCCGCACCGTCCGCGACACTCCGGCCCTGCACGCGATACGCGACCGTCTCGCCGCGTGGCTGAAGCCGCTGTTCCGGCAGGCGATGGACATGGAGCCGGCCATGCCGGTGGAGGACCGCGCGGCGGACACCTGGGAGCCTCTGGTGACCATCGCCGACCTCGCCGGCGGCGAGTGGCCTGCGCTGGCCCGCACCGCCTGCCGCGTCATGACCGACTACGAGGCCGGGCAGGACGAACAGGGCGGTCTGCGCACGCGCCTGCTGGTCGGTATCCGCCGGGCCTTCGCCGCCGAGAACGACCCGCCGGCAATGCGCACGAAGCGCCTGCTGGAGCACCTCAACGCGGACAAGGAAGCGCCGTGGGCGGACTACGGCCCAGACGGCCTGACCCCGCGCGGCCTTCAGGAGCGGCTGAAGCCCTACGGCCTCCACTCGTCCAACCGCCGCTTCCCCGACGGCACCCAGGCCAGGGGCTTCACCCGCAACCAGTTCCTCGACACCTGGGCGCGCTACTGCCCCGAGCCGACGCCTTCGGCCGGGCCCGCCCAACAGGCCGCCGAGCCGCTCCCCGACACCGGAGCCTGACCCGCCACGACTCGTACCACCCGTCCCCGCGCAGGTCAGCGCGGGGACGGGTGCCCGGCCCGCAACGGGTCGAGTCGACATCACGCCGCCACTCGTACCTGCTCTGACCAGGCATGCAACGAGTGGTACGAGTCACCACACCTCACGGCGCCCACCCCCGCGCCGGTGGCCGCCGCTCAATCCCACCCGGAGTGCCTCCGCTTGACTTCCCGCACCCTCACCAAACCCACCCGGATATCGATATCGGGCACCGATGCGATCCGCCTCGGCATCGCCCTGCTCGCCGCATTCGCCTTCGCTCTCTCCTACGACGCCCTGCGGCAGATGGCCGTCGCCGTCCACATCCGCGGACTGCTCACCTACGCCTTCCCCCTCGTGATCGACGGGTTCATCGCCATCGGCGTCGGCGCCCTGCTCATGCTCCGTACCGCCCCGACACGCTCCCGCGCGTACGTGTGGGCGCTGGTCGGTGTGGCCACCGTGACGAGCATCTGGGCCAACGCCCTGCATGCCGTCCGCCTCAACCAGCAGGCCCGCCACGACGACGGCCTACAACTCGACGACCTCACCGTCGGCGCCCTGTCCGCCATCGCTCCACTCGCCCTGGCCGGCGCCGTCCACCTCTACATCGTCATCCGCCGCCAGCCCGCTCCCAGCCCCCACGAGCCGGGCACCACCAAGAGCCACAACCCCGTCGGGCACAGCCACAACAGCACCGACAGCGCCAAGCCCACTGTCCCCGTGGGCACCGCTCACGATGCACCGGAGCCAATCGCAGCCGACGTGGCTCACGGCCCCGGCGACGTGGCTCGGAGTTCTGCCGACGTGGCTTCGGACACCCCAGACATGGCCGAGGACCCTCAGCCGTCCACCGAACCGCAGGACCACGAAGCCAGCGAGATCTCCCCCGAACGGCTCGCCATCGCGCGTACCGCACCACTGGGGCGCCAAGGCCGAGCCTCGCGCCGCCACATCGAAGACACGTTCCGCAGCCAGGACCTGACCATCGGCAGGAAGGAGGCGGACAGGCTGAAGGCCATCCTTCAGGCCGAACTCGACGAAGCCGCCTCCCAGCGGCAGGCGGAACTCGACGCAGCCCCCGTCGCCGCTGCCTGACCCCCGCGATCACGCCGATCGCCCCACCCTTCCCGCTCACCCCGTGTTCCCGTGCAGAGAGCGCGGGGACACGGGCACCGCCTACAGCGGGGCACCCGACACCAGCACCCACGGAGAACCGCTCCATGCACCACCAGCACCACGAACCCCCCATCCCCCAGCCGGAGATGACCACCACCCCCATCTCACACGCAGCAAGTTGTCGGGTAAGGAGTCCTTACCCGGCCTCCGCCCCGGGGGAGGCGGAGGTATCCGGCGCCGAGGAGGCACCGGAGTCGGCCGGCCCAGGGGAGCCGACCGAGGAAGGGGTCGTCGAGCCGTCGTCGAACGTGCCGCCCAAGCCCGCGCCGCGTCGTCGACTGCGTGACAAGCAGCTGCGCGAGCACCGCATCTCTCCCCGCTACAACGACGACGAACTCGCCCTCGTGAAGAACGCCGCCGACCTCAGCCGCATGAACCCTGGCGGCTACGTCGCAGAGTGCTCGCTCGCCGCCGCCCGCGCTGACGACCCCACCGCCGCAGTCGCCGACTACCGCGCCATGGTGAAGACGCTGATGGCTGCCAACCGGCAGCTCGGCGGCATCGGCAACAACCTCAACCAGCTCACCTGGCACCTCAACAAGGACGGCGCCTGGCCCCACCCCGACACCGTCCAACGGCTCCTGGACCGGGTCGAGGCGTCCATCGCCGAGTTGGACACCGCCGTCGCCCGGGTCACAGAGGCACGGTGAGCCGGTGATACCGAAGATCATCCTCGGTACGGGCCCAGACGCCACGCGCCGCACCATCCGCTACCTCTTCGGCGAAGGCCGGGCCAACGAGCACACCGACCCGCACCTGGTGGCGTCCTGGAACGACTTCGCTCCGGACCCCGGCCGCAGCCCCCACCGCGACCCGAAGGAAGTAGAGGCCCAGCTCGCCGCACAACTCAACCAGCCCGTGAAGATGCTGGGTGACAAGGCGCCCAAGTACACCGTGTGGCACTGCCCCGTCCGTGCCGCCCCCGAAGACCCGATCCTCACCGATGCCCAATGGGCGGACATCGCCCGCCGGATCGTGGCCGCCGCCGGCCTCGCCCCCGACGGAGACGAAGAAGCCTGCCGCTGGGTCGCCGTCCGCCACGCCGACGACCACATCCACATCGCCGCCACCCTCGTACGCCAAGACGGCAAACGCCCCAAACGCAACCACGACCAGCGCGCCGTCCAGCGCGAAGCCCGCAAGATCGAAGTCGACTACGGGCTCAGGCGACTCAAGCCGGGCGACGGCACCGCCGCCAAGCGCCCTACCAGCAAGGAACACTTCAAGGCCAAGCGCCTGGGCCAGGACGCCGCCACCCGCGACGTCCTGCGCATGCGAGTGCGCCGCGCCGTCGCCGCCGCGGCGGACGAGGCCGAGTTCTTCGCCCTGCTGGAGGCCACAGACGTGACCGTGCGCCTCAAGCTCGGTCCCTCCGGCGACGCACTCGGCTGCAACTTCGCCCTGCCCGGCGACACCAACGACAAGGGCGAGCCGGTCTTCTACGCGGGCTCCACCCTCGCCCCCGACCTGTCCCTGCCCAAGATCCGCGAACGCCTCGCCACCACCAGCCCCAAACCGGCCACCGTCCCACCGGGTAACCCGTGGCACCAGGCCACCGCCGCCACCGAACGCATCCCCAGCCACCTGATCGGCAGCAACGACGCGGTGGCCCAAGGCCAGCTGGAAGCGCTAGGCGGAGCACTGGACCTGCTGCCGGCCACCGCACCTGCCACGGTGAAGGCCGACCTCGAACGGGCCGCCGCCGTCTTCGAGCGCGCCACCCGCTCCCGCATCACCGGTGACCGCGACAGCGCCCGCGTCCTACGCCGCAGCATCCAGACGATCTGGCGCGACCGGCCCCAGGACAGGGACGGCGCCGGGTTCGCCATGCTCCTGGACACCATGCTCACCGCGGTCGCCTACGCGATGCACTGGCACCGCACTCGCCAACACGCCCAGCAGGAAGCCGCAGCCCAGCAAGCCCTCCTCCACCTACACGCCGCATACGCACAGACCGCCGAACCGGTCCTGGCCGGCCTCACGCAACGCACCCCCAGCCTCCAAAGCAAGGGGCGCTTCGCCCACTACCTCCAAGAGGCAGTACCCGAGCACGCCGAGCGCATCCTCAACGACCCCGCCTGGGACGCACTCGCCACCGTCCTCGCCGAGGCAGAAAGCGCCGGACACAACGCCGCCACCGTCCTCGACCAAGCAGTAGGCCAACGCACCCTGGACGACGCCCGCAACCCCGCCCGCGCACTGACATGGCGCGTCCGCCGCCTCGGCGAACGACACGCCCCCAGCCCACTGGCACAAGCCGCCAACGCCCGCAGCAGCCGTGCGACGCAGCTACGGCCCACTCCGCCACAGCCTCACGCTGCGGCCAACGGAGCCACGCCCACGCGTCATCGTCCGCGTCGCTGAACACGTCGGCTTCTGCGGCCGGAGGTCGGCAGCCATGAAGCAGTAGACGTCCACGCTGACAGGGCTCCATCGGTTGGGGCCCTGTCAGCAGTTCACAGCCTGATTCGAGCATGCCCACCCACCAAAACTGGCTGAATCAAGTCCCCATAGGCGTGCGGGCTTGAACGCCTCCGACAGCACTGTCAGTCCCTCCCTGTAGGTTGGATGGAGAGTGGAGATAGACCGTCAAGGGGGGGAGTCCGTGGCCGCTTCCGGCTTCGACATAGACACAGACCAGTTGAAAACCGAAGCGCCGAAATTCCACCGGGAGTCGGTGGCGCTGGAGAAGGCCACGGAAAGGCTCAAGCACTCCCTGGCTGCACTCGGTTCACCATGGGGTGACGACGAACAGGGACAGTAGTTCCGCGACGCGTATACCCCTCATCGCGACCAGGTCGAACGGGCCGCCCATGCTCTGGTCAAAGGGCTGGCCAGCATCCAGAAGTCCATGAAGGACATGGCCGACAACCATGAGGAGGCCGACCGCTCCAGCGCCTCCGGCTTCAAGGACGGCGGCCGTGGTGGTGCGCATTGAGCGCTTCCGACAAGGTGAAGGAGGTCGTGCAGGACCTCACCGGCATGTGGTGGCCGGAGGGGGACGAGGACGAACTCCGGGAAGCCGCTCGCGCCTGGCGCACATACGCCGACGACGTCGAGGACTGCACCGCGGCAGCGCATAAATCAGCGCAGGACGTCATCGACAACAACAAGGGCCAGTCGATTGAGGCGTTCTCGGAGTTCTGGCGCAAGTACCACGGTGGAGGCAAGGGCTACCTGGACGATCTGGCATCTGCCGCCCGGGACATGGCCAAAGCACTGGACAAATTCGCCGACCAGATCGCCGAGGCCAAGAGCAAGATCAAGCATGAGCTGGAGATCGCCGGCGCAGTCCTCGTCGCGGGCACTGCGCTGGCCGTGTTCACTGGCGGAATCACCGAAGTCGCCGCCCTTGGTGCAGCCGAGACCATCGCCGCGGCAGCCGGTGCGGCCGGTGTCGCTGTGTCGGCCACGGTTGCCGAGATCGCCGGAACGGTTCTGGCAACCGCTGCTATCGGCGGCCTCGAAGCGATCACCGTCGATGTCGTCGTCGCCCAGGGCGGCAGGAACCTGCTGGGCGAGCAGAGCGGCATCAACCTCGCCGAGATCAAAGACGCGGGCGTCACCGGTGTCCTCATGGGAGGCGCCATCGGAGGCGCGGCCCGTACGGCACGAGCCGTTTCAAGAGCCGGCGGCCTCAAGACCGTGCTCAGGAATTTCGACGACATACACCTCGAATCCCTGGGCTTCGGCAGCCCACGACTCGCGACGGCCGGCGGTGGGCCCCTGCCACGTGGCTCCGCCTCACGCATGTTCCGTACGGGAAACGGCGACGAGGTCCCTGCTCTCCCGCCCCCTCCTCGGCGAGGGCAGTTGGCGAAGGGGAACGGCGGTCCCTCGCTGGAGCAGGTGCGGAAGATGCGCGACAAGCGCAAGCGCTGGTCCACAGGAGAAGACCACGTGCGCAAGATGTACGGCGGCCAGCCCGAGAAGCACTACCCGGTCCCCACGAACCAGGACCCCAAGTACCCTGTCACCGCCAGAGGCGGCCGGAAGGTCGACGTACCCGTCCAACTGCCCGACGGCCGGACGCTCGGGCTTGAGGTGAAGACATACCAGCAGTACCGCATGGTCGAAATAGCTCCCGGCCAGCACGCACCCCAGCAAGTAGAGGTGCCGCTCAGCAAGCACATCAAAGAGCAGATCCACAAAGACATCGCGCTACGAAGAATGGACCCGGGATTCGACCCCCGGTGGGTGTTCCTTCACGCAGGACCTTCACAGGAATTGCGCGAATACCTTAAGGAAGCCGGTATCATATTCGTGGAACACCACTAGGGAGAAGGAATGCAGATTTCCGAGGCGGACCAGGCGCGGGGCAACCTCGACCAGTGGGCTCAGGACGCGCACGAGAATGTGCTGGGCATCGCCGAGATGCTCAACGTCCCCGCCGAGCAATACGAGCAGGACGCGCTGATCCTCATCGGCCCGCTGCAGGATTACGTTTCCCAGCTCCCGCTTGACGACTTCGAGCAGGACGACTGGGTCACCCTCCACAATGACCTGGCCGCCTATGTGGCAGATGTCGGAATTCGCGAGCACGGTGCGTCGTGGAAGGTCCTGGACGACGAGACCTCGCCCCGCGGCTTCCGCTACGTCATCGAAGGCACGGCACGCGATGGCGAAGCCGGCCACATCGACCCGTTCGACGTCGTCATGGAGGAATTCGGAAACCTCCCGATCCAGATCGCCCGAATGCTCGCCAACGCAGAAGTGACAATCGGCGCGAATCCCCTTATCTGAGGTGGTTTCAAGCGACTGTGGCCCGATGCGTCGCGCGCATCGGGCCACAGTCGCTTCACATCCGTCCCGGCACTCCCGGGGTGAGCAGCTCCAGCGCTTCCCCCCAGCGGAAACGATCTGCCCCTCCGCCGACCTTCGGTCGGTGCGGCTCGTACGAGCCGATCAGGACGCCCATCTCACGCAGCCGGTCCAGGCTCTGCCGGTACGCGGGGTGGGCGGCCTGGGCGGAGTTCAGATACGGGATGACAGCGGTGGGAATGCCGAAGCCGTACGCCTCGCACAGGATGCCCACCGCGAGGGTGTCGGAGATCCCGGCAGCCCATTTGTTGATCGTGTTGAAGGTGGCCGGGGCGACCGCGATGGCGTCCGCCGGCGGGAGGGGACGAGGGTCGCCGGGACTGCGCCAGGCGGAACGGATCGGGTAGCCGGTCTGCGCCTCGACCGCCATCGCGTCGATGAAGCCGAGACCCTGCGGAGTAGCGATGACCCCGACATCCCAGTTCGCCTCCTGGGCAGCAGTGATCAGCTTGCCGACGTCGCCCGCGATCCCGGCTGCGCACACAACGACGTACAGGAACGGCTTCTTCGGCTGGTCGGGCTGATCACTCACGCGGGGACTCCCAGCTGTCGGCTGAAGTGGTGCAGTTCGGGCAGGGCGCGGCGGCGGTCACGGGCGGCCATGTCGGCGACCAGTTCCCGTACGGCAGGCCGACGGATGTCCTGGGCCGCGCAGCTCTCCGCGATCCGCAGAGCCTGATAGCCGTCGGCGAGCCTCCCCTGCTGACTGTATGCGCGTGCCGCCTCGACCCATAGGGCGGCCCGTCGCTCGGGGACCGGGATGTGCCGGCGCATGAGGGGGCGGGCGGTCGCCAGGGCCACGCCCGCGTCGCCGAAGGCAACCGCGGCGCTCACCGCGTGGAGGGCGACGTTGGTAGGGCTGAAGTTGGCCCAGGCGTCGGGGCGGTCGAGCGCGACGTAGCGGGCAACGTCCTTCGCCTCGGCAATGAAGTCCTTGGTGGCCGAGCGGTCGCCACCGGTGCTGGCGGCGGTGACGCCGCGCAGGAGCAGGAGGCCGAGGGCCGCGAGGTAGCGCGGAGAGCGCTTGTCGTAGGCGCCGGTGAGTTGGTCAGCGGTGTGCCGGACGACGGTTACGGCCTGGGTGGTGTGTTTCTCGCGGGCTAGTAAATGCGCCTGGACGCGGACGCTGGAGGCCAGGACGACCGGGTCGCCACAGCGCTCGGCCTCGGCCATGGCACGGCCGACTGCCAGCCAGGCATTGCCATGATCACTGAGCTTGAGGAGCAGGCTGGCAGAGGTCTGGTACGCGGTGGCAAGGAGTCCGGCGGCCTGGCTGGAGCCCGTCGCGGCGTGCCGGAGGTTGCCGATCAGCGCGGGCAGCACGCGTCCCAGCTCGGCGTAGTCGCAGGTGCAGAAGAGCCGTCGGGCCGCAGTGACACGGTCGCTGAGCCCTGGTGTGTCCTGGGGGTCCTGGGCAGAGGCAGATATCGGGCCTGGGAGGAGCGAGTGGACGAGATCGCCGTGGCCGGCGACCGGTGTGGTGGGTGCTGTGAGGGCGGCGATGCTGGCGGCGAGGAAGGTTCGGCGGTGCATGTCCTCTGTCTCGGGGTCGCAGGTGCTGGTTTCCGGCATGGCGGCGAGGCCGACAGCAGGCAGTGGGATGCCGAGCTCCATTGCAGCTGCCCGCACCACCCGGGAGTCCTCGGTGCCCCGGCCCTGTTCCAGGCGACTCAGCTTGGACTGGTGGTAGCCCAGTGCGGCGGCGACGTCCGTCTGGGAGCGTTTCGCGAGCACCCTTGCCCGCCGGATCACTTCACCGATCCGTCTCGCCTCGTCGTATGCATCGGCCATCCGCGCCACGGCCCCTTCCGCCGTCGCCGATCCTGCCTGCTCAACAGAGCGTAGTAGAGCTGAACTTGGTGCTGATGTAGGTCCTGCATAACTGATGCAGCGCCGGCACCTGGGGTGGTCCGTCCTCTGCTGACGCCGGTTCCGTGGAGTGGCCGAACTCGCCTGGGAGGCCGCCCATGGAACCGCAGCACCTCAGCTTCTCCGTACCCGGCACGACGCACGCTGCAGCAGCTGCGCGGCGTCGGCTCGCCGCCGAGATGCACGAATGGGGCCTACCGGCCGACAGCGACGCACTGCACACCGCTGAGCTGGTGGCTGGCGAACTGCTCTCGAATGCGGTGCAGCACGCAGGTCCCAGCGCCATCACCGTGGTTGCCCGCTGCGACGGCAACGCCATACGGATCGAGGTCAGTGACAGCAGCCCCGACCTTCCCCGGCCCAGGTCACCCAACGAGGTCGACGAGCACGGCCGGGGCCTGCTCATCGTCGCGGCCCTGGCAGACCGGTACGCCGTCGAGCCGACCGAGTCCGGCAAGCGGTGCTGGGCCGAAATCCACCTGCGAGCAGTCCCAAGTCCCCACATCGCACCACAGGTTCACCTTCCAAGGAGATGGCCGTGACAACCGCCCGGACACCCGCCATTACCTCCGAAGTGATCGCCATCCGTCCCGGCCCGCCGCTTTCCGGGGCCGTGACCGTCGACGGCTCCAAGAACGCCGCCCTGCCGCTCCTCGCTGCGGCGGCCTCCCTGCGCCAGCCTGTCCAGCTGACCAACGTCCCGGCCAATGACGACGTCCAGGCCATGCTCATGCTGCTCCAGCACGCAGGCCACGGAGCCACCTGCAAGGTCGACAAGCCCCACACCGTCCTGGTGCAGCCGAGCGACGGTATGCACATCGCGCCGGAACTCCACGAAACCGCTGCCCGCATCCGTGCCTCGTACTACCTGGTTCCCGCTCTCCTCGCCGTTCACGGGCGGGCCGTACTGCCCTGGCCGGGCGGCTGCCGGATCGGTGAACGCGGCATGGAGCAGCACTTCAAGGTCTACGAGGCATTCGGCGACCGCGCGCTCGTCAACGACCACGGCTACAGCGTCGAAGCCGGCGAGAGTCGCACCGGCTCGGTATCGGTGATGCTGCCGTACCGTTCCCGTGGTGCGAGCATCGCGGCACTTCTGCGCGCCGTCGTCGCCAAGCGACCACTGCGGCTGGGACAGCCGAACCTCTCGCCCGAAGTCCTCAGCGTCCTGCAGGCGCTACAAGTGGCCGGTTGGGAGATCCGAGCCGACGAGCGCGTTCTCTCCCTGGCTCCGCCTGCCTCCGCATCGCAGGAGCCGGTGACCTGGGCAGTCCCCGGAGACAAGGTCGAAGCAGGCACCCTGGCCTGCGCCATCGCCGCCACACGGGGCAACGGCCATATCGAGGGCGTACGCAGCAAGGACGTGGCGCCAATGGTGGCCGCATTGCGCTGGCTCGGCATTCCCGTCGACGCCCAGCAAGACATCCTCATCGTCCACGCCGAACGCACACGCCCCACCCATCAACCCCTGCGAGCCATCGCCTCACTCTCTCCCGGCGGACTCGACGCTGACTTCGAACCCGCCTTGATGGCACTGGCCCTGGGCATGCCCGGCACCCACCTGTTCGCCGACGCGATCAACCCTGGGCGTCACAGCAACCTCATCCCTCAGCTCGCACGTCTCGGCGCCGACATCCACGAGACCTCGCCCACCCAGTGCCGCCTGACCGGGCCGCAGCAGCTGATCGGGACCGGGGTGGAAGCCACCGACATCCGTACCGGGTCGGCCCTGCTCATCGCCGGCCTCACCGCCCACGGCGTCACGACCCTCGGCGGCCTCGAACAGCTCCGCCGAGGCCATGCCGACCTTCCCACCAAGCTGCTCGCACTCGGAGCCGACATCTGCGAGGTCACCCCGTGACCGGTCCACGCCCCCTGCGGCGGATCGTGGCCACCACTGACGTCCACTCCTCGTTCGACGACGCCCTGCCGATGCTGGCCCACCTGCACGCCATCCGGCCGGAGACGCTCATCGTCGATTGTGGCGACTTCTTCGAAGGCAGCGGCTACTACCGCCTCGGCCACGGCCGTATCGAAACAGCGATCCTCCATGGCCTCTACGACGTGATCGCGCCCGGGAACCACGGCTGGATCCACCACTTCGACCCACCGCTCCGGGACATCACCGTGTGCGCGAACGCCGTCGATGCCGAAACCGGCCGACCGCTCTTCCGCCGCCTGCACACCGCGCGCATCGGCGGACGGCGCGTTGCCATCACCGCGGTCATCGGCGTCCAGGCATTCCACTCCATCCCCATCGATCAGCGAGCCGGCCAACGCGTCACCGAACCAGGTCAGGCACTGCGCGAAGTGATGCTGGCGCACCACCACGAGATCGACTCCTGGGTCGTGCTGAGCCACTCCGGCTTCGACGAGGACCTCAAGCTGGCCGCCGTCTGCCCCTTCCTCGACGTGATCTTCGCCGGGCACTGCCACAGCGACCAGTACGGCCCCACCCATGTGGGCGAGACGCTCGTTCTCAAGGGTCGTGAACTCGGCATCGGTTACGCCATCGCTGAGCCGGCCCTCACGCGATGGACGGCGCAGACTACGCACTTCCCAGACATCACCAGCGCGGCGTCCCTACCGCCCCAGCTCGCCCTCATCCGTGATCGAATCGAGGACCTTAAAGATCGTCTGGCCCTGCCGATCGGCGCCGTCTCAAAGCCGTACCGAGGACGGGTCCTCGATCGCAGGCTCCTCCTCGACGACCTCGCCACCCGACTCCATACCGCCCTCGGTGCCGAAGCCGTCGTCCTCAACGAGACCGCCTTGCGCCCCACCCAGCTCGACGACGTCCTCACCTTCGGCGACCTCCTCACCATCGAGCCCTTCAACAACCAGCTCGTCCACGCCCGCATCCCCCAGGACCTGAGAGAAACCCCTGGCGCACTGCTCCCCTACCTCACCAAGAGCGCGGGCCCCTTGATCACCCAGCCGAAGCCTCTGCCCCCGCAGCTGCCAGCCGTGCTGACCACCGACTACCTCGCCGAGAGCTACCTGGACGGCCGCACCCACCAAGCCGGCCTCCGCCTCCGCCAGGCCGTCCAACGCGTCCTAACCGAAGGGACCCACCGATGATCCTGACGGGCCCAGAAATCACCGCAGCCGCGGCCGACGGCCGCGTGCGCATCACCCCCTTCGACGAAGCACAGGTCAACCCCAACAGCTACAACGTCCGCCTCGGTCCGACCCTGCTCGCCTACACCGCACCCGTCCTCGACGCCCACCGGCCCAACCCGACCCGCCGGATCGAGATCGACTCCGACGGCTACGTCCTCAAGTCAGGCCAGCTCTACCTCGGCCACACCGTCGAACAGGTCGGCTCCGACACCTTCGTCCCTCTCCTCTTCGGCCGTTCCTCCGTCGGCCGGCTCGGCCTGTTCGTCGAGATCACCGCCCCCATCGGCGACATCGGATTCCACGGCCAGTGGACGCTCATGCTCTCCCCGATCCGGCCGTTACGCGTCTACGCCGGCATGAAGGTCGGGCAGATCATGTTCTTCGTCGCCGTCGGCCCCATCACTCCGTACTCGGGCAAGTACCAGGCAGGCAGCGGGCCCAAGCCCTCCGCCTACTGGCAGGACCTCGCTCCACTGGAAGCGGTGGCGCCGTGATCCTCACCGGTCCCGCCATCGCCTCTGCTCTTGCCGCGGGCGAGATCACCATCGACCCGTACGATCCCAGCAGGCTCTCTCCCAACGCCTACGACTGGCGTCTCGGCGACGATCTACACGTCTGCGACGGAGAGCTCGACGCCGCCACCCCGACCTCGTTCACCGAGATCTCCATCCCCCGCACGGGATTCGTCCTGAAACCCGGAGTGCTCTACCTCGGCGTCACCCACGAGAAGACTGGCTCGGAGACGTACGCCCAGCTCCTCAACGGCGACCGCACCACTGGTGCCCTCGGCATCTGGGTCCATGTATCCGCGCCGCTCGGCCACCAAGGCCACGCCATCCGTTGGACCCTGGAGATCCGTGTCAGTCAGCCGGTCCGCATCTACCCCCGCATGACCTTCGGGAAGCTCGTCTTTCTGCAGCCCCTCGGCGCTGCAGCCAGTTACCAGAAGCACGGCCTCAAGTACACGGCCAGCCAGGGAATCGAAACCTCCCGTCTGTACGAAGAGACCCCGGGGGGTCGGCCATGAACACGACGGTCGCCACAGCCCTCGACCTCCCTTTCCCCAGCCCTGGCGGCAGTGTCGAACTC
Source organism: Streptomyces sp. NPDC034111 (assembly GCF_055575375.1). Lineage (NCBI taxonomy): Bacteria > Bacillati > Actinomycetota > Actinomycetes > Kitasatosporales > Streptomycetaceae > Streptomyces > Streptomyces sp. NPDC034111. The sequence continues at coordinate 475,615 of NZ_JBVIST010000003.1, read as the reverse complement.
TTCCTCGACCTCTACACAGGACCCCAACCCCACATCCCCGCGCGGGCTTTCATGCTCGCCCCCGCCCGCCCCAGCCCCGGGCTGCCCGCCGGGCTCGACCTACTGCCTATCGTGGGCAAGTGCCTCGAAGGCCCGGCCTTCCACCGCTACGTAGCCGCCCTCCGACAGGCCCTGGCCGGGGCAATCGACCCGAATCACATCAGCGTCCTCCACCTCCAGCACCTCACCTTCGGTGGCACCCCCGCGCTGATCAAGGCCCTGCCCGAGCACCCACGGATCGCACTCGTACACGGCACCGACCTGCTGTTCGCCGAATCCCACCGCGACCAACACAAGGTCCTGACCGAGTCCGTGAAACTCGCCGACGCAATCGTCGTGCCGACACCGGCCATGGCCGACCGACTCCTGCGAATCGCGCCCACCACCGACCGCACGAAGATCGCCCACGTGCCCTGGGGCATCCCCGACCAACTCCTGGCCCGCCCACCGCACAGATCACCCCGTCCGGCCGGCAGCCCCTTCCGGCTGCTCTACGCCGGCCGTCTCACGCCAGAGAAAGGCGCCGAGAACTTGCTGCTGGCCCTGGCGGCCGTCCAGGGCGTCGAGCTGAGCATCGCCGCGCCACAAGACCAGTTCCACACCCTCACCCGCGCCATACGGCAGTCCGGCGTCAAGATCCGTTACCTCGGCTGGCTCCGCCGTCCACAACTGTGGAGAACCTTCACCGACCACGACGTGCTCGTCATGCCCTCCACCACCCTCGAAGCCCTGGGCCTCGTCGCTCTCGAAGCCCAAGCCTGCGGTCTGCCCGTGCTGTACCAGCCCGTCCCCGGCCTGGCCGAAACACTCGCCGCCTCTGGCACCGCGACCGACTTCACCCACCCCGCAGCCGTCGCCCGAGACATCGACCGACTCCGCACCACCCCGGGGCTGCTGGCCGCCTTGCAGCAGGCCGGACGAAACAACGCCGCCCGCTATCCGCTCAGCGCCACCGCTAAGGCCCTGACCGAACTCGGCCACCGGATTAGTTGACTACCCCGCCACGTTCCCCGGCCGGGCCCGCCCGCGTCACTACGCTGACGGGCGGGCCCGCACTGCGACATCGGAGATGTTCATGCAAGACAGCACCGACCGGATCAAGCAGCTCGTGGCGGACGGCGTCCGCGACAAGGTCTACCCCGGTGCGGTGTGGGCCATCGGCAACGCCGTCGGCATGCAGGCCGCAGGCACCGCTGGCGTCCTCGACCCCACCGAGCCGGACATCCCCATGCGGCCGGACACGGTCTTCGACGTCGCCAGCCTGACCAAAATCCTGGCCGTCTGGTCCACGATCGGCACCCTCTGGGAAGACGGCGCCCTCCCGCTCGATGACCCCCTCGGCGCCTTCTGGCCCGAGGTCACAGGCCACCCCCTCGGTCAGGCATCCGCCCGCCAACTGCTCACGCACACAGCCGGCGTACCCCTGCGGGCCCAGCTCAAGAACCTCTACGGCACTGTTCCGGCCACGATCCGGGCTGGAGTCCTCCACGAAGCCCTCCACCGGCCGCCTGGCGAGGCCGTCGAGTACACCGACCGGGCCGCTCTCATCCTCGGCTACCTGGCCGAGCGCCTCTCCGGCCAGGGCCTCGACCAGCTCGCCCCCACCCGCATCTGGCAGCCCCTGGGCATGACCGAAACCCGATTCGGCCCACTGCCGCCCGAGCTGACCGTCCGCTGTGCGCCGACCGAACTCGACGAAGACACCGGCCGCCACCTCAAGGGCATCGCCCACGACTTCTCCGCCCGTCTCCTCGGCGGCGTCTGCGGCATCGCCGGCGCCTTCTCCACCCTCGACGACCTCACCCGCTTCCTGAAGTACATGCTCGACCCCACGACCGCCGCTGTCGCACCGGGATTCGGGCCGAACTGGGTCGAGGAATCGCTCAGCGTCCAGACCGGAACCCTGGAGCCCGTACGCGGCCTCTTCTGGCACCCGGCCCCTGGTACCGCACCCACCAACCGCACCTACGTGCACTACGGCTTCACCGGCACCGGCATGTGGATCTCCCCCAAACGGGGAACCTGGGCCGTCCTGCTGACGAACAAGCTCTACTACACCCGCGACCGCGAACCGTTGACCCGCATCCGCAATGCCTTCGGCGCGCTCACCTTCGGCTGAGACACGGAATTGGGACCGCAATTGGACAATTTTCCCTTCCGGAAAGCACGGGCGAGCGTTTGACGGAGTCAGTGGCCAAGTTACCGTGCCTGAGCACGGCGCCTCTCACGGAGAGCACGGGCATCCCAGACTGGAAGGGACCAGCGAACTCAGCGATGCCTCCGCTTCACGGGAGAGTCCCATCAATACAGACCCGACAACCACGACCGGCGTGCACGCTGGCACGCAACCGGGCGGTATGCACGCCTGACTTACCCACCGAGGGGTCTGGACCATTTACCTAGAACAGCAGTCTTTATCACCGCTGCCTCGACAACTTCGGGGGCCGGCCTCCAGAGGCCGCGAAGGTTCAGGCGAATCTTATTTGAGAACGGTTGGCCGCCGCTGCTGAAGCCGCGCCAAGTACCGTCCTCCCTCCGATCTCTTGGTCTCATGATGTTGATAAGTCGGTATGCCTCAAGGGCCTGCGTGGCGTCATACACGTCGCGCGAAAGCCCAAAAAGGCCGGCCCGATCTTTCCATGAAATGGATCGATACTCCTCCTCGGAGGCCAGCTGGAGGCACATCAAAAAGGCAGCGATCTCACTCTTCGTCAGCACCTGCACCCACCCCCTCGTGAAGAACTGAAAGGGAATGTTCAGCGTATCTTCGTCGCCACGAGGGACGCGGTACTCGACTGCACCCGCCGATGAGCTACTGGCATCCTCCGACAGAAGTCGGAACCCTTCGTACCTATTCGCCGACCCATGCTTCCCCAGGTCGACCATATGATTCCGGGCCAGTAGGCCGAGAGCCGAGCGAAACTGGCGGAGTTTATTCCGCGTGTAGGCCGACGCCTGGGCGGAACTCCCACTGGACTTGGCAGACACAGCCATAAGGTCCAACCAATTCACCGAATCAGGGGTGCGCCTACCGAGGGGAATCTGGTTATCCCACGCCCGACCTGGGCGGGATTGACAGTGTGCGACAAATAGTGCAGTCAAATGCAACTGAAGTGCCACCCCTTGTGACACAATAAGGCGCGCCATAGGGGGAAGTATGTGAGACGCAGGGCGCTTGCGTTCGTCTAGTTCGGGTCCAAATCTGAGCTGCGCAGGGACGGGAAACGGGACCCAAAGGTCCACGTCTGGAATATTCGGGTTGCGGACATAGAGGGTTCGAATGCGAATTTCGTTGGGTGCGTGGCCGTTGGACCACAGCTTCTCCGCCGCAGCGAGAACCTCCGGGAGCCCCCGCTCCCGGACGAGGACTCTGAGCGTCTCGGCTCGCTTCCGGGCCCTCTGCTGATTCTGCGTCGTCTCCGTCAAAGTTGTCCCCCTACCGCAGGCGATGACGTCTTGGTCCGACCTCCCCCTCTCTGCGCGGGCGCACGCGCGCGGATAAGTCGGACCAAGACGTCATCGCTCCCCATGCCTGTCCTCCGATAGCCCACTCAGAATGGTTCCCAGCGAGCACCGCCCGGTGCTCGGAGGCGAGGACGGCAGCGCCGGCAAGCATCCACCGTCCTCGCGCCCAACCACAGCGTTCTGGAGGAACACTGATGCCCACCCAGCCTACGCAACTCGGCGCTGACGCCACAGCGTTCATCGGCGTTCTCGCGGTCGGTGTAGTGCTCATCATGAGTCGGTCGGTCGATGCCGAGGGGATATCGGTTCTCGCGTCGGCTCTCGGCGGCTTGTACGCCGTCTGGACTGGCCGTTCATCCCGCAACCGCAAGTAAGTAGGAGGTCAGTCCTTCTCGTGCGACGACGGGCATAGGGGAACGACCAACATCATGTTGCCTATGGGCGGTTGATGTAGGTGTGTCAGAGCTTGCGGTCGGGGGACGGCCTCGCTGTCAGAACTCGTAGACGACTGCCCGAAGGGCTTGTTCGGTGCGGCAATGCGTGAGCGGATGCGCCGGCCCTAGCCAGACGGCGCGCCACCGTGAACCACACCGAGCAGGCAAACCAGAGACCGACATCGGCCAACGTGATCTTTCCGGGTTCCATTGATTGGAGGTTCGAGTCCCACACGGTCTACGGCGTGCAGGTCGGCGGGAATCCCGTCCGGCCTGCCGCACGACGGCCGGTCCCACTCCGATGAGTTCGGGCGCTGCTTCGTGTCCGAGGGTTTTGCGTGGAGGTCTTGGGGCAGATCGGCGTCGACGGCTGCCGGTTCGATTGTGGGGTCACTTCTGCGGTTCGGGTACGCCGTCGACGGACCCTTCGCCACCATGCCCGCCATGATCACTCGAATGACGGCGGCAGCCTGGGAGCCGTTTGGGGCGCGGATCCGGAAGAGGGGTAAATGCCCTCCCATGCGCGGCTTCACCGAAGGCGCCGCCGTCACCCATCGTCGTCACGCGTCGTTGATCGGCTCCTGTGCCCGTGCGTCGTCATCCCAGCACCAACACTCCTTCGGATCGCCAAACGCCATCGGGACACCGCTGATGTCCCCCAAGGGTCGACGTGATCTCAAAGGAAGCACTCGACCGCGATCACGGCTTTCCATCGGACGGTATACGCCTACTCCGCCTCGTGGCGGGTTCCGTCGCTGCCGTGAGCGCTCCAGCTCCAAGCACATTGGTCTGGCAGGTAAGTGATCACGACGACCCCGCCGCACCTTTCCACCGTGATCTTCTCGGCCAGAGTCGACGGCAACGGCAGGAAGCGGGCCGGAGCGACTTGAGGTGCTAAGTAGCAGGTGCTCGAAGGTGGGCGCGCTCCAATCACCGAGCCAGCCGCTTGCCTACGGCCGACATGTGCCGTGAGCCGAAGAACCGGAGAAGCCGTGCCCAAGCATCTGAACTATCACGTTGTCCCTGACACTCAGGCCGCCTACCCGTTGGAGCCGCCCTCGCCCAGGCCGGCCTTCGAGCTCCGTTGCGGGCCCCTTGCACGTGACCCTTGATCGCGGCACCGCTCAAATCGCTGGCGTTCGCGAGCACGGTGGCGGCCAGTGTCATGGGAGTAGCGAACTGGTTGCACTGAAAGGCGGTCAGGGTGTGCTCCGCAAGCGGAGCACACCCTCGTCCAACGTGCCCTAAAGACGCTATGCTTCGGTCAGGCGACCACGCTCGCCGTTACGTCGGACCTGGGTTCCTCCCGCAGCTACCCAGGGTTGAGGGCGCAAAGTGCCGTAGTGCGCGCGTGATTGAAAACTGTCGTTCCTCCTAATGGGGCGCAGTGGGCGGGAGCACTGAGGCGCGCCCACCGGGAGCCGGACATGACGCTCGACAGGGACATCGTTAAACTCGCACGCCGCATCCAGCACGAGTCCAGTGAAGTCATCCCCTTCCAGCAGGCACGGTTGACCGCCGCGCGCGAGTTGGGCGGACTGTCCGTCCACACTATGGCGCCCGGGGAGCGGATCCCTCTCCGCGTCCAGTACACCGGGGAAAGCGAAGCCGCCGCCGAATCCGCGATCAGCAGCGACACCCACGGGCTGGGCCTGGACCACTGCTCGGACGACCAGCGCGCCTTCCGGGCCCTACTAGCGCTCGCGCTTTTCAACGGCAACGTGTACACCGGTCCGACGGCGAGGTGGAACTACTCGGTTGTCGCCTCGTACGACCCGGTGATGTCACCCCGCAGGGACCAGTTGGTGATAGTGGCGGAGCGCGCCCCGGAGAACGTGGCCACCCGGCTGCTAGCCACCCAGGGAGCCGGCTCACGCGGCGTCCCTGGACTACGGCACGAGGTCACATACACGTGCCATGGGCAGCGCTCCGTCTGTCTACGCCATCTGCCCACCGGTGCACTGCTGACCATCACCGGTGACCCAGCCGGATGCCGGCGCGGCAACAGGCGCAGCCTCGTGCCCCGGCACCCCTATCTCACGCTGGACAACGACCTCACCGCGCACGAGCGCCGCGCACTGGCAGCCATTCCCCCGATCTCAGGGGAAGCGACCACTCTGCTAGCAGGTCTCGTTTCCCGCTACAACCTGGTTGACCGGTGTGGCCGCTGGGCGACCAGTCTGTCCTGGGACCCTCTGGAGCGCCCCGGAGTCGAACGCCGGAAGGAACCGGAAGTGATTCGGCACGGTCCCGTACGTCGGCTCTGGGGCGCCGGCGACTCATGGGAGTGCCGCTGGACCGGCTATCCCGAACCCCGCGACCTGGCTCTGGCACTGACCCACCGGGAGGCCGGGGTCAAGGGCGCGAGATTTACCCGCCACGGTGACACATACCGGGTGGTGCTGGGCACCGCCTCACTCGACCTGTGCGACGGGAAGGGCTGATCCATGCCGTTCCTCACCGACCACCCGGGGTCCGCATCCGTGCTGGTGGCTGCCGTTGTCCTCGGAGTCCTCCGCTTCGTGTTGCCGAAGGATTCTCGCCATCGCCTGGAGCTGTGGAAGGCAGTCCTCGAACACCGACGTCAGCGTTGGCAGGTGACAGAGCGCCGCCGCAAGATTGGAAGGTCCGGCAAGACGAGCCAAGCGGATCTTCCTGCTGAAGCGGAGCGAGGCGGCGGTCACCGATCAGCTCACCGAGGGCGAGTACGGGACTGAGGCCCGGGAAATGAGGCCGACGCCGCGGGTAGCCATCTGGGAGCCGACCCGTTCCCCAAACCCTCCCGACGCCACCCGAGACCCGCCGAGCCCAACGCCCTGACCTGCGGAAAAGCCAAACAGGCAGGTCTCGATCTTGACCGAACCTCATTCGGGACGAAGAGGTCGTGGGTTCAAATCCCGCCACCCCCGACAGAGAAACACCAGGTCAAGGGCCTGATCCGGATTCTGATCAGGCCCTTCCTGCGTCTCCGGTGATCGTCTGGGAGAAATCTGGGAGAGGATCTTGGTCGGGCTCCCCCAGGTGACGCTCGCCCTCAGCCAGTCATGCCGAAGCTCGGCGAGCGCGAAAGCTGGGCAGTCGCAAACGCGCTGGACTGAACGGCTGCCCGTGCTCCTCACTCCCTGCCGATTCCGATCACGAACGCGCGCCCATACTCGGTGCAGCCATGTTGGGTGGTGGGTCACCCGGACCGCCTCCCCTTCCTCCCTGACCGCCTGCGCATCGACGCCTTCTGGTGACCTCCCATGTGCTTCCTCCCCCACGCGCGAGACTGCGTCCGGCCACGTTGCCAGCCGACCGGCTTGGACTGCGGCCAATGCAGCCTGTCTCCCCTCGGCAAGGCCCAAGCAGTTCCTGTCGGCCTCGATGGCGGGGGGATCCATCCTCGGAGACCGCGATCAGGTTGCCGAGCATGGCCACGTATTGCAGGTATTCCCAGAAGCATCGGGCTGGTCAGGGTTCTGGCTGCGCCATGGCGGGCCGCAAAAGGGGCCATCGAGCTCAAAGGCAAAGCCTGTTGTCCGAAGCTCCCCCAGGAGTTCTCTCCGAGGACGGCCTGTGTGCGCCAACGCCCACGAACAGCCACGCTATGCAACGACCCCACGAAACTTGGCGATATGGCACGTGCACGATGAGAACCGTCGATCAGCATTCGATAGGAATCACCTATGGGCGATCCGTGAGTGGCGAGTGCAGGCAAGACAAGGCTCCACGCCATACCCCGGGAACCGGGCCTCGAGCCCAGAACGCGGGCTCCCAGCGGCGAGGGACTGATCCCACGCGACCAGGCCGCGAGGCGGGGCACGATGTGCTGCCTGAACACCGGGTGCTGAAGCGCTGCGAACGGCGCGGGGAGTTCCGGTACATCGGCCCAAGGGTCCCGAATCGTGAAGCGCCGACGAACCTTCGGCGGGGCGGGAAGTGACGGTGCCTCCTTCCCACTTCGACGTCTTCTGTATGCCTTCTGCCGACACGCACTCGAGCAGTACAACCGCGTACGGCCTGTGGCCGGTTGAGCGACGATGGCTTCGCACTCAGGCCAGATGCAGCGTTGCAGCACTACCACTTCGCTGGAGTGATCTCTCACCACCTCAGAACGGAGCGGACCGTGCTCCCACCGCATCTCCTCCAAGAGGGAGCCGGCGTACCCGGAAGTACGGAGGGTCTCCAGTGCGTCCGCAACAACGGCTTCTACGTTGGACGGAGGCGTATCAAGACGACGGGCGACCTGGGCAGTTGGAGCCCCTTGCAGCCTCAGAAGGAGGAGGTCCCGCTGAGCGTCGTCGAGTTCCGCAAGAGCCTGGCTCAGGACGTCACTGCCCACGTACCGGGCCGTGGGATCTCGAAATGACCTTCTACGCCTCGCGGCCCTGGTTCGCATCCCCTTCGCCCCCTCCCGCTTCCATCGACCGAAGGCCGCCCTCCAGCTCGGGCTGAGCAGGCAGTGTCTCTGCCGTAGGAGGCTGCCCCACACTCAGGTTCCGACGTGACCACGGCACCAGGCCGGCCAGAGCTCGGCCCACGGCCTCGACCATGCGCACCATGTCTTCTGGACGGGCACGGCAGACCGCGGCAAGCGCAATCAATCCGAAAACGATGAGAGCCACGATGCCAGCCTGCGCCAGATCGTGCGCCCAACCGGAGTCGGCCGCGAGCAGGAGTGGTTGAGTCAACAGGATGCCCTCCCAGTACAGACGCAAGAAGCCCCCGGCTGACCACTGCCGGGGGCTTCTCCGCGCAACTGAACAACAAAAAAGGCCCGCCGATGGCGAGCCTTGCGTCCGGGCACAAGTGTGCTGGACAAGAGGACTCTAGCGCGAACGGCCTCCAAATAGAAGCCATTTGAAGACCTACATAAATCTGCAGGTCAGAGCTCTCCAGGTGCCAACAGGGCGCCAGGCAGATCTAAAGAGAGTTTCGTAACGCGGGCTCAAGATCCATGAGGTTCGTACGGGAACTCACTGTTGAGTGCCTGGCATCCCAGGAAGAATCCAGGCACCCAACAGCACTGCGCCGACCACCGCCGCCGTCTACCCTCGTGCGTCCAGAAGACCGTCGAGCACAGCCACCGGGGAGCGAGTGCACATCGCGCGGCGGGCTTCGAGAGTCGCCTCCCACTGCTCGGTCAGCCCGGACATCAGACGCCGGCGCATACCGGACGTGACATGGGCGTAGCGCGCCGAGACCGAGCCGTCGATGTGTCCCATTCGTTCGTCCATGAGGACGTTCTCGGTGCCGAGGTCCTCCACCATCGTCCGGTGGGTGTGGCGGAGGCCGTGGGGCGTGAGGCCCTTGGCGATCGGAAGCCAGCAGGCGTCCGCCCGAGCGGCTGCACCTCGGCCTCGGGGGGACACCAGGCCACGGCTCGCCAAGTGTTCGACAACGAACACGGCCGCTTCCCGCTCTACCCCGGCGAGTCCGTGTGGATCGAGTACGCCTACACCGTCGGCGACGACAAATGGGGCAACTGGTTCCAGCGGGCCGTCCGCCTGCCCACCGAACAACTCGAAGTCCAGCTCGCTTCCCCGCAGCCCTCGACCCCGTCGTGTGGGGCACCGAGACCTCCATGACGGCCGAAGCCTCACCCCTGCGGACCCCACCCGTCCGCAGCGACGACGGTGAACTAAGGCAATTCACCTGGATCACGACCACGCCCGCCCTCCACGCTCGGTACCGTCTTAAGTGGAGGTTCCGGGCACGGTCCGAACACAACACTGAACAAGGGGACTTCAGGTGATTGACGTGCGGCCCAGCCAGCAGATGCGCGACCTCGGAGTCGTCCAGCACGGCGCCGGCATCCTGGCCGAACCGGCCCGCGCCTTCACCCTGCCCGTCGAGCGCGACGAAGCCGAGCGCATCACCGACGAACTGTTCGCCGCGATGGAACGGATCGGCCAGGTCCACCCCTTCGCCAAGGGCATGGGCATCGCCGCCCCACAGATCGGCATCGGCCGCTCCGCAGCCGTCGTCCAGCCGCCCGGCGACGCACCCGCCGTCATCCTGCTCAACCCGAAGATCACCGACCGCTCCGACGAGCTGGACGAGCAGTACGAGGGCTGCCTGAGCTTCTTCGACGTCTGCGGCCTCGTCCCCCGCCCCCTGAAGGTCACCGTCGAGACCACGGCCCTGACCGGCGAGACCGTCACCATCGTGTACGAACGCGGCCTCGCCCGCCTCATCCACCACGAGATCGACCACCTCGACGGCCTGCTCTACACCGCCCGCATGCGCAGCGGGGTCGAGCCGATCCCCGTCGAGGAGTACCGACAGACCGGCAGGGCCTGGGCATACGAGCAGTAGCCGTCAACTTCACGGGGGGGCCGAGATACGGGCTCGCGGTCTACCAACTCCGCGGCGTGCCCGGCGCTGCCGAACTCGCCTGCCGCTCCCGCGAGGCGCTGCTATCGCAATCCGTAACGTTCCCCAACGAGAAAATGCATCCGCAGATGCTACACACCAGCTCGATCCACAAACCGCTTCACGCCACCGCATCAATCCGCTCAACACACACATCTCGAATGATCTTTAAGTCAGCCAACGCCTGAGCCCGGGCCTCCTCATGACCGGGCAGCCCGTTGTTCACCTTCTCAACCGCTTCGCCGATTGCGGAGATAATCACTTTCGGGGCGAATCGCATACCGAAGACGTAGCCAGTATCCACGCGAGTCCGAAAATCCAACTCCACCACCTCCCAGGTAGCCATAACTTCCGAATGCGCTCCAGCTCCGGACGATTGCTCCAGCGCCCGGATCAGGGCCTGGATGTTCTTGTGCGCCTGCGTGCACAATTTGCGGTAGCGGGTCCACATTTTGTGCGTGGCCACCACGGTGGCAATTGCGACAGTGACCGCTAGAGCTGGTAGCACCTTGGTGTAGTCACGAGAAATCGTCGGCAGCACGGCATACAGCAAAATAGCCACACCGCATGCTCCGTTAAAGTTCCCGACCGTCCGGCTGACCATGGCTCGAAGGACACGCCCCTCCAGCCGCTCAAGCAGTCTATCCTTCGGCTCAAACCAGTGCGCCAAGTAAGGAAAGAGGAGGCAGAAGGCCAACATCTTCTGAGCGTCCCCGTAGCGAGCGATGAATTGCTCTGGAGCTGCGATGATCCTGTCAGCCACATTGAGTGGATAGAAGGATATCTTGAACGCGATAATCCCCCAGATCGCCACCTTCGCCTTCTCTCGGCGACTGAACCATACGGGCGTATGGAAAGTAATTATCACCCACTGCCGCAGCCGACTACGTATGCGGCGTAAAGGCTTCGGCGCCTGCAAACCAGGAGAGATCTTTCGCCAGTGACGTCCCGCCACAACAATTAGGGCGATACTGAAGACAAAGATCACGGCCCCAACGGCCTGGCGCCCCGCCTCATAAAGCTGGTTGCCCCAGAGGTTCAGCACAAACCCGACCGGCAAGAAGGCGAGCTTCCAGTGGGCGCGTACAAGACCAACAGGCCGGTACCAAATCGACATACCACCATGCTCCGGCTCAGTCACGGCGCGGCGGACTGGTTTGATGGAGATCAGAGGTTCAACGTCGTGAAGATCCGAGGGGCCAGGGCCAACCGGGCCACTTGACGCGGGCTTGGTCGAACTTCGCAAACAGAAGCCTGCTCGGGAAGCCTCTGCGGAACTGGATGCTGCCACCGCCGCGGCGTTCCGATACGACGACCGCCACGCGCATCGCCATGATGGCTACGGCGCGCCGGCGGCTGTCCTTGGCGCGAGCGAACCGTGTCGGTCGATGACCATGCTGCGCCCCCGCTTGGCGCACCGCCTGGCGCTCGTCAAGCCACCGGGGGTGGGAGCGGACGTTGAGCGAAGGGCCAGCCATGAAGCGGGCAGGGTCGAGACAGTAGGCGTAGCAGCCTTCCCGGGGCAGCCCACGGAATCGGCTGTCGTGATAGAAGGCGCGTGTCAGCTCCAGCTTGACCTAGACGCAGCGCGGGCACCATGTATGGCCTGCTCCGCTTGCGCTCACGCCCGACCCCGCGTCGATGCCGATGTCGCGAAAGCGCCCTCCGTTCCGGGCACGGAAGAGTCGTGCGCCCCCTCTGCCGCATTTCGGCCACGCCAGCAAGATCGCACACGGGCGATTCCGCATGATTCCAGCCGGAAGTTCGCCTGCCATATGCGTATGGAATGGGCACCGCGGGACGGCGCCCACGTCAAGGGCATCGCACACATGAACGACAGGGGCATTCCAGACGGCATCTCCGGCGACCGGAACAACTCTTCTCTCTGAGTGACAGCGAACGTACCGTCAGTCGGGTTTTGTGCCCGCAGGTAGGCCGCGGGATGCGCAATCAACGGGGAGGGCATACAGCCATGGATCCACTGACGTTTCCGATGCTCGTCGGCACCGCGCTCACCGAGGCGGTCAAATTCCTATTCGATCGGGCCGGGGCGGTCCTCGATCGACGCTCGGGCCGAGTTCCCCTAGAGGAACCGGAAGAGGTGGAAGGGCGGAGCGGGCTGTTTACCGTCCACCCAGCTGAACTGTCCGCCGCGCGCATCGAGCGCATCACCGAAGCCCGCGGAGCACTCCAGGTGTATCTGACGCGTCCTGCGCTGCTACAGGGAGGCGACCCCGAGCTCAGGGAGCTCTTGGGTGGGCTGCGCCTGGACTTGGAGGAGATCTATGGGCGGCAGCTGCCCTTTGGTGACGAGGAAGAGCGGCCTGCCCGCCCGGGTGTCTCCGTCACACAACGCACGGACCGCCTCGCCGGTCACCAGGTCGGCGTACGCGCGCAAGGCATTTCCCAACAGGGCCGCGTGCGCGTGGACCAGTCCGCGAAGGTCATCGAGGCGTCGGCGGAACAAGTAGGCACCGAGATCGACGGAACCATCGGCTGAGAGGCGACGCGACCGATGGCTTTCGACGACGAACCGGGCGTTGCCCAGCAGCCCGCTCCGGCTACTGGAGTGCCGCACAGCGCTACCGAAGATTCGCGCGTGCGTCCACCACTGCTTGACCGGTACACAGATCAAGAAGAAACCACCCTCGCCGAACAATACGGCAGTTCGGCTGGCTTACACGCGACGGGCTCAGTGGCCAATACCGAGCCATCAACCGACTTCCGCGCGGCCGCGGTGACGGCGCCGAGCGCACAGTCCGTCTCCGGACTCTCGCCGTATCCACCTCCCCCTGCCGCCCCACGGAGCAGCCCGGAGCCATTGGCCCAGCAAGAAGCCGAGCGGGGCAGGACGGCATCACCGTCCCCCGAGGCGATCGAGGCGGTCGGGCAAGCGGCCACGCTACAGCGTGCGTTGATCAATCTGGGCGAGATGATCGGCACGAAGTACGTGTTCGAGCAGACCTTGGACGCCGACGCGCCCATCGACTCCGAGTACTTGGCGGTGATCCGCAAGGTCTATGCCGAGCCCCACTTCGAAGGCGCGGACCGGAGCCGCAGCCCGTTCGCGCAGGCACTGGCGTCCCTCCGGCCCTCGGGGTCCGTGCTGGTCATCAATCGTCCGCCGAACAGCAGCAGGACCACGACCGCCTACGCCCTTCTCGACCAGCTCGTGGAAGAAGGTCTGATCACAGAAGTGCGACCACTCTCCTTCGGCGGTTCCCAGCACTTCCCCGCACGACGCCTACCTCACGACCACGGATGCGGCTTCCTGCTCGAACTGCCGCCGGACGAGGACGGCTTCCAGGTCGCCGACACCTTCGGTTCCGGTCTGGGCAAGCTCGGCGAGCGGCTGACCCGGCGGGACAACCGGCTCATCGTCCTCACCCGCCCGGAACAGTGGCAGCGCATCAGCCACGGCGCACCGCCAGGCGTAGCCCCGGACCTGGGCAAGATCCGCCCGCACGACATCGCCACCCGCTGGCTGCTCGCGCAGGAGCCGTCGTTCCCCGTCAGTACCTGGCTCCGCAACACCGGTATACGCCGACTCATCGACGGCATGACGCCCACGGACATCCTGAACGTCACTTCTCTCATGCTCGATGAGCACCGAAAGGCCGAGCGTCACGCTGCCGACGTCCCCTTGGACTTAGCCCGGGAGTCGACACAGCTGACTTCCGCCGAGCGGCCCCTCTCCCTCGACGCACAGATCGCCAACGTCGTGGCCGTCCTGAGCAACTGGGAGGACGCGCTCTACGAGTGGCACGAACCGGAGGACCACTTCCGGACCAGCTTCGAACGGAACTTCCTCCTGGCCGCGGCCGTCCTGCGCGGCGACCCAGTGGGGCATGTGTACGCCAAGGCCGCGGAGTTGACCGACACGCTAGACAAGAAGAAGGACTCCGTTCCCATCCACGGGCAGCAAGCCCCGGGCGTGATCGCCATGACCAAGGCGATCAAGGCGCGGCGCGAGGAGGACGGCACCCTTCGCTTCGACCGCCCGCACTGGGACGACGCCGCGATCGAGTACTTCTGGAACGACCGCCCTCTGTCTCGTACGTCCTTCTTGAAGTGGCTCGCGCAGGTACCCATCGACGACACGGGGACGAACAAGGAAGCCCTGGAAACCATCACCAAGGACGCCCGCCGTGCCCTGGCGGGCCGCATCGGTGAGTTCGCGCTGCGCTGGGCCGTGCGTCATCGCAGGCAGGAACCATTGGAGGAGATCGTCAAGGCGTGGTACTCCCACGGCACGGACAGAGAACTGTGGCCTCTGGCCGTGGAGTTGTTCGACAACGCGGCGATCCACGCCGCGAGCGCGCCATACGTCCACACGCTGTTGCTGTCCTGGGCCAAACGCAAAGAGCCCTCCCTCCAGCAGGCGGTCGTCGAGGTCTGCACCGGGCAGTTCGGACGTCGGCACACCGGAAAGGCGCTACGCCGCCTGAAGCGTGTGGCGAACATCGGACTTGAGGAGGTTGTGGGCAGCCTGCGCGAGGCGATCCAGGTGCTATGGGCGGACACGTCCGTCCGGAAGACCCTCTTCGGGTACGTCGTCGACTGGTGCGGCGACGAGAAGATCATGGACACCGTGGGCCAGCGCACGTTCGCGGCTCTCGCCGCGTCTCCCGCGTCCAAGGCCGACCGAGTGCCGCTAGTTCTGCACAACGACACGACACCGGACAGCGACGAGGACGAGGAATTCCGCCCGCCCGTCGCCGGCCTGGTCACCGGATGGCGCACCCTCCTGCGTCAAGCGACTGGACCGGCAGGAGATCGCGAACTCGACCACGCCATCTACCTGTGGCTCGACGCGGCCCTCAAACAGCCGCCGCTGCGATCACTCATCCTCGACACCCTCCGCCGGGCCGTGGACGTTCGCGGTCCTGAAGGCCCGATCCTGCGCGAAGCCCTCCGCACCTGCTCCCAGGTCTGGGTCCAGAGTGAGAACCGCCCATACTCACCCGACCGGTCGCACCTGAAACAGGAGCTCTCCTCCCTCCTCGACGCCGACCTCGCCAAGGTCCAGAAGCGCCTACTGACGGAAGCCTCCGAAGCTGACGAGACGGAGGAGTCCGAAGCCGCATGAAGCGCCGCCCCGTCCCCGAAGACGCCTCCGAGCTGGGTGCCACCACATGGGTCTCCGCCTTCTCCGACCGGCCACGCAGCACGGACCCGACGCTCTGCTTCTGCGTGGACGTCCGGGCAGCATGGCGGCGCCGTGACGACACCGACGTTCCTGCGGATCCGCGAGCTGCCGGGAGACTCGTCAGGGTAGTGATCGACAAGGCGGCAGCCAAATGCGATGTCCTCCGCCCGGATGCCGCCGAGCAAGACATCGGATCCGCGCTCACCAAGGCCCTGCCGATCGGTGGCGAAGGCGTGATCGTCGTGGACGCCACCGTGAGCATCGATGTGGACGAACCAACCCGGCTGGCCGCGCTCGCCACGGAACAGCTGTGGCAGAAGCACCATCGTCAGGAAGAGCTGCTGCGCCGCGAACTCGAACTGGACGAGCTGGCACGTCGCCAGGCCCGGGCACGCGAGGAGTTCCTCCAGGAGCACATCCTCGCCAACCCCGCCACCGCCCGGCTCTACACAGCCCTGGAAAGCGCGGCCGAGAACTGGCCGCGTCTAGGCGGGCCACCGACCGGTACGGATCTCGAAGAACTGGTCCGCACCGTCAGACAGTGGCAACCCGGACAGCGGTGGGTCGTTGTTGCTCAGGTGCTCCACGATTTCGTCAGCAAGCTGACCCCCGAAGGCTGCAAGGAACTCCTGACCCTGCTCGCCGGCACCGTCAAGGCATTCGGTGACGAGGACGCCGCCCGTGCCCTCACCGCCATCGCCGGCGAGTTCCAGTGAAGGTGACGCTCCTGCGCTGGCTCCTCGATCCGGTCACCAGCGTGCTGGCGGTGCGCCTCCGTGCCCAGAACCACGGCCGTATGTCGTACGAGGCAGCCTGGCGACTGGCTCGCGTCACACGGCACCCCGACGAGATGGGGTACCGCCTGTACGGCCATCTCCCGGAGGACCCACGGAGATGACCGAGCCGTCATGGCCGCAGCCAGCGTTACGTGGCCCGCCACCACGACCTGACCCGATGTGGCGGGCCCCCCGCCGCATCAGTCGGCGCCATCTGCGAACTCGCGGCAGCAACCGTTGCCGAGACCTGCGCGGAACACAGTGCCCGTGCCCCCTTGGGAGATGATCTTCCTCCGGACGCCCACTGAACCCCATCACCACCACACCACACCAGCCGTCTGACCAGGACAAATACTGACCAGTCCCGGTCAGGCCCCTCCTCGAACCTCATTCGGGACGAAGAGGTTGCCATTTCAAATCCCGCCGCACCGAAAGCTGTCCGGTGCGTGAGCGATGCGTGAGCGGACGGCGAAACATGAGGCCCCGAAAGCCGGACCCAGCGTCAGACCGGGTGGTGCTGACCTGCAAGAACAGCACCACCCGGCAGACACCAGCACCCCCGATCAGGTATTCGACCCCACTTGTAAAGCGAAGGTCGTCGGTTCGAATCCGACAGGGGGCTCTGAGCAGAATGCCGTGAGCGGATGGTTTCGCTATGTAGCGGCGTCCCGTCGGCCCCGGACTGTGTGTCCGGGGCCGATTGCGTGATACCGGGCTCGGTGGCGAGGAAGGGCTGAGTGGTGGCGCGGGCGGTCGGCCGGCGACCGCCCGCGCTGTGCGCGGTGGCCTTGAGGCGGGGAGGAGTGCAAGGACTCAGGGCAACCGCGCGGCCGATGACCAGTCGGCACTCTTTACAGCGACGGGCCGGGCCAAGGTGTCACGGAACCGGTTGTGTTGGGGCCCTCTGCGAGCGGTCGAGCGTGCTTCCCCGGGGTGGTCAGGTGCGGAAGGGGCCGGTGACCTCGTAGGTGATGCCGCCGGAGGAGCTGCCGGATGTGCCGCGCTGGCTGGAGAAGTACAGGCGTGATCCGTTGGGGGAGAAGGCGGGTCCGGTGATCTCCGAGCTGGACTGGCCGGTGATCCGCAGGAACGGCGTGACGATGTCGTCGGGGGTGATGATGCAGATTTCCATGTTGCCGCCGTCCTCGGCGACGAACAGGTCGCCGGAGGAGGAGCCGGTGACGTTGTCGACGCCGGTCAGCGGGGCGGGGCCGGGGTTGACCAGGTTGTCGTCGTAGGCCAGCTCGTAGGTGCTGTTCGTCAGGTTGAGCTGCCAGACGCGGTTGTCGCCCTTGGTGGTGAACCAGACGGTGTCGCCGGCGTAGTGGCAGCCCTCACCGCCGTTGAACCGCTTGGCGCCGGAGACCTGGTTGCGGGTCGTGGTGGGCGAGCCGTCCGGGTCGGGCACGGTTGACCAGGTGAAGGAGCCGGACGTGCCGGTGCCGGCGACCAGCACCTGGAGGGTGCCGGAGGACAGGTTCCCCCACGTTGTCGGGATGAACCGGTAGAAGCAGCCGTCGGTTTCGTCCTCGGTCAGGTAGATCACCTGGCGCCCGGGGTCGGCGGCGGCCGCCTCGTGCTTGAACTTGCCCATGGCGTCGCGGCGGGTGGCGGCGTTCACGCCCCAGGGGTCGGTCTCGTAGACGGAGCCGAGGCTGACCTCCTCACAGGACAGCCAGGTGTGCCAGGGGGTGGCGCCGCCCGCGCAGTTCTGCCGGGTGTTGGACAGGATGCGGTAGGCGCCGGTGACGGTGCCCGAGGAGTTGAACTTGACGGCGCTCGCGCCGCCGCCGGGGTTGATCTCCGAGTTGGATACGTAGATCCACCCTGCGCCGTCGGCGAAGCAGGCACCGCCGTCAGGGGCGTTGTGCCAGGTGTAGGAGGTGCCGGAGACGACCTGGCTGGAGCGGGCGATGACCCGGCTGGTGAAGCCGCTGGGCAGCTGGATGCCGTTGGCGTCGGCGGCGCCCAGTGCACCGTACGGGCCGGGGCCGTTCTGGGCCGGGGCCGCGTAGGCGGCGCTGTGCATGAGGGTGCCGCCGAAAGCGGCGGCCGAGGTGCCGATGACGGCTCCGCGCAGGAAGGTACGACGTTCCACAACTACTCCTTCGTCAAAGTGCAGCGGAAAATGAGGAGTTGAGCGCCTTGCCGACTGGTCACCGGGGAGAACCTAGGGCCGCCGCACCTGGCCGATCAGGCCCCCACAGGCGAACTCTTCCTGGCCGACCGGTGAGTAGGTTTCGTGCGGAAACGATCGCTCGCGCCACGAGATGAACGACAGGGGAAACCTCCGGACTGTGGATGAACAGTGGGGGTGAGGGTGGCGTTGTCCGGCTGGGCTGCCGGCCGCTCCGGCGTGCGAGCCGTCGAGTCCGCCGCGTGCATGTGAACGGTGGGTGGGCGGGATGCGCTGCCCGGCGACGACCTGGGAGTGAGGAGGGCCAGGGCGCTCGTGGGGGCTCTCGCGCCTTGGGGCGTACGCATGGGTGCGCCGCTGTGTTCAATGCGCCAATTACCTTTATATGAAAGTGCTTGACCGTGGCTTGACCTCCAGCCGTAAGGTAATCTTCAGGCAAAGAGGTGTTCGCGGCGGCCAAGGGGGCCGCCGATGCGCTGACGCAATGGCACGCATGTGGTCGGGCCAACGGCCGCATTACTCGGGGGAGATGTGCTGATGGAGCGGCGACGGAGTCCACACGATTCCAGACACCGGTCGGCACGGTCACTTTCGGACCGCAGACGTTGCCGCTCCTGCGGCCAAGCGGGGGTGGCGCGCTCAGCGCTGTAGGCGCAAGCGCCGTCCCGTCTCGGATCACCTCTTCGCGTCGACGATGACGCGTAAGCACCGGCTGTCCGCACATCGGGCACGCCGGCACATGCCCCTTCCACTGATGACCTGAACACACCGCGCCCGCAAGCACGTTTGCGGGCGCAGGAGAAAGGCCACCATGAAGTCCCTGGTTGACAACGCACGATCCTTCACGACGCACGTCACGGAGCGCGCTGACGAGTTCCGCGCCCTTGAGGCCGGTCAGAGCCCAGAGGTCCTGTTCATCACCTGTTCCGACTCGCGCGTGGTGCCGTCCCTGATCACCGGCGCACGGCCGGGTGAACTGTTCGAGCTGCGCACGGCGGGCAACATCGTGCCCGAGTACAGCAGCGACCAGCCCAGCGGCGAGACGGCCACCATCGAGTACGCGGTGCGGGTGCTGGGCGTCCGCGACGTCATCGTGTGCGGACACTCCCACTGCGGCGCGGTCAACGCTCTGGTAAGCGGGGACGATCTCTCCGGCGTGCCCGCCGTACAGGGCTGGCTGGAGCACGCGGCGTCCCAGCCCGAGACGACCGCACCCCCGTCCCCCGACCTCGCCGAGGCCGTCCAGCGTCACGCGGTCGCCCAGCTGGAGCGGCTGCACGCCCACCCCTGCATCGCGGAACGGGTCGAGGCGGGAACCCTGACGGTGCACGCCTGGTACTACGAGGTGCACACCGGAGCCGTGCAGGAGTACGCGCCGGACGACAACTCTTTCCGGCCGCTGTGATCCGCATCCGCCCGCCTCACGGGCCGCCGACCACCTCCCCCCGTCCGCTTCCGTTGTGCGAGGAAGTCCACTGATGCTCTCCACCCTCAAAAAGCCCGCAGACCTGCGGCGTGATGTCCTGTCCTCCCTCGTCGTCTTCCTGGTCGCCCTGCCCCTGTGCGTGGGAGTGGCCGTAGCCTCGGGCGTTCCCGCCGAACTCGGCCTGATCACCGGCATTGTCGGTGGCCTGGTGGTCGGCTTCCTGCCCGGCAGCAGCCTCCAGGTCAGCGGGCCGGCCGCCGGCCTGACCGTCCTGGTCTTCGAGGCCGTTCAGGAATTCGGCCTCGGCGTGCTCGGGGCCATCGTTCTGATCGCCGGCCTGGTCCAGCTCACTCTCGGAGCCCTGCGGTTCGGCCGCTTCTTCCGCGCGATCACGGTAGCCGTCGTCCAGGGCATGCTCGCCGGCATCGGACTCGTTCTGATCTTCGGCCAGCTCTACACCATGGCCGACGTCAAGCAGCCCCGCTCCGGGATCGACAAGATCATCGGAGTGCCGCACCTGGTCACCGAGATCGTCACCTCCAGCGAGGCGCTGACCGCGTTCTCCATCGGGGCAGCCACCATCGCCGTCCTCGTCCTGTGGAAGAAACTCCCGGCCCAGGCCCAGCTGGTGCCCGCACCGCTTGCCGCGGTCGCCCTGGCCACCGCCGCCACCGCAGTCGCCGGCTGGTCCGTCCCCCGCGTCGAGGTACAGGGACTCCTCTCGGCCGTCCAGCCGCCCGGCATGGCCGACTTCACCTCGCTGGCCAGCCTCGCCGGCCTCGGCACGGTGCTCGCCTTCGCTCTCATCGCCTCGGCCGAAAGCCTCTTCAGCGCCGCCGCCGTCGACCGCATGCACGACGGACCGCGCACCGACTACGACAAGGAGCTGATGGCCCAGGGCGTGGGCAACACCGTCTGCGGCATACTCGGCGCCCTGCCCCTGACCGCCGTCATCGTGCGCAGCGCCGCCAACGTCCAGGCCGGGGCCAGGACGAAGCTCTCCCGCATCCTGCACGGACTGTGGCTCGTGCTGTTCGCCGCGCTCCTGCCGGCCGCGATCGGCGTCATCCCGCTGGCCGCGCTCGCCGGGGTCCTCGTCCACGCCGGCTGCAAACTCGTCCCCGTCAAGGACCTGCTGCCCCTGTGGCGCGCGCACCGTGGCGAGGCCGTTGTCCTGGCCATCACCGCGATCGCCATCATCACCACCAACATGTTCGAAGGCGTCCTCCTCGGCCTCGCCCTCGCCGTGGTCAAGTGCGCCTGGGAGACCTCCCACATCCACCTCGACGTGCACGAGACGACCGACGGCCGGCTCATCGTCAGCCTCACCGGTTCGGCCACCTTCCTCCGTCTGCCCCGCATGCTCGAAACCCTCGAAGCGCTGCCCAAGGACCGCCCGGTCGAGCTCGACCTCTCCGAGGTGCGCCACCTCGACCACGCCTGCCGTACGACGCTGGAGAACTGGGCACAGCAGCGGGGAACCACGATCGGGGTGCTCGCGAACGTCTGACCCCGCCCCCGCATGCCGAACGCGTGGTCTGCGGCCGGTTCGCCGCACCGCAGACGCGCTGGACCCGTGCACCGCTGCCCCTCGCCCGACGCCGGGCGAGGGGCAGCACACCCTGACACTCCTGCTTCGTCCGCCGCACGGTAAAGCTCAAAGGAGGCAACGGTGTTCGAACTCAAGGCAGAAGCAGAGATGCGGCTGTACTCGGAAAAGCTGGCCAAGGAACTCGCCCTGCAGAAGCACCGTGAGGAGGGCGGCGAGAACACCATCGACCTCCCCGCACCGACTCCGGCCGACGAAGGGCACGCGGCCGCCGAAACGGCAGCAGCCACCAGCGACGCGGAGTGAGCGGAACTGCGAGGCCGCGAAGAACCGTCCGCCGATGCCTGACCGGGGACGGCAGTCGATGCCTTGCCCGGGGACGACAGTGAGGGTGCTCACCACCGTGGCCCGTCCTTCGGCGCCGGGCCCGCCGCCGATCGAGCGGGCTGCGGACCGCGGCCCGGTGTGTAGCCGGAGGTTCTGCCCCGTACCCGGTTATCTGGAGCGATGGTCTGCGCTGGCCGGCCGACCTTCGTTGCCGAAATGGACTGGTGGGCACTGTGGGACACGAAGCGAAGAAGAGAGCCTCCTACAAGGGCACATCGTCGAAGGCGATCCTTCATCAATACGACTTCCTGGGTGACTTCTACCGGCTGATCCTGGGGCCCGAGCTCGTCTTCTCCTACGGCATGTGGGAGGAGGGCGACACCCTCGACGCGGCGCAGACCCGGAAGCTCGATCACCACGCTGAGGCAGCGCACGCCGTGGGCGCGGACCGGGTACTGGACATCGGCTGCGGGTACGGCAGCCTCCTGCACCGGCTGGTGGAAACCCATCACGTCCAGCACGCGGTGGGCCTCACCATGAGCCCTGCCCAGGCCGCGTGGGCCCGTGACCAGCACTGGCCGGGCTGCGAGGTCCGGGCCGAGAACTGGTTCAACCATGAACCGGAGGGGCCTTATGACGCCATCATCGCGATCGAGGTGATCGAGCACTGCGCCGGGAACACCATGTGGCGCACACAGCGCATCGCCCGGTACCGGGAGTTCTTCCAGCGCTGCCATTCCTGGCTCCGGCCGGCCGGGCGCCTGTCCGTACAGGCCAACGCCTGGAACGAGCGCGGGTGGCTCGCCTCCCTGGTACTGCCTCCCCAGCAACTGACCCCGCAGAGCAGTGGCGGCGCCCGTGGACGCCTCGGCCTCAAGGACATCCTCGGCGGGATCAAGAACGTACGCGAGGGCCTGCACGCGTCGCGGAAGGTGTACCCCGAGTGCTTTCTTCCGACCCGGGACGAATTGATCGAGGCCAGCCGCGGTCTGTTCGGCATCGTGGAGGCGCGAAGCGATCCCGACGACGGCGTGGCCACGGTGCGCAGCTGGTTGGACATGGCAGAGGCCCACCGCGTACGCGGAGCGGAACTCATCGGTGAAAGCGCGGTGTCCGACATCATCAGGGAGCAGAAGACCGCGCTCAGATTCCTGCGCGAGGGCCGCTTCACCGTCGTCCGCATGGTCTTCGAGAAGGCGTGAGGCGGCAGGTCCGCGATCCGGCGCGGCGATCCCCGTCCACACCCGTCCACACCGGCCGGCGAGGAGGCCCCGAAGCCGGCCGGTTCTGTCGGGCGGTCAGTCCAGGCAGCCGGTGAGCCGGAGGTACGCCTGGTGGGCCTGGTGCACCAGGTGATCCGCATGGGTGCGCTGATCGCAGCCCGTTACGCGGTACGTGGTCCCGGGTGACATACGGCTGAGCGCCGCCGCCCAGGCGTCGGGCTCGGCGTGCCGGCGGCCCAGATCGGGGGCGTCGACCAGATCGACGAACGGCTCGCTCTCCGCGACGCACACCACTTCGTCCACGTCATGGCGGCCATCGCTGAGGTGCAGCAGCGCCACCGGCCACGCCGTCACCTCGGTGCCCGGCAGAGCGGGCTCAGGCATCACGACCATCGCCTCCACCGGGCGGCCGTCCGCGCACAGGGTGTCCGGGACGCTGCCTTTGCCCACCGGCCAGCCGCCGAGGCGGCCCGGAGCGTCGGTGCCGGGGCGGGGACCGGCCGAGGGGGGAGCGGCCGACGAGGGAGCGTCGTGTCTCCCGATCGCGGTTCCGACGGTCGATTCGACCGCGACGGTGATCTGCGGCACCGCCTTCACCTCCCGTAGCGCCGGGCGGGCGGCCGGACCACGCGGATCACGCGGAGGGCATCAGCGCGCTCACGTGGCGTGCACAGGCGCACGCTCGGGCGCCGGTTGCTCGCGGGCGCCGTCGCCGGCCCGTCCAGTTTCCCGCGCACCGAGCGGTGCCACAACTACGGATCCAGGGACGGCGTCCGGACAGGAGGGCGGGCGCGGCGGGCGGTAAGCTGGCCTGCGACGGTGATCGGTGTTCCGCTCGCCGTCACGGCGGTGGGGCCCGCCGTACCCAACCGCGGCGAAGGTGCCGCCAACGGTCCCTACTTGCGACACGCATGCGTGCATATCCATGCCGATGCCATGCCTGGCGAGTAGGGAGGAATGACGTGCACAAGGCCCAGCCGGCCCAGCCCCCCATGCTGAACGAACCCGTCGACCCGGATGTCGACCTCCACATGGCCGCGCAGCGCAGAGCGCTGCGGCTGCGGCAGGGCCCGGTCGTGGCCGTCGTAGCGCTCGGTGGCGGCATCGGCGCGGCGGCGCGTTACGGAGCCTCGCTGCTGTGGCCCACGGCGGCCGGTGCGTTCCCGTGGACGACGTTGGGCATCAACGCCGTCGGCTGCGCCGTCATCGGCGTCTTCATGGTCGTGATCAGCGAGGTGTGGGCCGCCCACCGCCTCGTCCGCCCGTTCTTCGGCACCGGAGTCCTCGGCGGCTTCACGACCTTCTCCGCCTACGCCGCCGACATCCAGCGCCTGGTGGAAGGGGGCGACGCCGGCACCGCGCTCGCCTACCTGGCCCTCACCCTGCTCACCGCCCTGGGCGCTGTGTGGAGCACGGCCACCCTGACCCGCCGCATCGTCGAGTGGAGGCAGCAGTGAGACTCACCGGTCCCGCCCTGCGCGTCACCGTGTTCATCGGGGAGAACGACACCTGGCACCACAAGCCCCTCTTCACCGAAATCGTGCACCGGGCGCGTAAGGCCGGGCTCGCCGGTGCCTCCGTCTTCCGCGGCATCGAGGGGTTCGGCGCCTCCTCGCTGATCCACACCACCCGCCTGCTCTCCCTGAGCGAAGACCTCCCGGTGGCCATCGTGATCGTCGACACCGAGGAACGTATCCGCGCCTTCCTCCCGCAGCTCGACGAGCTCGTCAGCGAGGGCCTGGTCGTCCTCGACCCCTGCGAAGTCATCCGGTACACGGGCCGGGGCGAGGAGGGGCGGTGAACTGGCTGCTGGTCATCGCCGGGGCCATGATCGGCGCACCCCTGCGTTACCTCACCGACCGCGCCGTACAGATCCGGCACGACAGCGTCTTCCCCTGGGGCACCTTCACCGTCAACGTCGTCGGCTCCGCCGTCCTCGGCCTGGTCAGCGGGGCGGTCGCCGCCGGCGCGGCCTCCCCCCAGGTGCAACTGCTCGTCGGAACGGGCTTCTGCGGCGCCCTCACCACGTACTCCACGTTCTCCTACGAGACGCTGCGGCTGGCGGAGGACGGCGCCCGGTTCTTCGCCGCCGCCAACGTCGTCGGGAGCGTGGCGGCCGGTCTCGGCGCCGCGTTCACGGGTGCGGCGCTTGCCACGGCCCTCTGGGGTTAGCGCCTGGTGGGCAGCGCGCCGCCGGCCGGTCCCGGGGGCCGGCCCGGTGGGGCACTGGAGGGATGAAGAGGGCCATGAGGAAGGGGTTTTGACGGGTCGAAGCGGGCAGGGCGGCGTAAGTTCGCCGGCATGGTGACTTCGATGACGCATGAGGACTACGAGCGGCGGATGGAGCGGGCCGGCCGGGCCGCCGCCGATGCCGGGCTGGCCGGCCTGGTGGTGACGCCGGGGCCGGATCTGACGTGGCTGTGCGGCTACCGGCCGACGGCGGTCACCGAGCGGCTGACCGCCCTGGTGATCGAGCCGGGGCGGCGGTCACGGCTGCTGGTGCCCCTCTTGGAGCAGCCGGATGCCGAGCGCTCCCCGGGTGCCGAGGCGGTGGAGGTGTCCGGATGGAGCGACGGCTCGGATCCGTATGCGCAGCTCGCCAAGTGGATGGAGCCGCAGGGGCGTTACGGGGTGTCCGACGCAACCTGGGCGCTGCATCTGCTGGGGCTGCAACGGTCACTGCCGGGGAGCGGATACGCGGCGCTGACGGAGGTGCTGCCGATGCTGCGCGCCGTCAAGGACGCCCATGAGGTGGAACGGCTGGCCGCGGCCGGGGCCGCCGCGGATGCGACGTACGAGGAGATCCTGGGGGTGCGCTTCGGCGGCCGCCGGGAGTGCGAGGTGGCGGCGGATCTCGCGCGGCTGCTGATCGAGCACGGGCACAGCCAGGTGGACTTCACCATCGTCGGCTCGGGCCCCAACGGGGCCAATCCGCACCACGAGGCGGGAGAGCGGGTCATCGAGGACGGCGACATGGTCGTGCTCGACTTCGGCGGGCTGAAGGACGGCTACGGGTCGGATACGACGCGGACGGTGCACGTGGGGGAGCCGGGCGCCGAGGAGCGCAAGGTGCACGACATCGTGCGGGAGGCGCAGCAGGCGGCGTTCGAGGCGGTACGGCCGGGGATCGCGTGCCAGGACGTCGACCGGGTGGCCCGGCGGGTCATCAAGGCGGCGGGGTACGGCGAGTACTTCATCCACCGGACCGGGCACGGCATCGGGGTGACGACGCATGAGCCGCCGTACCTGGTGGAGGGCGAGCATCTGCCGCTGGTACCCGGGATGAGCTTCTCGATCGAGCCGGGGATCTATCTGCCGGGGCGGTTCGGGGTGCGGATCGAGGACATCGTGGTGTGCACGGAGTCGGGCGGGCGGCGGCTGAACGGGACGGCGCGGGAGATGGCGGTGGTGCGGTAGGAGCCGTCCTGGTCCTGGTCCTGGTCCTGGTCCTGGTCCTGGTCGTGTTCCTCTGCCCCGGTGGCCGTCCCGCACCCTCCGCGTCCGGTGCCGCTACGGCACCAGGACCACCTTGCCCATCGTGGCGCGGCTCTCCAGGGCTCGGTGCGCGGCCGCGGCCTCGGCGAGTGGGAACGCCTGGACCGCCGGTAGGAGCCGGCCGGCCGCGGCCTCCACGAGCGACCTGGTCTCCAGGGTGCGGAGCGGATTGTCGCCGCCGGCCCTGGCCAGCATGGGCGGGCCGAGGACCGACCGGGACGTGATGCCGCGGGCCGCCAGCTCACCGTCGGCGAACTCCAGCGGGCCGCCGTCGAGCAGGCCCGCGGACGACCAGCCGAAGACCAGATGGCGGCCTCCGCGGGCGAGGAGTCCGACCGCCGCGCGTCCGGGGGCGCCGCCGACCGAGTCGAACACGAGGGTGGCGCCGGGCGCGCCGCGGCCGTCAAGGAAGGCGCGGACCACGGAAGGCCAGTCGTCGTCGGTGTAGTCGACGGCGAGGTCGGCGCCCAGTGCGCGGACGTGTGCCACCTTGGTGGCGCCGCCGGCCAGCCCGATGACCGTGGCGCCGGTGTTCCTGGCATGTTGGACGAGCAGCGAGCCGATACCGCCGGCGGCCGCGGGGACCAGGGCGATGTCGTCGGCGGTGAGGTCGGCGAAGAGCAGGATGCCCATGGTGGTGCGGCCGGTTCCGATCATGGCGACGGCCTGGCCGGCGTCCAGGTTCGCGGGGACCTCGTGCAGCCGGTCGGCGGCGACGACGGCCAGTTCGGCGTAGCCGCCGGGGGCCGTGCCCAGGTGGGCGACGACGCGTCGGCCGAGCCAGTGGGGGTCGGTGCCCTCGCCGAGCGCGTCGACCGTGCCGGCAACTTCCCTTCCGGGCACGGTCGGCAGTACGGGGAGCGGCACCGGCCCGCCCTGTTTGCCCTCGCGCAGGGCCGTATCGAGGAGGTGGACGCCGGCCGCGGCCACGGCGATACGGACCTCACCCGGCCCGGGCACGGGGTCCTCTACGGTCTCGTAGCTGAGGTTCGCCGCGGGGCCGAAGGCGTGCAGCCGTATCGCGTGCATGGGGGTCTCCTGGAATCGGGGGTGGGGTGGACGGGCCGATGGGGCGAATGCCGTCACGTGCCGTCACGTGCCGTCACTGTGCTACCTCAAGCTTGGTTGAGGTCAACTGCTGTGTGTGGGTGCGCGTGTGCGTGGTGCGGGCCGGGTGTTTGGTGCTTGGGGCTGGGTGCCGGGTGCCGGGTGCTGGGGCGCCGAGGGGACCGCGGGATCGTCGTCGCATCTGCGGCATCTGGTCTGCGTGCAGGGGGTTGTCGCAGGTCAGGGCCGATTGTCAGTGGGGTGGTCCACGATGGGTTGTGCGGCCGCGGAACGAGGAACGGGGCGAGGACGGGACGCGGGCGAGATGCGGGCGGGACGACGTCAGGAACGGAAGGCGGTGATCGCGTGGCAGGGCGCGGTAAGGAGACGCTGCGGGCGGTGCGGCGGCCGGAGGTGCGGTTGCCGGAGCTGGCGGCGTACGACGGCGGGGAGCTGGTGGTCGAAGGGGACTACGACGGGCTGGAGTTCGCCGATGCGGACTGGGCGGGGCAGTCGGCGCGCGGTGCGCGGTTCATGGACTGCGCGGTGCGGCGCTGTGGGCTCGATGAGACGGTGCTCAGCCGGGCGCGGTTCATCGACAGCGTGCTGAGCGGCGTGCGCGGGGTCGGGACGGATCTGTCCGGGGCGTCACTGCGTGATGTGGAGGTGTCGGACGCCAGGCTCGGCGGGGTCCAGCTGCACGGTGCGGTGCTGGAGCGGGTCGTGGTGCGCGGCGGGAAGATCGACTTTCCGAATCTGCGGGGCGCGAAGCTGCGGGATGTGGCCTTCGAGGGGTGTGTGCTGATCGAGGCGGACTTCTCGGGGGCGGAGCTGGAGCGGGTCAGCTTCGACGACTGCACCCTGGCGCGGGTGGATCTCTCCGAGGCGCGGATGAAGGACGTGGATCTGCGCGGTGCGGCCACGGTGGACATTGCGCGGGGGATGGACCGGCTGTCGGGCGCGGTGATCAGCGCGTCCCAACTGCTCGACCTGGCACCGGCGTTCGCGGCACAGATAGGCGTACGGGTGGAGTGAGGCCGGCGATGGACCCGCCGCACAAGGCCCGTCGGACGAGGCGAGCAGCCCAAGGCCCGTCGGACGAGGCCGGTCGGACGAGGGCCGTCGGACGCGGCGCGCCGTAAGGGCCCCGGGGTCGCTGTCAGATGCGGGGGAAACGTGCCTGGAGGTCCCAGATGGTGGGGTTGTCGCCGAGGCCTTCGTGCATATCGGTGAGGTCGGCGATCACGTCGTGCAGAAAGTCGCGGGCCTCCCGGCGCAGCGCGCCGTGGTTGAAGGTGAGGGGGGCCTCGTCGGCCGGCATCCAGTCGGCGTCGATGTCGACCCATCCGAAGCGGCGCTCGAAGAGCATCCGGTCGGCTGATTCGGTGAAGTCCAGCTCGGCGTGGACCGGGCGGGCGGAGCGGCTGCCACGGGGGTCGGTGTCGAGCTGCTCGACGATGTCGCACAGCGCCCAGGCGAAGTCGAGGACCGGCACCCAGCCCCAGGCCGTGGACAGTTCGCGGTCCGCCTTCGTGTCGGCGATGTAGACGTCGCCGCAGAAGAGGTCATGGCGCAGCGTGCGTACGTCCGCGGTCCGGTAGTCCGTCTGCGGCGGGTCCGGGAAACGGGGGGAGAGGGAGTAGCCCAGGTCGATCACGTCTTGATGGTGTCACGCCGGTGGAGCGGGCCATCGACCGCACCGGACCGGCCGGCCCAAGGCCCGCCACTGCGGACGAGGTCACCGGGCGGTGCCGTACCCCGGGTGCGGGTGCGGTCAGGGCAGCAGTCGCTGTTCCCTCGCGGCGGAGACGGCGCCGGCGCGGGTGTCCACACCGAGGGTGTCGTAGATGCGGTCCAGGTACGTCCTGACCGTGGCCTCGCTGATGAGCAGGGCGTGGGAGATCTCGCGGGTGCTCAGCCCGCGGGCGAGCCGGCCGAGGATGTCGAGTTCACGGTCGTTGAGGCCGGGGCGCTGGCTGCGCATCTGGGCCAGGACGCGGTGGGCGGCCGGCGTGGAGTGCGTGCTGCGGCCCGCGGCTGCGGCCCGGATCGCGGAGAACAGCTCGTCCGGCCGCTCGGTCTTGAGGAGGTAGCCGGTGGCGCCCGCCTCGATGGCGCGGGTGATGCCGACGTCGCTGTCGTACGTGGTCAGCACGAGGACGTGGGGGGCGGGCGGGGGGAGGGGGGACCCACCGGAGGACCCACCGGAGGGCCCGGCGGATGGCCCACCGGAGGGTCCGGCCATGGCTGCGGTGTCGCGTTCGGACGGGTGGGCGAGGTGGCGGATGGCTTCGATGCGGTCGATACCGGAGCCGAGCCGGAGGTCCATCAGCACGACGTCGGGGTGGAGCTTGGTGGCCATCGCCGTGGCCTCCTCGGCGTCGGCGGCCTCACCGATGACCTCGATGCCGTGGGCGCCGCTGAGCAGGGCGAGCAGACCGGCGCGTACGACGTCGTGGTCGTCGCAGAGCAGGACGCGTACGGGCGTCTGCCCGGGCTCGCCGTCGGACGGGGTCTTGGCGGAGAGTGTCATGGGCTGTGCTCCAGGGACGGCGGACAGGACGGAGTCCGCGTCCGGCGTCGATTCAATGGTGCGGGCGCCGCCGGGCCGCCGCATCCGGGCGGGCCCGCACGGCAGGGCGCGCCACCGCCCACCCACCGCTGCCCCTTCCGCTGCCGCCGCGTCCGCTGCCCTCGCTACGGCATCGTCAGCACCCGCGGGCCCTCCTCCGTCACCGCCACCGTGTGCTCGAAGTGGGCGGCGCGGCTGCCGTCCGTCGTGCGCAGGGTCCAGCCGTCGCCGTCCGCGAAGTAGCCGTCCGCGCCGCCGGCCAGGAACATCGGCTCGATGGCGATGACCAGGCCGGGGCGCAGGACGAAGCCGCGGCCCGGGCGGCCGTCGTTGGGCACCGGCGGGTCCTCGTGCATCCGGCGGCCGATGCCGTGTCCGCCGAAGTCCTCGGGGATGCCGTAGCCGGCGGCGCGTCCGACGCTGCCGATCGCATGGGCGATATCGCCGGTCCGGGCGCCGGCCACGGCCGCCGCGATGCCCGCCTCCAGCGCCCGCCGGGTGGTGTCCATCAGCCGCTGGTCCTCGGGGCGCGCCGTGCCGACCGTGAAGCTGACGGCCGCATCGCCGGCCCAGCCGTCCACGACGGCGCCGCAGTCGATGCTCACCAGGTCGCCGTCGCGCAGCTGGGCCGCGCCCGGGATGCCGTGCACGATCGCGTCGTTGACGGACGCGCAGATCACGGCGGGGAACGGGGTGGGCGCGAAGGACGGGTGGTAGCCCAGGAACGGCGAGTCGGCGCCGGCCTCGCGCAGGACCGTACGGGCCACTTCGTCCAGGTCCAGCAGCCGCACGCCGGGCGCGGCCGCCGCCCGCACCGCGGCCAGCGCATCGGCGACGACCCGGCCGGTCACCCGCATCGCCTCCACTGCCGCATCCGTCTTGAGCTCCACCATGAGTACGACCTCCTCAGCGCCGGCGGCCCAGGCGTGGACCGTCCACCGTGTCTACCGTTATTTCTTTACCGGTATTTCTTTACCGGTATTAGTATCACGGGCATGGTGCGGACTCCACTGACCCCTTGGGAACGCGAACGCGGTGAGCGGCTCGGTGCGCTGCTGCGTGCGGCGCGCGGCGAGCGGAGCATGGTCGAGGTCGCGGCCGCGGCGGGGCTTTCCGCCGAGACCCTGCGGAAGATCGAGACCGGCCGGGCGCCGACACCGGCGTTCTTCACGGTCGCGGCGCTGGCCGGTGTGCTCGGACTGTCGCTGGACGAGGTGGCGGAGCTGGCCACACCGCCCGGCGAGGCGCCCGAGGACGCGGTCGCCTGACGGCCGGCGGCCGCCGGAAAACGCCGAGGGCCGGCCCCCCTTGGGGGACCGACCCTGCGCAAACTGGCCTCAGTGCCTAGGACATCTCGGTATGTCCGGATGTCCGGCGTCTCGTCCTCAGACGTTCACGCCGAAGTCCTGCGCGATGCCGACCAGGCCCGACGCGTAACCCTGGCCCACCGCGCGGAACTTCCACTCCGCGCCGTTGCGGTACAGCTCGCCGAAGACCATGGCGGTCTCGGTGGCCGCGTCCTCGCTGAGGTCGTAGCGGGCGATCTCGGCGCCGCCGGCCTGGTTGACGATGCGGATGAAGGCGTTCCGCACCTGTCCGAAGTTCTGGCTGCGGTTCTCGGCGTCGTAGATCGAGACCGGGAAGACGATCTTGTCGATGTCGGCCGGCAGGGCCGCCAGGTTGACGTTGATCTGCTCGTCGTCGCCCTCGCCCTGGCCGGTGACGTTGTCGCCGGTGTGCACGATCGACTGGTCCGGCGTGGCCTTGTTGTTGAAGAAGACGAAGTGCTGGTCCGAGTAGACCTTGCCGTTCGTGTTGACCGCGATCGCGCTCGCGTCGAGGTCGAAGTCCGTGCCGGTGGTGGTGCGGACGTCCCAGCCGAGGCCGACCGTGACGGCGGTCAGGCCCGGTGCCTCCTTGGTGAGGGAGACGTTGCCGCCCTTGGACAGGCTTACAGCCATGGGGATGTCCCTTTCCTTGTCTACGCGTCGAGTCGTCGGACTCCGTACTGCGCACAAAGTGCCGGGCATCAATTGCCCGTCACAAAGTGCCGCACACGAAGTGCTGCGCACGAAGCTACCGTCACTCACCACAACGCCGTGAGGGCACTGCGAGGTTCCAGCTGGCTTTACTCTCTTTGCCGAATCCTGATGCCGGGACCCGGCTCCGGAGGCGAATGCTGATGCCGATGCGCCAAAGGGGCCATGAAAAGAGAGTGACGAGGGCTCGGGCCCGGGGGATCATAGGACTCATGTCCGGGCCCTATGTCATCCGCGGTTCGGTCGTCCTTCCCGAGGCCGAGCTCGTATGGCGTTTCTCGCGTTCCTCGGGGCCGGGCGGCCAGCACGTCAACACCAGCGACAGTCAGGTCGAACTGCGCTTCGACCTCGCCAAGACCGAGGCGCTGCCGCCGGTGTGGAAGGAGCGTGCCCTGGAGCGGCTGGCGGGCCGGCTGGTCGACGGCGTGGTGTCCGTGCGGGCCTCCGACCACCGCTCCCAGTGGCGCAACCGCGAGACCGCGGCGGTACGGCTGGCCGCGCTGCTGGCCGAGGCCAGTGCGCCGCCGCCCAAGCCGCGCCGTAAGTCGCGGATCCCACGGGGCATCAACGAGCGGCGACTGCGCGAGAAGAAGCAGCGCGGTGACACCAAGCGCGGACGCTCGGGCCGCGACTGGACCTGACCTCGGAGCGGTCCGCGCCCCTCACCCCAACTGGCGGTACTTCCCCCGGAAGTACGTCAGCGGCCCGTCGTCCTCGTTGGGGATCGTGGTCGCCAGGACGCGCCCGATGACCAGGGTGTGGTCGCCGGCCACCACACGCTGCTCGGTGCGGCACTCCAGGGTCGCCAGTGCGCCCTTGATGAGCGGGGCGCCGGAGGCTTCGCCCCGTACGTGCGGAATGTCCTCGAAGAGCAGACGGTCGCTGATGCGGCCCTTCATTGCGAATCGTCCGGCAACCTGACGCTGGTGTCCCGACAGCACCGACACGGCCCACAGCGGCTGGAGCGCCAGCAGGTCGTCCATCCGTGAGTCGTTGCGAACGCTCACCATCACGAGCGGCGGATCGAGGGACACCGACAGGAACGCCGTGGCGGTCATGCCGACGTCCTCGCCGCGCGGCCCGTCGTCCGGGTCGTGGGCGGTGATCAGCACCACGCCGGCAGCGAGGCGGGACAGGGCGGCACGGAACTCGTCGTCACTCACCCCAACAGAATGCGGGATCGGCGCCCCGCCCGGCACGGTTGCCAGGGCGACGGCGGGTGTGGCTGGAACGGCGGGCCCGGCGGCCGCCGGATCGGCAGGGGTTTTCGTGAACACGCCACGAACGCTAACTTCACCGCATCGCGGCGCGCATCCGGCCCAGGGACCAGCCACGACCTAGGTCCGGCGACCGAGGCACCGTACAAAGCCGGGTAAAACCCGGAAGATCACCGAACAGCGCGGAACGCCTCGGAATTTGCGTTCAGAAAGTGTAGAAAGAGTGAAGGCGCACTCCAATAATGAGTGCGGGGGAGATCATCAACGCTCGTTCACGGTCTGTGACTTGAGTCACAGCAGGCGCTAATTGTTGACCCTGTGTACCGAGTGAACAGCTCACTGTGATTCAGTGAGCGTGGAATCGGACGACAAAGAATCGTGGAGTTTGCTGTCGAGGTCTCAGGGAGAGCGAGCGATGGAGACCGAGTCGGAGCCATACGTCCGTCTTGCGACCCTGCGGCAGCTGCACCAAGTGGTCGCCGAGCTGAATACCGCACGCAGCCTTGCGGACACCTTGCAGACCGTCGCCGACGGTGCGCTCAACGGCCTCGGCTATGAGCTGTGCGCGGTCAATCTCGTCCGCCCCGACGGCGATCTCGTCGTCGCGGCGGTCGCCGGCAGCGCGGGCGCCGAGGCCCTGATGGCCGGCCGGGTCGGCTCCCGGTCCTCCTGGGAACGCCGGCTGTCCATGGGGGAGCGCTGGGGTGACCTGCGCTTCATCCCGCACACCGAGGGCTGGGTGCTCGATGACGACGACGTACCGCAGTGGCACACGGCCGGCCCCGCCCCCCGGTTCCCCGACGAGTGGCATCCGATGGACCGCCTCTTCGCGCCCATGTACACCGCCGGCAACGGCGGCGGCGAGCTGCTGGGCGTGATCTCCGTCGACCGGCCGCGCAACGGCCGGCGGCCCGGCGCCTGGGGCCAGGAAGCCCTCCAGATGTACGCCTTCCAGTCCGCCATCGCGATCAGCAACGCCCGGCTGCGGGCCAACATGCAGCGCGCACTGGTCCGGCTGGAGCGCGAGCAGCAGGCGCTGCGCGCCAGCGAGGAGAGCTTCCGGCAGGCCTTCGAGTACGCCCCGAGCGGGATGGCCGTGGCCGAAATGGGCGGTGACCAGCACGGCCGTCTGCTACGCACCAACGACGCGCTGTGCCGGCTGCTGGGCCGTACGGCATCCGGTCTGCGCCGCTACTCCTTCTCCGACCTCGTCCACCCCGAGGACATCGGCACCCTGCTGCGCACCTCCGCCGAGGGCGGCCGCGCCGAGCTGCGGCTGGCCCGCCGGGACGGCACCTATGTGTGGGTCTCGCTGCGCAACTCCGTCGTCGCCGACACCGCCGACGGCCCGCGCTTCCTGCTCACCCACGTCGAGGACATCGAGGAGCGCAAGCGGCACGAGCTCCAGCTCGCGCACCGCGCCAGCCACGACTCGCTGACCGGCCTGCCCAACAGCGCCGAGCTGCGGGCCCGGCTCGGCGCGCGGCTGTGCTCCCGCAAGCCCGGCTCGATGGCCGATGCCTACGCCTCGGCGGGCGGCGGCCACCCCAGCGATCCGCACGGCTTCCGGACGAACGGCAAGGAGCCCTTCGACGGCGTCGACGGCTTCGAGGGC
The DNA here is from genome assembly GCF_055575375.1 of Streptomyces sp. NPDC034111. NCBI lineage: Bacteria > Bacillati > Actinomycetota > Actinomycetes > Kitasatosporales > Streptomycetaceae > Streptomyces > Streptomyces sp. NPDC034111. The sequence continues at coordinate 440,748 of NZ_JBVIST010000003.1, read as the reverse complement.
AAGGGCCCGGTCCCGTTCGACCACCACGTCCACCTCGTCGCCCCTACGGACGGGCCGGCCGACGACGGCTCCAAAGGGCTCGCGGTGCTCTTCTGCGACCTCGACGGCTTCAAGTCGATCAACGACCGCTTCGGGCACAACACCGGCGACGCGGTGCTGATCGAGGTCGCCCGGCGGCTGACCAGCGGCGTCCGCGACGGCGATACCGTCGCCCGGCTCGGCGGTGACGAGTTCGTGGTGCTCGCCGACGGTCTGGGCACGGCCGACGCCCAGGACCTCGCGGTCCGGCTGCGCAACGCGATCATTCCGCCGATCCGGGTGGAGGGCCGGGCCGTCCGGGTGGGCGCGAGCTTCGGCATCGGCTGGGCGAACTGCGGGATGACCGCCGAGGAGGTGCTGGAGTCGGCGGACCAGCGGATGTACGTCGAGAAGCGCTCCCGCTCCAAGGCCAACCGGCGCGCGGCGGGCTGAGCGGCCCACCCCGCCGGGGAGAGACCCCCAGGGCCGTCGGCGGTGCCGCGTATCTCACACCCGCGGCCCGCCCCCCACCGCACCAGCAGTTCACCGTTCTGTAGCGATCTTGTGGCCCTCCGCGGCCGGTGTGGGCGGGTCGCGAGGGGGTAGGCTGCGCCGATGCGGCGCGGCGGCGCCGGGGGGCCGGAACACAGTTTTCGCGCAGGGTGTCTGCGACCGCGTACCGACGCATACACGACGCGCACAGACCGCTTGGGAGTGACACGGAATGACGGCCGGCAACAACGGCGCGGACACGCCGGAGAACGACGACCCGTTCGCCTACCTCTACCGCTCGGAAGGCGGCCAGGGCGGCGCACCGGGCCCGTCGGGCGACGGCGCGGCGGCCCGGCAGCCGGGGGTTCCACGCACGTCCTACAACCAGGTCCGCGCGGTCGGCCAGCGCCAGTACGGCCAGCAGGCCCCGCAGCAGCTCACCTACGGGCAGCAGAACGCGCACTACGCCGCGCCCGAAACCCTCCCCGGCGGCGACCGCACCCGCCCCACCCCGGCCCCCGGCCACACCGGCGGCCCGGAACCGCGCCGCCGCAACGGCCTGCTGATCGGTGCGGTCGCGGTGGTCGCGGTGGTCTGCATAGGCATAGGCGTCGCCATGCTCACCAACGGCGACGACACCAAGGGCACCGAGGCCGGCAAGCCCGGCCCCACCGCGGGTGAATCGGTCAAGCCCAGCGATCCGCCGACCAGCAAGCCTTCGGCCGGGAAGCTCCCGAAGGAGGACGCGGGCAGCCTGCGCCTGGACGGCGGCGCCACCACCGCCAAGGACATCCCCGGCGCGCGCACGCCGGGCGGGACGTACGTCGCCGGTATGAACACCCCCGGCGCGACCGTCACTTGGACGGTCGATGTCGAAAAGGCCGGCCGGTACAAGCTCTACGTCGGATACGGCGTGCCCGGCAAGGACGCCAACCTCACGCTGAACGTGAACGGCAAGGCGGACAGCCGGCCGGTCAACCTGGGGAACTTCGCGCACGCCCCCGAAGGCGCCTGGGACAAGGGCTGGACGAAGACCTGGTCGATCGTCCAGCTCAACCAGGGCACCAACACCGTCAAGCTGTCCTGCGAGAGCGGCAACCAGTGTGATGCGAACCTGGACCAGGTCTGGCTCGCCAGGAGCTGACGGGAATGCGGCTGCTACCCAGCCGGACCTTTTTCCCCGAACCACCTTGAGGCTGCAACCGCCGTAGGTCACGCCGCGTTGGGATGATCCCTCACCACCACGCGCGGCAGCAGCTCTTCGTACGTCGCCACATCGAACTCGCCCGCCGCCGGGGCCCGTACCGTGGCGGCGGACAGCGCCACCGCGCGGGTCAGACGGGCCGGCCAGGGAAGCTCCTCCACCAGGCCCGACAGCAGACCGGCCACCGCCGAGTCACCGGCGCCGGTCGGATTGCCGGCGAACCGCAGGGGCGGCGCGGCCTGCCAGGTCCCGTCGGCGGTGACCGCGAGCATGCCGTCCGGGCCGAGCGAGGCGGCCACCGCATGGGCGCCGCGGCGGCGGGCCTCGCGGGCCGCGCGCAGCGGCTCGGTACTGCCGGTGAGGGCGGCGAGCTCATCCGCATTGGGCTTGGCGAGGTCCGGGCGCGCGGCCAGGCCCCGGCGCAGGGGTTCGCCGCTGGTGTCGAGGAGAACGGGGACGCCCGCGGTACGCGCGGTGCGGGTGAGCCGGGCGTAGACATCGACCGGAACGCCCGGCGGGAGGCTGCCGCACAGCGCCACCGCCCGCGCGTCGGCGAGCAGTTCACGGTAGGTGCCGAGGAAGGTGGCCCATTCGGCGGGGGAGACGGTCGGGCCCGGCTCGTTGAGCTGGGTGGTGTCCCCGGACTCCTCGTCGACGACGGCGACCGTACGGCGGGTGGCACCGCCGACCGGGAGCAGCGCATCGGTGACATCGGTGTCCGCGAGCAGCGCACGCAGCGCCTCACCGGTGCCGCCGCCCGCGAAGCCGGTGGCGACCGTACGGTGACCGAGCGCGGCCAGTACACGGGCGACATTCAGGCCCTTGCCGCCGGGGCGTTCGGACACCTCGCTGATCCGGTTCGTGCCCTGCGGGCGGAGCCGGGGCAGACGGTAGGTGATGTCCAGGGCGGCGTTCAGCGTGACCGTGAGGATCATGGTCGCCCCTCCGGGCAGTCATGGCCGGGCGGCCGGGGTCGGGCAACCGCGTTCGGCGGCGGCATGCGGACAAGTGCGCGAGCGATCATGCCATCGCCGGTGGTGGTTGGCCCAGACCCGGGGTAACCGGCCGGTGGTGGGCGGCTACCCGGAGGGGCGGCAGGCTGCGTAGGCACCCTGGTGCGGCCGCGGGCCCTCACACCCCCTGAGGGCGCACCAGCCACTCGCCCTGGCGCATGACACCGGCCGGCTCGTACGCCGCGTCGAGGACCACCAGGTCGGCGAGCTTGCCGGCCTCCAGGGAACCGGTCTCCCCGTCGATGCCCAACAGGCGGGCGGGGGTCGCCGAGAGCGCCTGTACGGCCTGGTCGACGGTCAGGCCGTCCACGGTGACGGCACGTTGGAAGGCACGGTCCAAAGTGAGCGTGGAGCCCGCGATGGAGCCGGCCGTGGGCCCCTCGCTGATCCGCGCGACGCCGCCCCTGACCTCGACCCGCATCGGACCGAGCGGGTACATCCCGTCGCTCATGCCCGCCGCGCCCATGGCGTCCGTGATGAACGCGACCCGCCCCTCGCCCGCCTCACGGACCGCCAGTTGCAGGATCGCGGGGTGCAGATGGGTACCGTCATTGATCAGCTCGACGGTGATCCGCTCGTCCTCCAGGAGAGCGGCGACCGGGCCCGGCGCCCGGTGGCCGAGCGCCGGCATCGCGTTGAAGAGGTGGGTGGCCACAGTGGCGCCCGCGTCGATCGCCTCACGGGTGGCGTCGTAGGAGGAGTCGGTGTGGCCGAGGGCGGCGATCACCCCGGCGTCGGCGAGCAGCCGTACGGACGCAAGGCCGCCGGGCAGTTCGGGGGCGACGGTCATCATCACCGCGGTGCCGTGCGCGGCGTCGAGGAGCTTGCGGACATCGGCCGGATCCGGGTCACGCAACAGCTCCGGCTGGTGGGCGCCGCAGCGCTGCGGCGAGATGAACGGGCCCTCGAAGTGGATACCGGCCAGCTCACCCTGCTGGACGAGCTCGGCGAGCACCCCGGCCTGCCGGGCGAGTTCGGCCAGTTCACCGGTGACGGTCGAGGCGACCATCGACGTGGTGCCGTGTCTGCGGTGGGTGTCGATGACCCTCATGCACTCGTCGGGGTCGGCGGAGGAGAAGGAGCCGCCGCCCCCGCCGTGGACATGCACATCGACGAAGCCGGGGACGATGAGGTGACCCGAGAGGTCCACGACATGTGCGCCCCCGCCGTCCTCCGGGGCATCCGCGTCACGGCTGTGGACAGCGGCGATCCGGCTGCCCTCGACGGTGATCCGACCCCGGTCGACGACACCGGACGGCCGGGTGATCCGGGCCCCGTCCAGGACGGTGCGCCGGGAGCCCGAGGGCGGCTGCGCGGACTGGTGCTGTGCCATCAGGCGGTTACCTCCGTGGAGAGAAGATCCCGGGCGAGGAGCCCCGCGCCCAGGCACCCGGCGGCGTCCCCCAGGGCCGCCGGAACGATCGTGGGGAGCCGCTGGAACGTAACGCGCCGGCGGACCGCTTCCCGCAGAGGAACGAACAGCGTGTCGCCCGCCTCCGCGAGCCCACCACCGATGATCATCATCTGCGGATCGAGCAGGGTGAGCCCGGTGACCAGACCGTCGGCAAGCGCGTCCACCGCGTTCTGCCACACCGCCCGGGCCCGCTCGTCCCCGGACTGCACGGCCTCCGCCGCATCCGCCGCGCCGGCCTGCGGATCGCCGCACGCCGCCGCCCAGTCCCGGCCCACGGCCGCGGCCGAGGCCACCGTCTCCAGACAGCCCCGCTGCCCGCAGCCACAGGCCCGCCCCCCGGGCCGTACGACGATGTGGCCGATCTCGCCCGCGCTGCCGTGCGCGCCCGCCTCGATCCGGCCGCCGATGCCGATCGCGCCCGCGATCCCGGTGCCCAGCGGGACGAACAGAAAGCGGTCGGCGCCCCGGCCCGCCCCGATCCGGCCCTCGGCCAGGCCCCCGGTGCGCACGTCATGGCCCAGGGCGACCGGCACCCCGCCGAGCCGTTCGGACAGCAACGCCCGCATGGGGACGTCCCGCCAGCCGAGGTTCGCGGCGTAGACCGCGGTGCCGGACTCTTCGTCGACGATGCCGGGGACCGCGACGCCGGCCGCCTCGGCCGTGGTGCCGAAGCGCGCCGTGCCGATGTCCCGCAGCTCGGCGGCGAAACCGAGGATGGTCTCGACGACCGCCTCGGGGCCGTGCTCGCGTCCTGTGGGGCGCCGCGCCTCGTACAGCAGCGGGGGCGGCGTCCGGCCGGACGGCGTGGCATCCACCCCTACGAGGGCGGCTTTCATCCCGGTGCCGCCCACATCAAGGGCGATGACGTGTCTCACGGGAACAGTTTCGCGCGCTCCGCACCGAAAGGTCTAGTCCACTCACCGGCCGATCCTCGTGATGAAGCCCATCCGCGTAGCCGATCCTCGTCACCGAAGTGGGGAACCCGCTGCCGGAGCGCGCGGGGCGGTGGTGTAGACCTTGTGCGGGACGCGGGGAGAACCCGCTGTTCATGCCGGTCGTGGGCGATCCCCCCGACGGCGTCGGAAGACCCGGCACACACATGGTTCTCGGGATTGGGAAAAGGGCGGTAACAGCAGTGCAGCGGCGGTACTTGAGCCTGGCGGCGGTGGCGATGGCCGCCTCCATGACACTGACTCTTACCGGCTGCGGCAGCGGGGCGGGCGACGAAGACGTCACCCTCAAGCTGATCGCGGCGGACTACGGTGACAGTGAGGCCAACGGGTCCCAGCGCTACTGGGACGACCTCGCCCGGGCCTTCGAGAAGAAGAACCCCCGCATCAAGGTCGATGTCGAGGTCCACAGCTGGACGGACGTCGACAAGAAGGTCGAGGAGCTGGTCGAGGACGGCCACGCCCCGGACCTCGCACAGATCGGCGCGTACGCCGACTACGCCGCCAAGGGCAAGCTCTACAGCGCTGACAAGCTGCTGGCCGTCTCCACCCAGGCGGACTTCACCCCCTCCCTCGCGGAGGCCGGCGAGTACCAGCGGGTCCAGTACGGCCTGCCCTTCGCCGCCAGCACCCGGCGGCTCTTCTACAACAAGAAGCTCTTCGCCCAGGCCGGCATCAGTAATCCCCCGGAGACCTGGAGCGACATAGCCCACGACGCCCAGCTGCTGAAGGCACGTGGCGTCAAGATGCCCTACGCGCTGCCGCTCGGCCCGGAGGAGACCCAGGCCGAGACGCTGATGTGGATGCTCAGCGGGGGCGGCGGCTACACCGACAGCATCGGCAAGTACCGCATCGATTCGCAGGAGAACATCAAGACCTTCACCTGGCTGAAGGAGAACCTGGTCGGCAAGGGCCTCACCGGCAGCGACCCCGCCGACCTCAACCGCCAGGAAGCCTTCCAGGGCTTCCTGGACGGCAAGGTCGGCATGCTCAACGGCCACCCCACCCTGATGAAGCAGGCCGCGGCCAAGGGTATCGACTACGGCACCGTCGAACTGCCCGGCACCGACGGCAAGGCCAAGGCCACCATGGGCGTCGCCGACTGGATGATGGCGTTCAAGCAGAACGGCCACCGCGCCGAGATCGGCAAGTTCCTCGACTTCGTCTACAGCGTCAAGAACGTCGAGAAGTTCTCCGACGAGTACGGTCTGCTGCCGGTGACCACCTCCGCCTCTCAGGCGATGCTCGCCGACGACAAGTACGCCAAGCTGCACGGCTTCCTCAAGCAGCTCGCCACCGCCGAGTTCTACCCCGCGAACAAGACCTCCTGGCCGCTGGTCTCCAAGACTGTCAAGGCCAAGATGGGCGCCGCGGTCGGCCCGCACGGCAACCCGTCCGGCGTCCTCACCGACATCCAGAACGCCGCGGACGAGGCGGACAGCGCCATCGGGTAGGGCGGGTGTGCGACAGCGCCGCCGGGTTATGGGGGTGCACGGCGGCGCTGTCAGGTAACGGGGGTGTGCGGCGGCGCTGTTGGGTAAGGCGGGTGTGCAGCAGCGCCGTTGGGTAAGGCGGTGTACGGCAGCGCCGCCGGTAACCGGTAAGGCGGGTGTACGGCAGCGCCGTCGGGTAATGGGGGTGTACGGCCGGCCGCCCCGCCGTACACCCACCGGCTGCCCTCAGGCCGACTGCCGACTACTCTCCGAGGGAACTGATTACGCTCCGTAATCGTTGCCGGAATAGATGGAGGCAGCGAGGCGAGGGGCGAGAGGGGCGATACGAGAGGTGAGAGGGCGAGGAAGGCGGAGCGAGAGGGGAGAGGGCGAGGAGCGGAGCGCGAGGGGAGAGGCGGGGCGCGGGGCGGCGGGCACTGTCGGACGGTGCGCTTATCGTGGAAACGTGACGACGAGCGGTAGGGACGACGCGGCCGGTACGGAGGGCGCGGGGGACGCTGTGCCCATGGGCGTGGGCGAGGACCGCACCTCGGGGCCCACGGGCGAGGACCGCACCGGTGATGACCACACCTCGGGCCCCACGGGCGAGGACCCCACCGGCGATGACCGCACCTCGGGGCTGTCCGCGCGGGACGAGGCCGTGCTCGCCGTGGAGCGCCGCTCCTGGCCGGGCCCCGGCCCCAAGGAGCGGGCCGTCCGTGAGCAGCTGGGCATCTCCCCGACCCGCTACTACCAGCTCCTCAACGCCCTGTTGGACGACCCCCGCGCGCTCGCCCACGACCCCGTCACCGTCAACCGCCTGCGCCGCCTGCGGGACGCCCGCCGCGCCCGCCGCTGACGCCGCACCCGCGGCTGACGCCGCACCCGCGGCTGACGCCGCACCCGCGGCTGACGCCGCACCCGCGGCTGACGCCGCGACGGTCGCTGACGGCTCGTCCGACCCGCCGTTGCCGTTTTCCGCCCGGCCTTCACCCCGCGATGCGCCCGTACACCCCCCGTGCGCCCGCGCTGCGCCGGTAGGGTCGGCGCCATGGGCAGCCCCTCGAACGCCGCGCCGCTCCCCGAGCCGACACCCGGATCAGAGCGCGCGCCCGGGTCCGTGCCGACCCCGCAGACCCCCGCCGGCCGCGACGGCCTCGCCGCGCTGCTGGCCCACCCCGAACGCGCCGTCATCGCCCTCGACTTCGACGGCACGCTCGCCGATATCGTGCCCGACCCGGAGAAGGCCCGAGCGCACGAAGGCGCGGTGGCGGCGCTCGGCCGTCTCGTGCCCCGTTTGCAGGCGGCGGCCGTGATCACCGGCCGCCCGGCCACCGTCGCGGTCCGCCTCGGCGGCTTCGACTCGGTGCCCGGCCTCGGCCACCTCACCGTCCTCGGCCACTACGGCGCCGAGCGCTGGGAAGCCGCCACCGGTACCGTGCAGGCGCCGCCCCCGCACCCCGGCGTTGCCGCCATACAGGCCGAACTCCCCGGCGTACTGGACGCGTCCGGTGTCTGGCACGGCACCTGGGTCGAGACCGCCATCGAGCGCAAGGGCGGCCGCGCCATCGCCGTGCACACCCGGCGCGCCGCCGACCCCCAGGGCGCCTTCGACCGGCTGCGCGGCCCGCTCGGCGCGCTCGCCGAACGCCACGGCCTGATCGTCGAACCGGGCCGCTTCGTTCTGGAGCTGCGGCCGCCGGGCATGGACAAGGGCGTCGCCCTCGCCGAATGGGTCCGGGAGACCGGCGCGGCCACGGTCCTCTACGCCGGCGACGACCTGGGCGACCTGGCCGCCTTTGCCGCCGTCGAGAAGTTGCGTTCGGACGGTCTGGCCGGCGTCCTGGTGTGCAGCGGCAGCGACGAGGTGACCGAACTGGCCGACCGTGCCGACCTGGTGGTCAACGGCCCGGCCGGCGTGGTGGGGCTGCTGGACGCCCTCGCGGACCGTCTCGTGGCGGACTGACGGCGGACTGACGGCGACGGGGCCGGCGGAGCGGCCGTCGGGCTCCGCTGTGCGGTGCGGCCGTCGGGCTCCGCTGTGCGGTGCGGCCGTCGGGCTCCGCTGTGCGGTACGGCGCCTGGCCCTTGCTGTGCAATACGGCGTCGGCCTTCCCTGCTACGCGGTACGGCCTTCGGGCCCCGCTACGCAGTACGGCGCCTGGCCCCGCTGTGCGGTACGTCGTCCGGCCCCGCTACGCAGTACGGCCTCGGGCCCCGCTGTGCAATGCAGCGTCGGCCCTCCCCGCTACGCGGTACAGGGGCGCCCCCGCTACGCGGTACGGCGGCGCCCCCCGCTACGAAGTACCGGCATACTGCGCCGCGATCTCGTCGCTGGTGGTCAGCCACACGCCTCCGGGGTCCGGGAGGTCTCGGCAGCCGGTTCAGTCCTCCACCAGTGCCCGCAGCTGCCGCAGGAACCACTGCGCGGGCGGCAGCGCGGTGGCGGCCGCCGCCAGTCGCTCCGTGCGCTCGGCGCGCTCCCCGGCGTCCATCGACAGCGCCTCGTGCAGCGCCTGTGCGGTGCCGGTGATGTCGTACGGATTGACCGTCAGGGCGTCGTCGCCCAGTTCCTCGTGCGCGCCGGCCTCCCGTGACAGCACGAGCGCGCAGCCGTGCTCGGAGACCACCGGGATCTCCTTCGCGACGAGGTTCATCCCGTCCCGGATCGGATTGACCAGTGCCACGTCCGCCAGCCGGTACGCGGCCAGCGACCGCGCGAAGTCGTCCCGCACATGCAGTTCGACCGGACGCCAGTCGGTCGTCCCGTACTCGGCGTTGATCTCCTCGGCGACGCGGCCGACCTCCTCGGTGTACTCCCGGTAGACCGGCAGGTCCTGGCGCGAGGGGTACGCGAACGCCACATGCACCACCCGCTCGCGCCACTCCGGACGGTCCGCCAGCAGTTGCCGGTAGGCGAGCAGCCCCCGCACGATGTTCTTCGACAGCTCCGTGCGGTCCACCCGGACGATGGTCTTGCGCGCCGTGCCGCCCGGCCCGGTGCCGATCTGCTCGCGCAGCGTGGCCAGCCGCTCGGCGACGTCCGCCCGCCGTGAGCGCTCCCGCAGGAACGCGGCGTCCGCGCCGAGCCCGTACACCCCGACCCGGGTGCCGCCGGTGCCGCCGGTCACCGCGGTGCAGCACGCGCTGAACGCCTCCGCCCAGCGGTACGTCAGGAACCCGAGCCGGTCGGCGCCGAGCATCCCGCGCAGCAGCTGATCGGCGATGTCGTCCGGCAGTATCCGGAAGTACTCCGGCGGTGCCCATGGTGTGTGCGAGAAGTGCGCGATCCGTACGTCGGGCCGCAGTGCCCGCAGCATGCCTGGCACCAGCGCCAGGTGGTAGTCCTGCACCAGCACCGCCGCGCCCTCGGCGGCCTCGTCGGCGAGTGCCTGTGCGAAGGCCTGGTTGTACGTCTCGTACGACGCCCACTGCGCACGGAACTCCGCACCGAAGGCCGGCTCCAGCGGTGTCTGGTAGAGCATGTGGTGGACGAACCACAGCACCGAGTTCGCGATGCCGTTGTAGGCCTCGGCATGCACCTGGGCCGGAATGTCCAGCATCCGGACGCGCTGCCCACCGGTGTCACCCGGGTCCAGCGCACCCCCGGTCCGCCGCACCGCCTCCCGGTCGCCGTCCCCCAGCGCGGCGCACACCCACACCGCGTCGGTCTCCGGCCCGATCGCCGACAGCCCGGACACCAGCCCCCCACCGCCCCGCTTGGCGACCAGCGCCCCGCCCTCCCCCAGGGCGTACGACACCGGCCCGCGGTTGGACGCGACAAGAACCTGGGCACCTGCCTGGACCACATTGCGCTCGGAGACCATGACGCGACATTAACCCGCAACAGATCCGTGCAAACGTACGGAGACGGGCCCTGGGCCCTGCCCGAGGACGACTGCGACGCCTGGGAGGGGAAGTCGGCGCGGCTCAGGCCGCGCGGCGGGCCGTGTACTCGGGGATTTCGGTCATCGGGGGGCGTTCCTCGGTGTCGACGTCCGTGGTGCGGGGGACGAAGCCGGTTTCGCCGCGGTCGAACTGGGTGAGCCGGGGACGGACCAAGTGGCCGCGGGTCAGGCGGAGTTGGGCGGTGCGGTAGATGGCGGCGGCCATTCGGCCGAGGGCCTGGCCGTCCTGGTGGCGGTGTTTGCGTACGCCGACGTCCACCTGGGCGAGGGCGTCCAGGCCGACGGTGTGCAGGGCGTCGACGAGCAGGCCGAGCTCGACGCCGTAGCCGACGGGGAAGGGCAGTCGCTCCAGGAGGGTGCGCCGGGCGGCGTACTCGCCGCCCAGGGGCTGGACGAAGCCGGCCAGCTGCGGCCAGTGGAGGTTGAGCAGGGGGCGGGCCACCAGCTCGGTGACCCGGCCGCCCTGGCCGGCGGCGGCGCCCTGGGCGCCGCCCGTCTCCAGCGGGCGGTCGTACATCGCCTTGACGAACTGGATGCCGGGGTCGGTCAGCAGCGGGCCGACGATCCCGGAGACGAAGGTGGCGGAGAATTCGCGCAGGTCGGCATCGACGAAGCAGATGATGTCGCCGGTGGTGACCAGAAGGGAGCGCCACAGCACCTCGCCCTTGCCGGGCAGTGCGGGCAGCCGGGGCAGGATGCTGTCGCGGTGCACGACCCGGGCGCCGGCCGCCGCCGCGACCTCGGCGGTGCGGTCGGTGGAGCCGGAGTCCAGCACCACCAGCTCGTCGACCAGGGGGGCGGCGTCGGTCATCAGCTCGGCGCGGATCGTGGCGACGATCGCGCCGACCGTGGCCTCCTCGTCGAGTGCGGGCAGTACGACGCTGACCGTACGGCCCGTCTGGCGCTTCGCCTCCAGCAGCTGCTCCAGCGGGCGGTCCGCGGCGGACCAGGAGCGGCTGCTCAGCCAGCGCTCCACCTCTTCCAGCACGTCTACGACTCCTCGGTGGCCGCCCGGGCGGCGGACGGTACGTGTTCCATCGGGTTGTGATCCATCTCGCGGTGCGGACGACTATCTCAACTGTCAGCCCCTTCGGTTACAGTCTTGAACAACGCGGATGACCGTCGCATGTCGGGGTCACCGCGCCATAAACGCCTGGGTTTCGGCCCAGCGCCATACCGCTCATCCAGAGGGGCAGAGGGATACGGCCCGTTGAAGCCCCGGCAACCCTCCAGCCGGTCTCCGCGTACAGCGCGCGAGGCTCCCGGCTAGGGAAGGTGCCAAATCCGTCTCGCGACGAGATGCGCCGCGAGGAAGATGAGGAGAAAGGGCCTCGCCTCCATGGCTGTGCACAGCACCGAAGTCACCGAAACCGCCGCGAACGCTCCCACCGTCGCCCTGGGCCCCGCCGTCGCGCTGTCCTGCCGGGAGTGTGGTGAGCGCTTCGATCTGGGTCCGATCTTCGCCTGCGCGAGCTGTTTCGGGCCGCTCGAAGTCGCCTACGACCTGCCGAGCGGCGACCCCGAGCGCCTGAAGAAGCAGATCGAGGCCGGTCCGGACAACATCTGGCGCTACGCACCGCTGCTGCCCGTCCCCGCCGACGTGGCCGACAAGCCGAACCTCAACCCCGGCTTCACCAAGCTCGTCAAGGCCGACCGGCTCGCCGCCGAGCTGGGCGTCACCGGCGGTCTCTACGTCAAGGACGACTCCGGCAACCCGACGCACTCCTTCAAGGACCGCGTCGTCGCGATCGCCGTCGAGGCCGCCCGTGCCTTCGGTTTCACGACCCTGTCCTGCTCCTCCACCGGCAACCTCGCCGGTGCGGTCGGCGCCGCGGCCCGCCGGGCCGGCTTCAAGTCCTGTGTCTTCATCCCGCACGACCTGGAGGCCGGCAAGGTCGTCATGGCCGCGGTCTACGGCGGTGACCTGGTCGGCATCGAGGGCAACTACGACGACGTCAACCGCTTCTGCTCGGAGCTCATCGGCGATCCGCTGGGCGAGGGCTGGGGCTTCGTCAACGTCAATCTGCGCCCCTACTACGGCGAGGGCTCCAAGACCCTGGCATACGAGATCTGTGAGCAGCTGGGCTGGCGGCTGCCGGACCAGATCGTCGTCCCGATCGCGTCCGGCTCGCAGCTGACGAAGATCGACAAGGGGCTCAAGGAGCTGATCGCCCTCGGCCTGGTCGAGGACAAGCCGTACAAGATCTTCGGTGCCCAGGCGGAGGGCTGCTCGCCGGTGTCGACGGCGTTCAAGGCCGGGCACGATGTGGTGCGCCCCCAGAAGCCGAACACCATCGCCAAGTCGCTGGCGATCGGCAACCCGGCCGACGGCCCGTATGTGCTGGACATCGCGCGCCGTACGGGCGGTGCGGTCGAGGACGTCAACGACGAGCAGGTGGTCGACGCGATCAAGCTGCTGGCGCGGACGGAGGGCATCTTCGCGGAGACCGCGGGCGGGGTGACCGTCGGCGTGACCAAGAAGCTGATCGAGGAGGGTCTGCTCGACCCGTCCCTGACCACCGTTGTCCTCAATACGGGTGACGGTCTCAAGACGCTGGACGCCGTTGCGCCGACCACCGGGCCCACGGCCACGATCCGGCCGAACCTGGATGCGTTCCGCGCGGCCGGCCTGGCCGGCTGAGCCGCAGCGCCCGAACCCGTAGACCCGTAACCCCTGTCCGGAAGGCAGAACCATGAGCGTCAAGGTCCGCATCCCCACCATCCTCCGTACGTACACCGGTGGCGAGGCCGAGGTCACCGCCGAGGGTGCGACCCTCTCCGAGGTGATCGCCGACCTGGAGAAGAACCACCAGGGCATCGCGGCCCGTGTGCTGGACGACGCCGGCAAGCTGCGCCGCTTCGTGAACGTCTACGTCAACGACGACGACGTCCGTTTCGAGCAGGGCCTCGAGACGCCGACCCCGGACGGTGCGGGCGTCTCGATCATTCCGGCGGTCGCCGGAGGCTGCTGAACGGTTCCGAACGGCGCCGAACGACTGAACGGCCGCCGAGTAGGCACTGATTTGCGCCATCTCTTTCCCCGCTTGACCGGAATTGCCCCGTCCACCGAAAATCGGACGGGGCAATTCCGTTTTGTTAAAGGGGATACTATTGGGGTGATCCCCCTCCGGATATCTCCGTATGCATGCCGAACGCATAGGACACCGGGGCGAGTTGTGTCCAAAGTGTGTGCGGGATTTGTCGCTTAGGTGCGCTATGCCCGGCCCGACTTGCCCTGGGGAAACGGGATTTCACCGCATATTGCCGATTCTCCGGCGCCAGAATTCTCGTCCGATTGACCTGTTGCTCTGGGCATCGGTGCAGATACATTCAGCGGCGGTCGACGCGTTCCGGCGCACACCCCACGGGCCATTCGCGGGGTGAGGTCTGACCCGGGTCCGCGGAGTGCGGTCCTGCGCAAGGGCCAGTAATAGGGGAGTTAGGCATGGCTCAGGGCACCGTCAAGTGGTTCAACGCGGAGAAGGGGTACGGCTTCATCGCGGTCGACGGTGGTGCGGATGTATTCGTCCACTACAGCGCGATCCAGATGGACGGCTACCGCACCCTTGAGGAGGGCCAGCGGGTCGAGTTCGAGATCTCGCAGGGCCAGAAGGGGCCGCAGGCGGACATGGTCCGGGTGGCCGGCTGAGGCGCCGACCGACTGCTGCGTTGTGGAGGCCCGTACCCCTGAGGGGGGTACGGGCCTTCTGCCGTCCGCGCGCGCGTCAGCCGCGCGGGTGGGGCAGCCACGGGCGCTTGCACTCGCACCCCGCGAGTGCTAATCATTGGCGTTAGCACTCTCCGAGTGAGAGTGACAAAGAAGGACCGGGTCGGTGAGGCCCGCAGGCCGGGTGGGGCAAGGAACCACACGGGTTTGCAGGTCGTCCGTCGCGGGCGCCAGCGCGGTCCGGAGCAATCCACCCCAGTCCGGGAGGACCACTTCACATGGCCAAGATCATCGCGTTCGACGAGGAGGCACGGCGCGGTCTCGAGCGCGGGATGAACCAGCTCGCCGACGCCGTCAAGGTCACCCTCGGCCCCAAGGGCCGCAACGTCGTCCTCGAGAAGAAGTGGGGCGCCCCCACGATCACCAACGATGGTGTCTCCATCGCCAAGGAGATCGAGCTCGAGGACCCGTACGAGAAGATCGGCGCCGAGCTGGTCAAGGAGGTCGCGAAGAAGACGGACGACGTCGCCGGTGACGGCACGACGACCGCGACCGTCCTGGCCCAGGCCCTGGTCCGCGAGGGCCTGCGCAACGTCGCCGCCGGTGCCAACCCGATGGCCCTCAAGCGCGGTATCGAGAAGGCCGTCGAGGCCGTCTCCGCCGCCCTGCTGGAGCAGGCCAAGGACGTGGAGACCAAGGAGCAGATCGCTTCGACCGCCTCCATCTCCGCCGCCGACACCCAGATCGGCGAGCTGATCGCCGAGGCCATGGACAAGGTCGGCAAGGAAGGCGTCATCACCGTCGAGGAGTCCCAGACCTTCGGTCTGGAGCTGGAGCTCACCGAGGGTATGCGCTTCGACAAGGGCTACATCTCGGCGTACTTCGCCACCGACATGGAGCGTATGGAGGCGTCGCTCGACGACCCGTACATCCTGATCGTCAACTCCAAGATCGGCAACGTGAAGGACCTGCTGCCGCTCCTGGAGAAGGTCATGCAGTCCGGCAAGCCGCTGCTGATCATCGCCGAGGACGTCGAGGGCGAGGCCCTGTCGACCCTGGTCGTCAACAAGATCCGTGGCACCTTCAAGTCCGTCGCCGTCAAGGCCCCGGGCTTCGGTGACCGCCGCAAGGCCATGCTCGGTGACATCGCCATCCTCACCGGTGGCACCGTCATCTCCGAGGAGGTCGGCCTCAAGCTGGAGAACGCCGGTCTCGACCTGCTCGGCCGCGCCCGCAAGGTCGTCATCACCAAGGACGAGACCACCATCGTCGACGGTGCCGGTGACAGCGACCAGGTCCAGGGCCGCGTCAACCAGATCCGCGCCGAGATCGAGAACAGCGACTCGGACTACGACCGCGAGAAGCTCCAGGAGCGTCTGGCGAAGCTGGCCGGCGGCGTGGCCGTCATCAAGGCCGGTGCCGCCACCGAGGTCGAGCTCAAGGAGCGCAAGCACCGCATCGAGGACGCCGTTCGCAACGCGAAGGCGGCCGTCGAGGAGGGCATCGTCGCCGGCGGTGGCGTGGCCCTGCTCCAGGCCACCTCGGTCTTCGAGAAGATCGAGCTGGAGGGCGACGAGGCCACCGGTGCCGCGGCTGTGAAGCTGGCCCTGGAGGCCCCGCTGAAGCAGATCTCGGTCAACGCCGGTCTCGAGGGCGGCGTCGTGGTGGAGAAGGTGCGCAACCTGGCCGTCGGCCACGGTCTGAACGCCGCCACCGGCGAGTACGTCGACATGGTCGCCGAGGGCATCATCGACCCGGCCAAGGTCACCCGCTCCGCGCTCCAGAACGCCGCCTCCATCGCGGCGCTCTTCCTCACCACCGAGGCCGTCATCGCCGACAAGCCGGAGAAGGCCGCCGCGGCCGCTCCGGGCGGTATGCCGGGCGGTGACATGGACTTCTGATCCTCCGGATCAGAGCGCTGATCCTCCCGGATCACGTGTCCACACGTACGTCGGGGCGGCACCCTCCTCCCAGGGGGTGCCGCCCCGGCGGCGTTTCTGCGCGGGCGTTTCTGCGCAGGTCTTGAGGGGCACACGGCTGTTCACCGGTGCTCCGGGGCGGGGGTGGGATGCCCCGCCTCCCTCAGCGGCTCCTCACCACGGGTCGTCGGCAGCGTCGGAGTCGGCCGTGTCCGCCGCCTTCTCGGCGTCCTCGACCTTCTTCTTCATCTGCTCCTCCTGGCCGGACGAAGACCCGGGCGACGAAGAGCCGGGTGACGGCTGCCCGGAGTGGCCCGAACAGCCGGTGGCCGCCAGGACCGGTACCGCGACCGCCGCGGTCAGCAGCAGCGCGGCGCGCCGGGAGCCTCTCATGAGCCGTTGCCTTCCGCGCCGTTGCCCTTGCTGTCCTTGGTGCCCTTGCTGCCCTTGGTGTCCTTCTTCGCGCACCAGGCCGCGACGGCCTTGAGGTCGACGCGCCGCCGGGTGAGGTCGGGCTTCAGCTCCTTGCGGTGGGTGAGCCGGTCCTGGAGGAATATGGCGACCTCGTCGTGGTGCCTGTCGCGGGCGTTCTTCACGCGCTGCTCCAGCCGCGCGATCGAACCGCGGGTGTGCACACCGCCGTTGAGCCGGGTGAGCGCCCGGTCGATGCGCTTCTCCAGCCTGGGCACGCGGGCGCAGATGCCCTTGCCCCCGGTGTGCCGCTGCTGGCCCGAGGTCGCCGTGGCGGGGGAGGCGCCCGGGCTGTCGGCGGCCGCGGCGTCGGCCGGCGCCGCGGTGGTCAGCAGGGAACCGGCGAGCGCGAGTGAGGCGAGGACCCCTGCCACTGCGGTCTTGGGACGCTGCATGGTGGTGCTCCCTTCTAGGGGCGGATGGGTGCGGCCGCGTCCGCCCCACGGGACGCGGACGGGCCGGCTGCCGCAGAACGTAGGAGCGTTCTTTGTGGAGAGCTTGTGGGCCGCCGGACCGGGCGCCCCGCCTTCCGCGGAGGAAGGGGACGGGGGCGGCGGCACAGGGAATCCACAAGGAGCGCTTCTACGCTCCGGGTTGTCGCGCCCCGGAGACGTCGTGCCTGGGCGCCCAACCCCTGGAGTCACAGTGGAATGCGGTGGTTTCCTCATGCCGGACGAGCGCTCCTGTACGGTCCTGCCCGCCACCCTCACCACCGGCGAGCCCGGTGAGCTGCGGCTGCCCCTCAGCGGCTGGCTGCTGCGGGTGGCCCGGGGCTCCGCGGGGCGGCCGGCCCTGGAGGTGCACGGACCGGCCGGGCTGGTCGATGTGTCCGTTCTGAGCACGCTCAGCGTCTCCCCGCTCAGGGGCGGCCGGCACAGCGGCCGTTCGCCGCGGCGCTGGTCGCTGGCGTGGGGGCAGCTGCCGCCCGGTGCCGATGTCGTCGAGGTGGCCTTCCGGGGGTGGCGGCGCGGTCTGAGCGTCCAGGGGTGCGTACTCGCCGATGCGTTCTGGGTCGCCGAGGCCGGCGACCGGTTCCGCTCGGTGACGTGCACCGCGGGCACCACCCGCCGCACGGTGCGCGTGGTCAGGGAGCCCCGGGCCCGGGAGGGGTGATCCGGTCAGTGTTCCGGCGGCTCCCCGGGCAGGCCCCGTGCCGGGAACTCGCTCAACCAGTCGCGGCGCAGCGGCAGTTCCAGGGTGCGGGTGTCGGTCTCCGCATCGCCGAGCCGGGGCAGTCGCACCTCGAAGCGGGCGCCGGGCCCCTGTGGCCGTTCCATGATCCGTACCGTGCCGCGGTGCAGTGCGATCTGCTGGGCCACCAGGGTCAGGCCGAGCCCCGAGCCCGGGCTGTCCGCGCGCCGGTGGAACCGCTGGAAGACCTGCTCGCGTTCCTCCGGCGCGATGCCCGGACCGGCGTCGTCCACGGTGAGTACGGCGACCGGGTCGCCCGGCCGGCCGCTCGGCCGCAGTGTCACCTCGACCCCGGCCGGTGTGCCCGGCCGGCTGCCGTGGACCACCGCGTTGCGGAGCAGGTTGTCGACCGCCATCCGCAGGCCCGGTTCCCAGGCGTGCAGCCGCAGTCCGGGGGTGAGGCGGGGGGTGAGCCGTACGCCGGGGTGGTGCCGTTGCAGGTCGGCCACCGCCGCCGCGACGAGGTCGCCCAGGTCCACCACGCCGAAGGCGTCGGCCTCCACCAGGTCGCCCTGGGCGAGCGCCCGGAGCGCGATCAGCATCCCCATCAGGCGCTGGTGCCCGGCGTGCAGGTCGTCGAGGACTTCGGCGCGGTCGGCCGGGTCGAGGTCCGGGTGGTCGGTGAGGATGTCCAGGTTGGTCTGCATGCCCATCAGTGGCGTGCGCAGTTCGTGCGAGGCGGTCGCGGAGAAGGCGCGGGCGGTGGCCAGTGCCTCCTGGGTCCGTGCCGCCTGCTCGTCGTAGCGGGCCAGTACGGTCTGGAGGGTGCCGGCGAGGTCGTCCACCTCGGTGACCCGTGACGGGGTGTGGTCCAGGCGGGCCGTGCTGGTGCCGGGGTCCAGGCCGCCGGCCCGGCGCTGGAGGCGGCGCAGCGGCAGGGTGGCGCGTTCGGCGAGGGCGAGGGAGAGCAGCCCGGCCAGCGGGGCGGCGATCAGCGCCACCAGGAGGATGCGCTTCTGTACGGTGTCGAGTTCGGCGTTGCCGGCCGACCCGGTGGAGAACACCCACAGCGTGCCCTGCGGGCCGGCCTTCGCGCTCGCGCCGCCGACGGGCACCGACAGCGCCCGCCAGCGGTGTCCCTGGGACCGTACGGTCACCGGGTCGGGCGCCGCGGGCGGCAGCGGCAGGGTGTCCGCCGGTTGTGGACCGGCCTCGGCCACCACACGGGCCGGCGCCTGCCCGCCCGGGGCAGTGGTCCCGCGGCCGGTGGCGGGCGCCGGTCCGCCGCGGCTCGTGGTGAGCCGTACCCCGACGTCCATCCCCGCGTCGAGCAGCCGCCGTTCGTGGTTCGCCGCCTTCCGCGGCTGCCCGCCGTCCGCGACCCGCAGCAGACCGCGGGCCAGCGGCAGCAGCACCGCGGCCCGCTCCCGCAGATGGGCGTCCTGCCCGGCGTGCACGTCGTGGGTGACCAGGCGCAGCAGCAGCGCCCCCGAGCCCAGGACCAGCAGCGGGACGGCGATGCCCATCGCGAGGGCGATCCGGGTCGAGAGCCTCATCGTGCGGCCTCCGGCCCGGACGCGCGCAGCACGAAGCCCACGCCGCGGACCGTGTGCACCACGCGCGGCCGGCCCCCGGCCTCCAGCTTGCGGCGGAGGTAGCTGACGAAGGTGTCGACGGCGTCGGTGCGCACCTCGAAGTCGTAGCCCCACACACGGTCGAGGAGCTGGTCGCGGGTGAGGACGACGCCCGCGTTGCGGACGAGGACCTCCAGCAGTTCGAACTCCCGCCGGGTGAGCCGGACCTCAGCGCCGCCGTACGTCACCTCCCGCGCGGCCGTGTCCAGGACGAGGTCGCCGATCCGCAGCGCGTCCGTGGCGCCGGGCGGGCGGCGGCGCAGCAGGGCTCGCAGCCGGAGCACCAGTTCCTTGAGCGCGAACGGCTTGACGAGGTAGTCGTCGGCCCCGGCCTGGAGTCCGGCGACCCGGTCGTCCAGTTCGTCCAGCGCCGACAGCATCAGTACCGGTACCTCGTTCCCGTCGGCGCGCAGGGTGCGGCAGATGTCGGTGCCGCTGACGCCCGGCAGGGAGACATCGAGCACGACCACGTCGGGGGGCCGGGCCGTCAGTTCGGCGAGGGCGGACGGGCCGTCCTCGGCGAGGGCGACGGCGAAGCCGTTGAGGCGCAGGCCGCGTCCGAGGGAACGCAGGATCACCGCGTCGTCGTCGACGACGAGGACGCGTTCGAGGCGCTTCGCCGCGCACATTCAAGGCTCCGCTCTGGTCTCACCGGGCTCGTCCGCTCGCCCCGCGGTGTGTTGCGGGCAAGGTAGCCGCGCGAGGACGGTAGACGGCAATCTTGTGGGTTCTCTGTGGTGCGGCCCCGGCCGGTGCGCCCCCCTTGGCGCGTCCACGCGGGCCCGGCGGGATCTCCGGGCCATGACATGCGAGGGTTACTCTGTGTGCCAGATCGAATGTGCACAGTGACGGACGTGTGGATCGCGTGGTGCCCGGCTCCCCGCGGTCAGGACCGAAGGGAAGTTCGTGCGCGCCAGGGTGCGGATGGGTGTGAGCGGGTCGTATGCGGACAGCCGCTGATCATGTTGAGGGGTGAACGGGACGCGAACCCGATGCCGGGAACGGCGCGATCAGGCGCTTTGCTGTTCGCCGCGGCCGCGGTGCTCTACAACGGCTGGCTGCTGGAATTCCTGCTGCCGACCGGCATCGATCCGCGGCATGCGTACGTCAGTGAGCTGTACGCCGCCGACCAGCCCTTCCGTCCGCTCTTCGGCGGCATCGAGTCCGGCTGTGCCGTGCTCGTCGCCGCGGGGGCGCTGCTGGCGTACGGCCGCGCGCCGGGCCGGTGGGCGCGCGCGGGCTGGCTGGCGCTGCTCTGCCTCGGCCTGTCGTCGCTGGCCGACGTGCTGCTGCCGATGCGCTGCGCACCCTCTCTGGAGCCGCACTGTGAACCCGTGCATCCCTGGCACACCGTCACCAGCGCCCTGGCCCACTTCTTCCTCTTCGCCTCGATGGCGCTGCTCAGCCGGGCCGCCGCGACGGACCGGGGCGGCCTGCCGTTGATCCGCCGCTGGGGCCTGCGCGTCCTGGCCGCGGCGCTGCCGACCGCCGTCTGCACGGTGGGCCCGCTCCTCGGCCGGCCGGGCTGGCACGGCGTTCCGCAGCGGCTCCATCTGCTGCTGGTGGGGGTGTGGTTCGCGCTGCTGGCCGCGGAGTTGGCGAGCGCGGCGGCCCGCCGGGGTGACGGGGAGGAGCGGAGCCGGGAGACCGCCTCTGCGGAGCGGCGGGTCCCTGCCCCCTGACGCCCGCTCTCCTGGGCCGGCGCATCGGCCGGGGTACCGATCGGGGTATCGACCGGGCCACCGGACTCGCGGGCCGGTGCGTGCGGTCCAGGTCACCTCACCGGCGTGCCGCTGCGGCGCGGCCGGTCATCCCAGGTACGCCGCGGTGGTCGTCACGAAACGCTCGGCGTCGTCGAGCCACGGGAAGTGCCCGGCGCCGGGCTGCACCACCAGTTCCGCGTGCGGGAACAGTCTGGCGTACTCGGCCATGGCGGGAGGCGGGGAGTTCAGATCGACCTCGCCGGCCAGCAGGAGGACGGGCGACGCGAAGCGTGCGAGCGCCGCACGGGTGGTGCCCGGGTCGAAGGCGCCCTCGGCGCCGAAGGCGGCCGCCGCCTCGCCGTTCTTCTCCTCGTCGTCGGCGGCGTCCAGAGCCCGCGCCGTCTCGTCCCAACGGCCGTGGAGGAACGGGGCGACGGCCTGCCAGTGGGCGTCCGTCGCCCGGCCCGCCACGATCGCCTCCAGGGCCGCGTACGCCTGGGGGAACCAGGGCTCGTCCCGGCGGAGTTGCGCCGTCTCGCGCCGGACGTCCCCGGGCACGGTGATGCCGACGGCCATGACGCTGGGGGTGATCAGCGCGAGCCTGCCGACGCGTTCCGGGTGGCGGCTCACATACCGCGTTGCCAGATTCGCTCCGGCGCAGTGCGCGAGCAGGTCCAGCCGTTCCAGGCCGAGGTGCTCGCGCAGGGCCCCCACATCGTCGACGAGCCGGTCGCAGCGGTAGGAGGCGGGGTCCGCCGGTATCGCGGACCGGCCGGTGCCGCGGAGATCCAGCATGATCAACTGTCGGTGCGCGGAGAGACCACCGAGGTCACCGAGGTACGCGGAGGCGCGCATCGGGCCGCCGGGCAGGCAGACCACCGGAGGGCCGTCGCCGGATGCGTGGTAGGTGAGGGTGGTCCCGTCGTACGCGGAGAAGGCAGGCATGGCGAGGACTCTGTCAGCGGTGCGGCGCCCCGGCAATCGAGTTCTCTCCGGGCGGAGGGGCGGCCAGGTGCCTCCGCGGCAACGGGCATTGTCAGTGGGCGGCCCTACAGTGCCCGCATGGTCCCTCAAACACAGCCGGACGAGCCGGACGACTCCCCGCAGCAGCTGCTCCAGAAATGGACCGGCGCTCTGCCCTACGAACTCCTGCTGTTGGAGAAGGTGTTCCTTGCCGGGGAATTCTGCTTCGACTACACGCCCAGGTCGCTGGACGCCCTGGAGGCGCGCCTGCTGGAGCGCGATAAATCCGTCCAAGGCCCGCAGCAGCGCGGGGAGTTGGTGGAGAGCGCGGTGGCCTACCTCGGTGAGGTTCTGCTCGGTATAGCGGGTGGTGGCTGGGGCTGGAACACGCGGCCGGTCGACGGCCTGCCCGGACAGCCGGTCGTCTGGCCGGACCCGGACCTTGAACTCTCCCCCGTCGCACCGCGGTTGCTGATCGAGCACGCCCTGCGGGTCCGCTCCGGAACGGCGTTCGCCGAGGAGGCCGAGCGGCTGCGGCAGGCCGTCGCCGAGCAGCAGCGTGAGGTTGCGGGGTGGGAGCCGGCCAAGGAGCACACCCCGCATGTGGACCCCACGGTGGCGCTGCCGGAGGATCCGGTGCTGACGGCGTGGCTGGCCGAGCGGAGGGAGGCGCTGCCCGCCTGGGCCCAGGAGGCGTTCGAGGGGGCGTGGCGGTGGAATTTTCACCCTGACACGCTGGACTGGCTGGAGGCTGTGGTGCGGCGGCGGTTCGCCACGGTGGAGGAGTTCGATGCCGCGCGGGACGAGCCGTTTGTGCAGGGTGCGTGCTGGTACATGGGGGAGGTGATCCGGCGAACCAAGGGGGCGATGTGGCAGTACGTGCCGTTCGATCCGGATGCGGCGCCCGGGGCTTTGGGGTCGCGGGAGAGCGTGTGGACGGAGGTGCCGTTCGTGGACCAGCCGGACAAGCGGCTGGGGGGCGCGGCGGTTCCGCTGGGCTGTCTGCGTGAGCTGTTTGTGGAGGAGGGGGATGGCGGGCCGAAGGAGAGTCTGCGGGACACCTTGTTCTGGTTCAGGCCGTGCTCGTACGCGCAGGTGGGGGCGCTGTTGGTGCGGATGGGCATGGTGTCGCAGGAGAAGGTCGACAGCGTCCTCGCCGACTACGCCGACTTCGCGCACGATGAGCTGCCACCTCATGAAGTGCCCAGCGCTCTTGAGGAGTTCGGTGTGGCGGTCTCGGCCCACGGAGACGATGTCGACTATCTGGAGGAGAGCTACGCCGGCATCCTGGAGAGGGCCGAGGCGCTCACCGAAGGCGCGGTCACCATCAGCGACGTCAGGCTGTACGGGGGCGAGTTCGGCGAGATCCTGGAATTCTCCCGCAACGGCGTCCTGGTCACCCAGCACACCGACCACCTGTCGGACGAGTACCTCGACCACTTGGCGGTCGGGGAGTTCATCGGCCATGTCGATCCCGACCCCGACGACGACAACCGCCGCTTCCACCTCGTCCAGTTCGTGCGCCTCAGAGACAGCAACTACGACAGCTACTTCGTCTTCGCCACGCCCGAACAGGCGGCCGTGCTGGAGAAGGAACTCGGCCTGGATCTGTACTGAGCCATCCGGGCGGATCCATGACCGGCCCGGGGGCGGGGCCGGTCACCCGGAGCCGTCGGCGTGCACCTCCCGCACGGAACCCGGCGAGGACGCGTCCTTCGCCGCCCGATGGGCGTCGGGCGGCTCCGGTGCGTCCGTGGTGCCCGCCGGGGCGGCCCGCTCGGCCGCGGGGGCGGTGTCCGTGTTCAGCTCGGCCCGCATCTGCCTGCTGAAGCCGAAGAAGTACGTGGCCAGGAAGCCGGCCAGATAGCCGACGGCCAGCCCCAGCGCGTAGACGACGAGCGTGGTGGCAATCCCCTGAGCGCCCTTGACCAGCGGGAACAGGGCCCAGCCTGAGGGGCCGATGGCGGTGGAGCCGACCGTGTCGCCGAGCTGGTTGACCAGGCCGATGAAGCCGCCGCCGAACGCGCCGCCGATGCAGGCGGTGATGAACGGGCGGCCGAGGGGGAGCGAGACGCCGTAGATGAGCGGCTCGCCGACGCCCAGGAAGCCCGCGGGGAGCGCGGACTTGATGGTGCCCCGGAGCGAGCGGTTGCGGGGGAGGCGGAGGTAGACGGCGAGGGCGGCGCCGACCTGGCCCGCGCCGGCCATGGCGAGGATCGGCAGCAGGACCGTATAGCCCTGCTGCTGGATGAGGGTGGCGTGGAGGGGGATCAGGGCCTGGTGGAGGCCCAGCATGACCAGCGGGAGGAACAGGCCGCCGAGCACGAAGCCGGCGAGCGCGCCGCCGTGTGCGAGCAGCCAGGTGGCGGCGGTGCCGATGGCGGTGGAGACCTCACCCGCGGCCCACATCAGGCCGAAGACCGTGACCAGGCCCGTGAACAGCACGGTCACGGTGGGGGTGACCAGGACGTCGAGCGCCGCGGGGACCACCTTGCGGCACCGCTTCTCCACCTGGACGGCGAGCAGCGCCGCGGCCAGTGCGCCGAGGACACCGCCCTGGCCGGGGGAGAGCTTCTGGCCGAAGGCGGAGATCTGCGCGACACCGGGGAAGACGGTCACCGCGGCGACCGCCCCGCCGAGGACCGGTGTGCCGCCGAACTCCTTCGCGGCGTGGTAGCCGACGAAGACCGCGATCAGCGACATGAAGCCGGAGGAGAGGGCGGCGAGCGCGGGGACGACGGACGGCAGCCGGCCGAGGTTGGTCAGCAGGCCGTTGATCCCGGCGATGATGCCGCAGCCGATCAGGGCCGGGATGAGCGGGACGAAGACATTGGCGATCCGGCGGAGGAACAGCTTGCCGGGCGTGGCGTTCCTGGCCTTCTGGCGGGCCTTGAGGGCGGCACCTTCGGCGGCCAGCTGCTCGGCGGTGGCGGCGGTGGCGGCGGTGGCGGCGGTGGCGGCGGGGCTGCCGGGGGCCGGCGCTGCGGCGGGGGCGGGCTCCGGGGGCGGCTCCGGGCCCGTACCTGCCTGCTCCACCAGGCGTTCGAGCTCGGGGGTGACCCGGGCGACCGTCCCGGGGCCCAGCACGATCTGGTACGTGTCGTCCTCGACGACGCCCATGACCGCCGGCAGGGCCTTCAGCGCCTCGTCCTGGACCAGTGAGCGGTCCCGGATGCCGAGGCGGAGCCGGGTCATGCAGTGGGCGACGGAGGTGATGTTCCCGGCGCCGCCGACGAGCGGGAGGAGCGCGGCGGCGGTGGCGCGGTGGGTGTCCTCGGACATCAGCGGCGCCTCGCTCCGGCGGCTTCCAGGGCCGCGCGGAGATGGCCGTCGGAGGCTTCGAGGAGCCGGGCGGCGGTCGGGCCGTCGACCTCGCCGAGGAGGGTGAGGATGGCGTTCTTCACCTCGCCGCCGGTGATGCGGAGCGCCGTCTCGATCTCCGGATCGCTGGCGCCGGTGGCGAGCGCGACGATACGGCGCGAGCGGGCCCGCAGCTTCTCGTTGGAGGCGCGGACGTCGACCATCAGATTCCCGTAGGTCTTGCCCAGCCGGATCATGGTGATCGTCGAGAGCATGTTGAGCACCAGCTTCTGGGCGGTGCCCGCCTTGAGACGGGTCGAGCCGGTCAGCAGCTCGGGACCGACCACGATCTCGATGCCGTGCTCGGCGGCCGCGGCCAGCGGCGAACCGGCGTTGCAGGACAGGCCGATGGTCAGCGCGCCGCGGGCCCTGGCGTGCTCGACGGCGCCGATCGCATACGGGGTGCGGCCGGAGGCCGAGATGCCGACGAGGGTGTCGAGGTCGGTGAGGCCGATCCCGGTCAGGTCCCCGGCCGCGAGCTCTTTGCTGTCCTCGGCGCCCTCGACGGCGGTGACCAGGGCGGACGGGCCGCCCGCGATCAGGCCGACGACCTCGGCGGGGTCGGTGTTGAAGGTCGGCGGGCACTCGCTGGCGTCCAGCACGCCCAGCCGGCCTGCCGTGCCGGCACCGGCGTAGACCAGCCGTCCGCCGCGGGCCATCCGGGCGGCGGTGGCGTCGATGGCGGCGGCGATCTGCGGGAGGCGGGCGGCCACCGCGGCCGGCACGGTGGCGTCCTCGTCGTTCATCGCACGGGCGATGTCGAGGGTGGAGCGGCGGTCGATCTCGGCGAGGTCGGGGCGGAACGCCTCGGTGGTGAGGGTGTCGAGCTCGGCGCGCAGGTGGGCGTAGTCGGCGGTGGAGGTCATTGCTCGGCGACTCTTTCCGGGTGGGGCGCGGGGCGGGGCCCGTCACGACGCCACAAGGGCGCCCGCGGGCCGCGTCAGGGCTGGTGGCGGTGGGCCAGGGCCTCGTAGGAGGCCGAGAGAGCCGGTGCCGCGGTCTCGTACGTGCGCTGTGCGACGCCTATGAAGAGACAGTCGACGACCAGCAGCTGGCTGGTGCGGGAGGACATCGCGGCGGGGCGGAGTTCACTCTCGCGGGCCGTGGACGTGGTCAGGATGTAGTCGGCGTACGCGGCGATTTCGCCGTCGGGGCGGCCGGTGAGGGCGATGGTGGTGGCGCCGTGGTCGAAGGCCACCCGCAGGGGCTCTATGACGTCGGTGGTGCGGCCGGAGTGCGTGATCGCGATCGCGACGTCGCCGGCCCGCATCTGCACGGCGTTGGTCACGGCGAGGTGCGGGTCCGCGTGGGCGTGCGCGATCAGGCCGATCCGCAGCAGCTTCTGGGCCAGGTCCTGGCCGACGAGGTTGGAGGCGCCGATGCCGTACACATCGATCCGCCGGGCCCCGGCGAGCGCGGCGACGGCCGCTTCGAGCTGGCTGACGTCCAGCGCGGCCGCGGTGTCGGCCAGACACTGCTGCTCCTCCTGCGCCAGCTTGGCGACGACGTCGATCAGGGAGTCGTCGACCGCTATGTCCGCGGTCACGGCGGGCGCGCCGCCGGCCTCCTGCTGCGCGGCGAGCGCGGCGAGCGCGAGACGCAGGTCGCGGTAGCCCGGGTAGCCGAGCAGCCGGGACGTCCGTACGACGGTGGCTTCGCTGGTGCCCGTACGCTCCGCGAGGCCGGTGACGGTGAGCGCGGCGCAGCCGGCCGGGTCGCTCGCCACGGTCTCGGCGACCCGCTGCATGGAGCGGGTCATCGTCGGGGCGAGGGTACGGACCTTGGCGGCCAGCGCCGCGGGGGCGGGTGGGGCCGGGGCCGGCCGGGTCTCGGCGGCCACGTCCTTGAAAGTTTCCTTCACGCTGCTACTCACGCTTGAAAAGTAATTTCATCCCGCAGCCGCGTCAATACCCCTGCTCCGGGCTGTGGACAGAACGCGGCGGGCCGCGCGCAGGCTGTGGACAACGCCGGGCGCCGGGTTGCGGTCGGGAGACAATGGGGGGCATGGAGATGGAACAGGCGTTGCACGCCGCGCGGGCGCTGGTGCTCGCCGACCTGATGGCGGACGAGGTGGCCGACGCCGACATCGTCTCGCTCGTCGAGGACGCGGTCGTTCACCGCAGGTGGTGGGTGGAGCAATGGCCTGAAGGCGCGGAATTCGTCGCGGGACTGATAGCGCAGGACGTCCAGGACGCCCTGCTGGACCGTTACGGCCGGTGGCCGCTGTGCCCCGTGTGCACGGAGTCGGGCGATCCCCACGCCCTCGACGTGGAACCGGAGTTGGGGCCTGACCCGCACTGGGTCTGCCCCAAGACGTCGGTCGCGGTGGCCCGGGTCGGCCGGCTCGGCGCTCCGCCGGAGGGCTGAGGTGACCAGTGGCGCGGAGGCCGGGGTGACCGGCGCGCGGCGGGCCGGCGTGACGAGCCGGCCGGAGCGCTGACGTGGCGGTCTATATCGATCCACCCATCTGGCCGGGGCACGGCCGGATGTGGTCGCATCTGGTCAGCGATGTGTCCTTCGACGAACTGCACGACTTCGCGGCGCGCATCGGCGTGCCCCGGCGGGCCTTCGAGCGCGACCACTACGACCTGCCGGCCGAGCGGTACGCCGATGCGGTACGGGCCGGCGCGGTGGAGGTCGGCAGCAAGGAGCTGCTGCGCCGGCTGACGGCCGCGGGCCTGCGCCGCCCCAAACACCGGCCGGCGCCCGGGCCCTAGAGAGAGCGCCACACCCCCGACCCCGCACGGCCGCCGCGCACCCCCCGTACGGCCCGTTGCGGCGCGTCGTGGCGGTGGCCCGATGGCGCGCCCCCGCACGATGGGCCCTGACGGCCTACCGGAAGGGGACAGCGATGTCAGTCAGCGCACCGGGAAGAGAACCGGTCACCGAACTCCACCCCGCCTACAGCAGCGAGGGCGCCACGGCGACCGGATGGCCCGCGGCCGTCGGAGGGATGACCGAGGCGGAGATCTTCTGGCTCAGCACCGTCCGGCCCGACGGCCGCCCGCATGTCACCCCGCTGCTCGCCGTCTGGGCGGATGACGCCCTCCACTTCTGTACCGGACCCGGCGAGCGCAAGGCCCGAAACCTCGCCGCCAATCCGCACTGCGTCCTGACCACCTCGACGGCCGGCGGCAACGATCTGCATGCCGGACTCGACGTGGTCGTCGAGGGGGAGGCGGTACGGGTCGAGGACGGGCCGACGCTGCGCCGGCTGGCCGAGCTGTTCGTCGAGAAGTACGGCAGCGACTGGCACTTCGACGTCCGGGACGGTGCCTTCCAGGGGCGGGGCGGCTCGGCCTTCGTATTCCGCGTCGAGCCCCGTACGGCGTTCGGCTTCGGCCGGGGCGAGTCGGTGTACAGCCAGACGCGGTGGAGGTTCGACGGCGGGGCATAGCAACGGCGGGGCGCGCCGACCGTGTGGCCCCCTGACCGGACCCGCAGACGCCCCGCCCCCCGGATCACCGCTGCTCGACGGCCTCCGTAGCCGGCGCCGCGACCGGCGCCGAGGAGGCCACGAGCCGGGAGGGCCGGCCGGAGCGGTGCAGCCGGAAGGCGAGCGCGGTGACGAGCACCGCCACCGCCGCCAGCGCCGCGCCGGTCCAGGCGACGGACGGGTAGCCCCAGCCGGCGCCGATGGTCAGGCCGCCGAGCCACGGCCCGAGGGTGTTGCCGATGTTGAAGGCGGCAGTGGTGGTCGCGCCGGCGAGCGTCGGCGCGGCGTTGGCCACGTTGAACATCCGGGCGTTGAGGGCCGGGGCCGTGGTGAATGCGGTCACCCCGAGCAGCAGGGAGAGCGCGACCGCGGCGACCGGGCTGTGCGCGGTCAGCGCCAGGACGGCCAGGACGGCGGTGGAGGCGGCGATACCGCCGAAGAGCGTCCCGAAGAGATGCGCATCGGCGATCCGGCCACCGATGAACGTACCGATCAGCGCGCCGACACCGAAGAGCGCGAGCACCGTGGGCACCCAGCTCTCGGCGAGGCCGGCGGTGTCGGTCAGCAGCGGCGAGAGGTAGGAGAAGAGCGCGAAGACCGCGGCGCCGTTCAGCGCGGTGGCGGTCAGCGCCAGCCAGACCTGCTTGTCCTTGTAGATGGCCAGTTCACGGCGCAGCTGCGGGCGCTCGTCACCGGTGGGCACGCTCGTCCGCGGCACCAGCGCGACCACGCCGACCAGGCCGATCGCGGCGAGCCCGGCCACCGCCCAGAACGCGGCGCGCCACCCGGCGTGCTGCCCGAGGAAGGCACCGGCCGGGACGCCCGCGATGTTGGCGATGCTCAGACCGCCGACCATGACGGCCATCGCGCGGGCCCGCGCCGTCACCGGCACCAGCGAGACGGCGACGGCCGCGCCGACCGCCCAGAACCCCGCGCAGGCCAGCGCGCTGATGACGCGCGAGGCGAAGAGCACACCGTAGGACGGCGCCAGCGCACCCGCCACCTGCCCGAGGCCGAAGACCGCGAGCAGCGCGATCAGGGTCGTACGGCGGGGCAGCCGCAGCGTCGCCGCGGCGAGCACCGGGGCACCGATGACCATCCCGATCGCGAAGGCGGAGACCAGCAGACCGGCCTGTGGAATGGAGACGTCCAGGTCCCGGGCGAGCGGCTGGAGGATGCCGGAGAGCATGAACTCGGAGGTGCCCAGGGCAAAAACGGAGAGACCGAGAACGAAGACGGCGACGGGCAGACGGGCGGGAGCGGAGGGCGGCGCTGGGGCTGGCATGTCAGCTACTAACAACGGTAGGAGGCATGACATTCCCGCGGAGGTGTGCGCGGGTGGGTGACCTCGGCCATGCGCCGCCGCCCGGCCGCCTGGGCCTCAGCCGCTGAGCAGGGAGAGCCAAGCGCACTGAGGCCCCCACCCTGCCGGGTGGGGCCCGCTTGTCGGCTCGCCATCTACTGACTGGTCAGCGCAGATAGGTCTGCTGCCACTCGATCGAAGACATGCTCAGCGCGGCTTCGGCGAGAGCCTGTGCCGACGCGGTCTTGAGGCTCGCCAGGCTGGTATCGATCCAGTTCTGAACGATGCTGCACCCCTGCTCGCGGTACTCAACTGCCTGCACCAGACACTCAAGCTTGTCTGCATCGTGCGCCACGACGACCTCAAGGGAATCGCCGTTCTCGTACTCGTCGACGACGCGCTGAACTCCCGAGGCAACTGCGGGGTGGGCGGCAGAGACCTGGTCGGCAGTGACCGTCTCGTTTGTGGCCGCTTCCAGGTACCGGCGGCCAATGTGCGGGATATCGCCGACGCGGGTTTCTTGAGTGTCGTGGAAGAGGCACATCAGGGCGACCGTTGCCGGGTCGGCACCTTCGAGGGTGGTGGCCGGCGTCGGCACGGTGACCGGGAAGTGCTGGCTGCGATCGTGTTCGTGGCCACGTCGGGCTGCACGTGGCAGCAGCTGCCGTCGGCGTCGTTCGGGCCCTCGGGAGCGACAGCTCACCGGCGCTTTGCCGAGTGGTCGAAGGCCCGGGTGTGGGCCAAGCTCCACCGCCTGGTCCTCGACGAGCTCGGCTCCCGCGGAGAGCTGGACTGGTCGCGCTGCGCGGTCGACTCGGTGAACATGCGGGCTCTGAAAAGGGGGAACTGACGGGTCCGAATCCTGTGGACCGGGGCAAGTACGGGTCAAAGATCCACTTGATCACGGAGCGGACCGGCCTGCCGCTGTCCGTCGGAATCTCGGGGGCGAACCTGCATGACAGCCAGGCTCTGATCCCGCTGGTGAAGGGGATACCCCCGATCCGCTCGCGTCGGGGCAGGAGGCGACGCAAGCCGGGCAAGCTCCACGCCGACAAGGGCTACGACTACGACCACCTGCGACGATGGTTACGCCGGCGAGGCATCACCCACCGCATCGCCCGCAAGGGGATCGAGAGCTCGCAGCGACTGGGTCGCCACCGCTGGACGATCGAGCGCACTATGTCCTGGCTCGCCGGCTGCCGACGGCTCCACCGACGCTACGAGCGCAAAGCCGAACACTTCCTGGCCTTCACCAGCATCGCCTGCACCCTCATCTGCTACCGCAGACTCACCAAATGAAATGACGTCTAAAGGGTCAGGCTCCTTTGCAGGCGAAGCCGGTGTCGTTGATGGTGCTATTTCATCTGGCGAAGGCCAGCGCGTCGGCGCCAACGGTCGCCCGGCTGGAGGCTTCGTTCTTGTGACCGGTGACGCGGACGCGGATGGTGTGGGGGCCGTTGGCGAGCTTGCGGGTGGTGAAGATCGGTCGCGAGCAGTGGGCATGGCTGCTGTACGTGTCGATGGACACCTCTTTGCCGCCGTCGACCGACACTGCCGCGACTCCGTGGTGCGGTCCGACCGGCGCGTAGAGGACAGCTTGCCTACCCACGAAACG
Source organism: Streptomyces sp. NPDC034111 (assembly GCF_055575375.1). Lineage (NCBI taxonomy): Bacteria > Bacillati > Actinomycetota > Actinomycetes > Kitasatosporales > Streptomycetaceae > Streptomyces > Streptomyces sp. NPDC034111. The sequence goes on along the minus strand of NZ_JBVIST010000003.1, from coordinate 409,114 downwards.
GGCCACATAGGCCGCGCCCTTCTTTGCGCTCTCGTGGCTGCGGTCGCGGAAGCAGGTGCTGCCGCTGACGGTCCGCCATGGCCTCTGCGCCCCCGGCGGCCCGTCATAGGTGAAGGCCGGGTCGTCGGTGGCTGTGGTGTCCTTCGGCCCGCTGAACACCAGGTCGCCGGCGGCGTTGTAGACGCGGTTGTTGGGAGCAAAGATCACCGGAGCCGTGTCGAATGCCTGGTCGTTGTTCAGCAGCCGGATGGTGTTGTTGCGCACGACCCCGGCGCTGTTGGCGCGCCAGCCAGGAGCAAAGTTGGCATTGAAGACTTTGTTGCCTTTCCAGCGGGTACGATTGTTGTTCTCGATGTGATTGTTCTCGACGACGAGATCCGACTGCTGGCCGGGCCAGATCTTGTTGTTGCCGTTGAACAAGATGGCGAGGCCGTCGTTGCCGTGGATGTAGCTGTCGCGCAGCGTGATATGACGGTTGTCGCTCTCGAAGTCGAAGCCGTGGCCGTCAGGAATGTCGCTCGTGGCGCGCACAGTGTTGCTGAACTCGCTGTTGCGCACCGTGTAGTTGCGCGAGCCGACCATCGAGACGGCGGCGACGCCCCAGTCCATGCCCCGCTGGTAGCCGGCACGGTCCACCGTCACGTGGCTGGTGGTTCCCCCCGTCACGTACATGAGGCCGATACCGTTGGCGCGGTAGTTCTTCGTGAACTTCGAGTTGCTGATGTTCACGTTGCGCCACATACCGTGGTTCACTTCGCCGCTTGGCGTCATCTCGACACCTGAGTCGGTGCGCAGGAAGACGCTGTCCTTGATGGTGACATCGGACAGGATGGTGCGGCGCCCGTCCCCCTTGCCCGCAAGCGAGACACCGGTGCCGAATTTCAGATCAAGCTCGGGGTAACAGCGCCCGCACTTCCACCAGTCGGGATCGTTCGTGCGGACGGGCGTGTTGAAGCGGGTGTCCTTGCCCGTGATGTCGTGGAAGAAGACGTTCTGGATCCACAGGTACCGGTGGCCGTACGTGCCGTGCGAGTACGTGACGATCCCGCCGTAGGTATGGCTCAACTCAAGATCTGTGATCTTGTACCCGCCGTTGTTGACGAGGTGGATGGCGTAGTTCCTCTTGCCGGTCCCCGGGGCGATGTGGGGCCGTGGCCCCTGCCCGTAGGCGCTGATGCGGATGGGATTTTCCGCAGTGCCCGAGCCCTTGGGCCACAGCGTCTGCCCCCTCCACGTGTCGCCCCGGGCCAGCAACACCGCATCTCCCCGACGCAACTGCACACTCGACGCCTTCGTCAGCGTCTTCCACGGCGCCGCCGGACTCGTCCCGGCATTGGCGTCATTCCCGGCTCCCGCACTGACGTAATAGGTCGTCCCCGACGCCACAGTGGGCCTTCCAGCGGGATTCTCGGCAGCTGCGGGATTGAAGCCTACAGATTTCAGGAATGCGATATCCGCATGCCCGGCATTCCTGAGCTGCGTGGGCTGCTGCGAGTGCACATGCGGCGGAAACCCCCAGGCAGACACACTCGTCACGGTAACCAACAAGAAGCCTGCGACAATCCACAGCGCCCGCTTCAGCCTCGATGTCAGCCTTCTACACGCCTTCTTGTGACATGCCGTCATTTCATTCTCCTTAAGACCGTGTCCTATGTGGACATGCGTGCGTGACCGCACGCACGGGCTTTCGCCACGCTGAGCCCGAGGGGTATCGCCGCCGGTCTGCGCTGACCACACAGTTTCTCTTGCAGCGTCGCAGTCGGCTGGGAGTGTGCGGTGGCTGTGGCCTACCGCGTCGGCGTGGCTGTGCACGTCTTCGAGAGATCCACATGCCCACCAACACGTCCTCCGTGCAAGCTCAGTTCCACTGCTATGTGGTGAAGCGGACGAGTTTCTTGAAGCCTGCTGCCGGACCGCCTGGCCTAAGACGTAATCGCATTTGGTAAGTCTGCGGTAGCAGATCAGGGTGCAGGCGATGCTGGTGAAGGCAAGGAAGTGGTCGGCTTTGCGTTCGTAGCGGCGGTGCAATCGTCGGCATCCGGCCAGCCAGGCCATGGTGCGTTCGATGGTCCAGCGGTGGCGGCCGAGTCGTTGCGAGGTCTCGATGCCCTTCCGGGCGATCCGGTGCCGGATGCCTCGGCCGGCGTAACCATCGTCGCAGGTGGTTGTAGTCGTACCCCTTGTCGGCGTGGAGTTTGTGGGGCCTGCGCCGTCGGCGTCCGCGGCGGGAGCGGATCGGCGGTATGCCCTTCACGAGTGGGATCAGCGCCTGGCTGTCGTGGATGTTGGCGCCCGAGATGCCTAAGACGCCGTTTCAAATGGTGCTGAGGCTGAGACGGGACCGGACAAAGGGCCCCGTTGCGAGCACGAGCAGCGTGAACGCAGTGAGCCTTTGCAGGCCCGGCTGTGCGAAGAAGTCGCTGTGTTGGACGTCGTAGGCCGCATACCAGTTGGCCATCAGGTCAGTCGCCATGACCACGCACGTGAGGTCCACGCCCGCTCGCCTCCCGCTGACCAGCAGCAGGGCGGCCAGCGAGTCGAATAACGCTAGTGAGGACCAGTACAGGTTCAGCCAGTCCGGAGCCCAGCTGTACGGATGCAGGCCGCTGCGGACGAGGTCGGCGAGGTGCGAAGCGGCTCCTACGAAGACCAGCACGACGACATACACGGCCACCAGCGCCACCACCCACCGTGGGGTCCGAGATATCCATCGGATCACACGATCGATTCTCTCAGCGTTGGAGGCCGGGCTGGGTGCGGTTCAGCGTGTGAGGCGGCGGTAGTTGATCAGAGCGGCGGCGATGCCGACGAAGCCGAGAAAGTGCTCAGCCTTGCGTTCGTAGCGGCGGTGCAGGCGTCGGCAGCCTGCCAGCCAGGAGACGGTCCGTTCGACGACCCAGCGGTGGCGGCCCAGCCGTTGTGACGACTCGACGCCTTTGCGGGCGATGCGGTGGGTGATGCCGCGGCTGCGGAGCCATCGCCGCAGGTGGTCGTAGTCGTAGCCCTTGTCCCCGTGCAGCTTCGCCGGCCGTCGGCGACGCGGGCCGCGACGGGACCGGACGGGCGGGATACCACACACGAGGGGTTCCAGCCCCTGACTGTCATGCATGTTCGCGCCGGAGATGCCCAAAGACAGCGGAAGTCCGTTCCGGTCCGTGATCAGGTGAATCTTCGACCCCAACGTGCCGCGGTCTGTCGGATTCGGTCCGGTCAGCGGCCCCCTTTTGCGGCCCGGAGGCTAACGGAGTCGATCGCGCACCGCGACCAGTCCAGCTCGCCGCGGGCACCGAGTTCGTCGAGGATGACACGGTGGAGCCGGGCCCAGACCCGGTCCTGGCTCCATTGGGCGAAACGCCTATACACCGTCTGCCAGCAAGGGCCGAAGACCGGAGGTAGCTGCCGCCAGGTGCAACCAGACGTGGCTACAAACACGATCGCGGCCAAGGCTTCGCGGTCTCCCGCCCGCCGTCGGCCCCCGCCCTGCGGACGCTTTACGTCCGTCGCTGGCACCACCCGCCGAAACAGCATCCACAAGTCGTCTGGCACCAGACGCTCAACCAGATCCGTCACACACCGCTCAACGGCCAACAAGCACCATAAGAAACGGCGTCTAAGGACAGGGGCAGGCCGGTCCGCTCCGTGATCAAGTGGATCTTTGACCCGTACTTGCCCCGGTCTACAGGATTCGGACCTGTCAGTTCCCCCTTTTCAGGGCCCGCATGTTGACCGAGTCGATCGCACACCGGGACCAGTCCAGTTCGCCGCGGGATCCGAGTTCGTCGAGGACCAGGCGGTGGAGCTTGGCCCACACGCGTGCTTTCGTCCACTCGGTGAAGCGTCGGTGAGCCGTCGCGCCGGACGGCCCGAACGAGGGGGTCGGCAACTGCTGCCACGTGCAGCCTGAGGTCGCCACGAAGACGATTGCGGCCAGCACTTCACGGTCGCCGTGCCGACGCCGGCCGCCACCCTGAGGTCGCGACGGTGCCTCCGGCACCACCCGCTGGAACAGTTCCCACAACTCGTCCGGCACCAGCCGCTCAACGATCCTCGCCACGACCGGGCAGCTTACCCAGCCAAATGAGATGACGTCTGAACCCGCTCCTTCAACGCCCGTACCGTCGTTGGAGGAGCGGAGGGGGCAACATGGCTGACTGGACGAATCCACGTCACGCGGTGGTAGTGGCTGCCTACAGGGCTGCCGTTGAGGCCGGTGGCCACTCCCGGCGGCCGCGCAGCCGGTGGAAAGGCTCCCCGCCGCGCAGGTGCGCCGGTTGCGTGATGGTCGTGGACGCGACGAACGGCAAGCCTTACCTGCTGCCCTGCTGCTGTCCGAGCCGTTCCGCGTAGGAGCTGGGCCTCAGCCGCTGAGCAGGGAGAGTTCGGTGGCGAGGTTGCGGCGTGCGGTGTGCTCCCATTTGTCGAAGCCTCGCGGGGTTCTGAACAGGCGGGGCAGGGCGAGGAGTTGGCGGAGGACGGCGGAGCGGCCGGCGTTGAAGTCGGCGTCCGGGACGAAGGCGTACTCGGCGCGGACCGCGGCGGCGTAGGTCGCGTAGTCCTCGGGTGAACCGCCGAGCACCGCAAGGTCGGCGTCGCACAGCACCTCGCCGTCGGGGTCGTCGGGCGCCGGGTCATGGGTGACGGTGAGCCGCACCAGGCGGGCGACCTCGGCGGTACGGGCCGCGCCGATGCCCAGTTCGGGCAGTGCGCGTTCGGCGAGGGCCGCGCTGCGCTCCTCGTTCTCGGAGCGGTCCGGCCGGTAGACCGCGTCGTGGAACCATGCCGCCAGCTGGACGACGGTCAAGTCATCGGTGTGGTCGGCCAGTTCGTCGATGCGCTGGAGGACCGCGGTCAGATGCTCGACGGTGTGGTAGCGGCGCTGCGGCTCGCTCCACCGGGCGAGGAGGTTGTCCGCGTACGGGGCGGGGTCGGGGGCCGGGGCGCCTTTGGGGGCGGCGGACTTTCTGCCGCCGCGGGCCTCGGCGATGGTGACGGCCCAGCGCCGGTGCAGTTCCGGGGCCAGGTCGGGGGTGTCGGCCGGACGGGACACGGGGGTCATGCGAATCATTGTGCCTTGGGGCCGGCCGGGCCGTACGCTGGATATTGGACTAGACCTGTCGTCGTGGGTTCGGGGCGCTGGGCCACCGCACCACGTCGTCGTCGAAGGATTGGGGTCATATGAGCAAGCGCGCGCTCCTGGAGGTGATCGCGCTCGGCCCGCAGGACGCGGTCGCCGCCCAGGCCGGCGGTGCCGACCGTCTGGAACTCGTCACCGACATGGCGGCCGACGGGCTCACGCCCTCCCGGGCCGCCTTCGCGGCGATCCGGGCGGCCGTCGACCTCCCGCTGCGGGTGATGCTGCGGGCCGCCGACGGGTTCGCGGCCGGTGACCTGACGGCGCTGTGCGAGGAGGCGGCGGCGCTACGGGCGGAGGGCGCCGAGGAGTTCGTCCTGGGCTTCCTCACCCCGGACGGGCGGCCGGACCTCGAAGCGGTGACGGCGCTGGCCGAGGTGATCGACGGCTGCCGGTGGACCTTCCACCGGGCCATCGACCGGGCCGCCGACCGCGACGCGCTGCGCAAGGAGCTGGCGACGGCCGGCCTCGCGGGCCTCGACACCTGTCTGACGGCCGGTGATGCGCGGGGCGTCGAGGCCGGGCTGCCGGTGCTGCTGGCCGAGCAGGCGCGTACCGCCGCGGCCGAGTTCGGGTATGCGCCGCGGATCCTGGTGGGCGGCGGACTCGGACTCGGCCATCTGCCGGCGCTGCGCGCGGCCGGCCTCGACGCCTTCCACATCGGGGGCGCCGCCCGCCCGGCCGGATGGTCCGCCCCGGTGGACGCGGCGGCGGTACGGGAGTGGCGGGAGGCGCTGGACCGGGGGGTGTAGAGGAAGGGGCGTAGAGGGGGAGGGCGTAGGGGAAGAGGGCCTCTAGGGGCGGGCTGTGCTCTGTGCGGGAGCGGAGCCGGCCAGGGGGGCGGTGGCGCCTCCGGAAGGTGTTCCGCTTGCGGAAGGTGTGCCGCTTGCGGGAGGTGTGCCGCTCGCGGAGGGCGTAGTGACCGGAGTCCTGGACCCGGAGGCGCCCTCGTGGTCCCCGTCGTCCGCCTGCCGTCGCGTCGTGACCGCGGCCATGGCCAGCGCGACGAGGGCCAGTGCGGTCGAGGCGAGCGGGAACCAGTGGGCGCCGAGGACGGTGAGGGCGAGGCTGCCGACGCCGCCCGCGGCGGCCACGCCCAGGTAGAGGGCGCTGCTGTTGAGGGAGATCAGCAGGGGTGCGCTGGGAGGGTCGAGGGCGGCCAGGCGGTGCGGCAGGGCGACCGCAACGGCCCAGCCGGCGAGCGGGGCGACCGCCGCGTAGGTCAGGGCGCCGGGCATGGTCGCGGCGGCCCAGGGGAGGGCGAGGAAGGCGGCCGCGGCCGCGGCGCCACCGGTGAGCAGGACCACGCGGACGCCCAGCCGGTCGACCGCCCGGCCGCCCAGCCAGTTACCGGCGACCGAGGCGACGCCGGAGACCAGCATGACCAGGCTGAGCCGCCCGGCGTCGCCGCCGGTGGCGGGGCGTACTGCTGTGCCGAGGTAGATGTAGACCACGTTGAAGGCGAGGAAGAAGACCAGGGTGGTGGCTGCCGCCCCGAGGACGCTGCGGTGGCGCAGCGGGGCCAGACGGGTGCGCAGGTCCGGTGCGGCGGCCGGCGCCGGGAGTCCGCGCAGCAGCACGGCCAGGCCCAGGAACGCCGCGGCTCCCAGGGCGACCACCAGCCACAGGGTCATCCGCCAGTCCGTACGGCCGAGGTAGGTGCCCAGCGGGACGCCGAGCGCGGTGGCCACGGTCATCCCGCCGAGGACGGTGGCCAGCGCGCGGCCGCGGCGCTCCGGCGGTACGAGGGTGGTGGCCACCGCGTTGGCGGTCGGGGTGTAGAGCGCGGCGCCGGCCGCGGCCAGGACCCGAGTGGCCAGCAGGGCGGGGTAGTTGGGCGCCAGGGCGCTCAGCGCGTTGGCGACGGTGAAGACGGTGAGTGCGGTCAGCAGCAGCCGGCGGCGCGGCCAGCGGGCGGCGGCGGTGGCGAGCACCGGGGCGAGTACGGCGTAGGACAGGGCGAAGACGGTGACCATCTGGCCGGCGGCCGGTACGGAGACGTCCAGGTCGCGGGCGACGAGGCCGAGGATGCCGGCCATCACCATCGAGTCGGTGCCCACGGCGAAGGTGCCGAGGGCGAGCAGCAGGAGACGGAGACGCACGGGGGTCCTTCCCGGTACGAACACGGTGGGGTTGGGCGAAGGGCGGGTAAGTTTTATGTGCGTCAAACAATAAAGACTGTTGGATGGATGTCAAACAGTTTTGCGGGAGAAATAGAGTGGCCGGGTGAGCGCGTCGCGGAAGGAGGCTGGTCGGCAGTGGTGAGCGGGGCAGGGGAGAGCGAGGGCACGCTGCTGGAGCAGCCCGAAGCCGAGGACATCGAGCTGGTGAAGGTGCTCCATGCGCTGGGGGATCCGACGCGACTGCATCTGCTGCGCATCTACGCGTCCGGGCGGCAGTTCGACTGCTCGTCGGAGCGGCTGGGCGTCGGGCATCTGCACAAGTCGACCGTGTCGCACCATATGCGGATCCTGCGGGAGGCCGGGATCACCTCCACGCGGGCCGTCGGGCGCAACCGCTATGTGCAGCTGCGCCGCGCCGACCTCGACGCGCGGTTTCCCGGCCTCCTGGACGCCCTGCTCACGTCCCTTGAGGGGGAGGAGCTGTGAGGTTCTGATGGGGGGCCTAGGGGGCGGGGGAACACATCCCGTAGGGGATGCGCGCGCCCCCTGCGGGACCACAACGGGCCACAGGCGGGGGGTATTCCCGCGGCTCGGTAACCGTCAGTCCGCCAACTGCTCCGGCAGCGGGGCCGCATGGACCACCGTCAGGCCGGACACCGGCCGGGTCAGGCATACGTAGAGCCGGCGCAGGCCGGTCCGTTCGTCCGGTTCGCCGTCGACGATCGCGGCCGGCTCGTCCAGGACCACGTAGTCGTACTCCAGGCCCTTGGCGAGCGTGGCGGGCACCAGCGTCAGCCGGGACGCCGCCGAGGTCTCCTCACCGGGGGCCAGCGGGGCCACCCCGGCCGCCTCCAGGGCCGCGCGCAGCACCGGGATACGGGCCTCCGCGGCGATCAGGCCGAGGGAGCCCTCCCTCTTCAGCGCCTCGTCGCAGGCCGCGAGGGTCGCCGCGGTCAGCTCCGCGGGCCCGGTCCGCCGGATCTCGAAGTCGCCGGGCGCTTCACGGATCGAGGTGGCCTCCGTCAGATCGGGCGCGATCGCGGGCAGCAGCCGGGACGCGTAGGCGATCACCTCACGCGGTACGCGGAAGCCCTGGGTCAGCTCCTCGACGGCCGCGCCGGGCTTGCCCAGATGCGCCAGCGCCTCCTCCCAGGTGCCGGTGGCCCACGGCGTGGTGCCCTGGGCGAGGTCGCCGAGGATGGTCGCCGAGCCCGTCGTGCAGCGCCGGCCGACCGCGCGGTACTGCATGGGGGAGAGGTCCTGCGCCTCGTCCACGACCACATGGCCGAGCGAGGGCGTCCGCTCGACCAGGTCCTTCGCCTCGTCGATCAACACCGCGTCCGCGGCGGACCACTTGGCGCTCTTCACGCTGCGGGCCGGTTTGACCCACAGGACCGTCTTCTGCTCCTCGGGCGTCAGGATCCCCTCGGCCTGCGCGGCGAGGAAGTCGGCGTCGCTCAGCAGCCGCAGCACCAGCTTCGCCGGGTCGACCGGCGGCCACACCGCCTTGACGACGGCCTTCACCGCGGCGTTCCGCGCCACCGCGTCCTGCACCCGGTCGTCCGGTGACTCGCCGGCCTGCTCCATACGGATCAGCACGGCATGCGCGATCCGCTGCGGCAGCGCGTCGCGGGCCGCGCCGTACCGGATGTCACGGTCCCTCAACTCGCGCACGATCTCTTCGAGTTCATACGCCGGGACGCGCCAGCGGCGGGAGCCGCGGACGACCACGCAGGGCTCCTCGGGCATCGCGATGTGGGAGCGCACCGCCCGCCGCAGCACCTCCGCCATCCTGGCGTCGCCCTTGACGGTCGCGGCGGCCGTCTCGTCGGTGCCGCGGACCTCGACATGTGCCACGAGGTCGTCGACGGTGGCCTGCTTGACCTCGAGTTCGCCGAGGGCCGGCAGGACCTGCTCGATGTAGTGCAGGAAGGAGCGGTTCGGGCCGATGACCAGGGTGCCGGCGCGGGCCAGCCGCTCGCGGTGCGCATAGAGCAGATACGCGACACGGTGCAGACCGACCGCGGTCTTTCCGGTGCCCGGCGCCCCCTGGACGCAGACGGAGCCGCCGATGCCGGCGCGCACGATCTCGTCCTGTTCGGGCTGGATCGTGGCGACGATGTCCCGCATGGGGCCGACGCGCGGCCGCTCGATCTCGGTCTGGAGCAGCCGGCTGGTGCGGGCGGCCTCCGCCGGGTCGGTGAGGTGTTCGTCCTCGTACGCGGTCAACTCGCCCGCCGTGTAGCCGAATCGGCGGCGCAGCTTGAGGTCCATCGGGTCCTTCTTGGAGGCCCGGTAGAACGGCTGGGACACCGGAGCGCGCCAGTCGATGACCATGGGGTCGCCGTCGGCGTCATGAACGTGCCGGCGCCCGATGTAGAAGCTCTCTCCCTCGGCGCGCTCGGCGAGGTCCGTACCGGGGGCGTAGAGGTAGTCGAGACGGCCGAAGAACAGCGGGGTGTGCGAGAGGTCGGCGAGCGCCTTGATGCGGGCGTCGATCTCGCCCTGAAGGACCTCGGCGTTGACCCAGTTCGCGGTCACGTCGGCGATGTTCAGCGCCTCGGCGTCCTCGCGCATGGCGCGCAGGGCGGCACGGGACGCGGCGAGATGGGCCTTCTCCCGCTGAAGGGGGCCGTCGTCGGCCGGGTGGCCGGGCGACGGGTGGGCAGGGGAAGGGTCGGACGAGGGCACGGCGTTGCCTCCGGGGCGGGTACTGCGGCGGGCACGCGCCGGTGCGGTTCCGGGCGCGGCGGGCCGTTGTCGGGGCGCAGCGCGGGTCGGGCGGTGCGCGGGTCAGCAGCGTGAAGCGAAGAGCCGGCCGGTTTCCGTCCGGGCGGCGGCACTCCTCGGCGGGAGGCAGGCAGACGCGCGATTGTAGTCAGCGCCCCATGAAGGCGCCAACGGATTTCCGGCGGTCCGCGACGGCCGTATCGCCGGCGGACGACCCTGACCGCCGGTCCGTCTCCCGTAGGGGACGGCATGGGCCTGGAGATGGACTTCCGGCCCCCACGGGATGGGCCCATGGACCGATGTGCGGCAATCGCGTGAATTCCATCATGGAGCCATGAGCAGCGCAGCAATTCCACCGTCATCCGCCCACCCCGTCTCCCTCCGGCCCGCCAAGGGCGCCACGGCCCTCGGGACCGATGCCCCCGGCGGCGCGGTGCCCGTCCACGAGCACCGGCATCTCCTGGGCAACGCCCTGCGCGCGGTGAAGGTCTTCGGCAGAGCCGCCTTCAGCGTCGCCGTCCTGGGTGAGTACGCCGCGGACGAGCCCGTCGACCACCGGGGCGACCGGCAGCGCAGACAGCGGGCCGACCGCCACACGTAGCCGGACACCGCCCCGCGTAGCCGGACAGCCCGGGCCCACGGCCGGACCCGTGGCCGTACGCCGTGCCGTACGGAAGGTCGTCCAGCACTGCCTCCGGCTCTGCGTGCACCTCTCCGTCTGCCGCTGTGTGCGGGTATGCCCCGACATACGGCCGTACGCGCACACCTCATGACGTCGTCCGGCCGGACCCTGCACAATCCCGGTCAGGAGACCGACTCTCCGCGGCGATACCGCGTCGCCCTCCGGATGACGGAAAACCGTTACGGACGATCGGCCTCGATCCGCTAGCGTCGCCGCAGAGGGCGCGCTCGGGCGATGAGGAGGGGGTCATCGGGTGTCTGCCGCCGAGGGGACATGGACGTGGAGACGCACCTGGGCCCTGAGTACCGCCCACCCCCGCCGGCTGGTGCTCGCCGCCGCGCTGCTCGCGCTCTCGTTCGCCGGGCTGTGGGTGCTGCACCAGGTCCATCCCCTGCCGATGCCCGACATAGCGGTCTACCGCGCCGAGGGGGAGGCCGCCGCGAGCGGCGGTGACCTCTACGGCTTCTCGGTCACCAAGTGGGGCCTCCCGGCCACCTACCCGCCCTTCGCCGCCCTGCTCTTCACCCCGACGACCTGGCTCTCGCTCAGCACCCTCAAAGTCGTCTCCATCCTGGTCAACGCCGCGCTGCTCGCCGTGCTGGTCCATCTCTCGTGCAAGGCCGCCGGTCTGCACAAGGCCGCGCACACCGCACCGATGCTGCTCGCCGCCACCGCGCTCGGGCTCTGGCTGGAGCCGGTCTTCCAGACCGTCATCTTCGGCCAGATCAACCTCGCGCTGACCTGCCTGGTCCTGTGGGACCTCGGCCGCCCGGACGGCGCGCGCGGCAAGGGACTGGCCACCGGCATCGCGGCCGGCATCAAGCTCACCCCGGCGCTCTTCGGGATCTATCTGCTCCTTACCGGCAGGGTGAAGGCCGCACTGTGCTCCCTCGCCGGATTCCTGGCCTCGGCGCTGCTCGGCTACCTGGTGCTGCCCGGTGCCAGCGTCGAGTTCTGGACCCGGCGGATGTTCGAGACCGACCGGGTCGGCAAGGTCTGGATCATCGACAACCAGTCCCTCCAGGGCCTGATCGCCCGCCTGCTGCACCAGCCCGACCCGGGCCTGCTGTGGGCGGTGCCGGCCGTGCTGACCGCGGCGGCCGGGCTCTACGCCGCCCGCCGGGTCTGTGTGCGCCGCGGCCTGGACAGCTGGGGCGTGCTCTGTACGGCCTTCACGGCGCTGCTGGTCTCGCCGATCAGCTGGTCCCACCACTGGGTCTGGTGCGTACCGCTGCTCATCGCGCTCGCCGCGCACACCCGGCACAGACCCTGGCGCCGGGCGCTGCTGGCCGCCGTGACCCTGGTCTTCACCGCCCGCACGATGTGGCTCGTACCGCGCGCCGGCGACCTCGACCTGCACCTCTCCTGGTGGCAGCAGCCCGTCGCGGCCCCGTACCCGCTGCTCGCTCTGGGGCTGCTGGCCGCCCTGGTCTGGTGGACCCGGCGCTCCGCCGCCCTCCCGGACGCGGCCTCCGGCAGCCGTGTCCCGCCCCCGCGCTCCGACCGGGAGCTGACGACCCGGACCCGGGCGGTCTGACCGCCCGGATCCGCACGCGCCTACACGTCCTCGTCCGCCGCCAGCAGCTCGTCCGCGTCCACGATCCGGTACGCATACCCCTGCTCGGCCAGGAAGCGCTGGCGGTGCGCCGCGAAGTCCTGGTCGATGGTGTCGCGCGCGACGACCGAGTAGAACCGCGCCTCGTGCCCGTCCGCCTTGGGACGCAGCACCCGGCCCAGCCGCTGGGCCTCCTCCTGCCGCGAGCCGAAGGTGCCGGACACCTGGATCGCCACCGTCGCCTCGGGAAGGTCGACCGAGAAGTTCGCGACCTTGGAGACCACGAGCACCGAGATCTCGCCCTGCCGGAACGCCTCGAAGAGCTTCTCCCGCTGCGCGTTGGTGGTCTCGCCCTTGATCACCGGCGCGTCCAGATGCTCGCCCAGCTCGTCCAACTGGTCGATGTACTGCCCGATGACCAGGGTCTGCTCGCCCTGGTGCCGGCGGACCAGCGCCTCGGTCACATACTGCTTGCTCGCGGTCGTCGCGCAGTAGCGGTACTTCTCGTCGGTCTCCGCCGTCGCATAGGCCAGCCGCTCCGAGTCGGTCAGATTGACCCGCACCTCGACGCAGTCGGCCGGGGCGATATAGCCCTGCGCCTCGATCTCCTTCCACGGCGCGTCGAACCGCTTCGGACCGATGAGCGAGAAGACGTCCGACTCCCGCCCGTCCTCGCGCACCAGCGTCGCGGTCAGCCCCAGCCGCCGCCGCGCCTGGAGGTCGGCGGTGAACTTGAAGACCGGCGCGGGCAGCAGATGCACCTCGTCGTAGACGATCAGGCCCCAGTCGCGGGAGTCGAAGAGCTCCAGGTGCGGATAGACGCCCTTCCGCTTGGTCGTCAGCACCTGGTACGTGGCGATGGTGACCGGCCGGATCTCCTTCCTCGTCCCGCTGTACTCACCGATCTCGTCCTCGGTCAGCGAGGTCCGCCGCACCAGCTCGTGCTTCCACTGCCGGGCCGAGACCGTATTCGTCACCAGGATCAGCGTGGTGGCCTTCGCCTGGGCCATCGCGCCGGCCCCCACCAGCGTCTTTCCCGCACCACAGGGCAGTACGACCACACCCGAGCCGCCGTGCCAGAACCCCTGCACGGCCTGCTGCTGGTACGGCCGCAGCGCCCAGCCGTCCTCGCGCAGCGCGATCGGATGCGCCTCACCGTCGACATAGCCCGCCAGGTCCTCGGCCGGCCAGCCCAGCTTGAGCAGGGTCTGCTTGATCTGCCCGCGCTCGGAGGGGTGCACGACCACGCTGTCCGGATCCAGCCGCGCCCCGACCAGCGGCTGCACCTTCTTCGAGCGCAGGATTTCCTCCAGCACCGGCCGGTCGGTGGAGGTCAGCACCAGCCCGTGGGCCGGGTCCTTGACCAGCGTCAGCCGCCCGTAGCGCGACATCGTCTCGGCGATGTCGATCAGCAGCGCATGCGGCACCGGATACCGCGAGAACTGCACCAGCGCATCCACGACCTGCTCGGCGTCGTGCCCGGCGGCCCGGGCGTTCCACAGCCCCAGCGGCGTCACCCGGTACGTATGGATGTGCTCCGGCGCCCGCTCCAGCTCGGCGAAGGGCGCAATGGCCCGCCGGCAGGCGTCCGCCAGCTCGTGGTCCACCTCCAGAAGCAGCGTCTTGTCGCTCTGGACGATGAGAGGTCCGTTCACGCGCCTCGCCTTTCGCTTCCCGGGCCGTCGGCCGCAGACATCGGCCGCACATACGGCCAAACGTCCAGTGTGCCGCATCGGCCCGCGGACCCGTTAGCGATGGACCGGCGGCCCTTGTGCGGCCAGCAGCGCCTGCCAGGTGCCGGCGTCGGCGACACCGGTCACCGGCAGTCCCCGGGAGCGCTGGAAGGTGTCCAGGGAGCGGACGGTGGAGGGGGTGAAGAGGCCGGTCAGGTCGGTGCGGATGCCGGTGTTGTCGAGCAGGTACTGAAGGGCCAGGACCGCCGGCTTCGGGGCGTTGTGGGAGTCGACCCGGATGATCAGATGCGACCAGGTCCGGGGGCCGACCTTGCCGTCGGGGAGCAGACCGTGGGCGGTCTGGAAGTCCTTGACGGCGGCGGCCGTGCCCGGTCCGAAGTCACCGTCCGGCTCCACGTCGTAGCGGTGCGCCCGGAGCAGGTACTGCACGGTGCGGGCCGACCACAGCAGATGGCCCTTGCGGACCAGCGGCCAGCCGGAGAGCGCCGGACGCGCCGAGGCGGCCGCGCCCGACGGGGCGGCGGTGTCCGGGCCGGCGTCCCCGGCCGGCGCACGCCAGCCGACGCCGATGCCGCTGCCGAGGGCGAGGACGGCCAGGAGCGCGAGGGCGGGACGGGCGGCGGCCCGGCGGAGACCGGCGGGTGTGGGGGACGGGGCGGATGTGCGGGACGGGGCGGGTGCCCGCTCCTCGGTGGCCGGCCGCTCCTCGGCGGGTGTCCGCTCCTCCGCGGTACGCGGCGCTCTGCGGGTGGCTGGGCCGGCGGCGGCCGCCTCCTCGGCCAGGGCGCGGGCCCGCGCGAGGTCGGCCGCCGGTGCGCGCAGGACCGTATGGAGGGTTTCGACGGTCTTCAGGGGCGCCGTGGAGGGGTGACGGGGGTTCAGATAGCGGGACAGGGTGGTCTGGTCGATGCCGAGGCGCCCGGCCAGGGACTGCTGGGTGGGCTTCGGGCGGCCGTCCCGCGCCGATAACTCCCACCACTTCCTGAGCAGTTCGGCCAGCGCCGGGCCGGCCTCCGGCCCGGACCCGATCGGTCTCGTCATGCTTCCCCCGCTGGTTCTTCCGTGTTCCGCACCCGCCGCCGGGGCCCGCCCGGGGCGCCCGGCTGCCGCGCCCCTCCGTACGTCTTGCATACGTGCAGGTCAGCGCCGTGCATCGGGCCGCTGCATCGATGCATGAGCGCGAGCGCGGCAGATCGTAGTGAACTCCCCTGCCGCTGCTGCAAGGTGGTGGAGCGCGGCCGACCGGGCCCCGCACCTCCCCCTCCACCGTCACCCCTGGCCAAGGGGCGCCCCGGCCTGCGCGGATGCGGCGGCGGAGGCGTTCAACAGACCCGTGCAGCAAGGAAACGAGGGAACCTTCCATGCCCCTGACATCACCCGTTCGGGTGGGTACCGCCCTTGCCGCTACGGCGGTGGGGACCGTCCTCGCCGCCCTGGCAGCGCTCGCGCCGCCCGCCCGGGCCGCCGCGCCGTCCTCGTACCCAGTGGCCGGGGTGGACACCAGCCACTACAGCCACGGAGAGCGCGAGGACGAGCGGATCGACTGGAAGACGGTGGCGAGGTCCCACCACTTCGCCTTCCTCAAGGCCACCCAGGGAGCAAGCGCCAGGGGCAACGACACCTGGTTCACCCGCGACTACGCGGCCGCTGCCGCCACGTCGCTGCTGCACGCGCCGTACCACTTCTTCGACCCCAGGAGCACCGGCGACGGCGCCGCCCAGGCCCGGCAGTTCATCACTGTCGCCCGCGCGGCCGGCTACCGGGGCGACCGGGCCGGTGAACTCCCGCCCGTACTGGACGTGGAGAAGGTACGGCGCAACGGCAAGGAGGTCTGCCCGGCCGCGCTGCGCCCCCGGCAGCTGGCGGTCTTCCTCCAGGAGGTCCGCAAGGCCTTCAAGGTCACGCCGATCGTCTACACCCGGGCATCCTTCGTACGGGAGTGCATGGCGGGCCAGGGCCGGGTCTTCGCCGGCCATCCGCTGTGGCTGGCGCGGTACGGCAGCGGCGCCGAGGAACCGCGGCCCGTCCCGGGCGCCGGCCGCTCCTGGACGTTCTGGCAGCACACCGACCGGGGCAGCACCCCCGGCATCCCGGGGACCGGCGACCGCAATGTCTTCCGCGGCAGTCTCGCCCAGCTGCGGCAGCTGGCCCGCTGACCCGCCGCGGCCCCGGCGGCCGCCGTCACCGTCCCCGGCCACGTCTCCGGCCACCACCGGCTCCGGCCGCAGGCCGTCCACAAGCCCACCTCACCCATCCCACCCCACCTCACCTGACAAGGAGTCAGCAATGCAGACAACACCCCTGACCACCCGCTCCGCCCGTTCCGCCCGTTCGATCCGTTCCGTACGCACCCTCGCCCCGCGCCTGATCGCCGGGGCCACCGCCCTCGCCGCCCTCCTGGGCACCGCGGCCACCGGCCCGGCCACCGCCGCCCCGGACGGGGCGCGCTGGCCCAGCAGATCCTGCGGACGAACGGGATCGCGCTGGCCACCACCCACGTCAGCCGGTCCCACCCGGCCTCCAGCGCCCGCCAGAACATCGTCGACACCGCCCACGGCCGGGGCGCCCTGACCAGCCCCTGGGGCGACCGCCCGCACCGCCGCGTCCTCCTGGACACCAGGATGCTGAACGGGCTGCTGAAGCTGCGGACCCAGTACGGCTACCGGATCTCGGTCTCCGAGATCGTCGGCGGTGACCACAGCAGCCGCTCCAGGCACTACGCCGGGCTCGCCTTCGACCTCACCCACATCAACGGACGCCACATCGGCAGCGGCGCCCCGCACCGCCCCCTGATGGCCGCCTGCAAGAAGCTCGGCGCCACCGAGGTGCTCGGCCCGGGGGACCCCGGACACCGCACCCACGTTCACTGCGGCTGGCCCCGCTGACCGGCCCGAACCCCCCCCCGCGGTGCCCGGCCGTTCACCCGCAGCGGCCGGGCACCGCCGCGCCCCGGACCGGGACCTCAGACCGCGTCGTCCGCCAGTTCCGCGACGCCCGTGATCCGGTGCAGCGGATACGTACGGACCTCGTCGGCGGTGTGGTCGTACGCCGTCACAAAGCCGCCCTCGACCCGTACCGGCGCGATCACCCGCTGGCTGGCGGCACCGTCCGCATTGACGTAGCCGATCCACACGGCGGAGTTGGTCAGCACCGCCGCCTGCATGGTGGCGAGGGTTTCGGCGGAGGTCGTACGCGGGAAGGCGCCGGCGGCCGGGGCGGGAGCCGGCACCGGCTTGCGCTCCGCGGTGGCGGCGAGATCACCGGCGCGGATGGCGCGGACCGCCGCCTGGAGGAGGGTCCGGTCCGGCGACGGCGGGCCTTCGGGGACCGGGGCGGGGGCGCTGCGCGGCGGGGTGCGGTACGCGTCGGCGCGGGCGATCAGGACATCGCCGGCGGCGGACTCGGCGGCCGGGGCGTAGCCCATCGCCCGCAGCCCGTCGAGCAGTTGCTCGGGGGAGGTCTGGGCGGCGAGCACGGTGGGCGCGAGCCGGCGCAGGCGGAGCGCGGCGGCGCGGCGGTCGGCGAGGATCTCCGCGAGCAGCGCATCGTCGTCGCAGCGGACGTAGGCGCTGGCCGCGCCGATCCGCAGCCGGCCGTGCTTACGCGCCACATCCTCGATGAGGTAGGCGAGCGGCTGGGGGACCGGCGTACGGGAGTGGGCGTGCAGGAACTCCTGGAGCTCGGCGGCGGAACGCCCGGCGTCCAGGGCACGGCGCACCGAGGCCGGGGTGAAGCGGTAGACCGTCGCGCCGCCCTTGGACTCGATATCGGCGAGCACGCCCAGCGCCTCGGCCAGCGGACGCTGCAACGGGCCCGGGGCGACGGCGGTCAGATCCGCCTGGAGCAGGACATGGTCGAGGGGTTCGGGGAGGAGCGGGGCGAGCAGCGCGGCGGCGCGGGCCGCGGCGGCCTCGGC
Source organism: Streptomyces sp. NPDC034111 (assembly GCF_055575375.1). Lineage (NCBI taxonomy): Bacteria > Bacillati > Actinomycetota > Actinomycetes > Kitasatosporales > Streptomycetaceae > Streptomyces > Streptomyces sp. NPDC034111. The sequence goes on along the minus strand of NZ_JBVIST010000003.1, from coordinate 391,283 downwards.
CTCGACGGGGGTCGGGGCGGCCGCCTCCGGATCCGTGCCGGTCAGCGCACGGCCGTGGGCGGAGAGCGCGCCGCGCCCCGTCACCCCCAGCAATTCGGCCTCGGCCAGGGCCCATTGGGCCAGCCGCGAGCGGAGGTCGTCGGGGGCGGCGGCCGCGGACGCCGACGCGGACGCGAAGGCGGACAGGGGCGCGGGCGCGCCCGCCGCCTGGCCCTCGCCGGCCGCCGCAGCCATGCTCGTCGACTGCACCGCGGCGACCCCGGTCCCCGCCCCGGCCCCCCGCAGCGGACGCTCCCAGCGCAGCCGGGACAGCACGGCCGACGCCGGCACCGACGTCCCCGGCGGCAGCGCGGCCAGCAGAGCCAGCGCGCGCCGGCGGACCTCGGGCGCCGGCGAACGGTCCAGATGCGGCCCGAGGGCGGCCAGTGCGCGCCCCTTCGCATCGGCGGTGCCGACCACGCCCGGGGTACGGGTCGCCGGCAGCCAGCCGGCCGCCAGCACCGCCCAGCGCTCATGATCGGGCAGTTGCAGCCACTCCTCGGCCGCCGGGGTGGCCGCGTACCGCTCGTCGGCCTCGCCGTCGGAGGCGATCAGCCCGGCCCCGTAGGCGAGTTCGAGCCAGAACGCGGCCAGCTGCTCGGTGGTGTCCAGGGCGGTCGCGGTCCGCTTGAGGTCGCGGACGCTCAGGCCGCCGGCGCGCAGGACCGGCGGCCCGCCCAGGTCCCACTCCTTGAGCAGTTCCTCGACGGTCGCCAGGGCGGTGAACGCCTGGCTCGCGGCGGCGTTGTCCACAAGCTGTGGATCGCGTTCCGTGGTGGGCACGAGCGCGGGCGGCTCCGGCTCCGGGGTGCGGTGCGCGCGCCCGCCGCGCAGATGGAGCGCGGCCTCCCGCGGCAGCACGACATTGCGGGCGCCCGCCGGGAGCAGCAGCCCCCGGTCCAGCAGCCACGTCAGGTGCGGCGCCGGGCGGTCGGTGACCCCGCCGTACGGCGGGCCCCACAGCAGCTTGTCGAGGACCGCGACGGACTCCGCGGGTGCCGTGTCGAGCAGGGCCGCCATCCGGGCCCGGTCGGTGAACAGCCCGGTGAGCGCGGCGACCGCGGAGACCGGGTCATGGGTGGTGGGCAGCCCGGCCGCGGCGATGATCTCCTGTAGCCGCCCCGGCGACATCCCGGCCGTGGCCTCGGCGACGGTCGGACCCAGGCCGGTCGGCGAGGGGTGCGCGGCGCTGGGCGCCAGCAGCTCCCGGGCCGTCCGCACCAGCCGCAGCCGGTCGTCCGGCCCCCACACCAGCGCCTGCGCCCGCAGCTCCGCCACCGCCCCGGGCAGCGCGGCGGCCACCGCCTCGTCCCCGGCGTCCCCGCCCATCAGCGCGCCCAGCGTGTCGTACGGGCACGGATCGGGCGCCACCGCCAGCGCCTCGGCGGTCTGGAGCGCGAACCGGTCGAGCCGCTCCACCGCGCGCACCACCGACGCCCGCGTCCCGGCCCGGGTCGCCAGCTGGGTGACATCGCCGGGCACCGGATTGAGCAGGTCGGGCCGGGCCCGCAGCAGCCCGATGAGCCCGCTGTCGGTGCGGGTCCGAAGCTCCTCGGCGAGGGTGCGCGGGGTATCGGTCATTCGTCCTACGTTAGCGGGGCAAGGTGTGCGGGGGCAGTGAGCGGCGGCACGGCGGCGGTGCACGGCGGCCACGGCACCCGTACGCCACCCCGCCCGGCCCCCGGCAGCCTCCGGCCCCGCGGGCGGTCGAGGCGGTACCGTCGGGGGAGCAACCAGCGCACGCCGCAGGGGATTTCGTGGGGATCGAGAGCGATCAGCTCGTCTTTGACTATCTGAGCCGGGTGGGCGACCTGGCCCAGCAGCGGGGCCTGCCCTCCGCCACGCGGATGCGCCTGGTGAGCAGCCTCCGCGCCGAGATAGACGGGCAGCAGGCCGACTCGGTGGCCGGGGTGAAGAAGCTGCTGGCGCGGCTGGGGACGCCGGAGGCGGTGGTCGCGGCGGCCGGGGGCGCCCCGCCGCCGGCAGAGCCGGCGCAGACCGGCGAGCCGGCGCCGCGGTGGACCACCGCCCGCGACACGCTCGCCGGCCTGGCCCGGCGCAGCGGGCTGACCGGCCGGCCGGCCACGAACGGCACCGCCCCCACGAAGAACGGCAAGCCCCCCAAGAACGACGGGCTCCCCGCGCCGCGCGACGGCCGGGCGGACGCGGACGCCCTCCCGGCGGCCGGTCTGCCCCCGCACCTCGCGGGCGCGGACGAACTGGGTGACGGGAGCGAGGCGCCCGACTGGTGGCGGGTGGAACCGGCGCCGTTCGGGCCGGGCGAGACCGTCCCCGGATTCGTCGGCGGGATCGAGATCCCGGAGATATGGGACCGTCCCAAGGCCGAGGAGGCCGAGGAGGCCGAGGACGACGGCCGGCTGTCGCTGACGAAGGGCGGCGCGAAAGCGGAAGCGGACCCGGCCCTGGACGGCGCGGCGGACGGGCAGCGCACGCTCCCCGGGCTGCTACGGCGTGCGCTCGCCCGGCGACGGAGCGCGGCGGCCGACGGTCAGGCCGCCGACGTCGCGGACGGCGAGGACGAGGCCGCGGACGTCACCGGTCCGGTCCCGCTCCGGGCGTGGCTCAGCCCCGTCCCGACGCTGGCGGTGCTCCTCCTGGTGGCCGGCGCCGTGCTCGGCTCCTGGCTCGCGCTGGCGGGCGGCTGGGCGCTGGCCTATGTAGCGCCCAGGCTGACCCGCACCGAGGCCAAGTTCGCGGCGCTCGGCGTGCCGGGGACCGTCGCCGCCGGCCTGGTGGTGTGGCTGTGGGGCCGCTTCGACGGCCGCTGGGGCGAGCCGATCGCCCAGGGCCGGCTGGGACAGGAGCTGCTGGACGCCCTGCCGGCCATGGCCCGCGTCGCGGCCGTCGCCTCGGCGCTGTTCCTGCTGTGGCGGATGCGGCGGGCGGCGCGCTGAGGCGGGCACGGTGACGTCCCGGCCACCGGCCGGCCGTCCGGCCCCGGCAGCCGCCCGGCCTGGCCGGCGGAGCGGGGCCGGGCGAAGGCCCCCTCCGGCCGGATCGCGGGCCCCTGCACAATGGCGGGCATGGCTGCGTACCCCCTGACGGTCGGTTTCGACCTCGACATGACGCTGATCGACTCCCGCCCCGGCATCAAGGCCGCCTACCAGGAGCTGTCCGCCAGGACCGGGACCTTCGTCGACGCCGAGGCCGCGGTGACCCGGCTCGGGCCGCCGCTGGAGGAGGAGATCCGCCGCTGGTTCCCCGAACAGCGGGTGGCCGAGATCAGCGAGGTCTACCGCGCGCTGTACCCGGAGTACGCGATCGCCCCGACACCGGCCCTGGAGGGCGCGCCGGAGGCCATCGCCGCGGTGCAGGCGGCGGGTGGCCGGGCGATCGTGGTGACCGCCAAGTACGAGCCCAACGCCAAGCTGCACCTGGCGCACCTGGGCATCGAGCCGGACGCCGTCATCGGCTCGCTGTGGGCGGAGGCCAAGGCCGGGGCGCTGCGTGAGCACGGCGCGCAGATCTACGTCGGCGACCACACCGGGGACGTGCGCGGCGCCCGCGCCGCGGGGGCGCTGTCCGTCGCGGTGGCCACCGGGCCGTGCGACGAGGGCGAACTGCGGGCGGCCGGCGCCGATGTGCTGCTCGGGGACCTGACGGCCTTCCCGGCGTGGCTGGTGCGCTACCTCGCGGAAGGGCCGGACGGCGACGCCGCCCCGGAAGACCCCGTGACCACCCCGGCCTGACGGCGCTGCGCGACGGCGGAACGGACCACTCCGGCCGCGGCGACCAGAAAACCGAGGCCCATCAGCATGCACACCCAGTAGAAGACCGACGGCAGCGGGTGCTGCCCGAGGAACAGCGGGGCGACCGTGGCGAGAGTGGCCGCTGCGCCAACAAGGAACATGATCGCGCCGATTCGGACCAGCAGATCCCCGTCCCGGGGAGTTTCGTCAGACACCTGACCAGGGTAAGTCCGGGCCAGGAGCACCGAGGATCCACCCGGCGGCGTCTTGTCACCGGCCTTGGGACCATTAGCCTTGGTGGTGGCGGGTCCTGCGGCCCGCTGCATTGCTATCCAGACGGTTTCTTCCGCAATTCCGCGGTGGACCGGCCCAGCATTTTTCCAACGAGTACGAGGACGAGGACAGACGTGCCTACCGGCAAGGTCAAGTGGTTCAACAGTGAGAAGGGCTTCGGCTTTCTCTCCCGCGATGACGGCGGTGACGTCTTCGTGCACTCGTCGGTGCTGCCCGACGGCGTGGCCGCACTCAAGCCTGGCCAGCGCGTCGAATTCGGCGTCGTAGCAGGTCAGCGCGGCGACCAGGCGCTGACCGTGACACTCCTCGACCCCGCACCCTCGGTCGCCGCGGCGCAGCGCCGTAAGCCCGACGAACTCGCCTCGATCGTCCAGGACCTCACCACGCTCCTGGAGAACGTCACCCAGCAGCTGGAGCGCGGCCGCTACCCCGACAAGGTGCACGGCGCGAAGATCGCCGGCATGCTGCGCGCGGTCGCCGACCAGCTCGACGTCTGACCCCGCCCGGACCGGACCGGCGCCCCCGCGCACGGACCCGGGCCCGGCGCCTCACACAAAACTCAGCGCATCGCGGCCGAGGGGCGGTACCAGCCCCTCGGCCGCGGCGCGGGTGAGCAGCCCGCGCACCGCGGCATAGCCGTCCTCACCGAGGCCGGCGGTGAACTCGTTGACGTACAGCCCGATGTGCGCGTCGGCCACCTTCGGGTCCATCTCCTGGGCGTGCTCCAGGACATACGGCCGGGAGGCCTCCGGGTCGTCCCAGGCCATCAGGACGGACGTGCGGATCGCGGCCGCCAGTTCACGCAGCGTCCGCTCGCCCAGCGACCGCTTGGCGATGATCGCGCCGAGCGGGATCGGCAGGCCGGTGGTGAGCTCCCAGTGCTCACCCATGTCGGCCAGGCGGACCAGGCCGTAGTTCTGGTACGTGAAGCGCGCCTCATGGATGACCAGGCCCGCATCGACCTTGCCGTCGCGCACGGCCGGCATGATCTCGTGGAACGGCAGCACCACGATCTCCCCGACACCGCCCGGCACCTCGGCCGCCGCCCACAGCCGGAACAACAGATACGCGGTCGACCGCTCGCTGGGCACCGCGACCGTCTTTCCGGCCAGATCCGCGGCGGCGCCCTGATGCCGGGTCAGCACCAGCGGGCCGCAGCCGCGCCCCAGCGCCCCGCCGCACGGCAGCAGCGCGTACTCCTGGAGCACCCACGGCAGCACCGCGTACGACACCTTCAGCACATCGAACTCACCGCGCTCGGCCATGCCGTTGGTGAGGTCGATATCGGCGAAGGTGACCGCGAGCTCCGGGGCGCCCGGGACCCGGCTGTGCGCCAGCGCGTCGAAGACGAAGGTGTCGTTCGGGCACGGCGAGTACGCGATGTTCAACGGCCGGGTCACGGGCCCTCCTCAGGGACGTGGGGGTCCCCCCGCGTGAGCGAAGTCGAGCGTGGGGGAGGTTCCGGAGCCGGTCCGGTGGCGGCCGCCACGGCTCCCGGGAGCGCGCCGAAGGCGCCGGTGAGCGCGGCGAGGGCATCGCCGATGCGCCAGCCGGCGCGGTCCCGGGGCCCGACCGGATTGGAGACCGTACGGACCTCCAGCACCGGCACACCGTGCGCGGCGGCGGCCTCGGCGACCCCGAAGCCCTCCATCGCCTCGGCCAGCACGCCCGGGTGACGCCGTGCCAGCTCGGCGGTGCGGGCGGCGCTGCCGGTGACCGTGGAGACGGTGACGACGGTGCCGGTGGCCGCACCGGTGGCCGCCGCGACGGCCTTGACCAGCGCCGGGTCGGGACGGTGCGCCACCGTGCCGAAGCCGAGCTCGGTGACCGGCAGAAAACCGTCGGGGGTCTCGGCACCCAGATCGGCCGCGACGATCGCGTCCGCGACCACCACCGAGCCCACGGGCGCGCCGGGGCCGGGGGAGGAGCCGGGACCGGGGGAGAAACCGCCGCCGATACCGGCCGAGACCACCAGGTCGTACGGCGTCCCGGCGAGTGCGGCGGCGGTCAGCGCGGTGGCGGTACCGGCGGCCGCCGCGGCCGGACCGACACCGGCGGCCAGCACCTCCAGCGCCACCGGCCGGCCGCCCGCGCGGTGCAGCGCATAACCGCCGGGCAGTTCCTGCGCCCGCGCCGCGCCGTCGTCCGCCACCGCGGCCAGTACCGCGTCGCGTTCGGCGGCCACCGCCGTGACGACCAGGATCCGCATCACTCAGCCCCCACTGCCTGCGCCCGGAACGGTCAGTTCTTCTGCTTCAGGGTGAAGTGCCACATCGTCGTCGGGCCCTGGGAGCCCTTGCCGATCTCCGCGACCTGGAGGGTGACGTCCTTGGTGTAGGAGGTCTGACCGGTCTGCGGGTTCTGCTGCATGAAGAGGGTGTCCGCGTCGAAGCTGCGGTACGTCTGGTTGCTGGGCTCCCGCATCACGGGGCCGGCGCCGATGACGATCCAGCCGGACTTGGCGACGTCGGGCTCGACACCGACGCGCACCCGCTCACCGGGGTGCACGGTGAGCGTCTTGCCGCCCTTCTTCGTGATGCAGGCGGCGACGTCCTTCCGCGACAGTTCCTCGCCCTTGCCGTCGCAGCCGGGGGTGGCCTCGGCGGTCACCGTCGACGAACCGACGGTCACGGTCGCGAGCGCGGTCGGCTTCTCGCAGGCGGAGAGGGTGACAAGACCCAGGGACACGGCACCGATGGCGGCAGCGGCGCGGCGGCCCTTGCCCCAGGAGATCAACGCAGCGGTCATACGGGCAGGCTATCTGGCGCCCCCACTCACGCCACGCCCGGGTACGGCGTGCCGCGCCACCGGTCGCGCACCGCCCCGCCGCACCCCACCTTCAGGCCACCCGCGCGCTCCGCGCACCACCCCGCCGCGCCGCGCCCAGCAGCCCCCGTACGGCCAGCGCCACACCCAGCGCCACCAGCCCCGCGGCCACCGACATCCCCAGCACCCCGATCAGCGGCAGCGAGATCCCGACGGCGGCGCCCACCACCCACGACAGCTGAAGCGCCGTCTCCGACCGGGCGAACGCACTGGTCCGCACCTCCTCCGGCATATCGCGCTGGATCATCGCGTCCAGCGACAGCTTCCCCAGCGCCTGGCACAGGCCCGCGGTGGCCGCCGCCGCGGTGACCACGACCACCGCCAGCACCTCGTAGAACACCGCGGCCAGCACCATCACCGCCAGCGCCAGCCCCAGCACCACCGCGACGATCTGCTCAGGACCCCGGGCCTTCAGCCACGCCCCGACCGCCGTCCCCAGCGCATTGCCGACACCGGCGGCCACCGCCACCAGCCCCAGCGAGACCACCGCGCCCAGCCCGCCCAGCGGCTGGTCGCGCAGCAGGAACGCCAGGAAGAACGTCAGAAACCCGGAGAGCGCCCGCAACGCGGCATTGGCCTGGAGACCGTGCAGCACCGAAGGACCGACCGTCCGCAGCCCCGCCTTCCGCCGCGTGCCGCCCCCCGCCTCCGCCGCCTCGCGGGACGCCAGCAGGGCCCGGCCCTCGCCCTTCGCCGAGTCGACCTTGTGCGGCAGCGAAAGCGACAGAAACGTACCCGCCACAAACACCACAAACGCCCCGTAGAGCGGCCAGCCAGGACCGATCAGATGCAGCCCCGCCCCGGCCGGCGCCGCCGCCCCCGTCGCCAGCAGCCCGGCCAGCGTCACCCGCGAATTGGCCTTGACCAGCGAGATCCGCGGCGGCAACAGCCGCGGCACCACCGCACTGCGCACCACCCCGTACGCCTTCGACGCCACCAGCACACCCAGCGCCGCCGGATACAGCTGGATACCACCGGTCGCCACCGCCCCCGACAGCGTCAGCGCCAGCAGCGCCCGGGCCAGCATCGCCCCGGCCATCGCCGCCCGGCGACCATGCGGCACCCGGTCCAGCAGCGGCCCGACCACCGGCGCGAGCAGCACGAACGGCGCCATCGTCACGGCCAGATACAGCGCCACCCGGCCCCGCGCCTCCTGCGTCGGCACCGAGAAGAACACCGTCGAAGCCAGCGCGACGGTGATCAGCATGTCGCCCGCGGAGTTCACCGCATGCAGCTCGATCAGCTTGCCCAGCCCGGACTCACCCGCACCGTGGGCATGCGTCGCGCGCCGTATCCGCCGGGCCGCGCCGGTGAACGGCCGGTGCAGCGCCCGCCCGGCCGCCCGGGCCGCCCGCCGCCCCCTGCCCTCCCCGGCCCCGCCCCGCGGCACCCGGGACGGCCTGCGCGACGATGCTCCCGACGACTTCCGCGATGCCTTCGCCACCTTCGCCACCCTCGACGTCCGTGCGGCAGCAGCCACCCGGCCATAGTGCCCCAACTCGCCCAGCAGTGGGCACTTTCTCCGCCCGGCGGCGCGCAGCGCACCGCTCCGCGTTCCCCGCCGCCGCCAATTGCGGCTCCCGCCGAGGAGTCGTACACCGTTGAAGGGGTAGCGTGTGTAGCGCGCCACCGGCGGTCGGATTTGGCCGCGTGTCTCATTGCGATCCGCGATCCAGCAGAATGGGTCGTATGAGGTGCGCTCGACCGAACCGATCGGGCGCGGACGTCGACGCGGTCCCCTGGTCCGCTCCGCCCGCCCCCGGCCTCGCCGGTCGTCCGGACAGGACAAGGACAGCTGCGGCTGGCGCACTCGTGAGACGGCGTGGAAGAGAGAATCGATTCTTGTGAGTGCTGCGATGCGAAGCCGTACCCCGGACCGCCTGTGCGCCGAGGCGGTCGACCTTGCCCGGGCGGCGGCGGAGGAAGTGGCACTCCCCGGCATGGTGGGCGAGCACATCGCCGCCGTCGCCGACGGAGACCGCGTCGTCACCCATCTCTTCGCCGCCAACGACCCCGGCTACCGCGGCTGGCGCTGGGCCGTGACGGTCGCCAGGGCCTCCCGAGCCAAGATCGTCACGCTCGCCGAGACGGTGCTGCTGCCCGGCCCCGACGCACTGCTCGCACCGGAGTGGGTGCCCTGGAGCGAACGGCTGCGCCCCGGCGACATGGGCCCCGGCGATCTGCTGCCCACCGAGGCCGACGATCTGCGCCTGGAACCCGGCTTCACCGGTGAGGACATCCCGCCGCCGAACTCCGCCGTCGCCGAGGGCATGGCCGCCGAGGTCGCCGACACCGAGGAGGCCGACGTCCTCCCCGGCTCGCCCGCGATCCAGCCCGTCCCCGAGCGGGGCGGTATCGCGGCCGTCGCCGAGGAACTGGGCATGCGCCGCGCCCGGGTGCTCTCCCGCTACGGCCTGCACGCCGCCGCGGACCGCTGGGAGGAGGCCTACGGAGCCAAGACCCCGATGGCCCAGGCCGCCCCCGCAACCTGCATGACCTGCGGCTTCCTCACCCCGCTGACCGGCTCCCTGCGCCAGGCCTTCGGCGTCTGCGCCAACGAGTTCTCCCCCGCCGACGGCCGGGTCGTCTCCCTCGCCTACGGCTGCGGCGCGCACTCCGAGGCCGCCGTCATGCCGAAGCCGCCACGTCCCGCCCCGCCCGTCGTGGACGAGACCGTGGTCGAACCGCTCTCGCTCCGCCCCGAACGGGACGGCGGCTCGGTGGAGGACACCGGCCCGGCGGAGGAACTGGGCCACAGCTGAGACCGTCCGCCCCCACGCATCACACAGACCCAGAAGCTCGGCCGCATCGCGCTACGGCCGAGCTTCCGGTCTTTTGAAATCCCCCACCGGGGTGGGGTCCCGTTCGCGTACGGGAGGGGGCGGGGCCGGAGCCCACACACCCACCCGCCGAAGGCGGAAACAACAGCAACCCCCACGGCGGGTCAGCCGACAACGTGGGGCGATAACGTCAGGGCATCGACACACGAGGGAGACAACACACGTGACCGCAACGTCGTGGGTGCGAGGCGCCGCCGGGGACCCGTTCGGGACGGCTCGGCTGCGGCGCGGTGTGCTGGACGCCTGGGCCGCCTCACCGGCCCGGTTCCGCGAGGACGCCAACGCGGAGGAGGACCTCGCCCTCGGCGGCTACCGCGACCGCCTCGCCGTCGAACTGGCACAGAACGCGGCCGACGCGGCCGCCCGCGCCGGCGTCCCCGGCCGCCTGCGGCTCACCCTCCACCCGGCCGACGGCAGCGCGCCCGCCGTACTCGTCGCGTCCAACACCGGCGCTCCCCTGGACGCCACCGGCGTCGAATCCCTCTCCACGCTCCGCGCCTCCGCCAAGCGGGAGCCGAGCGTGGCGGCCGGCGCGGTGGGCCGGTTCGGCGTGGGCTTCGCCGCCGTGCTGTCCGTGAGCGACGAGCCCGCCCTGGTGGGACGCACCGGCGGGGTGCGGTGGTCGCTCGCCGAGGCCCGGGCGATGACCGAGGAAGTCGCGGCGCACAGCCCCGGCCTGGGCGGCGAGTTGCGCCGCCGCGACGGCCACGTACCACTGCTCCGGCTGCCGCTGCCCGCCGAGGGCACCGCACCCGACGGCTACGACACCGCGGTCGTCCTGCCGCTGCGCGACATCGCCGCGCAGGACCTCGCCGAGCGGCTGCTCGACGGGATCGACGCGGCGCTGCTGCTGACGCTGCCCGGCCTGTCCGAGGTGATCGTCGAGACCCCCGAAGGCGTACGGGAGTTGCGGCGGCTGCCGCAGGGCCCGTACGTCCGGATCGAGGACAGCGAGCGGGGCGCCACCCGCTGGCGGGTGGCGACCGACGGCGGACCGCTGGACCCTGCGCTGCTCGCCGACCGGCCCGTGGAGGAACGCCTGCGGCCGGCCTGGACGGTGACCTGGGCGGTGCCGGTGGACGCCGAGGGCGCGCCCATGCAGCCCGCAACCGCGCCGGTGGTGCACGCCCCGACGCCGACCGACGAACCCCTGGGACTGCCTGCCCTGCTGATCGCCTCGTTCCCGCTGGAGCCGACCCGGCGCCATGTCGCCCCGGGCCCGCTCGCGGACTTCCTGGTGGGCCGGGCGGCCGCCGCCTACGCGGCGCTGCTGGACGCCTGGGAACCGGTGTCGGTCGGCACCCTCGACCTGGTGCCCGGCCCGCTGGGCAAGGGCGGCCTCGACAGCGAGCTGCGCCGCCAGGTGCTGGAGCTGCTGCCGAGGGTCCGGTTCCTGCCGAGCGCCGGCACTCCCGGCGGCCAACGGCCCGAGCCCGAGGGCCTACCGGCCGGTGAGTGGGACGAGGCCGCCGGCACCGCCGAGCGCTACATCCTGCGGCCCGTCGACGCCGAACTGGTCGAGGGCGCGGGCGCCGCGGCGGTCGGGGTGCTGGCCGAACTCTTCCCCAGCCTGCTGCCGGCCGGCCTCGAACGCCGCCCGGAGCTGCGGGCGTTGGGCGTGGCCCGGGTGCCGCTGGGGGAGATGATCGACCGGCTGGCCGGCGTCGAACGCTCACCCGGCTGGTGGTGGCGGCTCTACGACGCACTGGCCGGCACCGACCCCGACCGGCTCAGCGGACTGCCGGTGCCGCTCGCGGGCACCGCAGGACAGGGGCCCGGCGGCACCAACGGCACCGCACGGACCACGATCGGACCACGACAGGTACTGCTGCCGCTGCCCGCCGGCGGCCCGGGCGGCGACGCCGAGGCCGCGGCCCGGCACCGTACCCTCGCCCGGCTCGGCCTGAAGGTGGCCCACCCCGACGCGGTGCACCCCCTGCTGGAAAAACTCGGCGCCACCCCCGCCGCACCCCGCGCCGTCCTGACAACCCCCCAGGTCCGGGCGGCCGTTGAGAACTCCCTCGACGCCGACGAGGACGCCTACGACCTCTTCGCGGACGATTTCGACGGCGGCGGCCCCGGAACACCCCTGGGCGCCGAGGAACTGGCCGACACCGTCCTCGGGCTCGTCCGGGACGCCAACCTCTCACCGGGCGACGAACCCTGGCTCGGCGCGCTCGCCCTGCCCGACGAGGACGGCGAACTCGCCCCGGCGGGCGAGCTGGTCTACCCCGGCAGCCCCTTCGACCGGGTCATCCGCGAGGGCGAACTCGCCTCCTGCGACGCCGAGTTGGCCGAACGCTGGGGCGAACAGCCGCTGACCGCCGTGGGCGTCCTGGCCGGCTTCGCACTCGTACGCGCCACCGACGTCGTCCTCGACCCGGACGAAATGGAGCCACGGGACAGCGACTTCGCCGAACCGGACGACGTCGGACTGCTCGACGCGGTCGACGTCTGGTGCGAGGACATCCTCGACGCACTGCCGGAGACCCCGCTCCCGCCCGTCGTCACCGAGCTGGTGGCCGTCCGCGACCTCGACCTCGTCGACGACGACGCCTGGCCCCAGGTCCTGGCGATGCTCTCCCAGCCCCCGCTGCGCGACGCGCTCACCGCCCCCGTCCGCGTCCTCCTCCCCGACGGCACCACCGAATCCGTCCGCCCCTACACCGCCTGGTGGCTGCGCGGACACCCGGTACTCGACGGCCGCCGCCCCGCCGGCCTCCGCGCCGCCGGCGGCGACCCGCTGCTGGCCGGACTGTACGAGTCCGCGGACGCCGGCGAGGTCGACGCCCAGGTCCTGCGCGCCCTCGGCGTACGCACCTCCGTCACCGCCCTCCTCGACGAGCCCGGCGGCGCCGCGGAACTGCTGACCCGCCTCGCCGACCCGCACCTGCCCATCGGAACCGCCCAACTCCACGCCCTCTACGGCCTGCTGTCCCGCCTCGACCCCGACCAGGTGACCCTGCCCGACGAACTGCGCACAGTCCTCGACCGCGAACTGCGGGTGGTGGACGCCGCCGACGCCGTGGTCGCCGACGCCCCCGACCTGATGCCGCTCGCCACCCGCCTCCCCCTCCTGCCGGTACGCCCGGAGCGCGCCGCCGACCTGGCCGAACTGCTCCAGGTCCGCCGGCTGAGCGAGGCCGTCAACGCCGAGATCCGCTCCGAGGGCGTACGCCATGACGTCCCGGACGCGGTACGCATCCTCCTCGGCCCCGCCACCCCCGAGTCCTACCTCGAACACGAGGAACTCCTCGTCGGCGACGGCCCCGACGACACCGCCGAACTCGACTGGCGCTGGACCGACGGCACCCTGCACGCCGCCACCCTCGAAGGCGTCGCCGCCGGCCTGGCCTGGGCCACCGCCCAATGGCCCCGCCGCTTCGAGGTCGCCGCCCTCCTGGAGGACCCGGAACGCGGCGAGGAACTGGCGCGGGCCCGCTGGTTCGACTGACCGGAACGGACCGGGAACGGCCCCCGTCGCACCGCGACGGGGGCCGGCCTCCCGGCGCGGCTCAGTCCGAGGAGAACTTCCTGACCAGGGACCACACCAACACCACGGCGCCGACGCCCAGAATCAGCCACTCCCACCAGTCGATGCCGCCCCCGTAGGAGCCGCCGCCGGAGTGGTAGTGGTGGTGGTAGTGGTGACGGCCGGCCAGTACCGCGTGGGCGAGGTCCCCCGAAATCAGCTTCATGGGGCGGAGGGTAGGGGGAAGCGCTGGGCGCCGCCATCACCGGGCGGTTTCCGTGACCGGCCCGTTAGGGCGGTCCGGCCCCGTAAGGGTGGTGAAGACCGCGCACGCTCCGCCGAAAGGGTGGCTGCGGGCCCTTTCCCTTGCTGGCCGCATCACCCGGATGAGTTACTTCCGGTGTCCGACCAGGTGGGCTGCCCATCCCTCCGTCAGGGAGTGAAGTGCGGTAGCCGGCAGGCCCCGAGGGGCCTCGGTCCACGGCGCCTTGTCGCGTTGCCGCGTTGTCGCGCCTTGCCGGAGGAGGGCATCAGCTGCTGAGTCCGTCCGGAGGCCGCGGCGGCTGCGGGTAGCTCAGAACTACGTCCGAGGAGGCGTTGTGCGAGCCATCCGTACTCTCCGAGGGGCGACCGTGGCCAGTGCTCTGGCGCTGTGCGCGGCCACCGCCCTGCCCGCACAGGCGGCGGATCCGACGGCCGTCACATGCAGCGAGACCGCACTGGTCAACGCGGTCAACGGGGCCAACGCCGCAGGCGGCGGCGTGCTGACCCTGGCGCCGTTCTGCACCTACACCCTGACCAGCGCGCACAGTGGGGGCGGCGCCGGCGGACCGGCCGGACTTCCGAACATCACCACTCCGATCTCCATGACCGGGCTGGCCACCGAGATCGTCCGGGCGCCGGGAGCCGCCCCGTTCCGGATCTTCGAGGTCGACGGCCCCTCGCAGAACCCGGTCGCTCACGGCCAGCTCACCCTCAACACGGTCACCGTCAGCCGCGGTGACGCGGGCTTCGGCGTGGGCGGCGGTATCGCCAACCTCGGCGGCGTCGTCACCCTGACCGGCAGTTCCGTCCGCAACAGCGCGGCCTCCTACGGCGGCGGGATCTACAGCGACAACTCGCTGGTGCTCAACACCAGCAACGTCCAGAACAACACCGCCACCGTCACCGGCGGCGGAATCTACAAGAACGCCGGCACCGTCTGGCTGTTCGGGAGCTCCATCACCAACAACACACCGAACAACTGCGCCGCCACCCTGCCGCTGCTTCCTGACTGCTGACTCGGGTGCTGAGTCGGGTGCCTCGCCGCTGCTCTCTCTGAGCAGCGGCCTCCCCGGGCCCGGCGCCTCCCCGTGGCACCCCATCCCCCCGTACACCCGGGTGCCGGGGAGTGCGCCGGGCCGCATTGCAGGCGGGCTCAGGCCGGGAACCCCCGCCCGGCTCAGGCCGGGAACCGCCAGGCTCAGGCCGGGAACCGCCAGGCCACCCAACGCCAGTTGACCTCCAGCAGCACCGCCGTCACCGCCGCGATCGCCACCGCCGCCCACGGCATCGTCGTCCCGACCAGCCGCAGATCGAAGAAGTCCTGTAGCCAGGGCGTGGCCAGGACGACCAGGAAGGCCAGGCCCATCGTCAGGACCAGGGCGATCCGCCACCACGTGTACGGGCGGGCGATGATCACCAGGACCCAGAGCGCGGCGAGGAAGAGGGTCAGGGTCGCGGCGCTGGTCTCGGCGGGCAGCGCGTCCGGCCCCGTGTAGTAGTGGCGGGCCAGCAGATAGGTACCGAACGCGGCCAGCCCGATGATCAGGCCCGACGGGATCGCGTAGCGCATCACCCGGCGGACGAAGTGCGGGCGGGCGCGCTCCTTGTTGGGCGCCAGGGCGAGGAAGAACGCCGGGACGCCGATGGTCAGGGTGGACAGCAGGGTGAGATGCCGGGGGAGGTACGGGTAAGGGATCTGCCAGCAGGCCACCAGGATGGCCAGGAGGACGGAGTAGACCGTCTTGGTCAGGAAGAGGGTGGCGACGCGGGTGATGTTGCCGATGACCCGGCGACCCTCCGCGACCACCGAAGGCAGCGTGGCGAAGCTGTTGTTGAGCAGCACGATCTGGGCGACGGCACGGGTGGCCTCGGAGCCGGAGCCCATGGCCACCCCGATGTCGGCATCCTTCAGGGCCAGCACGTCATTGACGCCGTCACCGGTCATCGCGACGGTGTGCCCGCGGGACTGGAGAGCGGCGACCATCTCCCGCTTCTGCTGAGGGGTGACCCGTCCGAAGACCGCACCCTCGTCGAGGCGGGCGGCCATCGCGTCCGTAGCGCCCGGCAGCCGACGGGCATCCACCGGGGCATCGGCGCCCGGCAGCCCGAGCTTGCCGGCCACCGCGCCGACCGATACCGCATTGTCGCCGGAGATGACCTTCGCGGCGACGCCCTGGTCGGCGAAGTAGCGCAAGGTGTCGGGGGCTTCGGGCCGCAGCCGCTGCTCCAGGACGACCAGCGCCGCGGGGCGGACGTCCCGCGCGACCTCGGGGTCGTCCAACTCCCGCCCGGTACGGGCCAGGAGGAGGACGCGCAGACCCCGGGCGTTGAGATCGTCGATCTCGGCGAGGCGGTGGTCACCGGGCGGCAGCAGAACGTCCGGGGCGCCGAGGAGCCAGGTCGTCCGTGCGCCGTCGGGGCCCTCGACGGCCGCGCCGCTGTATTTGCGGGCGGAGGAGAACGGCAGGGAACGGGTGCAGCGCCAGCCCGCGTCGGCGGGATAGGCGTCGATGACGGCCTGGAGGGAGGCGTTGGGGCGGGGATCGGAAGCGCCGAGGGCACCGAGAACCTGCTCGATATACACCCCCGGGTCACCGCTCCGCCGCGCGTCGCCTCGGCTCGCCTGCGGGTCTGCGCCTGTCTCCGAGCTTCTGCTTGTCGGCGAGTCTGCGCCCGTCTCCGGGTCACCGTTCCGCCGCGCGTCGCCTGCGCCCGTCTCCGAGCCTTCGCCCGTGTGCGAGCTTCGGCCCGTCTCCGAGGTTCCGCCCGTCTCCGAACCTCCGGATGCGGAGCCGAGCGGCCTCAGCCCGCTGACGTCCATACCGCCCTCGGTCAGCGTGCCCGTCTTGTCCAGGCAGACCACATCGACCCGCGCCAGGCCCTCGATGGCGGGGAGCTCTTGAACGAGGCACTGTTTCCGGCCGAGCCGGATCACCCCGATCGCGAAGGCGACCGAGGTGAGCAGGACCAGCCCCTCCGGGATCATCGGCACGATCCCGGCGACCATCCGGCGGATTGCGGCGTCGCCGGGCAGCCCCAAGGTGAGCAGATGGCTGAGGATCAGGCCGATCGCGGTCGGAACCATCATCCAGGTCACGTACTTGAGGATCTGGCTGATGCCGGTGCGCAGTTCGGAGTGGACCAGGGTGAAGCGGCTGGCCTCCTCGGCGAGCTGGACGGCGTACGCCTCACGGCCGACCTTGGTGGCGGTGAAGGCGCCACCGCCCGCGACGACGAAGCTGCCGGACAGCACCGCCTCACCGGGCTTCTTGACGACCGGATCGGCCTCACCGGTCAGCAGCGATTCATCGATCTCCAGACTGTCGGTCTCCAGCACCTCGCCGTCGACGATGACCTTGTCGCCGGGGCCGAGCTCGATGACGTCGTCGAGAACGACCTCGGAGGTGGCGAGCGGGGCCGCGACACCGTCGCGCCGGACGGTCGGCCTCGCCTCCCCGACGACCGCCAGCTTGTCCAGGGTCTTCTTGGCACGCAGCTCCTGGACGATGCCGATGCCGGTGTTGGCGACGATCACAAACCCGAACAGGCCGTCCTGGATGGGCCCGACGATCAGGATGATCACGAACAGCACGCCGATGATCGCGTTGAAGCGGGTGAAGACATTGCCGCGGATGATCGCGGCCGCGGATCGCGAGGAGCGGACCGGGACGTCGTTGACCTCGCCCCGGGCGACCCGCTGCGCGACCTCGGCGGCGGTCAGGCCGGGACTGACCGGTTCCCGGCCGGCCCGCCCGGCCGACCCGCCGCCCGCCCCGGGGCCCTCCACCCCGGACCGCGTCCGCTCCGTCATGCCCTCGACGTTACGGGCGGACGGCGCACTTCACCCGCTGGATCGGGCGGGGTCCGCGGGCGGGGGAGCGGCCGCCGTGGGACCGGTCGCCGGGGTCGGGGGCTGCCGTCAGGGACGAGAGCTGCCGTCGGGGCAGGGGCCACCGGGTCAGGAGCTGCTGTGGGGGCGGGCTCCGCCGGATCAGGAGCCGTCGGTCAGCAGCCGCCGGAAAGCCAAACCCACCGGGGCCAGGACCACCGGGGCCAGGACCACCGGGGCCAGGACCCACCGGGGCCAGGACCCACCACCATCAGGACTCACCGGAGCCAGGACCCACCACGGTCAGGGGCCGCCGGGGTCAGGATCCGTCGGGTTCCGGGCCCGCTGGGCTCAGGACCCGTCGGCCGCCGCCGCGGCACGCTTGATCGCGGCATCCCGCTTGCGGACGTACCAGATACCCAACAGCCCCAGGCCGCCGCCGGCCAGGCAGGTCCACACCCACCAGGAGTGGCCGCGGTCGGCGAACCAGCCGTAGAAGGGGAGCTGGCCGAGGAAGAGCACGAACCAGATGATGGTGCCGCCGGTGATCGTGCCGACGACCGGGCCCTCCAGGGGCGCCGGCGCCTCGCGCAGTTCGGACTTCTTCCACATAGGGCTCAGCTTACGGGGGCCGGGCACGGGGCCGAACGGGGGACACATCGGACGGGCAGATGCGCCCAGAGGCCCCCTGCCGCAAGGGTCTACGCGCGGAGATAGCGATCAGTGCATTGTTTATTCATACTGAACCTTTCTAGATCTGACCGGATTGGATCGTTGATTCCTCCAATCCGATCCGGTGAGTGAAGCTCTGTACGTGTTCCGGGCCCTCGGGCCCCCGCGCCTGCCCCAGGCCCGTCCGACTGAGGTCCCCGCATGTCCCCCTCGGCCACCACGCCGGTCGACGCCCTTGAGAACCCGGCACCGAAGCCGCCGAAGAACGGTTTCGACCGCTTCTTCAAGATCTCCGAGCGGGGGTCGACGGTAAGCCGCGAACTCCGCGGCGGTCTGGCGACGTTCTTCGCGATGGCGTACATCATCGTGCTGAACCCGATCATCCTCGGCTCCGGAGTCGACAAGTTCGGTCATCACCTCGACAACGGCCAGCTGGTCACCGCCACCGCGCTGATGGCCGGACTGAGCACGGTCCTGATGGGCGTGATGGGCAACGTCCCGATCGCCATCGCGGCCGGCCTCGGCATCAACGCCGTGGTCTCCCTCCAGCTCGCCCCCAAGATGAGCTGGCCGGACGCCATGGGCATGGTCGTCCTAGCCGGCCTGGTGCTGATGATCCTGGTCGCCTCGGGCCTCAGGCAGCGCGTGATGGACGCGATCCCCAACGGCCTGCGCCGCGCGATCGCCATCGGCATCGGCATGTTCATCTCGCTGATCGGCCTGGTCGACGCGGGCTTCGTCACCCGTAACCCGGACGCCGCCCACACCACCGTGCCGCTGGGCCTGGGCCAGGGCGGTCAGCTCAAGGGCTGGCCGGTGCTGGTCTTCGTCGTCGGTCTGGCGCTGATGTTCGTGCTGATCGTGCGCAAGACCAAGGGCGCGATCCTGATCGGCATGGTCACCATGGCCGTCGTCGCGATCATCATCAACGCCGTCACCAACACGCCGGACGCCGCCTGGGGCCTGGCGGTCCCCAATGTCCCCGAAAAGATCATCGGCGCCCCGGACTTCGGCCTGATCGGCCACATCAGCCTCTTCGGCGGCTTCAAGGAAGTCGGCGTACTCACCGGCTGCCTCTTCGTCTTCACTGTGCTGCTCTCCGGCTTCTTCGACGCGATGGGCACCATCATCGGCGTCGGCGAGGAGGCCGGGCTGACCGACGAGAACGGCAACCTGCCGGGCATGGGCCGGATCCTGATGGCCGACGGCATCGCGGTCGCGGGCGGCGGCTTCGGCTCCGCCTCCGCCAACACCTGCTTCGTGGAGTCCACGGCCGGCGTCGGCGAGGGAGCCCGGACCGGCCTGGCGAACCTGATGACCGGCGGGCTGTTCCTGCTCGCGCTGATCTTCACGCCGCTGGCGACCGTCGTCCCGTCGCAGGCCGCCACGCCCGCGCTCGTCGTCGTCGGCTTCCTGATCATGGCCGCCAACGTCACGCAGATCGACTGGAGCGACTTCACCGTCGGCATCCCCGCGTTCCTGACGATCAGCTCGATGCCCTTCACCTACAGCATCACCAACGGCATCGGCATCGGCGTACTGGCCTTCATCCTGCTGCGCACCGCCACCGGGCGCTTCAAGCAGATCCCCTGGCTGCTGAACGCCGTCGGCCTCTGCTTCCTCGTCTACTTCCTGCTGCACCCGATCGAGCAGGCACTGGGCGTGAAGTAGCGGGGTGGGGGAGGTAGCCGGCGTGAGGTAGCGGGGTGGCGGGGAGGGTGTCGCGACCTGCTGCGGGGGGCGGCGGGCGTTGGCTCCTTCCCCGGCGGTCGGCTACGGCTGGCGCCGCTTCCGCCCTGTCTCCGCCCTGTCTCCTCCCTTCCCCCTCCCTCCTGTTTTCTCCTCGGTAGCCGTGTGACATGGCGGGTGCTATCTCCTCCCTGTCCTCCTCCTGCCCGCCGCCTCTTCCTCTTCCATTTACGGCAACGAACACGGAGAGTAATTAGTTTCCGGCGGAGGGTGGCGGAGAGTGAAGAGTTTCAGGTGGCCGTGTCCCAGACGCTGAGGCGTTCCGTTTCGTTGACCGACGACTGGAAGCGCTCGTCGAAGTCCTCGCGGATGAGCGTCCGGACCACATAGTCCTGGACGCTCATTCCGCGTTTTGCGGCGTGCTGCTGAATGCGCTCCAGCAGGGCTCCGTCCACGCGCAGGCTGAGCACTCGCGATCCCATACGGACACGATCCCGCCCTTTCGTGCTCAGGCGTGTCGCTTTCGGCCGCGTCCTCACTCATATGGGTGATTCCTGCCGGGTGTCGCTATCGGGCGCCCCTCCGGCTTTCCTTAGAGAGGGTAATGAGTTATGCTAAAGACCATGCCGGAACTGTCCCGCCCCCAGCCTGACGGCCGGGAGGGCACCCCAGACGACGCGGCCGCGGTGAACGCGCTGCGGTCCGCCGTGATGCGCCTGTCCCGACGACTCAAGCACCAGCGGGTGGACGAGTCGCTGAGCCCCACCGAGATGTCGGTGCTCGGCACCCTGGCCCGGTGCGGCCATGCCACGCCCGGTGAGCTGGCCCGCAAGGAGCATGTGCAGCCGCCGTCGATGACCCGCATCGTGGCCATGCTGGAGGCCAAGGGGCTGGTCCGGCTCGAACCGCACCCGGACGACCGCCGCCAGAAGGTCGTCACGCAGACCGAACAGGCCGAGGCGATGCTCGAAGAGAGCCGCCGCAAGCGCAACGCCTGGCTCTCCGAGCTGGCCTCCGGGCTGGACGCGGACGAGTGGGCAAAGCTACGGGCCGCCGCGCCCGTACTGGAGAAGCTGGCCCAGCTATAGACAAACCCCAGGTCAAGGAGGCGAACCCACTTTGAGTACGGGATCCGGAGCACACTCCGCCCCCGCACCGAACTTCCACCACGACACGGTTTCCGAGGACACGGTTCTCGACAGCACGGTTTCCGGCAACACGGATTCCGACGGTACGGATTCCGACGGCACGCTTTCCGGCGGTATGGCCTCGACCGTCATCGGGAACGCGGCCGGGAACGCGGCTGGGAATGCGGCCGCTACTGCTACCGCACGGGGCGCCGCCCCTGGGGGCACCCGAGGCGCCGCCGCCCCTGATACCGCCACCGCGGCTACTGCCACCGCCGGTACGACCGCCGGCCCAGATGCCGGTTCCACCGCCGCGACCGGCGCCGCCACTGCTACGACCGGGCCCGCCGCCACCACCACCGGCCCCGCCGCCGGTACCACCGGCCGCGCCGCCGGTACCACCACGAGCCCCGCCGCCCCGCCGCGCAAGGGCACGTTCAGTTCGCTCCGTATACGTAACTACCGGCTCTTCGCCACTGGTCAGATGGTGTCCAACACCGGTACCTGGATGCAGCGCATTGCCCAGGACTGGCTGGTGCTCAGCCTTACCGGTTCGTCTGCCGCGGTCGGGATCACCACCGCGTTGCAGTTCCTGCCGATGCTGCTCTTCGGGCTGTACGGCGGCGTGATCGCCGATCGCTTCGCCAAGCGCAGGCTGCTGTTGCTGACCCAGTCCGCGATGGGGCTGACCGGGCTGGCTCTGGCCGTGCTCACGCTCAGCGGGCAGGTGCAGGTCTGGCATGTCTATCTCGTTGCCTTCCTCCTCGGGCTGGCCACGGTCGTCGACAATCCGGCGCGGCAGGCGTTTGTCTCCGAGATGGTCGGCCAGGACGATCTGCGCAACGCCGTCAGCCTCAACTCGGCCAATTTCCAGTCCGCGCGGCTGATCGGCCCCGCCGTCGCCGGTGTTCTGATCACGGCCTTCGGCAGCGGCTGGGCCTTCCTGTTCAACGGCCTCTCGTTCATCGCGCCGGTCACCGGGCTGCTGATGATGCGGACCGCCGAGCTCCACAAGGCCGACCGGGTGCCGCGCAGCAAGGGGCAGCTGCGTGAGGGCCTGCGTTATGTCTCCGGGCGTCCCGAGCTTGTCTGGCCCATCGTTCTGGTCGGGTTCATCGGCACATTCGGCTTCAATTTCCCGATCTGGCTGACCGCGTTCGTCTACCACGTGTTCCATCAGGGCGCCGGTACGTATGCCCTGTTCAACGGGCTGATGGCGGCCGGTTCCCTGATCGGTGCGCTGCTTGCGGCCCGGCGCGGCAGTTCCCGGCTGCGGCTGCTGGTCGGCGCGGCGATGGTCTTCGGAATCTTGGAGATCACGGCGGCCCTCGCCCCGTCGTTCTGGGTCTTCGCGGCTCTCCTCGCCCCGATCGGCATGGTCGGTCTGACGATCAATGTCACCGCCAACTCCAGCGTGCAGATGGCCACCGATCCGGTGATGCGGGGACGGGTGATGAGCCTGTTCATGATGGTGTTCATGGGTGGTACGCCGCTCGGAGCCCCGCTCGTCGGCTGGGTGACCGATGCCTTCGGGGCCCGGGTCGGCTTTATGGCGGGCGGTGTGGTCTCGCTGGCGGCCGCGGCCTTCGTCGGCCTGGTCCTGGCCCGGGTGGGCGGCCTCCGTCTGAAGATCGATCTGCGTCGTGGGCATCAGCATGTCGCTTTTGTGCCGCGGGGTACGGATTCGGCGCCGCGGGGGGAGAAGGAGCTGGCCCCGGTGGCATAGGGCGGGCCGGCCGGTTGGTCGTCGGTTCCGTGGCAAGGCCAGACCGAGGGCCCCGGCGGAGGGCCAGGCGGAAGGCCCGGCGGAGAGCCCGGCGAAGGGCCAGGCGGAGAGCCCGGCGGAAGGCCCGGTGGAATTGACGGCCGCGGCCGGGGGACGTACGCCTGACTCATGAGACTGTTCGCCGCTGTGCTGCCGCCCGCCCGTGCGCTCGAAGAACTGGCCGCCGAGGTGGCGCAGTTGAAGCGGCTCCCGGCCGCGGACCGGCTGCGCTGGACCGGCCGGGACGGCTGGCACTTCACCGTGGCCTTCTACGGCGAGGTGTCCGACGAGCTCCTGCCCGGTCTCCAGGAGCGCCTGGCCCGCGCGGCCCACCGGCGTGACCCCTATGAGCTGCGGATCGCCGGCGGTGGCCGGTTCTCCGACCGGGTGGTGTGGGCGGGGGCCGACGGCGACCGCCCCGCGATGGGCAAGCTCGCCGGTTCGGCGGCAGCGGCGGGCCGGCGTGCGGGTGTCTTCATGACGGACGAGCACCGCCCGTACACCCCGCACCTCACCCTCGCCAGAAACCGCGTCCACGGCCTGAATCTGGCCCCGTACGCGAGCGCCCTCAAGGAGTTCGCCGGCTCCCCCTGGACCGTCGGGGCGCTCTCACTGATGCACAGCCGGCCACCGGCCCCCGGGGTGGCGGGCGCCCAGCCGCACTACGAGGAGATCGCCTCCTGGCCGCTGGGGCAGTGACGGGCGCCCGCCCGTCCCCGCACGGCCCGCCCGTCCCGTCCCCTCCCGGCCCGGTGAAATGTTCGGGTCCGCCCCCGTTACGCTCAGAGGGTGGATCCCAAAACCCGTAACCGGATCATGTCCGGCCTCTTCGCCGTGCTGCTCGTCGTCGTGATCGTGGCGGCAGCCGTGCGCTGAGGCCCGCCCGGCTCACCGTCGCCGTCCACGCACCGGCCCCCGCACCGGCGACCGTCCGCGCACCGCCCGGCTCACCGTCGCCGTCCACGCACCGGCCGCCTCACCGGCGACCGTCCGCGCACCGCCCGCCTCACCCTCACCGCCCGCGCACCGGCCCCCTCACCAGGCGAAGGCCTCGGGTGACGGGCCGGGACCGGGGAAGATCTCGTCGAGCGATACCAGCAGCTCGTCCGGCAGCTTCAGCTCGACGGCGCGGAGCGCCGAGGCGAGCTGGTCGGCGGTACGGGGGCCGACGACCGGGCCGGTGACTCCGGGCCGGGTGAGCAGCCAGGCGAGTGCGACCTCGCCCGGCTCCAGGCCGTACTTGGCGACCAGGTCCTCGTAGGACTGGATCTGGGCGCGGATGGTGGAATTGGCGAGGGAGTCGGCCGACCGCCCGGAGACCGTGCGGGCCGCGCCGCCCTCGCGTTCCTTGCGGAGGGCGCCGCCGAGCAGTCCGCCGTGCAGCGGCGACCAGGGGAGGACGCCCAGGCCGTAGCCGCGGGCGGCCGGGATGACCTCCATCTCGGCGCGGCGTTCGGCGAGGTTGTACAGGCACTGCTCGCTGACCAGGCCGTACGAGCCGCGGCGGGCGGCGGTCTCGTTGGCCCGGGCGATGTGCCAGCCGGCGTGGTTGGACGACCCGGCGTAGAGGATCTTGCCCTGCTGGACGAGGACGTCGATCGCCTGCCAGATCTCCTCCCAGGGCGTGTCCCGGTCGACGTGGTGGAACTGGTAGAGGTCGATGTGGTCGGTGCCCAGCCGCCTGAGGCTGGCGTCGACCGCGCGCCGGATGTTGAGCGCGGAGAGTTTGTCGTGGTTGGGCCAGACCCCGTCGGCGTCCGGTGCCATGTTGGCGTAGACCTTGGTGGCCAGCACGGTCTTGTCCCGTCGGCCACCGCCCTTGGCGAACCACGACCCGACGATCTCCTCGGTGCGGCCCTTGTTGGCGCCCCAGCCGTAGACGTTGGCGGTGTCGAAGAAGTTGATCCCGGCGCTGAGCGCCGCGTCCATGATGGTGTGGCTGTCGGCCTCGTCGGTCTGAGGCCCGAAGTTCATCGTCCCGAGGACGAGTCGGCTGACCTTGAGTCCGGTGCGTCCGAGCTGCGTGTACTTCATGGTTCCTCAGCCAACGCCTTGAAGTGCGCTCCAAGCAAGGACCGGGGTGGGTGACCTGCGGGGCGGCGGCCACGGTGGGCCGTACCGGCCCCGCTCGTCCTCCCCTTCCGATCCTCCTCCCCTTCCGGTCCTCCTGCCCTTCCTCTTACCCTGCCCTCCTCTTACCCTGCCTCCTCCTCTCCTTCGTCCTCCTCCTCTTCTTCGCCTTCCGTCTTGCCGGCCGCCGCTTCCTCCTCCGCGTCCAGCCCTTCCGCCAGTACCTCCGCCAGGTGCCGGCCCCGCCGGTCGGAGAGGTGGGCCAGCTGGGTGCGGCAGGAGAAGCCGTCCGCGAGGATTTCGGTGGTGGGGGAGCACGCCCTTACGGCGGGGAGGAGCTGGTCCTCGGCGCAGGCGACCGAGACGTCGTAGTGGCCGCGTTCGAAGCCGAAGTTGCCGGCCAGGCCGCAGCAGCCGCCGCTCAACCGGCCGGTCAGGCCGGCGCGTTCGCGGAGGCGGCGGTCGGCGGCGTCGCCGAGGACGGCGTGCTGGTGGCAGTGGGTCTGGCCGGCGACCGGGCGGTCGATGCGCGGGGGCTGCCAGTCGGGGGCCAGTTCCTCCAGGGCTTCGGCGAAGGTGCGTACGGAGGCGGCCAGCCGGGCGGACCGGGGGTCGTCGGGGAGGAGTTCGGGGAGGTCGGTGCGGAGGGCGGCGGCGCAGCTCGGTTCCAGGACGACCAGGGGGCGGCCGCGGCGCAGGAGCGGGGTCAGTACGTCGACGGTGCGGCGCATCACCGCGCGGGCCTGGTCGAGCTGGCCGGTGGAGACATAGGTCAGGCCGCAGCACAGGGGGCGGTGGCGGCGCGGCAGGGGGAGGGCGCCGGCCGGGCGTGGTGGGGCGGCGGGCGGGAGGAGGGGGCGGAGTCCGGCGGCTTCGAGGACGCGTACGGCGGAGCGGCCGACCTCCGGGGCGAGGTGGTTGGTGAAGGTGTCGGGCCAGAGGAGGACCGTACGGCCGGGGCCGGTGGTGGGGGCGGTGGCGCGGCGGTGCCGCCACCAGTGGGTGAAGGTTTCGGTGGCCAGGGTGGGGAGGGGCCGCTCGGGGGCGATACCGGCGAGGCGTTTGGCGACGGCGGCCAGGGGCGTACGGGCGAGGGCGTTGAGGGCGGGGGCGGTGGGGGCGGCGGCGTGCAGCCACTGGGGGAGGCGGCCCATGGAGTAGTGGGAGGCGGGGCGCAGCCGGCCCTCGTAGTGGTGGTGGAGGAACTCCGCCTTGTAGGTGGCCATGTCCACCCCGACGGGGCAGTCGCTGCGGCAGCCCTTGCAGGAGAGGCAGAGGTCGAGGGCGTCGTGGACCTCCGGTGAGCGCCAGCCGTCGGTGATGACCTCGCCGGCCAGCATCTCGTGCAGCAGGCGGGCCCGGCCGCGGGTGGAGTGCTGCTCCTCGCCGGTGGCGCGGTAGGAGGGGCACATGACGTCGGCGGAGCCCGGTGGGAGAGCGGCGTTGCGGCATTTGGCGACGCCTACGCAGCGGCGTACGGCGGCGGTGAAGTCGCCGTCGTCGTGCGGGTAGCCGAAGGCGACGGGGACCGGGCGCTTGGGCAGTGGCGCGAAGCGGAGGTTCTCGTCGAGCCGGGCCGGGCGGACGAGCATGCCGGGGTTGAGTCCGGCGGACGGGTCCCAGAGGTCCTTGAATCGTTCGAACAGCCCGACCAGTTCGGGGCCGTACATCTTCGGCAGGAGTTCGGCGCGGGCCTGTCCGTCGCCGTGTTCGCCGGAGAGCGAGCCGCCGTGGGAGACCACCAATTCGGCCAGGTCGTAGGAGAAGCGGCGGAAGCGGCGGATGCCGGTGTCGGTGAGCAGGTCGAAGTCGATCCGGATGTGGATGCAGCCGTCGCCGAAGTGGCCGTAGGGGGTGCCGCGCAGGCCGTGGTGGGCGAGCAGGGAGCGGAAGTCCCGTAGGTAGGGGCCCAGTTGGGCGGGGGGTACGGCGCAGTCCTCCCAGCCGGGCCAGGCCTCCGAGCCGTCCGGCATGCGGGTCGCGGTGCCGGAGGCGTCCTCGCGGATCCGCCACAGTGCCCGCTGGCCGGCCGGGTCGGTGACGACGGCGTGGCCGGTGGTGCCGTCCGCGGCGGCGGCCCGGCACAGTGCCTCGGCGCGGGCGGTCGCCTCGGCGGGGCTTGCGCCGCCCATCTCCACGAACAGCCAGGCGCCGCCTTTGGGCAGTCCGGCCGCGCCGCCCACCAGGTCGGCGGCCATCCCCTCGACGGTCATCGGCTGGTGGGGGAGGAGGGTGTGCGCGGCTTCGGCGGCGGCGCTCTCGTCGGGGTAGGCGAGGACGGCGAGTACCCGGGCTGCCGGGGTCTTTACGAGCCGTACGGTGGCCTCGGTCAGCACGCCGAGGGTGCCCTCGCTGCCGGTCAGGGCGCGGGCGAGGTCGGTGCCGCGTTCCGGCAGCAGTGCGTCGAGTGCGTAGCCGGAGATGCGGCGGGGCAGGTCGGGGTAGCCGGTGCGCAGCACCGCCAACTCCCGGTCGATCAGGGTCTTGACGCCGTCCCGCAGGTGCGGGGGCAGTCCGGTGGGGGCGCCGGTGGGGTCGCTGCCGCGCCCGGCGCGTACCTGCTCGCCGCCGTAGGTCAGCACCTCCAGGGCGCGGACGTTGTCGGCGGTGGTGCCCCAGGCCACCGAGTGCGAGCCGCAGGAGTTGTTGCCGATCATGCCGCCGAGGGTGCAGCGGCTGTGGGTGGAGGGGTCCGGGCCGAAGGTGAGCCCGTGGCGGCCGGCCGCCGTCCGCAGGTCGTCGAGGATGACGCCCGGCTGGACGACGGCGGTGCGGGCGTCCGGGTCCAGTGACACGATCCGCCGCAGGTGCCGGGTGAAGTCCAGGACCACTCCGGCGCCGGTCGCCTGCCCGGCGATGCTGGTCCCTGCGCCGCGCGGCACCACCGGTACGCCGTGCTCGCGGCACACCCGCAGCGCCGCCGCGACGTCCTCGGCGTCCCGGGGGGCGACCACCGCCTCGGGCACCCGCCGGTAATTGGACGCGTCCATGGTCATCAGTGCCCGGTCGGCCGCGGTGAACGAAACCTCCCCTCGTACCGCGGCCGCCAACTCCTTCGCCAGATCCCGCTGCTCCGTCTCCCTGCGTTCAGCCATGTCTCCAGCCTGCCCACTGGGACGGGGTGATGGCTCCCCGGCGGGACTGTCAGGGGGAGAGCGTGGTGGCGGCGGCCGGTGCGCGGCCGTCCACGGCGGCCGCCGCCGGGTGGAAGCGGAAGAGGTTCTCCGGGTCGTGGGCGGCCTTGAGGTCCGTCAGCCGGCGGTGTTCCCCGGCGTCGTGCACGCTGCGCGCCACCTCGGCCGCGTCGGGCCGCTCCCCGTGGCCGCCGAAGAGGAAGTTCACGCTCCGGCCGAGCCGCCAGGGCTCGACGGCGGCGAGCGCTTCGGCGTGCAGCGTCCGTACGGTCGCCAGGTCCGTGCCGTCCAGCGGGGAGAGCAGTCGCAGGGCGTAGCGGGCGTTGCGGTGTCCGACCGTGCCGCGGCCGTGGGCCAGCGCGCCCCCGAGGTGGTTGAGCTGGACCACGCACATCACCGGCGCGGCCGGCCCGGTCAGTGCGGCCACCCGGCGCAGTGCCGCCGCGTCCACCCCGCTGAGCAGCGCGTTGTCGCCGTCGTAGGCGTGCGGGTCGCTGGGGTCCTGGTGGATGGTGTGGGACTCGGTGTACGGCATCTCGCGCAGGTCGTCGCGCACCCGCGGCCCGACCGCGCGCAGCGGCGCCACGAGCCGTTCGCCGTCCTGCGGGCTCCCGGTGTAGGCGATGCGGATCTGCGCGAGGTAGCGGCCGCGCAGCGGCACCGGCAGCTGCGGCAGGTCGGGGTAGGCGATCAGCGCGAGCGACGAGGTCAGCTCGTCCGGGACGGTCGCGGTCCAGCGCAGATACGCCGCCAGCGCCTCGTCGATCTGCGCGCCGCCGAACACCAGCTGCCCGCCGTAGAGGCGGTCCACCGGCATCAGGGCGAACTCCATCGCGGTCACCACCCCGAGGCCGTGGCCGCCGCCGAGCAGCGCCCCGAACAGCTCGGGGTCGCGCTCCGCGGTCAGGTGCAGCTGCCGGGCGTGGGCGGTGACCAGGTCGACGGACCGTACGTGGTCCGCGGCGAAGCCGTACGTCCTGGCCAGTACGCCCACGCCGCCGCCGAGGGTGTACGAGATGACGCCGACGCCCGGGGAGGAGCCGTTGAGCGGTGCGAGGCCGTGCGGGGCGGCGGCCTCGATGACCTGGCCCCAGACCACGCCCGCTTCGACCCGTGCGGTGCCGGCTGCCGGGTCCACCCGTACCCCGGCCATCCGCCGGGTGCTGATCAGCAGCCCGCCGTCGGTGGCCGCGGACAGTCCGTGCCCGGTGGCCTGGACGGCGACCGGGAGCCCCTGGTCGCGGGCGAAGCGCACCGCGGCGACCACATCGTCGGCGGAGCGGGCCCCGACGATGACGGCCGGCCGGTGCCGGCGGGCCAGCTGGAACCCGGACCGCTCGGCGTCGTAGCCGTCGTCGCCGGGGAGCAGGACGGGGCCCTGCACCTGGCGTACGAGAGCGGCCACGGCGGCGGGGTCGAGGACGGAAGCGGGGCGGGTGGGGCGGGTGGGGCGGGCGGACGGCTGCGCGAGGTCGTTGATCTCCATGCCCGGCACTCTGGCGCCATAAGTTGACATCCGCCGTCATATATAAATCGGGCTGTGAAGTCGGACCGTCTGCTCTCGATCCTGCTGCTCCTCCAGACCCGCGGCCGGGTGCCGGCCGGTGAGCTCGCCGCGCGGCTGGAGGTCTCCACCCGTACCGTCCACCGCGATGTTGCCTCGCTCTCCGCGGCCGGCGTCCCGGTGTACGCCGAGCGCGGCCGGCACGGCGGGATCGCGCTGCTGCCCGGCTTCCGTACGGATGTCACCGGGCTGACCACCGACGAGGCGCGCGCCCTGTTCGTCCTGGCCGCACAGGGCGCGCACACCGCCCTCGGCCTGGACGACGCGCTCGGCTCGGCGCTGCGCAAGGTGATGGCCGCGCTGCCCGCCCCGCACCGGCCGGCCGCGGAGCTGACCGGCCGCCGCATCCTGGTCGACCCCGACCGCTGGCTCAGCGGCCCCCGCCCCGCCGTCGACCTGTCCGAACTGCACCAGGCCGTCTTCACCGACCTGCGGCTGCGGATCCGCTACCGCCACAGCGGCGAGACCCGGCTGCGCAGCTACACCGTCGATCCGTACGGGCTGGTGGCCAAGGCCGGCACCTGGTACCTCGTCGCCGACCGGCGCGGCAGGCCGCAGCTGTTCCGGGCCGACCGGGTGGCGCGCGCGACGCTGACCGACGCCCCGGTGCGGCGCTGCCCGGGCGTGGAGCTCTCCGAGGTGTGGCAGCAGCTGCGGCGCGAGGTGGAGGAGCGGCCCGCGGACGTACGGGTGACCGCCCGGATCCGCCGCGACCGGCTCGATCTGGCGGTACGGATCCTGGGCGGGGCGCTGACCGGGCCACCTCGTACGGGGGACACCGAAGAGGGCGCGGACCACGAGGACCCCGGGTGGGCGGTCATCGAGCTGGCCTACCCCGTCGTCAACGCCGTCCGCCAGCTGCTCCAGTTCGGTGATTCCCTGGAGGTGCTCGGCCCGCCCGAGGCCCGCCGGGTGCTGGCCGAGGCCGCGGCCGCCACCGCCGCCGTCTACGCAGAAGACACCCCCTAGGGCTTCCCGCCGCACCGTCCACCCTGCGATCCACCGGCATCTCACCCGCTGGACGCGCCGTCGGGCCGCGGACGGCGACGGATTAGGCTTCCCCCGTGGCTGATATCCAGATTCCCGCTGACATCAAGCCCGCCGACGGACGCTTCGGCGCGGGCCCCTCCAAGGTGCGTACGGAGGCGCTCGACGCGCTCGCCGCCACCGGTAGCTCCCTGCTCGGTACGTCCCACCGCCAGCCCCCGGTCAAGAACCTGGTCGGCAAGGTGCGCGACGGCGTACGCGAGCTCTTCCAGCTCCCCGAGGGCTACGAGGTCATCCTCGGCAACGGCGGTTCCACCGCGTTCTGGGACATCGCGACGCACGGCCTGATCGACGCCAAGTCCCAGCACCTCACCTTCGGTGAGTTCTCCTCGAAGTTCGCCAAGGCCGCCAAGCTGGCGCCGTGGCTGGCGGAGCCCACCGTCATCTCCGCCGACCCGGGCAGCCACCCGGAGCCGCAGGCCGAGGAGGGCGTGGACGTCTACGCCTTCACCCACAACGAGACCTCGACCGGTGTCGCCGCGCCCCTCAAGCGCGTCGCGGGCGCCGACGCCGGCTCGCTCGTCCTGGTCGACGCCACCTCCGGCGCCGGCGGCCTGCCCGTCGACATCGCCGAGACCGATGTCTACTACTTCGCCCCGCAGAAGTCCTTCGCCTCCGACGGCGGACTGTGGCTCGGCGTCTTCTCCCCGGCCGCGATCGAGCGCGCCGAGCGGATCCACGCGTCCGGCCGCCACATCCCGGAGTTCTTCTCGCTCCCCACGGCGATCGACAACTCCCGCAAGAACCAGACGTACAACACCCCGGCGCTGTCCACCCTCTTCCTGCTCAACGAGCAGCTGGAGTGGATCAACGGCCAGGGCGGCCTGGACTGGGCGGTCCGCCGCACCGCCACCTCCGCGCGCACCCTCTACGGCTGGGCCGAGGACTCCAAGTACGCCACCCCGTTCGTCACCGACCCGGCCAAGCGCTCGCAGGTCATCGGCACGATCGACTTCAACGACGACATCGACGCGGCCGCCGTCGCCAAGGCGCTGCGCGCCAACGGCATCGTCGACACCGAGCCGTACCGCAAGCTCGGCCGCAACCAGCTGCGGATCGCGATGTTCCCGGCGATCGAGCCGTCGGACGTCGAGGCCCTGACGGCCTGCATCGACCATGTGATCGGCCGGCTGTAGCAGCCGGTTCGGCACGCGTTCCCCCAGGCCCCGGCGGGCGTCCGCCGGGGCCTGGGGCGTCCGTTGCCCCCGCTCCTGACGAGGATCACCCGGACGGACGCCGGGAGGGTCCCCCGAACGGACGCACCGGAGCATGACGAAAACGGCCTGGATGTGCCTGTATGGGAGGCATGACGACTCTCCCCAGCCCCGGCCTCGCCCCCTTCGAGCGGCAAGGGACGATCTTGCTGACCACGTACAAGCGGGACGGCACCGGTGTCGGCACACCGGTCAATATCGCCGTCGACGGGGACCACGCCTACTTCCGCACGTACGGCGACGCCTGGAAGGCCAAGCGGATGCGGAACTTCCCGGAGGTGGAGATCTGCCCGTCCACCTGGCGGGGCCGCCCCACCGGACCGGCCGTCAGGGCCCGCGTGCGGCTGCTGGATCCGCAGACCCGGGAGTACCGGCGGGCCGAGCGGTCGCTGACCCGCAAGTACCCGCTGCTCCACGGGCTGCTGGTGCCGCTGGCGCACCGGCTGAAGAAGCAGCGGACCCTCCATTACGAACTGCGGCTGGTGACCGAGGAGAAGCAGCCTTCGTGAGCCCGGCACGACCGGGAGGACATCTCCTAGGACCGTCGCCGCAGCAGCCGCCGTACCGCCACGACCAGTGCCGTCGCCACCGCGAGCACCATCGCCCCCTTGACGAAGCCCGGGTCCAGCTCGTCCGCCCCCGAACTCCCCTTCCCTCCGGGCCGGTTGTTCCCGTCCGGGTTCGCCGGATCGTCGGCGTCCCGCGCCGACTCCGGCAGCTGCCGGTCGCTCAGGCCGACCGGTTTGACCTCGCTGTCGTGGCCCTCGGAGCCGTACATCAGGGTGCGCCCGTCGGGGGTGAAGGTGACCGACTCGCCCTGCTGCTGGATGGGGACGCCCACGCTGCCGAGGTCCTTGGGGCGGCCGTCCTGCCAGCGGTAGATGCGGGCGCCGAAGTAGCTGCGCAGCACCAGCCGCGTACCGTCCGGCGAGAAGGCGCCGTCGGTCGCCCACAGGTCGACCGGTGCGACCCTGCGGAAGGTGTTGATGCCGCCGGTGGTCAGGTGTCGCGGGCCCTCGTAGAGCGCGCCGCTGCCGTCCTGCTTCTTGCTGGCGAGGTAGACCCGGCCGGTTTTGGGGTGCACCATCAGCGCCTCGGCGTCCCGCGGACCGTCCGCGTACCGCACATTGAACTGGGTGGCGGTGACGGTGGCATCGCGCAGCCGCTTCGGCTCGGGGAAGCGGTAGATCCACACGTGGTCCCACTTGCCGCCGTAGTTGTCGCCGATGTCGCCGACGTAGAGGGCGCCGTCCGGGCCGGCCGAGATGGCCTCGACATCGCGCGGCGCACCGATGCCGCGCAGTGTGATCCTGGCGACGGTACGGCCGGAGGCGCTGTCGACGGCGTAGATGTACGGGCCGTCATCGCTGTCGTTGTGGGTCCAGTAGATCCCGGGGTGCAGCCGGCTGGCGGCCAGGCCGCTGGACTCGCTTATCCGGGGATCGCGCACGGAGAAGCCGGCCGGATCATCGGCGACGGCCACCCCGGCCGCCGCCACCCACAGGACCCCCGCGGCACCGGCCGCGCACAGAAGCGAACGCATGGGCACAGACTGCCATCCCGGGCGCGCTGCCGGCGGGCGTGGCCAGCGTCACGTACCCGCCGGTAGGGGTTCTCGGCCATCATGACCGGATGAGGATCATGTTCGTCGGTGACTCGATGACGATCGGCAGCACCGGCGATTTCACCTGGCGCTACCGCATGTGGCAGCACCTGAACGCCACCCACGGCGGCCCGTACCGCATCGTCGGCCCGCGCCGGACGCTGCACGACGCCGCCGAGGACGCCGCCACCTCGGACGCCTACGCCGACCCCTCCTTCCCCGAGGAGGCCCGCTCCCATCTCGCCGGCTGGGGCGAGGGCTGGCTGCACATGGCGCCGCTGATCGGCGACGCGGTGCGCCACCACGACGCCGACACCCTGCTGATCTCGCTGGGCCTGATAGACCTCGGCTTCTACACCAACGCCGAGCAGACCGCCCGGAACGTACGGGAGTTCGTGGCCCGGGCACGGGCCGCGACACCGCACATCCGGGCCGTCGTGATGCCCGTCATCCCCAACGTCCGCGCCACCGCCGACCCCGCCTTCGCCGCCCAGTGCGAGCACTTCAACGAACTCCTCGCCAAGACCGTCGCGGACCTCTCCACGCCGGGGTCCCCGCTGCTGCTGGCCTCCGAACCCGCGGGGTGGGAGACCGACCGCGCCACGTATGACGGGACCCACCCCTCGGAGTGGGGCGAACATCTGCTGGCGGAGGCGTTCGCGGACGCGATGCACCAAGCGTGGGGGGTCGGGGGGCCGTACGCCCCCGCCGGGGCACTACCCGCTCCGGGCTGACCCCCGGCGCGGCGATCGTCCGGCGCTCAGTGGGTGACCCTCATCAGGCACATCGTGCTCTTCGCGTAGCGGCGGCCGTACTCATAGCGGTCGTCTTCGGGACGGCACTGGCCGCGGGACACGTACCGGTATCTGGCCTTGGGGTTCTTGCAGTCGATGACGAAGAGGTTGGGGTCCTCGCCGGTCCCGCGGTTCTCCAGGCAGTCCCCGAGGACGGCCTCCTCGGCGGTCTTGACCGGTGGCTTGCCGTCGTCCGCCAGCCAGCTCAGCAGCGCGAACCCGGAGGCGACGGCCGCCAGCGCGCCGAGCGCGACCAGCGGACGGACCCACCTGCGCTGGACCTTCCCCGTCGGGACGAACACCGGCTCGCCCGGCGGGATCCACTGCGGGTGCGCGGCCTGGCCGCCGTAGGGCGGCTGCTGGGCGTAGGCCTGTTGCTGGGGGTACACCGGCGGTTGGCCGTACGCCGGCTGGGGGCCGTACGGGCCCGGGCCGGGCGGCTGAGGGCCGTACGGGGCGGGGCCGCCGTGGGGCGGAGGGTGCGCGGACAGGGTGATCCCCCGGGGTGCTGGTCGGCTGGACGGTAGGCCTTGCAGGGTACTGACGTGCGAACAGGCCGCACCGGCCAGGGGCTTGAACGGCGGTGCGAGCCGGACCGCGGCGGGGTCGGGACTCCCGGTGCGGCGGACGGTCGCGTGGAAAGCCGAGCCAAGACAGGGCCCGGTCCGGGGCCCAATGAGGCCGTCAGGCGGCGTGGTTGGTTGAGCGATGGCGTCTCATTCGTTCAATCTCTGTTAGTGGCTACTCCATTCACATCTGGCACGTTGATGCCACCCCCCACCAAGGAGTCCACACGATGAACCGACGACGCGTCATACCCGCAATTGCTGCCGCGTTCGCCCTGAGTGCGGCGGTCTCCGTCGCCACGGTGAGCACCGCCCAGGCGGACGACGAGACGCTGACCGTGATGAGCCTCAACACCTGGCACGGCGGCTCCCAGGTCACGGACGGGGTCAATACGACCGTCCAGGAGATCAAGGCTTCCGGGACCGAGGTAGTGGCCCTCCAGGAGACCGACAAGGCCGTCACCAAGCAGATCGCCGAGAAGCTGGGCTGGGAGCACTACACGCAGAGCGGTTTGGACGTCGACGTCATCAGCAGTCAGCCCATCGAGAAGGTCGACTCGCTGTCGGACGTGGCGGTGGCGGCGAAAATCAAGGGAGTCTGGGTGTACTCGATCCACCTGGGCTACACGAAGTACGGGCCGTACAACGCCTGTTTCGACAAGGACAGCTACGAGGCGATCTACGCGGACGAGGCCGAGCGCAAGCAGCAGGCCGAGTCGATCGTCAAGTGGGCCGGTTCCTCACCAGCGATCATCGCCGGGGACCTCAACTCCCCGTCCCACATGGACTGGACCGAGAAGACCAAGGCGAAGCACTGTGACTCGGTCGTGGAATGGCCCGCGACAAAGGCGTTCGCCAACGGGGGGTTCGGGGACTCCTACCGTGAGGTCAACCCGGACGAGGCGGCTTCCCCCGGCGACACCTGGAGCCCGAAGGTCGCCACCAACAGCGACTACGGCAACAAGCCCGAGCCCCAGGACCGCATCGACTTCATCCTGTACAAGGGCGGCTCGCTGGACGCCACCAGCTCGAAGGTCTACGGCGGTGAGAAGGAGAACTGGCCGTCCGATCACCGGGCCGTGGTCAGTCAGTTCACGCTCTGACGGAATCCGCCGACAGGGGGTGGGCCGGTCCACGGGCGTTCGTCGCAGCGGGGACCGGCCCGCCCCTGTTGCGTTGCGGCCTGCTCGTGATCACGCCCGGTCCTGCCCCATGACCTCCCGGGCCAGTGCCACCAGGTCCCGGATCCGCGGGTGACCGGGGCCGGCGCGCCAGGCGAGGACCACGGGGACGGGCGGGGCGTCGGTGAGGGGGATGTAGGACATGGCGGGGTGGGGGTGCATCTCGGCGGTGGCGGAGGTGGTGACGCCCACGGCGCGGCCGCCGGTGATGGCGGCGATCCAGTCGTCGGTGTTGCCGATGGTGAGGGTGGACGACGGGCGGGCGGTGGGCGGCCACAGGTCGAGAGTGGTGATGCCGGAGACGGTGTTGACGGCGAGGGTGCGGCCGGCCAGGTCGGAGAGGGAGAGGGCGGTGCGGTGGGCCAGGGGGTCGTCGGCGGGGAGTCCTGCGACCCGGGGTTCGGTGGTGAGCCGTTCGGTGACCAGGCCCGGTGCGTCGACCTCGCCGCGCAGCAGTGCGGCGTCCACCTCGCCGCGGGCCAGGCCGGCCGTGCGGTCGTCGATGCGGCGGAGTTCGAGCGGGGTGTCGGGGTGGGCCTCGCGCCAGCGGCGGAGCAGGGCGGTGGTGTCCGTGCCGGCGGCGGACCAGGCGTGGCCCAGGCGCAGGGGCCAGGTGGTGTGGTCGGCGTAGCGGAGGGCGCGCTCGAAGGCGGTCACCGCGAGCGCGGCCCGGTCGCGGAAGGCGTGGCCGTCGGGGGTGAGCGCCAGGTGGTGGGTGGAGCGGTCGACGAGGCGGGCGCCCAGCGCCTGCTCCAGCTGGCGCAGGGTGCGGGAGACGGCGGGCTGGGTCAGATGCAGACGGCTGGCGGCGCGGGTCACGCTGAGGGTGTCGGCGATGGCCAGAAAGCAGCGGAAGTGGCGCAGCTCGATGCTCATGCGTGGGGAGCATAACAAGGGGGGAAACAGCATTTCACGGACCGGAACGGCGGGCCTTAGCGTGGTGGGGTGAACCCTTCGCCCGCCGGTCCCGAGGGACGGATACCCGCCACTTCTGTCAATCCCGCCACATCCATAGATCCCGCCCCTTCGGCCTCTGCCGACCCGGCCGACGGCGGGCTGCCGCATCCGGTGCCGCCCTCGCCGGAGGTGCTGAGCGCGCAGGCCGCGGCGGGGCCCGGCGGTGCGTCCGGGGCACGGGGGCGGATCGCGTCGGTGGCGCTGGTGATCGGCGGCATCGTCTCGTTGCAGTTCGGGGCGTCGGTCGCGGTGCTGCTCTTTCCGCGGGTGGGCGCGCTGGGCGTGGTCACCCTGCGGCTGGCCGTGGCGTCCCTGGTGCTGCTGGTGGTCTGCCGCCCCAGGGTGCGGGGGTACCGGCGCGGTGACTGGGCGACGGTGCTCGCCTTCGGCGTCGCACTGGTCGGTATGAACTCGCTCCTCTACCAGGCGATCGACCGTATCCCGCTGGGCGCCGCGGTCACCCTGGAGTTCCTCGGTCCGCTGATCCTGTCGGTGGCCACCTCGCGCCGACTGCTGAGTCTGCTGTGGGCGGCGCTGGCGCTGGGCGGGGTGGTGCTGCTGGGGCGCGAGGGGTTCGACGGGCTCAACCTCGTCGGCGCGGCGTGCGCACTGGCGGCCGGCGGGCTGTGGGCCGCGTACATCCTGCTCTCCGCGCGGACGGGACAGCGCTTCCCGCAGGCGGACGGGCTGGCGCTGGCGATGACCGTCGCCGCGGTGCTCAGCCTGCCGCTCGGTATCGCGGGCGCGGGCTCCGCACTGCTCGACCCGGTCACCCTGGGCCTGGGTGCCGCGGTCGCCCTGATGTCGTCCGTGCTGCCCTACACGCTGGAACTGCTCGCCCTGCGCAAGCTCCCGGCCTCCGGCTTCGCGGTCATGATGAGCCTGGAGCCGGCCGCCGCGGCCGCCGCGGGCTTCCTGGTGCTGCACCAGGCGCTGGGGTGGGCCGAGGTGCTGGCGATCGGGCTCGTCGTGGTCGCGAGCGTGGGCGCGGTACGGAGCGCGGGGGCTCACGGCTGAGCCGAGGGGCCGCCCGCCGAGGCCCATCAGGGAAGCACGGCCCCTCAGCAGTACCGCCCCTCAGCATTCCCTCGGCGGGTGCGCGGGGGAGAAGAAGTTCCCCGAGTACACCCACGTCGTCGGCATGGTGTTGTACAGCAGGTACCACAGGTGCCCCGAAGGCGTCCTGGTGGTCTGACAGGCGATCTCGAGCTCGGTGCCGTACCGGAACGTCCGGAAGCGCTGGCTGGACGAGGACGGCTTGGCGTAGGCGGGGGCGCCGTGGATGTTGCCGACCGTCAGGGTGACGTACGGGGCGGCCGCCGGGCGGGCCGCCGGTCCGGCCGGTGACGAGGCCGGTGACGAGGCCGAGGCCGAGGTGGCTCCGCAGGCGATGAGGAGAGCGGCGGCCGCCGCGCCGACGCCGACGGCTCGTCTCTTCGGGGAAGTGCGCATCTTCAGGACCTTTCGTGAGGTGGACAACTGCCCTCCGTGGTGCCCTCCGTGGTGCCCCCCCGTGGCGCCTGCCGTGGGAGGCATCCGTGTCGGCACCACGGAGGGACCCTCACAGCCTCGTCGGCCGGCCGCGGTCCGCCGTCCGCCCGGGGTACCGGGCGTCTCCGCCGTGCGGGCGAGGGGAATCCGGCCATCGCCGCGGCCCGGCGGGGTGTCCGGCGGCGGCGAGAAAATCATGCAGGCGTGCTTGATTGTTTCTCGCCGCGCTGCCACCCTCGGACCCGAACCGCACCACAACACCTGTCAACCTGCCCTGGCCGTAGGGCCTGTCGTCAAACTCCCGCCTGCCCCGCGACGCCTGGCACGCACGCTCGCCGCGTTGTCGGGATCGCCCCGATACACCCAGTATCGGGGCGACCCTCCGCCTTGCGATCGCACGCACCAGACGCCGCGGGGCCCGCCCTTCGGGCGAACGACGGGAGTTTGACGACAGGCCCTACGCCACATGGGGCCGACGAGGGGAGTGCCGCGTGTTGGATCCCGGCGCCGTACTGGCGGATCTCAGGGCGGAGAGTGAGGAGCTGGACGCGCTGGTCGCCGGGCTTCCCGCCGGGCGCTGGGCGGAGCCGACACCCGCCGAGGGCTGGACCATCGCCCACCAGATCGCCCACCTGGCGTGGACCGACCGGCAGGCGCTGCGCTCCGCCACCGACCCCGAGGGGTTCGTACGGGCCGCGCAGGAGGCCCTTGCCTCGCCGCTGACCTTTGTCGACGAGGCCGCCGCCGCGGGGGCGAAGACCCCGCCCGCCGAGCTGCTGGCCGGCTGGCGCGACGGCCGTGACGCACTGCTCCGGGTGCTCGCCGCGCATCCGGCGGGCGGGAAACTTCCGTGGTACGGCCCGCCGATGAGCGTCGCCTCGATGGCCACCGCGCGGCTGATGGAGACCTGGGCGCACGGCCAGGACGTCGCCGATGCGCTGGGCGTCGTACGCCTCCCCACCGCCCGGCTGCGGCATATCGCCCGGATCGGGGTGCGGACCCGGGACTTCGCCTATGTCACTCATCAACTGACCCCGCCCGCAGAGGAGTTCCGGGTCGAGCTGCGGGCGCCGGACGGGGCTCGGTGGGAGTACGGGCCGGCCGGCGCCGGGCAGCGGGTGACCGGGGACGCCCTGGAGTTCTGCCTGCTGGTGACCCAGCGGGCGCACCGCGACGACCTGCCGTCCCTGCGGGCCGAAGGGGCCCAGGCCGAGCGGTGGCTGGGGATCGCCCAGGCCTTCGCGGGCCCGCCGGGGAAGGGCCGCGCGCCCAGGTCGCGGGGCGGCGCCGGATGAGCGGCGGCGAGCCGCTGCGGATCGGCAACGCCTCCGGCTTCTACGGGGACCGGTTCGACGCGCTGCGCGAGATGCTCACCGGCGGCCCCCTGGACGTCCTGACCGGTGACTACCTCGCCGAGCTGACCATGCTCATCCTGGGGCGCGACCGGCTCAAGGACCCCGCACGCGGCTACGCCAGGACCTTTCTGCGGCAGCTGGAGGAGGGGCTGGGGCTCGCCGCCGAGCGCGGGGTGCGGATCGTCGCCAACGCGGGCGGGCTCAACCCGGCCGGACTCGCCGACGCCGTACGGGAGTTGGCGCAGAAGGCCGGCGTTTCCGTACGGGTGGCGCATGTGGAGGGGGACGATCTGCTGGCCCGTGGGGGCTGGGGCGAGGGGGTGCTGACCGCCAACGCCTATCTGGGCGGCGGCGGGATCGCCGCCTGTCTGCGCGCCGGGGCCGATGTGGTGATCACCGGGCGGGTCACCGATGCCGCACTGGTCAGCGGCGCGGCCCAGGCGCACTTCGGCTGGCGCCCTGAGGACCTGGACCAGCTGGCCGGCGCGGTGGTCGCCGGGCACGTCCTGGAGTGCGGAACCCAGGCCACCGGCGGCAACTACTCCTTCTTCGGCGGCCATGACGTACGGTGGCCCGGCTTCCCGCTCGCCGAGATCGCCGCCGACGGCAGCTGCGTGATCACCAAGCATCCGGGCACCGGCGGCGCGGTCACCACCGGTACCGTCACCGCCCAGCTGCTGTACGAGACGTCCGGCGCGCGCTACGCCGGACCGGACGTGACGGCGCGGCTGGACACCGTACGGCTCACCCAGGACGGCCCGGACCGGGTCCGGATCGACGGGGTACGAGGCGAGGCCCCGCCGCCCACCCTCAAGGCCGGGCTCACCCGCCTCGGCGGCTGGCGCAACGAGGTCACCTTCGTGCTGACCGGGCTGGAGGTGCCGGCCAAGGCCGCACTGGTGCGGGCGCAGATGGAGGCGGCGTTCGAGGCCGCCGGTGCGCGCCCGGCCGAGGTGCGCTGGACGCTGGCCCGCACCGACCGGGACGACGCGGACGTCCAGGAGGAGGCGAGCGCGCTGCTGCGGCTGGTGGTGCGGGACGCCGACCAGGACGCGGTGGGGCGGGTGGTCAGCGGCGCCGCGGTCGAACTGGCGCTGGCCAGCTACCCCGGCTTCCACCTCACCGCACCGCCCGGGAAGGGCTCCCCGTACGGGGTCTTCGAGGCGGTGGCGGTGCCGGCGGACGAGGTGCCGCACCGCGCCGTACTGCCGGACGGCAGCCGGATGGACATCCAACCTCCGCCTGCGGCAAGGGAGTTGGTGCGGCTGCCGGATCCGCCGCTGCCCGAACCGCTGCCGGGGGCGGGCACCCGGCGGGCGCCCCTCGGCCGGATCGCCGGGGCTCGCAGCGGCGACAAGGGCGGTGCGGCGAACGTCGGGGTGTGGGTCCGTACGGACGACGCCTGGCGCTGGCTGGCACATGAGCTGACCGTCGAGCGGTTCCGGCAGCTCCTGCCCGAGACCGCGGCCCTGCCCGTCGAGCGGCATCTGCTGCCGAATCTGCGTGCGCTCAACTTCGTCGTCGACGGGCTGCTCGGTGCGGGCGTGGCCGCCCAGGCCCGGTTCGACCCGCAGGCCAAGGCCGTGGGGGAGTGGCTGCGCGCGCGGCACCTGGACATACCGGAGGTACTGCTGTGACCGTGCTCAGGACCGCGCTGGACCCGACCGGCGCCGAGTACGCGGAGCGCCGGGCGGCGATGCTCGGAAAGCTGGCCGAGCTCGACGCCGAGCACGCCAAGGCGCTCGCGGGCGGCGGCGAGAAGTACCGCACCCGGCACCGGGAACGCGGCAAACTGCTCGCCCGGGAGCGGATCGAGCTGCTGGTCGACCCCGACACCCCCTTCCTGGAGCTGTCCCCGCTCGCGGCCTGGGGCAGCGACTACCGGACAGGCGCCTCGCTGGTCACCGGCATCGGGGTGATCGAGGGCGTGGAGTGCCTGATCACCGCCAACGACCCGACGGTGCGCGGCGGCGCCTCCAACCCCTGGACGCTGAAGAAGGCGCTGCGGGCCAACGAGATCGCCTTCGCCAACCGGCTCCCGGTGGTCTCGCTGGTCGAGTCCGGCGGGGCGGACCTGCCCAGCCAGAAGGAGATCTTCATTCCGGGCGGGGCGCTGTTCAAGGACCTGACCCGGCTGTCGGCCGCCGGCATACCGACCGTCGCCGTGGTCTTCGGCAACTCCACCGCGGGCGGCGCGTACGTCCCCGGCATGTCCGACCACGTCATCATGGTCAAGGAGCGGGCCAAGGTCTTCCTCGGCGGGCCGCCGCTGGTGAAGATGGCGACCGGTGAGGAGAGCGACGACGAGTCGCTGGGCGGGGCCGGGATGCACGCCCGCACCTCCGGGCTCGCGGACCACTTCGCCCTCGACGAACCCGACGCACTGCGCCAGGCACGGCGGGTGGTCGCCCGCCTCAACCGGCGCAAGGCGCACCCCGATCCGGGACCCGCCGCGCCCCCCGCGTACGACCAGGACGAACTGCTCGGCATCGTCCCCGGCGACCTCAAGGCGCCCTTCGACCCCCGCGAGGTCATCGCCCGGATCGTCGACGGCTCCGACTTCGACGAGTTCAAACCGCTGTACGGAGCGAGTCTGGTGACCGGCTGGGCCGAGCTGCACGGCTACCCGGTCGGCATCCTCGCCAACGCCCAGGGCGTGCTCTTCAGCGCGGAGTCCCAGAAGGCCGCGCAGTTCATCCAGCTGGCCAACCAGCGCGACATCCCGCTGCTCTTCCTGCACAACACCACCGGCTACATGGTCGGCAAGGAGTACGAGCAGGGCGGCATCATCAAACACGGCGCGATGATGATCAACGCGGTGTCGAACTCGAAGGTCCCGCACCTCTCCGTCCTGATGGGCGCCTCCTACGGCGCCGGCCACTACGGGATGTGCGGCCGCGCCTACGACCCCCGCTTCCTCTTCGCCTGGCCGAGCGCCAAATCCGCCGTGATGGGGCCGCAGCAGCTCGCCGGCGTGCTGTCGATCGTCGCCCGCGCCTCGGCGGCGGCCAAGGGGCAGCCATACGACGACAAGGCCGCGGAGGCCGACGCCGGGCTGCGGGCGATGGTGGAGCAGCAGATCGAGGCGGAGTCGCTGCCGATGTTCCTGTCCGGGCGGCTCTACGACGACGGCGTCATCGACCCGCGCGACACCCGCACTGTGCTCGGCCTGTGTCTGTCCGCGATCCACACGGCGCCGGTGGAAGGCGCACGCGGTGGGTTCGGCGTCTTCCGGATGTGAGGTCCACATGATCACCTCTGTACTCGTCGCCAACCGTGGCGAGATCGCCTGCCGGGTCTTCCGTACCTGCCGCGAGCTGGGCATCCGCACCGTCGCCGTGCACTCCGACGCCGACGCCGACGCCCTCCACACCCGCCAGGCCGACATCGCGGTGCGGCTCCCGGGGGCGACGCCCGCCGAGACATATCTGCGCGGTGACCTCCTGGTGAAGGCGGCCCTGGACGCGGGCGCCGACGCCGTGCACCCCGGCTACGGGTTCCTGTCCGAACACGCCGGCTTCGCGCGGGCCGTCCTCGACGCCGGACTGATCTGGATCGGACCGCCGCCC
The DNA here is from genome assembly GCF_055575375.1 of Streptomyces sp. NPDC034111. NCBI lineage: Bacteria > Bacillati > Actinomycetota > Actinomycetes > Kitasatosporales > Streptomycetaceae > Streptomyces > Streptomyces sp. NPDC034111. Next base: position 348,211 of record NZ_JBVIST010000003.1, on the reverse strand, counting down.
GGGGCGATCGAGGCGATGGCCTCCAAGACGCGCGCCAAGGAGCTCATGGGCGTCGCGCCCCTGAAGACGGTCACGGCCGGCGACCTGCCCGTCCTGGTGAAGGCGGCGGCGGGCGGCGGCGGCCGCGGTATGCGGATCGTACGCGAACTCGCCGAGCTGGACGGCGAGTTGACGGCGGCGCGGGCCGAGGCGCGCAGTGCCTTCGGCGACGGCGAGGTGTTCGTCGAGCCCTATGTCGAGGGCGGCCGCCACGTCGAGGTGCAGATCCTCGCCGACGACCGGGGCACCGTGTGGGTACTCGGCACCCGGGATTGCTCGCTCCAGCGGCGCCACCAGAAGGTCATCGAGGAGGCGCCGGCGCCGGGCCTGTCCCCCCAACTGACCGCCTCCCTCCACGAGAGGGCGGAACACGCGGCACGGGTCACCGGCTACGTCGGCGCCGGCACCGTCGAATTCCTGGTCGCCGACGGCCGGGCCCACTTCCTGGAGATGAACACCCGCCTCCAGGTCGAACACCCCGTCACCGAGGCCGTGTACGGGATCGACCTGGTCGCCCTCCAGATCCGCCTCGCCGAGGGCAGCCCCCTGGAGGGCGAGCCCCCGGCCCCGCGGGGTCACGCCGTCGAGGCCCGCCTGTACGCGGAGGACCCGGCCGCCGGCTGGGCCCCGCAGACCGGCACCCTGCATCGCCTCACCGTTCCCGGCGTACGCCTCGACACCGGGTACCGCGACGGCGACCCGATCGGTGTGCACTACGACGCGATGCTCGCCAAGGCCGTCACCCACGCCCCCACCCGCGACGAGGCGGTGCGCCGGCTCGCCGGAGCCCTGGAGCGGGCCGCTGTCCACGGGCCCGTCACCAACCGGGACCTCCTCGTACGGTCCCTGCGGCACCCCGAGTTCACCGGGGCCCGTATGGACACCGGCTTCTACGAACGGCACCTGGACACCCTCACCGCACCCGCCGCCGACCCCTGCGCCCCGCTCGCCGCCGCCCTCGCCGACGCCCACGGCCGCTCCCGCTTCGGCGGCTTCCGCAACCTGCCGTCGCAGCCGCAGACCAAGCGCTACCGCACCGAACCCGACGGCACCGAACACGAGGTCCACTACCGGCACACCAGGGACGGCCTGACCGCCGACGGGGTGCGCGTGGTGCGCGCCGCGGCGGACCTCGTCGTCCTCGAAGTGGACGGCGTACGCCGCACGTTCACGATCACCCGCTACGGTGACCGGATCCACGTGGACACCCCCCAGGGCACCTGCATCCTGACCGCACTGCCCCGCTTCCCCGACCCGGCGGCCCGCACCGAGCCGGGCTCCCTGCTCGCCCCCATGCCCGGCACGGTGGTCCGGATCGCGGACGGGGTCGCCGAGGGTGCCCGGGTCGAGCCCGGGCAGCCACTGCTCTGGCTGGAGGCGATGAAGATGGAACACAAGATCACCTCGCCGTCCGCCGGCACCCTCACCGCCCTGCCCGCCCGCACCGGCCAGCAGGTCGAGGTGGGCACCCTGCTGGCGGTCGTCACGGACTGACCCCTCCCCTGCCTCAGGGGCATGCAAGGGGGCCCGTACGCACCTCCCTCACCGCACACAAGGAGCCGTCATGAGCAACGCCATGAGCAGTCCTGTGATCGAGACCGAGGAACACCGCGCCCTGCGCGCCTCCGTGGCCGCCCTCGGCAGGCGCTACGGCCGGGAGTACGTCACCACCGTCGTCGCCGAAGGCCGGCACACCGACGACCTGTGGGCCGAGGCCGCCAAGCTCGGCTACCTGGGCGTCAACCTCCCCGAGGAGTACGGCGGCGGGGGCGGCGGCATCGCCGAACTCTCCCTCGTACTGGAGGAACTGGGCGCGGCCGGCTGCCCGCTGCTGATGCTGGTGGTCTCGCCCGCCATCTGCGGCACGGTCATCGCCCGCTTCGGCACCGCGCAGCAGAAGCGGACCTGGCTGCCGGGACTCGCCGACGGCTCCCGCAAGATGGCCTTCGGCATCACCGAACCGGACGCCGGATCCAACTCCCACCGCATCACCACCACCGCCCGCAAGGAGACCGGGGGAGACTGGATCCTCAACGGCCGCAAGGTGTTCATCTCGGGCGTCGACATCGCCGACGCGACCCTGATCGTCGGCCGTACCGAAGACGCGAGGACCGGCCGCCTCAAGCCCTGCCTGTTCATCGTCCCGCGCGACACCCCCGGCTTCGGCCGCCGCCCGATCCCGATGGAACTGGCCGCCCCGGAGAAGCAGTTCGAGCTGACCCTGGACGACGTACGGCTGCCCGCCGACGCCCTCGTCGGCGACGAGGACGCCGGACTGCTGCAACTCTTCGCCGGGCTCAACCCCGAACGCATCATGACCGCCGCCTTCGCCCTCGGCATGGGCCGCTACGCCCTCGGCCGGGCCGTCGACTACGCCCGCACCCGCCAGGTGTGGAAGGAGCCCATCGGCGCCCACCAGGCCCTCGCCCACCCGCTCGCCCAGGCCCATATCGAGCTGGAGCTGGCCCGGTTGATGATGCAGAAGGCCGCCCACCTCTACGACGCGGGCGACGACCTGGCCGCGGGGGAGGCCGCCAACATGGCCAAGTACGCGGCGGCCGAGGCCGCGGTGCACGCCGTCGACCAGGCCGTCCACACCCTCGGCGGCAACGGCCTCACCCAGGAGTACGGCCTCGCCTCGCTGATCACCGCCGCCCGGGTGGCCAGGATCGCCCCGGTCAGCCGCGAAATGATCCTCAACTTCGTCTCCCACCAGTCGCTGGGCCTGCCGAAGTCGTACTGACCGCGGGATGCAAAGATCCTGCGACGCGCACCGCGCGCCAGGGAAAGGAGCTCGACGGACGATGACCGACGGACCCGGGACACCGCTGGTGTCGCGCTCCCACGAGCGCGGCATCACCACCCTCACCCTGGACTCCCCGCACAACCGCAATGCGCTCTCCGCCCGGCTCATGGCCGAACTGCACCAGGCGCTCGCGGACGCCGCGGCCGACGACGGGACCCGGGCGGTCGTGCTCACCCATACGGGCAGCACCTTCTGTGCCGGGGCCGACCTCACCGAGGCCACCTCGGGGGCGGCCAAGGACGGGCCGTTGGCACTGGCCCGGCTGCTGCGGGCCATCGTGGAGCTGCCCCGGCCCGTCGTCGCCCGGGTCACCGGCCACGTCAGGGCCGGCGGCCTCGGGCTGCTCGGCGCCTGCGACCTCTCCGCGGCCGGCCCGGCGGCCACCTTCGCCTTCACCGAGGCCCGCCTCGGCCTCGCGCCCGCCGTCATCTCCCTGCCGCTGCTGCCGCGGCTGGACCCGCGCGCGGCCGGCCGCTACTACCTGACCGGCGAGAAGTTCGGCGCGGCAGAGGCCGCCCGGATCGGGCTGATCACACTCGCGGCCGAGGACGTCGACACCGGCCTCGCTACCGTACTGGAAGGGCTGCGCAAGGGCTCACCCCAGGGACTGGCCGAGTCGAAGAAGCTGCTGACCGCCGAGGTGCTCAGGGCCTTCGACCGCGACACGGACGCGCTCGCCGAGCAGTCCGCGCGGCTCTTCGGCTCCGCCGAGGCCCGCGAGGGCATGACCGCCTTCCTGGAGCGACGGGCCCCGGCATGGGCGCGCTGACCCCGGCCCGCGGCGACCGGCAGCCCCAGCAGGAGCGCAGCCGCGCCACCCGCCTGAAACTGCTGGAGGCCGCCCTCGCATGTCTGGCGGAGCGCGGCTGGAGCGGCAGCACGGTCTCGGTGGTCGCCGAACGGGCGGGCGTCTCGCGGGGCGCCGCCCAGCACCACTTCCGCACCCGCGAGGACCTGTTCACCGCCGCCGTCGAACACGTCGCGGACAAACGGCAGGCCGCCCTGAAGGCCGTCGCCCACAACCTGCCGCCCGCCGGGTCCGTCGCCCGTACCCGGATCATCGTCGAGGAACTGGTCGGCCTCTACACAGGCCCGCTGTTCCGGGCCGCCCTGCACCTGTGGGTGGCCGCCTCCGACGAGGAGCAACTCCGCGAACCGGTCACCGCCCTGGAGGCCCGCGTCGGCCGGGAGGCGCACCGTACGGCCGTGGCGCTGCTCGACGCCGACGAATCCGTACCCGGAGTACGGGAGACCGTACAGGGGCTGCTCGACATGGCACGGGGGCTGGGCCTGGCCAACCTCCTGACGGACGACTCGGCCCGGCGGGAACGGGTTGTTGAGGAGTGGGCGCACATCATCGACTCCGCACTAAGCGCTGGCCGCTAGGCGGCCCTCCCACGTTTTTGTCCGTCCCGCCGTGCGTGTTCTCGCCGTTGCGCCTGGCGGCGGGCGTGGTTTTGTCGGGTGCGGTGCCGCTCCTCCGGACTTCGTCCTGCGGCGCGGCCCCTCCCGTGGGTGGGTGGACCAAGGCCGGTGGGGGTGCACGTGGTCAGTGACGTGCACCCCCACCGGCCTTTTCCTTTTCCCCAACGGGAGGGGACGGGCCGGAGGGGCCTTGTTGGTGGACGTAAAGCGAAGCAGTCCACCAACAAGGCCCCGGAGGTCCGTCACCGCACCCGACAACCACCTGGCCCGCCGCAGGCGCCACGGCGAGAAACCACCATGGCGGGACGGACAAAAACGTGGGAAGGCCGAACCCTTACCGCACGGCCTCGTACCCGGCGATCTCCCGAGGACTACGCGCCCCCGGCCCCACGTACCGGGCCGACGGCCGGACCAGTCGGCCCGTCCGCTTCTGCTCCAGGATGTGCGCGCTCCAGCCGGCCGTGCGGGCGCAGGTGAACATGGAGGTGAACATGTGCGCCGGGACCTCGGCGAAGTCCAGCACGATCGCGGCCCAGAACTCGACGTTGGTGGCCAGCACCCGGTCCGGGCGGCGGTTGTGCAGCTCCTCCAGCGCGGCCTTCTCCAGCGCCTCGGCGACCTCGAAGCGGGGGGCGGCCAGCTCCCTGGCGGTGCGCCGCAGCACCCGTGCTCGGGGGTCCTCGGCGCGGTAGACGCGGTGGCCGAAGCCCATCAGCCGCTCACCGTTGTCCAGCGCGTTGCGGACATAGGCACCGGCGTCGCCGGTCCGCTCGATCTCCTCGATCATGCCCAGCACGCGGGAGGGCGCGCCGCCGTGCAGCGGCCCGGACATCGCACCGACCGCACCGGAGAGCGCCGCCGCCACATCCGCGCCGGTGGAGGCGATGACCCGGGCGGTGAAGGTGGAGGCGTTCATGCCGTGCTCGGCGGCCGAGGTCCAGTAGGCGTCGACGGCCTTGACGTGCTTGGGGTCGGGCTCGCCGCGCCAGCGCTTCATGAAGCGCTCCACGACGGTCTCCGCCTTGTCGATCTCCTTCTGCGGCACCATCGGCAGGCCCTGTCCGCGCGCCGACTGGGCGACGTACGACAGCGCCATCACCGCGGCGCGGGCGAGGTTGTCGCGGGCGGTCGCCTCGTCGATGTCCAGCAGCGGTTTCAGGCCCCATACGGGCGCGAGCATCGCCAGCGCGGACTGCACATCGACCCGGATGTCGCCGGAGTGCACCGGGATCGGGAACGGCTCGGCGGGCGGCAGGCCGGGGCTGAACGCCCCGTCGACCAGCAGCCCCCAGACGTTCTCGAAGGACACCTGTCCCACCAGGTCTTCGATGTCGACCCCGCGGTAGCGGAGCGCGCCGCCCTCCTTATCCGGTTCGGCGATCTCCGTCTCGAACGCGACGACTCCCTCGAGTCCGGGTACGAAGTCGGACATCAGGCGGCTCCTCAAGATGGGTACGGCGTACGGTCCATGACCGGCGCCGGGCGGACGAGTCAGCTGTGCGGTGGCGGTGCGGTTACGCGGCTGCGCCGGGCAGCTCGCGGTCCGTACCGGTCACCTCGGTGATGCCCCGCCAGAGCATCGGCCACGCGAGGGTCCTGCCCGCGGGGGGTCGGGCCGCGGGCGGCGTAAGCGGTGTGGTGCGGCGCGTGGTGCGCGGGTGCTCGGGCCGGCCGGAACACGATAGCTCCCCCTGTCCGGGGGCCACAGTGGACCGCCCCACGATTTTGGCGGGTCCCCCACCTGCGGGGAAGCGTGACATCCGGCACACTGGTCGATTTGCCGACGGGAGGGTTACGGCCGGTCGACGAGGGGCAGACTTCCGCCCCTCCCGGCTGACCTGGCCGGACCCGATGCTGCAAGATGAGGCCGTGCACCCACCCGACGCGTCCCACGCCGAGACCCCCGACCCCTCCACCATGCGTGCGCACTACCGCGCCGAGGGACTTGCCGAGTCCGACCTCGCCGCCAGTCCGTACGACCAGTTCGCGCGCTGGTTCAAGGACGCCACCGTGGCCGGGCTGCACGAGCCGAACGCCATGGTCGTCTCGACGGCGGACAGCGCCGGCCGGCCGAGCTCACGGACGGTGCTCCTCAAGGCGTTCGACGACCGCGGCTTTGTGTTCTTCACCAACTACCAGAGCCGCAAAGGCCGCGAGCTGGCCGAAAACCCCGCTATCTCCCTGGTGTTCCCCTGGCATCCGCTCTCCCGCCAGGTCGTCGTCGCCGGTGTCGCGGAGCGCATCGGCCGGGACGAGACCGCCGCCTACTTCCGCACCCGCCCGCACGGCTCCCAGCTCGGCGCGTGGGCCAGCAACCAGTCGTCGCCGGTCGCCTCCCGCGAGGAACTGGAGCGCGCGTACGAGGAATTGGCGGCCCGCTACCCCGTGGGCGAGCAGGTGCCGGCGCCACCGCACTGGGGCGGCTACCGCGTTGTCGCCGAAACCGTCGAATTCTGGCAGGGCCGGATGAACCGCCTGCACGACCGGCTGCGCTACGTACGCCAGACCGGCGGAGCGGCCCGGGCCGAGGCCGGGGGCGTGACCTGGCGCGTGGAGCGGCTGGCGCCCTGACGCGGGCGGGCCGACCGGCCCGTCGCGCCGTGCACGACAGAAACCCGTGCACGACAGAAGCCCGTGCACACAGAAGCCCGTGCACACGGAAGCAGTCCACGAGAGCGGGCGCAGACGCAGACGACCCGCGGGCTGCTTCCTCCGCGCTCGGTCGGCGCGAAGGGCCGGTCGGACGAACCGACAGCCCGCGGGTCGGGTGACTGCTTGGGATTGGCCGGCTGCGCATCTGCAGTATGCGCTGGTCCGGCGCTGCACTTCGGTGAAGCGACGGGCCGCTAGCCCGCAGCCACCTCACGCGTCCGGTGCGAAATCATTGGCCGAACCACCTCCCTTCTCGTGTGCACCACACAGTAGGAAGCTGTCCGGCACGGGACAAGCGAATTTTTCCGGGAGCAACGATTTCCGCGAATCGGGTGTGGGCCAGGTCACGTTCCAGTTGAATGTTCCCAGGTGGAGCATGTGTGGCCGCGTTCGTGAGGGGTGCCAGTGACTGCTTCGTCAGCTTCTTCTGGTCTGTCCGGCTCAGCTTCCTCGGCGCGCTGCGCCGCCGACGAGCCCGAGGACTCGGGCCTGCTCGCCGCTCTCCTGGACGGCATGGACGCCGCCCTGATCGCCTTCGCGGCGGACGGCACGGTCACCCACTGGAACCACGAAGCCTCCCGCATCCTGGGCTGGACCGCCGAGGAGGCGGTCGGCCGCACGGGCCTGACCGGCTGGGCGGTCCGCAAGGAGGACGCCGACGGCATCGAGGCCGCGCTGGCGGCCGCGATGCGCTCCCCGGGCCGCCAGGTCCATGAATTCACCCTGCTCACCAAGGACGGCCACCGGGTGCTCGTCCGTACCCAGGCCTCCGCGGTCCGCGGCCCGGGCGGCCGGGTCGCGGGCGTCTACTGCGCCTTCAGCGAGGTGCACACCCAGATGGACCTGGAGCGGTCCATCGCCCTCAGCGAGGCGCTCTTCGAGGACGCGTCGTGGGGCGTGGTGCTGGTCGACGCCGATCTGCGGCCCGCCGTCGTCAACGCACACGCCGCCCGCACCCTGGGCGTCGGGCGGACCGCCCTGCTCGGGCGCCCGCTGGGCGATCTGCTGGCCCAGGGCGTGGAGGAACTGGAGTGCGCCCTCCAGCACGTCCTGGCCGAGGGCGCCCCGCCGGCCGCCGCCGAACTGTGGGTGACGCTGCGCTCCGAGGAGGCCGAGCTGCCGCGGCGGTGCTGGCGCAGCGGCTTCGTCCGGCTGGCCTCGCCGCTGGCCGAGGAGCCGGTCCCGCTGGGCGTCGCCTGGCTCTTCCAGGACGTCACCGAGGCCAAGCGTGCCGAGCAGGACAACTCCCTGCTCCGCTTCCGCGCCCATCAGCTGCACCGCGCCGGCCGGGCGGCGGCCGAGTGCCCCGACCCCGCCGAGGCCGCCGCCGTCCACCTCGACTTCGCGCTGGCCGGCTTCGCCGACCACGGCCTGGTCGACCTCGCCGCCAAGCCCGCCCCGGCGCCGTACGGGGCGGTCGCCGACGACGACGCCTGCGACGCGTACGAGGCGACCGAGCCGTACCCCTCGTACGGGACGGGCGGGACAGGCGGGACGGGAGGCGCAGAGGGCGGGCACGCGGGGGGCCGCCCGGTGTGCAGCCTGGTGCGGACGCTGGCCTCACCGGCCGGTGCGCCCGGCCCCACGCAGCCGCTCGCGCCGACCGGTATCCCCGTGCCCTATCCGCCGGGCCATCCGGCGTTCCAGGCGTACGAGCGGCGCGGCTCGGTGCGTGCCAGCGCCGGCTCCGCCCCGGCCGAGGGCTGGGCGGCCGCCCGCCACTGGCCGGACGGAACCGTGCACGGCCTGTGTGTGGTGCTGCGGAGCCGCGGTCGCACGCTGGGCGTGGCGACGTTCCTGCGCTCGCCCGCCCGCCGGCCCTTCGACCGCGCCGACGCCGACTACGCCGAGGAGGTCGCGGCCCGGATCGCGGCGGCCCTGGACCTCGCGGGCGCGGCGTCGTTGTGAGGTACTCCTTACGAGTGCCGCACTCTCACTGCCGGTAGAAGATCCGGTCCGCGTACTCGCTCATCACCCGGGCGTTCCAGTCGTGCCCGCCGTCGACGTTCCCGGAGCGCAGCAGCGGCGGGTCGATGCCCCGTTCGGCGAGCGTGCCCGCGGCCGTCGCCACCATGGCCTGCATGATCGCGCTGGTGACCACCGTGGAGGCGGGGGCGAACGGCGCGTCGATGCCCGGCGCCGTCAGCTCCGCGTCCCCCACCGGGATCCGGCTGTCCAGGACGAGGTCGCAGTGGTCCTTGAGGAAGCTGCCCGAGGCATGCCGGGACGTGGTGGCCTCCGCGTACGCCACCGACGTGACGCCGATGACCTTGATCCCCAGGGCCCGGGCGTGCTTCGCCATCTCGACGGGCAGTGCGTTGCGCCCGGACAGCGAGATGATCACCAGCACGTCGCCGGACCGCAGCGGGCTGGTGTCCAGGACGGCCGCGGCCAGCCCGTCGACCCGCTCCAGCGCGCTGCCGAGCGTCGCGGGCCGTACGTCGACGCCGACGACACCCGGGACGGACAGCAGATTCATCAGCGCCAGACCGCCCGCGCGGTAGACGGTGTCCTGTGCGGGGAGCGAGGAGTGCCCGGCGCCGAAGGAGAAGACCCGGCCACCCGCGGCGACGGTGTCCGCGATCAGCCGGCCGGCCGCGGTGATCCGGTCGCTCTCCTCGTCGCGGACCTGGTGCAGCAGGTCGATCGCGGCGTCGAAGTACTTCCCGGCCAGCCGGTCGCTCCGGTCGCTGTCAGCCATTTCCCGCGGGCCCCTCTCCTCGGATCCCATCGGATCTTTGTGGTTCGCTCGCGCCGGATCCCGTCGGATCGCGCCGCATTTGATCAGTGGCGCGGATCACGTTGCGGTCTGGACCAGTGCCCTGTCAATACGGCCGGGCGGGTTCGGTCGGTGGACGAGGAGGCACCGTTGTCAGTGGGATGCGTCAGAATTGAGTCCAGGGCCACCGCACCACACATCGAGGGGCACGCATGTCCGGACTGATCGACACCACGGAGATGTATCTCCGCACCATCCTCGAGCTGGAAGAGGAAGGTGTGGTCCCCATGCGCGCCCGCATTGCGGAGCGGCTTGAACAGAGCGGCCCGACGGTGAGCCAGACCGTCGCGCGCATGGAGCGAGACGGGCTGCTGACGGTCGCGGGCGACCGGCATCTGGAGCTGACGGAGGAGGGCCGGCGGCTGGCGACCCGGGTGATGCGCAAGCACCGCCTCGCCGAATGCCTGCTGGTCGACGTCATCGGGCTCGAATGGGAGCAGGTACACGCCGAGGCGTGCCGCTGGGAGCATGTGATGAGCGAGGCGGTCGAGCGCCGCGTCGTGGAGCTGCTGCGGCACCCGACGGAGTCGCCGTACGGCAACCCCATCCCGGGCCTTGAGGAGCTGGGCGAGAAGTCCGAGGCCGACCCGTTCCTGGACACCGGCATGGTCAGCCTGATGGACCTGGACGCCGGGGCCGACGGCAAGACGGCCGTGGTGCGCCGGATCGGCGAGCCGATCCAGGCCGACGCCCAGCTGATGTACACCCTCCGGCGCGCCGGTGTGCAGCCGGGCGCCGTGGTGAGCGTGACGGAGTCACCGGCCGGGGTCCTGGTCGGCAGCAGCGGCGAGGCCGCCGAGCTGGCCTCCGACATCGCCTCGCACGTCTTCGTCGCCAAGCGCTGAACGCCCGGGGCCGATGGCGGGCGGCGTCTGACGGCCGCCCTCTGACGGGCGCCGGCTGAGGGAGCCGCCTGCCCGGTGTTCGGCAGGTGCTGGTTGGCGCCGGTCGGTCCGGTCGGTGGTGACGGGTGCTGACGCCCCGCCACCCAAAGGTGATTCTTTCCTTTCCGCACTCTTCCCTGAACTGCCGTGTGAGCGCGCTGAGCTGCGCCGATGCGCCGCTGAGCGGGCTCGGCACGTTCTTGTGCCCTGAACGGACTTGTGCGAATCCGTGCGTTGCGGCCGCTCTCATGACACGCTGGCGCATGGCCATGCGTCGGCCTGTCCTTGCCAGGGAGGGGGCTCGGATGCATCCACTGATTCTGGAGACGCTCAGGGCCCCGGCGCTGCGAGCAGCCGGGGCCCTGCCTCCCCATGTCCCCCACCCAAGACCCGGAGCCCCGAGCTCCCAGGGTCTTCCCCCGCGGGCCCCCTTCCCGGTGGGGCCCGCCTCCCGGCAGATGTCTCCCCGTGGCGAGCGCGGTCAATCCCTGAGCGACGTCACTCGAACGAGGGGTATTGCACGCCGAACCGGTGCGTTCGAATAGGGGTTCGATAGTGTGGAGCTGCTCAAGGGACGATTGGGGGTGCCAGGGCACATGGTGCGGCGTATCGATGTGACAGGGACCGGCGGCGTGCGGCTCGCCGCCTGGGAATTCACCGACCCGCCGAAGGACTGCGGCGGGCCGGAGGGAGCCGAGCAGCGGCCGGGCGTGCTGCTGCTCCACGGCCTGATGGGGCGCGCCTCCCACTGGGCGGACACCGCCCGCCGGCTGAGTGCCCGTCACCGCCCCGTCGCCCTGGACCAGCGGGGTCACGGCCGCAGCGAGAAGCCCACCGAGGGGCCGTACGACCGCGAGGCGTATGTCGAGGACGCCCTCGCGGCCATCGAGCAGCTCGGCCTCGCACCGGTCGCTCTGGTCGGGCATGCCATGGGCGCCCTGACGGCATGGCAATTAGCGGCCCGCCGCCCGGATCTGGTCAGTGCGCTGGTCATCTGCGATATGCGGGCCTCCGCACTGGGCGCAGCCTCGCAGCGTGAATGGACCGAGTGGTTCCGCTCCTGGCCGATGCCGTTCGCCACGCTCGCGGATGTCCGTAAGTGGTTCGGCGAGGACGACCCCGTCCTGGAACGGCCGCGCCCGGCCCGTGGCGAATTCTTCGCGGAGGTGATGGCCGAGCGCGCCGACGGCTGGCGCCCGGTCTTCTCCCGGCGGCAGATGCTCACCGCCCGCGAGACCTGGGTCCATGACGCCCACTGGGAGGAGCTCGCCCAGGTGTCCTGCCCGGCACTGGTCGTCCGCGGCCTCGACGCCGAACTGGGCCGCGCCGAGGCCCAGGAGATGGTCCGCGTCCTCCCGCGCGGCGCCTACGCCGAGATCCCCGACGCCGGACATCTGCTCCCCTGGGAGAAACCCGACGCCTGGTACGCCGCCATCGAGCCCTTTCTGCACGCGGCCACGATGCCCGGCTGAGCCACCGAGTTGCCGTGGCCCCACGGCGTGCCACGGCTCGCCGTGTGCCGTGTGCCGTGTGCCAGGGCACTGTCGCGTGTCACGGCCCCGCGAGGAGCCGTGACACGCGACGAGGTGAGCCGGCGCGCGCCCGCGGGAGGCCGCGCGCCGCGCGGCCGTTCAGCCGGCGTTGTTGAACTTCCAGACGAACGGGGCGCTCTGGCCCTCGCCCGCCCAGTGGACCTCCACGGACTTCGCGCCCTTGGGGATCATGTAGGTCTGGCAGATGGTGTGGCTCTGCCCGACCTTCCAGTTCTCGATCTCGATGGTGTCCTCGCAGCCGGGGCCGTCCTCGGCGGCACCTATGAGCAGCCCGCCGCGCTGGCCGTCCGCATGGATTTCGGACTCATTGCCCACCCGGGGCATGTCCTTGACGACACCGCCGCCCTTGTTCGTGTACTTGATCCAGGCGGTGGCGGCGACAAGGCCCTTGGCGTCCTTCGGGTCCGAGACCAGTTTCTTGGTATCGGCCTCGGTGGCCACCTGCACCTTCTGCGCGGCGACCTCGTACGTGATCGTCTGCTTGCCGTTTTCTTCCTTGAACTTGCCGGTGCCGCCCTGGCCGGGCTTCAGTTCGCCCGCCGGTTCTGCCGGCTTCTTTTCCGTCTTCGGGGCCTCGGCGGCCGCATCGCTCTTCTTGCCGTCCTGGGTGCCGGCCGAGTTCTTCTTGCCGCCGCATGCGGTCAGGGCCAGCGCCAGTACGGCAACGGGCGCGGCAGCGCGCAGCCATGCGGTCTTCCTGTGCAGCAAAACGCTCTCCTAGCAGACGTTCTCCCCCGTCGCACCACACAGTTCCGCGTGTGTATGCGAACGGCTGTGTCCGCGGAGCATAAGAGCGGGCATTCTGCTTTGTCGAAACGCTTACGTCACAACCAGGGCAGCCTATCGAGGAGATTCGCGGCAATGTCCCGAAAAGCCAGGCAGGTTCTCCGGTGCTTCTGTCCAATTGCGCGGTGAATTCGGCTGCCTTGATAAGGCGTCAGTAATTTCACATCAGCCCTGGCAGCTGCGGTCGCGCGGTCCTACCCCAGGGTGCGGGTGAAGTCGCCGCGCTGGACGCGCCCGGCGAGCGAGTCGCCATCACCGGTGAGCAACGAGCCATAGCCGGTGGCCGCCCAGAGGCTGTCCTCGGCCGGGACCTCGAAGTACGGGACCGGGCGGCCGTCCAGCCGGTCGGTGAGCACTTCTGGTGCGCGCCGGGTACGTACGGCACGCAGACAGCTCTCACAAGCGGCCACCCGCAGCTGCTCACGGCGGCCCAGGGGCCGCCACGGTATGCGGCGGACCGCGGGCCCGTGCAGCGGATGGAAGAAGCACAGCGGGAGGGCGACCGGAGCCGTGGACAGCGCCGCCCGGCCCTCGGCGATCAGCGCGAACACCCCCGCCAGATCGGCGGTTCCACGCGCCCGGTCCAGGACCGTGCCGGCCGCGGCATAGGCGTCCAGGGCCCGTTCGACGGCCGTGGGGTCGCCCTCGGCGGCGCGCGCCTCCTCACCCAGCCGTACGACCTCCTCGTTCGCGCGGTCGCGGAGCCCGGCCTCGTCGGCCTTCCGGGCGGCGGCGAAGACCGAACGCGGCAGTGCGAACGGCGTCGAGAGATCACGCAGTCGCGCCCGCCGTCGCAGCAGCAGCCCCGCCGCGGCCACCAGCAGCAACGGCCCCACGACCAGAGCCAGGACCCGTACGAGCGGGGAGCGCTGCCCGGCGCCCTTGCCTCCCCGGTCTGCGCCGTCCCCCTCGCCCGGCCTGGGCGTGGGGGATCCCAGGCTGGCGGCGGTGGCCTGCTCGTACACCTTGTCGCCGTTGCCCGCCTTGATGATGCTGATCGCGCGGGCGACGCGCTTGGCCGGCCCCGCCCCCTCCATGTCGTCCTGGAAGAGGACCGCGGCGGCGGCATGGAACGCCTGATGGCTGTCCGACGGCCATTCGCGGGCGGCGATGTCCCCGGGGGAGTCGCCGAGGGTGATGAGGATGGACGGCCCGCCGCCCATCCGGTCATGGACCACCTCGGCCAGCTGCTCCGGCTTGCCGCCCCAGCTGTCGCCCTCGACCAGCGGCACCAGCGCGACCCGGATGGGCAGATGCGTCCCCCGGATCTGGCGGACCAACTGCCGCTGCTGATCCGCGTCGACGGCCGTGGCCAGGGACGGATCGACGTAGACGGGGGAGCCGCGCAGCGCATCGGCGATCTTCTGCCCCGGGCTCTGCCGCCCCGTACTTCCGTCGGCGGCCGCACCGGGCGCCGCCGCGCCCAGCAGCAGCGCGACGGACGAAGCGCCGAGGGCAAGGGCGGTCGGCAGCCGACGCATGGCCGAGGACCGCTGGGCGCCGGAGAGGGGGGAGGGGTCAGTGCACACCGAAGTACTCCCGTACATCGCGGGTGAGTTGATCGATTCCGGCGCCGTCGCCGAGCGCGGCCAACGGTCCGGTGAGTGTGGCGTACGGGACATACGGACCACGCCCGGCGCTCCCCGGAGAGCGCAGCCGCAGCACCGGTCCTGGCGTCACCCGGCACGCCTCGCACACCGGCAGCGACCGCGCCCGGGTCCGGGAACCGTCACCGGCGTCGGGTCGTATCTGTGCGCGCCGACGGGCCGCGCCGTGCAGCGGATTGCGGTGGCAGACGTGCTGTGCGGCGGCCGGCTCGTCGACCGCGGTCCGGCCGGCCCGGGCCAGCACGATCGCGCAGGTCAGCGCGGCCGGTGTGGCGTCGCCGTCGATCCGGCCGTCGCTGTCTCCGTCGATCAGCAGCGCCGCGGCGTCCAGGCACTCCCACGCCCGCCGGTGGGCGTCCTCGGGCAGCGCGGCCGCCGGCTCCAGCGCGGCGGTGAGGGCGTCGAGCTCCTGCCGGGCGGTGCGCCGCAGCCACGACAGCGACGGCCGGCCCGGGGCCGCGGCACCGGCAGCCCCGCCGGATGCGCCGTCCGCCGTCCGCCGGCGGCGGGTGATCAGCCGGGCGACACCGCATACCGCCGCCACCAGCCCGAAGACCAGCCCGGCCAGGAAGGTGCCGACGACCAGTCCGGGCTCGAAGTCCCCGCTGAACAGCCCGGGCAGCGCCTGCTCCTTGACGGGGTCCTCGGCGGGCCGCGGTTCATACGGCGGGCTTCCCGCCTTGGCCTTGGGGGACTTGCTGACGTAGGTCAGCAGCTGGTCGAGGCGACGGCCGAGGGCGTGGTCGTCGGCGGACTGGGAGTACGCGAGCTCACGCGGGCGGTCGATGAGGTACATGGCGTCAACGTGGGTGCCGTAGTTGACGAGGTCGATGCTGCCGGTGTCCGGCTCGGCGAGCACGATGAGCAGGTCACGGTGAAGCCGGTCGTGCAGCGTCTTGGCCAGCAGGTCCGAGTCGCCGCCCGACTCGTCGTCCGGGCTGCTGGGCACGGCGGCGATCACCACCGGGATGTCCAGCGCACGCAGCCGCTTCCGGAGGTGCGCGCGCTCGGCGGAGTCCAGCACGGGCGGGCTCTCCGGGTCGAGATAGAGCGGGTCGCGGCGCAGCCCGTCGGCCAGCCTGTCGATCCGGGCCCGCATATCGGCGGGCGTCGGCCGGGAGCCGTCACCGCTGGTGGTGTCATCGAAGACCTGCGACGCGGTGAAGGCGATCAGCCCGCCCAGCACGGAGGCGGCCATCAGCAGAGGCAACAGCCGGCTACGCGGAAACGGCCCCGGACCGCCGACGGCCTTCCCGCCCTTGCTGCCCTTCTGCCCGGCGCCGCCCGCCTTCCGGCCCCCGCCGGCCTTCTCCCCGCCGCGCGCGGCCGGTACGGGCACGGCCCCGCCCGCGGACGCAGCACGCCGCACCCGCCGCCGCTGTAGCGCGTACACCGTGATCAGCAGAGCCGTCAGCGGGATTCCGCTGGCCGCGAGGCCGGTCACAAAGCTCTGGTCCTCGCGGTCGGTCCGGTCGGTGTGCAGAGAAGGCGGCCCGTCCACCTCGTCCGAGGAGGCGGCCTGCGCCTCCTCCGCGCGCTCGCGCGCATGCCCTGAGGTGACCACCTCGACGAAGTGCCGGAACACCTCGCGAGGGGTGGCGTCGTACGGCAGCCCGTACAGCGTCGCCCGCCGCGCATCCTCGGCGCCGGGCACGCTCACGCCGTATGTCTGCACCGCGTCCAGGCCCGAGTCGGTCAAGGCGACATACAGCCCCTTGCGGCCCAGCCGGTCATGGACACCGGCGAGCAGTGCGGAACCTTCGGCGCCGTAGGAGGAGTTCGGCAGGACGATGACGTACGCCGGAACGCCCAGCCGCCGGGCCTGCCGGGCGAACTCGGGCGCCGTCGACCGGGGGACCTCGCGCGGGAGCTGGTCGCTGATGTAGACCGGGCTCTTGCGCAGCTGCTCGGCGAGGTAGGCGGTCTGCGTCGGGGTGTCAGGACCGGCCGGTGCGGCCTGCACCGCTCCGGCGCAGAACAGCACTGCCAGCCAGCCTGTCACCAGCACGATTCCGGCGCGCAGCACCGCCCCCACCACCCCTCGTTCATGTCGTCGCGATGACGCTACCGCCACCGCGCGCAGGCCGGTGCAGCCTGTGGATAACTCCACGGGGCGGTGCGCTGCGGTAGCAGCGGGCCGCGCTGGCTACGGGCCGCCGTGGCGACGGGCCGCGGTAGCAGCGGGCCGCGTTGGCCACGTGCCGCTGTGGCCGCAGGCCGCGGTAGCCGCAGGCCGCCGCCGGGGCGTCCCCCGCCCCCTCCCCCTCCTCCCCCTTCGGGGGAGGGGGCGGGGGTGGGTTCGGGGGTGGGGGGGAGAGCGGAGGTGGCCGTCCGTGCCCTACGTGGAGGGCCCCTGCCTCACCCCTTCCGCGCCCGCCGGCGAGCGCAACGCCGCACCGCCCGACGCAGGGAACCCGGCCTCAGTACCGGCCTTCCCCCAACCCCTCTCACCCCTTGCTGACCGCCGTGAGGATCTCCGGCAGACGCCGCGCCACCCTGGGTGCCGCCAGGCGCAGGCCCAGTTCGGCGACGCCCACGCCGTAGATGACTCCGACCGGCAGCAGGATCCACAACAGCCCGTGGAGGCCCGCGATATGGAGCCAGATGGTCAGTCCGGCCAGTGGTGCGCACAGCACCGCACCGACCACCACTCCGCCGAAGAGGCTGAACCAGGCGATGGCGCCCTGACCCGGTGCGACGTTCTTGTTGCTCTCCGAGGGGATCGAGTACGGGGCGAGTGCCGACGACAGGGCGCCGGTGGCCAGCAGCGCACCCAGGAGGGCCAGCGAGAGCCCGTACACCTCCAGGAAGTCCGACCAGGGCCCGATGAGCGCCGCGGCGCCGACCACCACCAGCGTCACGAACGGCACGGCCACCAGCGTCAGCGTCAGTGCCCGGGCCCGCAGCTCCTGATAGGCGTCCCGTGGCGTGGCGATCGTCGAGGCGACCATCCAGAACGCGGAGGTGTCCTGCCCGAATTGGTTGTACATCTGCGTCCCGAGCAGCGCGGATGCCGAGAACGCGGTGAAGATGCTGCCCCTGCCCTGTACGGCGGAGACGACCGGCACCAGCAGGCCGACGCCGAGCGCGGTGGCCCAGGCCATCTTCGACTTGGGGTCGCGCCATGCGTAGCGCAGCGTACGGAGCATGACGGTGCCCGTACGCCCGTCCGGGAGCAGCCGTGCGAGCCCGCGCTCCCCGCTGCCGGAACGGCGCGCGGTGTCCTTCTCCACCGCCTGGAGGGTGGAGGAGTCCGGCGAGGTCATCAGGGTGGTCAACGTCCGCTGCCACCACCACAGCAGCAGCGCCAGCGCCAGCGCCGTCAGCGCCAGACCGGCCAGTGCCCGCCCGTACGCACCCTGACCGGCGTCCTGGACGGCGCTGACCGCCGAGGCCGGCGGCACCCAGCGCAGCACCTCGCCCAGCGGCTCCAGTACGGACAGGCCGTCCGGCGTGCCCAGCTTCTGGGCGGCGATGTTGACGCCCTGCCCGCCGAGCGCGATGAACAGACCGCCCAGGACGGCCAGATCGCGGCCGCGGCGGCTGGTCAGCAGCCGCACCGAGGCGGTGGCGATGGCACGCGCCAGCGACACGCAGACGAGCACCACCAGGACGACGGCCAGGACGCCGACGGCCGCCGCGGCCGGTCCGTCGGCCAGCGCGATCACCGAGCCGGTCACCAGGGCGAGCGTGACGACCGGCCCGATGCCGA
Source organism: Streptomyces sp. NPDC034111 (assembly GCF_055575375.1). NCBI lineage: Bacteria > Bacillati > Actinomycetota > Actinomycetes > Kitasatosporales > Streptomycetaceae > Streptomyces > Streptomyces sp. NPDC034111. Next base: position 329,968 of record NZ_JBVIST010000003.1, on the reverse strand, counting down.
CGAGGGACGCCGTCAGCAGCGAGACGATCAGCGGCCGCGGCCGCAGCGGCAGCATGACCAGCCGGGTCGGATCCAGTGTCTCGTCGCTCGCGGGGAAGAACAGCGGCATCACCGCCCAGCCCAGGGCGAGGATCCCCGTGAACAGCACGACCAGCGCGCCCACATGGGGGTTGCCGCGCAGCGCGATCAGTCCCACCACGATGCCGGCCGCGAACAGCAGGCCCACGAGGACGGACGCGATGTAGGCCAGCGCGCGCCCGGGGGACTGGCGCAGCCCGTTGCGCAGCAGCGACAGCTTCAGCCGTACGAAGACGGCGGTCAGGGACGGCGCGGCGGCTGCCTGCGGCGCCGTCGCGGCGGATTCCGTACTCATCGGGCGCCGCCACCGCCCAGCCAGTCCAGACTCTGCCCGGCGCCACGGTCGTTCGCGCCGACCAGTTCGAGGAAGGCGTCCTGCAAGGAGGGCGCCGCGCCGCGCACCTCCGCCAGCGGACCGTCCGCCCGGATCCGCCCGGCGGCGATCACCGCGACCCAGTCGCACAGCGACTCCACCAGCTCCATCACATGACTGGAGAAGATCACCGTCGCGCCGGAGGCGGTATAGCGCTCCAGTACGCCGCGGATGGTCTGCGCCGACACCGGGTCGACGCCCTCGAAGGGCTCGTCGAGGAAGAGTATTTCGGGGTTGTGCAGCAGCGCCGCGGCCAGCCCGATCTTCTTGCGCATACCGGTGGAGTAGTCCACGACCAGCTTGTGCTGGGAGCCGGACAGGTCGAGGACGTCCAGCAGCTGGCCGGCCCGCTTGTCGACCTCCTCGCCCGGCAGGCCGCGCAACCGCCCCATGTAGCCGAGGAGTTCGCGCCCCGAGAGGCGTTCGAAGAGCCGCAGCCCCTCGGGCAGCACACCGATCCGGGACTTGACGGCGACCGGGTCGCGCCAGACGTCGTGCCCGCCGATCTCGACCTGCCCGGAGTCCGGCCGCAGCAGGCCCGTCACCATGGAGAGGGTGGTGGTCTTGCCCGCGCCGTTGGGGCCGACCAGTCCGATGAAGCGGCCCGCGGGCAGCGTCAGATCGATGCCGTTGACGGCGATCTGCTCGCCGAACCTCTTCCACAGCCCCTGGATACGGACCGCGGGCGGGCCGGCCGCGGCACCACCGGGGGCCGTGGCCGGCCCGCCCGGAGAGGGGGCCGATGCCTGCGGCGCCGATGCCGGTGCGCCCCCGGCCTGCTGCTGCGGCGCGCCCCGCTCCTCGTTGTGTTGCGGCTCGTTGGCCACCGGTCCTGCCCTCCGACGTCCCCGCAGGAGCCCCCCTGGCCCCCGTCCGTCGTCCCACGATACGAGCAGGCACCGACAATCCGGGCGGCGGTCGCGCACCGGGCGACGCCTTCGCCGCCCCGCCCCGGTCAGCGACCGCGTTTCGCCACCGCGTCCTGGGCGCAGGCGTACGCGAGCGGACTGATCAGCTCCTCGGCGTCCGGCAGCCAGCGGTTGGTGGCGGTGGGGCGGCGCGCCCACTGCACCGAGCCGTGCGAGCCCACCCGGGTCGGCGGTGCGGCGATGTACTCGCCCTCACCGCGGCAGATCAGATCGAGGCCGGCCGGTGACCAGCCGATGGCCCGTACGAGAGCGGGGACCTTCACCGAGGCACCGGGCAGGACGAGGAAGAGCATCCGGCGGTCCGGTGTGCGGGTGACCGGGCCGAGCGTCAGCCCCATCCGCTCCATACGGGCCAGCGCCAGGCAGCCCGCCGTCTCGGGCACATCGAGCGCTTCGAAGGTCCGGCCCGTCGGCAGCAGGATGGAGGAGCGCGGCTGCTTGCTCCACATACGGCGGACCGCGGTCGCGCTGCCGCTGGCCAGTCCGGCCCAGCCGGGTGCGGTGGGGTGCGCACCGGGCGCAGCGCAGTCATCGGCGCCGCACGAGCAGCGCGGCCTCTCGCCGTCGTGCTCCAGCCATGCGCCGGGGAACACGTCCCAATGCCGTTCTTCCGCGTAACGCACCGCAGTTTCGAGCAGCTGCTCGCCGCGCTGCTTGGGGATCTGCGCGGCTCCTGTGACTCCTATGGTGTCTTCCACGCAGAGGACAACTCTCCGTGTCACCAAGGGTTACGCCCGAATGGATGAACTCCCCGGCGCATAGTTCTCGCACGTGGGGCGCATGGGTGCACCGGTGGGGGCGCGCATGCGGGCGGGGCCCGGGAAGCGGGTAGCCACCAGCTTGACGGGCGGAGAGGCCGCCCGGCGGCAGGCCGTGGTGCATGAGGGGGAGGCCCTGTACGACGGCGCCGCTCTCCCTGCACGGACACCGCCGAGCCCGTCCCCGGCGAGCGCGCTGCGCATGTGATGTCCCGAAGGTGGCACAAACCGCTCACTAATCGGCATCCGTTGCAAAGCACTTATCGCTCCGATCCTGCCTATCGCACGTATCCGGGATCTCTCGGATATCCGGGATATGCGCGGGGCATCGATCACGGGGGACGGCGTTCGACGGTGAACGCGCAGCAGCAATCAGGGGGTACAAGCATGGCCGCCAGGCCACTCGTCGCGCGGCAGCCCAATGAGCGGCTGCAGGCGCTCATCCAGGAGGCCGCGTGCTCCAATGCGGGGCTCGCCCGCCGCGTCAACATGTGCGGCGCGGAACACGGACTCGACCTGCGCTACGACAAGACCTCGGTGGCCCGTTGGCTCCGCGGACAGCAGCCACGCGGCCGTGCCCCGGCCGTCATCGCCGAGGCACTGGGCCGCAAACTGGGGCGCACGGTCACCATCGACGAGATCGGGATGGCCGACGGAAAGAACCTCGCGTCCGGGGTGGGCCTTCAGTTCTCACCGACCGTACTGGGGGCGATCGAGCAGGTCTGTGAGCTGTGGCGCAGCGATGTCGGACGGCGCGACTTCCTCAGTGGCTCGACGGTCGCGGCCTCGGCCCTCGTGGAGCCCAGCCGCGACTGGTTGATCACCGGTGCGGACTCCCAGGTCGCCCGGAACGCCGGCGCCCGGGTGGGGGTCTCGGACGTCGAGGCGGTCCGCGCCATGACCACGGCGCTCAGCGAGCTCGACCACCGCTTCGGCGCGGGCCACGTCCGGCCCGTGGTGGTGCACTACCTCAACAGTGTCGTCTCCGGGCTGCTCGCCGGCTCGTACCGCGAGTCCGTGGGGCGTGAACTCTTCGCCGCCGTCGCGCGGTTGACGGAACTGGGCGGCTACATGGCCGTCGACACCGGTCAGCCCGGCCTCGCGCAGCGCTACTACATCCAGGCGCTGCGGCTGGCCCAGGCGGCCGACGACCGCGGCTACGGCGGCTATGTGCTCGCCGCGAGCATGAGCCACCTCGCCGCCGCGCTCGGCAACCCGAGAGAGATCGCCCAACTCGCCCGCGCCGCACAGGAAGGCGCCCGCGGGCATGTCACCCCGCGCACCGAGGCGATGTTCTGCGCGGCGGAGGCGCGCGGGCACGCCCTGATGGGCGACGGCCGGGCCTTCCAGGCGGTGGCCGGCCGGGCGGTGGCCGCGATGGAGCGCGCCGAAGGGGCCGCCGACTCGGGGGACGACCCCGTGTGGATCGCCCACTTCGACCAGGCCTATCTGGCCGACGAACTCGCGCACTGCCACCGGGACCTGGGGCAGCCAGCGCCCGCGGCCCAGCGCGCGCAGGAGGCACTCGACCGGCACCCGGAAGGACGGGCACGGCGCCGCGCCATCGGTCTGCTGCTGCTGGCCGGTGCCCAGGCCCAGCAGCGCGAGGTCGAGCAGGCCTGCCATACGGGTACCCAGGCGGTGGAGCTGCTGAGCGGGCTGCGGTCGGACCGTGGTTCGGAGTATCTGGAGGACTTCCAGCTGCGTCTGGAGCCATATCGGGACGAACCGGTGGTGCGGGAGTTCAGCGCACGGCTGGACCTGCGGGCCACGGCCGCCTGAGCGATACCGCGGCGGTGTGCCGTCGAGCCGCCGCGGTATGAACCGGGACATCTGGTGTGCGGCAGGCCGTGGCGGTGTGAGAACGGCCTCACGGGAGGGGGCGGGCCGGGGCGGGCCCGGCGGTGTGCCGGGGGCGGTGACCAGGCGACGTGGTCGAACGTCGCTGCGAACCGGTAGCGTGCAGCCGACGATTCCGTAGGTCTGCACGTTGGTAGGAGTCACGGTGACGCAGAGCGGACAGGGTCCCGACCCGCAGAATTCTGCGGCCGGCCCCGCGCGAGAGGGCATTGTGCTGCCCGCTAACGGTGAGCCGTACGTCCCCGACCAGCAGGCCGCCCCCTCGGCCGGACAGCCGTGGGGACAGCCCTGGGGGCCCGGCCAGCAGGCCGCCCCCGAGCCCGGCGCCGCCCCGCAGCCGTACGGGCAGCAGGGCTACGGGCAGCCGCCCGCCGAGCCGCAGGGCTACGGCGGGCAGCAGGGCTACGGCCAGCCCCCGGCACAGGCCTCCCAGGCCGGCCCGCCGCAGGCGCAGCCCCCGTCCCAGTCGCCGGGCCAGCCGCAGTACCCGTCGCAGCCCCAGGGCGGCCAGGGGTTCCCGCAACCGCCCCAGGGTCACGCGCCCCAGGGCCCGCCGCCGCTGCCGCCGTCGATGCCCCAGCAGGCACCGCCGCAGCCGGGCGCGCCCGGGGCGCTGCCGCCCGAGAACCCCTCCTACGGGGGCCAGCCGTACGCGCCGGCCGGCCAGCAGCCCGCACCGCAGCCGTACGGCCACGAGCCGCAGCCCCAGCAGGGCCCCTCCGGGGAGCTGGTGCGGGCCACCCCGCAGACCGGGGCGCCGCTGCCGCCCGCCGCGAACGACGCGGAGGCCACCACGGTCATCCCGCCCTTCAACGACCGCTCCGGCGGCCCTGGCGGCGCGCTGCCGCCCGAGGGCGCCACGCGGCCCGAGACACCCGACGAGTCCACCACGATGCTGCGCGCCGTGAAGCCGGGCCAGGGCAGGCCCCAGAGCCCGTCCCAGCCCATGCAGCAGTCCCAGCCGATGCCGGGCGCCGGCGCGGGGGGCGATTCCGAGGCGACCCAGCTCATCTCCCCGGTGGGCGCCGGTGGGCCGACCCCGCCTCCGGGCGCGCCCTTCGGTGTCCGTCCGGGTGCCCCCGGAGACCGCCCGACGCCCGCCGAGTTCGACGGTCTGTTCCGCGACGGGCCGGCCGCGCAGCAGCCCGCCTCGCCGGACTCCACCGCGCAGCTGCCCCGCTTCGAGGACCCGGGCCGGCCGCCGTACGGCGGACCGGGCCAGGGCCATGGCCAGCAGTTCCCGCCCGGTGGCGGCTATGACCAGCAGCCCTCCTACGAGGAGGACGGCGGCGGCCGGCGCGGCCGGCTCGCCCCGGCGGCGCTCATCGGCATCATCGTCGTGGTGCTCGCGGGCGCCGGCCTCGGCGTCGGCTGGGCGCTGAGCGGCGGCAGCGACGACACCGAGAAGAAGGGCTCCACAAGCGGCGCGACCACGGCCGCGAAGGAGAAGGACGAGCCGAAGCCGACCACCGACCCCGCCGAGGCCCAGGCCAAGGCCCTGGACGCGCTGCTGGGCGACAGCAACAACAGCCGTTCCTCCGTGATCGGCGCCGTCAACAGCATCAAGTCCTGCGACAACCTCGGCGGCGCGGCGAAGGCCCTGCGGGCCGCGGCCGGGCAGCGCAACGATCTGGTCAAGCGGCTCCAGCAGCTGCCCGTCGACAAGATCCCCAACCATGCGCAGCTGACCGCGGCGCTGACCAAGGCCTGGCAGTCCTCGGCCGCCGCGGACAACCACTACGCGGCCTGGGCCGGCCAGGTCGGCGGCAAGAAGGGCTGCCACAAGGGCAAGGCCCGGCTCACCGGGCAGACCGCCCAGGGCAACGCCGCCAGCGGCCAGGCCACCCAGGCCAAGAAGCAGGCCGCACAGATCTGGAACCCCCTCGCCCAGAAGTACGGCCTGACGGAACGCCGCCCCGAACAGCTCTGAGAGCCGGTACGCACCCGGCACCGGGCACCTCCGCGCGGCCCGCGCGGGGGAGCGGCCCCGACCGGGCGCCCCGGTTCAGCCGTCCGTCCGGCGCCGTTCCAGCGTCCTGGTGACGTTCACGAAGCCGTCCTGGGCGGCGACCAGTTCGCCGTCCCGTACGACCTGGTACGTCACCATTCCGTTGACGATGCGCGGGAAGTCCTGGACGGCCAGCATGTCGTCGTCGCGCCAGCGCAGTTTCGGGGTCAGCCCGCCGGTGTCGATGGCGCGGCCGCCGCCGTCGAGGGCCGCCTGAAGGCTGTGCGGGGTGATGTCCTCGACGCCCTCGTCGTCGAGCTGCTCGATCAGGGCGCGCAGCACGGTGTAGGCGATCCACGTGGTCTGGACGCCCTGGTCGGCGGGGTCGATGCGGTTGTCGTCGAAGGCGAAGTCGGTGATGACCTTGCGCATCGGATTCCAGCGGGGGTCGTCGGCGACCGGGTACCAGCCGGTGATGTCCGCGCCCTCCAGCGGTCCTGACCGGCCGCCCGTACGGTTGACCAGCGCCTGGCCGACGCTGCCGAGTACGGAGGCGACCCGGACCCTGGGGCCGTCCTCCTGGAGGCGCCGGAACGAGTCGAAGAACGCGTCCGTGTGGTCGCCGAGCGAGGCGGTCACACAGGAGCCGGGCGCCTTGCCGCCGGCCTCGGACGTCCCGTAGACGGCCGGGTCCGCGCCCACCTCGTCCAGGGCGCGGGTCACCTGCGGCGAGTAGTCGGTGCCGTCCTCGGGCGCCTTGATGTCCTTGGCCGGCTTGCGGCTGCCGCTCTGGAGGCCGGAGTTGAGCAGGGACGGCATCTTGTCGCCCTGGATGGTGTCCGGGCGGACCAGCGCGACGCGCCGGCAGTCCCGCGCCAACTGGCGGCCGTTCCCGGCCAGCAGGGACGCCTGGCCGCCGTTGACGGGGTAGGACAGCGGGCTCTCGAACTCCTCGTCGGAGGCGCCGTAACCGCCGATGAAGGGGATGCCCTTGACCTCCAGCGGCGACATGAACTGCCGGCCGAACTGGCTGTAGGAGCCGACCACGGCGACCGCGTCGTTGTCCACCGCGCGCTGCGCGCACTGCGCCGCGGACACCGAGTCGTTGCGCTCGTTGCAGGTCAGCACCCGCAGGTGGTGGCCCTTGATGCCGCCCTGGGAGTTGACCCAGCGGGCGTACGCCTGCGCCATGGCCGGCATTCCCGGCATATTGGTCGCCTTGGTGTCCTCCGGCGCCCAGGTCATCACCGTGAGCGGCTCCTTCTCCCCGGAATCCCCCGATCCGGGGAGGGAGCCGCAGGCCGCGAGCAGCGAGGCGATGGCCGCCCCCGACACCACCACGGCGGTGATGACGACCGCGGGAGCACGTCGGAAAGGGCGGGAGGAGGAGCGTCGCCGTCCGGTCATGGCACCGCAGCCTTCCGTCCTGCCCGGAACGTGTGAGTGACGAAGGGATAACGGATGGTGACGTCGAGGTGAACTCCGGGGGGCTGCTCGAGATCGTTTGCGCGGAACGTACGATCGACTGCTGTGCAGGGTTCGGAGAAGTCTTCCCGTCGAGGCCGTCGCTCGACCACCATGGGCGGCATGCCACTCAACGACATGCCGTGGTGGCGCTGGCGCAGCAATGTGCGCTCTGCGCTGCACATGCTCTCCGACCCCGTATTCCAGCAGGAGACCTGGCTGGCCGGCCGGCCAGGTTACGGAGACGTCACCGACGCCGTCTACCGGCTCGTCGAGGACACCTGGCTGGACAACTGGTCCGCCGACAAGTACGTCGGCACGATCTTCCGTGACGCCCAGGAAGCACAGCTGGTCGATGTCGCCGTCCTGCGGGTGCTGCGGATCATGCACCAGGTCGGCGCGGACGCCCCGGTCACCGCGTACATGGCGCACCAGGGCTGGCCGGAGGCCGTACGGGCGGCCCGGGAGGCCCATGTGCGGCTGGCGGCGGCGGACGGCGAGGACCCCGATGCCCCGCCGCGCTCGCTGGAGGTGCTGGCCATCATGACCGGTCAGGCGGAAGCCCCCGCCTGACCTGCTCCGCGGGTGTGCGACCCTATGAGGTCATGAGCGAGTCGCAGCCCACCCAGCCCGGTCAGCCTGATCACCACGGCCGGAACGACCAGTACGTCCTGACGCTGTCCTGCCCGGACAAGCAGGGGATCGTGCACGCCGTCTCCAGCTACCTCTTCATCACCGGCTGCAACATCGAGGACAGCCAGCAGTTCGGCGACCACGACACCGGGCTGTTCTTCATGCGGGTCCACTTCAGCGCGGACACCTCGGTGAGCCTGGACAAGCTGCGGGCCAGCTTCGCGGCGGTGGGCGACTCCTTCGGCATGGACTGGCAGATCCACCGCGCCGACGAGAAGATGCGGGTCATCCTGATGGTGTCCAAGTTCGGGCACTGCCTGAACGATCTGCTCTTCCGCTCCCGGATCGGTGCGCTGCCGGTCGAGATCGCGGCAGTGGTCTCCAACCACACGGACTTCGCCGAGCTGGTCGGCTCGTACGACATCCCCTTCCACCACATTCCGGTCACCCGCGACACCAAGGCGCAGGCCGAGGCGCAGCTGCTGGAGCTGGTGGAGGCGGAGAACGTCGAGCTGGTGGTCCTCGCCCGCTATATGCAGGTGCTCTCCGACGATCTGTGCAAGGCGCTGTCCGGCCGGATCATCAATATCCACCACTCCTTCCTGCCGAGCTTCAAGGGCGCCAAGCCGTACCACCAGGCGCACGCCCGCGGTGTGAAGCTCATCGGTGCCACCGCGCACTACGTCACCGCGGACCTCGACGAGGGCCCGATCATCGAGCAGGAGGTCGAGCGCGTCGGCCATGAGGTCACGCCGGACCAGCTCGTGGCGATCGGCCGGGACGTCGAGTGCCAGGCCCTGGCGCGGGCCGTGAAGTGGCACAGCGAGCACCGCGTGCTGCTCAACGGCAGCCGGACCGTCGTCTTCGCCTAGGGCAGCCCACCGGCCCGCCCAGGACGGCTCACCGGCCGGCAGGCCTCACAGACGGGACAGCGACGCGGTCGCGAAGAGGACATCGCGGATCGCGTCGCGCTCGCCGTGCTGCCCCGCTGCGGCCTCCGCGGGGGAGATATGGCCGGCGGCCAGCTGGCAGAACTCGGCGCTGTCCAGGGCGATGTGCGCGACGATGTGGTCCGGTGTGCCGAGGGCGGCCGGCGAGTCCAGCGCTATGTACCAGTGGCCGCCGCCGTTGCCCTCGACCTCCAGATGGAGCGTACGGCCCGGGGCGCCGGCCTCCACCAGCCGCTGCGGCGGTGAGGCGAGCCCCGCCCTGCGGCGGTCGGCCAGTGCGCTGGGCAGCAGCCGGGCGGCCAGGTCGACCATGCGGTGGAGATGCGCGGCGGCCGGGGCCTCGTACGGATAGTCCACCGCCTCCGCGATATCGCCGGCGTGCACCCAGCACTCGAAGGCGCGGTCCAGGAACGCATCGCGCAGGGCGAGTCTGAAGTCCCCGTACGGCACCGCGAGTTCGGCGACCTTGCTGCCGGCGAACGACACCTGCCGTATCAGGGAGTAGCTCTGGTCGCGCCATGGTCCGTGCGTGGCCGTCGGGCTCTGTGCCTCGTCGGCCGCCCGCCAGAGCGTCTCCGTGCGGACGAGGGGCGCCGGGGTGCCGGGCGGCGCCGCCGTGCCGAGCGGGTCGGGGAGGCCGAGCGCGGTGGCGACCAGGCCGTCCACCGCCATCAGATGCCCTATGACCCCGGCGACGGTGGTCTCCCGTTCCACCGGGCGCTCGCCCTCGAACCAGCGCAGCCGCACCGGGGCGCGCCACTCCGATTTCCCCATGTCGCGCAGCAGCGCATCCAGTTTGGCGGTCTCGGCGTCATACGGAACCGCCCACTCGGGCACCGGGATACGGGCCGGGCGGCGGCCCAGGCAGCCCTCCAGGACGCGGGAGCGCAGCAGGGGATCGAGGTCGAGGCTGTCGGCGGGGTGCAGCAGCCCGACCGCATCGCGCAGTCGCAGTGCCTCGTCGGCGCAGGTGGCGCAGTCGGTCAGATGCTCCTCGACGGCGGCGGTCTCCTCGGCGGAGCAGGCCGACAGCGCCCAGGCGCCGAGCAGCGACTTGAGGACGCGGTGCGGCGGGGCGGGCATCGGCGCGGACAGCGGGGCGGGTGCGGGGTCGGCCATGGGCTCGGTGGCGGGCTCGGTCACGGGCTCGGTCACGGGGTCGGCCACGCGCTCGGCTTCCGGGTCGGCCACGGGCTCGGCTTCCGGTTCGGGCCGGGGGCCGGAGCGCGGGACGTCCTCGGGCCGGAGGTCGGCCTGTGCGTCGTCGTCGGGCTGGGTGCCGGCCTGCGGGGCGTCGTCGGGCCAGGAGCCGAGCTGCGGGGCGTCGTCGGGCCGGGGGCCGGCCGCTTCCGCATCGTCCGCCGGATCGCCGAGCGGAGCGGGAGGGAGATCGGGCAGCGGGCCGTGGTCCTCGGCGGCGGCCCGTGGTGCCGGTATGCGCGGCCGTTCACCGGGGCTGCCGGGGAGCTCGCGGCCGTCCCACTTGTCCGGGCCGTTCACAGCGCCCGTCCGTGGCCCGGGCCGGGCGGTGCGGAGGAGCCCGGGCCGCTGCGCCGGGTGTGCGGCGGGCGTGGCGCACGGGGCGCCACAGGGGTGGCGCGCACCGTGCTCGACGCGTACGTCGTGCGGTGGGCGGGCGGCACGGTCTGGTGGTTGTGGGCGGTGGACAGCAGTTGGAGGCCCAGACGGAGCCGGCGCCTGGCCTCGTCCTCGGTGACGCCGAGGTCGGCGGCGGTCTGGCGGTAGTCCCGGCGCTGGAAGTACGCCAATTCCAGGGCGTCCCGCAGCGGCGCGGGCATGGAGGTGACGATGTAGTCGGCGCGGGCATGGAGGTGACGATGTAGTCGGCGCGGGCCGCGGTGGAGGCCTCGCGGATCTTCTGCTCCGTCTCGGCGGGCGCGGGCGCCTCGTCGCCGCAGTCGCGGGCCGAGGCGGCCTCCGTCTGACGCAGCCGCTGGACGGCCTGATGGCGGGTGACACCGGCGACCCAGGAGCGCAGCGGGCCCTGTTTGGGGTCGTAGGAATCCGGGTGTTCCCAGATGTAGGCGAACACTTCGCGGGTGACGCGGTCGGCGGCGTCCTCGTCGTCCAGGACGCGGTGGGCGAGGCTGTGGACGAGCGAGGCGAAACGGTCGTAGAGCTCACCGAGCGCGGCCGCCTCGCCGCGGGCGAGCCGCTGCTGCATCCGCCTGTCCCAGCGCGGTGGCGCGTCGTGTCCCATCGGACCCCCATCCCTGCCCGTCGCCTTCGAGCTCACACCTCAGCCGTCACTCCTGCACACGCCCGCGCCCGGATTGTGTGCACGCTCACAGAACTCCACCGTGCCCTCGAATGTAATGCGGGGGTCCGACAACGCACGCTCCTTTGCGGCAAACCGAGCCCTGCGGGGGATTCGGATGGTAGTGGCCTGACGGCGGGCGGCCTCGTTCTGTGGTGCTGCTGCCCCGGAGCGGCCGATCGAAGCTGCTCGATGTCGCTCGTTGTGGAGCGTCTGTGCTCGTATGAGTCGATCTGTTATCCGGGTGTGACCAGGTGTCGGCGAAACAACGGCCGTCCCTGGGCATAGCCTTGGGGAGAACGGCCTGTTGCGCCGTGGATGCGCCACGGATGCGCCGTGGACGTGCCATGGGTACGCACGTGTTTCAGGGGATCGAGGCCGGGCAGTCGAGCAACCGGGGATGGATGAGTTCCGGATGCAACCGGGCACATCCGGTCCGAAAGCGAGCGAAAGGCTTCGAGCGCGTGTCGTTGAAGGTGGCAGAGGACGAACAGGGCCGCTGGGCGGTACTCCAGGTCTCCGGTGAGATGGACCTGGTCACGTCGCCTGCGGTGCGCCAGCACGTGCACGACGCGGTGGCGGAGGGCCGGAGATCCCTCGTACTCGACCTCTCCGAGGTCCGGTTCTGCGATTCCAGCGGCGTCGGCGTACTGATCGCCGCCCGCCGTCTGATGCGCTCCTGTCAGGGGCGGCTGCGGCTGATCCTCCCTGCCCAGGGCGCCGTCGACGGTTCGCACGTCAACCGGGTCCTGGCCGCGCTCGGTGTACGCCGGCTCTTCGAGGTCTATCCGGATCTGCACACCGCCGTCGACGAGGCCGCCGCACCGCTCTCCGCCTGACGCGGCCGGACGACCCCACGGGCCGACCTCCCTCGCGCCACGCTTTCGCCCGCCTTCACCCTTTTTGTCCGGCTCCGTACGGGAATTCCGCCCGGACGACGAAGCCGCCGTCGGACGTGTGACGCGCCTCCAGCGTCCCGCCGAGGCTCTGTGCGCGCTCGCGCAGCCCCACCAGGCCGTGGCCGCCCCCCGGAAGCACGGGGACCGGCGCCGAGGCGTCCGCCGGACCGTTGCGTATCTCCACCCGCAGCCCCGTGTCCACCGGATCGACCCGCACCCGGACCCGCGCCCCGGGCGCATGCTTGCGGACGTTGGTGAGCGCCTCCTGCACCGTGCGGAACGCTGCCCGCTCCACGGTCTTCGCCCCCTTCGCATCGGCCACCACACCGCCCTCGTACGTCACATCGAGCGCGCTCATCTCGATCAGCCGCGGCAGCTCCTCCAGATCGGGCTGCGGTGCGAGCCCGCGCGCCTCCGCCGCGTCGTCGCCGTCCGCGCGCAGCACCCCGACCATGTGCCGCAGCTCCTCCAGAGTCCGTACGGACAGCTCCCGGATCGTGCGGGCACCCGCGCGCGCCGCCTCGTCCGCCGTACTGACCTGCACCGCCCCCGCCTGGAGGCTGATCAGGCTGACCTGATGGGCGACCACATCGTGCATCTCCCGGGCGAGCCGGGCGCGTTCGGTGGTCTTGACCCGGTCCGCCAGCAGCCGGTCCTCACGGCGCAGACTGCGGGTCAGGTCCTCGACGCGGGAGGCGAGTTCCCGGCGGGTGCGCATCAGCAGGCCCAGTGCGATCGGCGCGGCCGAGGTGACGCAGGCGTCGATCAGTACCAGGGTGTTCTCGCGGTACGCGCTGAGTTCGAAGTCGGAGATCGGGTACGGGAAGAAGTGCGCGGCGATCAGCAGCACCGCGCAGATCCCCAGCCTCGCCCGCCCCGGCCGCCGGACGGCCAGCGTGTAGAGCCCGATCATCGGCGCGAACCAGATGTAGCCGATGTACAGCCCGGGCAGGGTGAAGAGGAAGACCAGCAGCGGGAAGCGGCGGCGCAGCAGCAGGGCCGCCGCGGCGACCGCCGAAGCGCCCAGCTCCAGGGCGAGTTCCAGCCCGTTGACCAGGACCGCGTCGGCGATCGCCAGCAGCACCGGCACCACCACAGGGGCGATCCGCCGCAGCCGCCGCCCCAGCGGCCCCCGTGCGAACGCCCGCCCGGCCGCCGCACCGCGCGCGAGCAGCCGCCCGCCCGCGGAGGTCACCAGGCACCCCGCGGGGTCCCCGTCACCAGGCCCGCCCGGTCGGCGACGATCGCCGCCTGTATCCGGTTGATGCCGCCCAATTTGCCCAGCAGGGCGCGTACATGGTCCTTGACCGTACTGGGGGCCAGCCCCATCCGGTCGGCTATCTGGGCGTTGCCCAGCCCCTCGCCGAGCAGGGCCAGCACCTGCGACTCCCGCGGTGTCAGCCCGCTGACCGCCCTCGCCGCTGCGGCCTGGTCCTCGGCGGTCAGATAGCCCCCGATCACCGCCCGTGTCACCCCGGGGTCCAGCACGCTGCCACCGGCCGCCAGCGTCCGTACGGCCCCCACCAGTTGCTCCGGGTCGGAGTCCTTCAGCAGGAAGCCGGCCGCCCCCTCGCGCAGCGCCGCGGTCAGATACTCCTGGGCGTCGAACGTGGTCAGCATCGCCACGGCCGGCGGCTCCGGGGCGGCGCGCAGCCCGCGCAGCACGGTCAGCCCGTCGACGTCCGGCATCCGGATGTCGAGCAGCACCACCTCGGCACCGCAGCGCAGCACGGTCTCCACGGCCTCCGCGCCACCGCAGTCCGCGACCATCTCGATGTCCGGGGCGGTCCCCAGAATCATCCGCAGTCCCGACCTGACCAGCCGCTCGTCGTCCACCACAGCGACACGGATCACCGGCCGCCCCTTTCTGCTTCCTGCTGGTTCACACCCGTCCGACCTCGCGGAACCGCCCGGCGCTGCGCGGCTCCGCACCCCTGTCGCCCGGGCCCGCCCTTCGACGTACCTCACCCCCGCCGAGCGGCGGGGGTGAGCCCGCGACCTCGGGAGGATGCCATGAGGAGCCCCCCACAGGCAGAGTTGTTCACATGCTGCACCACTGAAGAGGCCACAAGCCCAGGACGCGTTGCAGTTCACACCGGCGGCCGCCGCGACCCCCACACGCGGCGGCCGCCTTTTGGCGTTGCGGGGGAGGTTCGGAGGGGGATCTCCCGCGCAACGCCTAAACCGCGCCGCCGAAACCGCGCCGCCGAATCCGGCGCGGACGCCGGGCGGGCACCCCCTGGGAGTACCCACCCCTGGGAGTGCCGGTGCCCCGCAAGCGCCCTACGGGCGCCCCGCCTGCGCCGTACGGAAGTTCTCCGCCCGCACCCCGTCGTACGGGCCGAAGCCGCGGCCGGTGGTCAGCACCACCACCGACGTCATCGCCGCTAAGCCGTAGGCCGTCGTCGCCATGGACAGCGCGCCCTCGGTGGTTTCGAAGGAGCGGTTGAAGAAGTCCGTGACGGTCAGCCAGACCACCGTGCGCACGGTCAGGTACAGCTCGACGGCGGCGAACACCAGCAGGGCGCCCCGGACATCGCGCCGCCCCCGGAAGGCCAGCACCCCCACGGTGAGCAGGGTGAGCACCGAGGCGGCGGTGGTGAACTCGGTGGATGTCGCCAGGTCCAGCGTGCCCAGGAGGGAGCCGTCGACCACTCCGCGCAGATAGTGCGCCACGTCCGTTCCGCCGGCCGTCAGGTCCCGTACGGTCCAGCCGAGCCGGGCAACGCCCATCAGGAGGAAGAGGACGCCGCAGATGCGGGACGGGCGGCGCCACCAGGCGTCCGGCCCCGCGGACTCCCGGTCGGCCGCGGGCCGGCCCCGCCGCCCTTCCGTGGCCGGGAGCAGCGCGGCCAGTACGACCAGCGCCACCACCAGCCCCAGACCGCGGGTGGCCAGCGCCCAGCCGCCCAGCGGGTCATGGCTGTACTGGTCGCGGTAGCCGCCGTCGAAGAGGCCCAGGCCCTCCCGCAGTGAGACCGCGAGCAGCAGAGAGCCCGACAGCAGCGCGGCGGAGCGGGCCACCCGCCGCTGCGCCAGCGCCAGCCCGGCGACCACCAGGAACACGATCGTGAAGGACCACTCGTAGGGGCCGAGCACCTGGGCGGCGGGGGAGGCGCCCGGGTTGAACAGGCCCTCCAGGAAGTCCCCTAGAGTGCCGTCCGCTTGGGCGATGCCGTACACCGTCCAGGCGAGCAGTGTGCCGGCGTAGAGCGCCAGGGACAGCCCGGTCGCCAGATAGGCGCCGCTGTGCTCGGAGGCGGCCCGGCCGGGATCGGTGCCAGGCCGGACGTCCACCGTTCCACCGTCCTGCATCACCATGACCGACCCCCGCTCCGCCTGTCGCAGGCGCCGTACCGGCCCGTCCCGTACGGCAGCCTCACTGTGTCAAGGACGGTGGGAGAGCCGGTGGAGGTTCCACCCCGTGTGTCGTGCGAGGCGATTCGTGTGTTCAGCGCACATGTCGTGCCGTCGCCGCGATGAAGTCCCTTATGCCCTGGCGGGTGGCGGCCCGTACGTCGTCCAGGGTGTCGCGGTCGCGTACCCGGTGCAGCTCGGTCACCGCTTCCATCACCTGCTCGGTGCGTTCCAGCACCGCGGGGTCGTCGGTCACCATCTGCGCCCGGAACATGGCCTCTTGGGCTGTGTAGCGGGTCTTGTACATCTCCTCGCGCAGCTCGGGGCTGTCCTCGTCGCAGCGCTCCTCCTCGTTCAGCACGAACCAGCGGTGGACGAGGATCCGGCGGTAGTCCAGCAGCGCCCCCGCATAGGCGCAGTACGCGTCGATGCGCTCCTGCCGGAGCCGTTCCGCGCGGGCGAACCGCTCGCTGCGGTCGGCGGCCCGGTTCTGGAAGAAGTGGGTGATACCGGACCCCAGCAGGGTGCCGATGACGGCCACCACGCTTGCCACCACTGCTTCCACGGCCCCGCCCCCTCTCGCCGGCTCCAGCAGGGTAGCCAGCCCCCCTCCCCGGGTGCCCGTCCGGTCCGCCCCAACGGGCGGGCGGCGGCGGGGAGAACGAGGCCCGGGGAGCAAGGGCCAGGTCAGCGGCGGTATGCCCGTCGGAGGGGGCGGGCACACGGGTGCCGCCCCTCCCCGGCGGGGGCCGGTGCGGCAAGATGGAGGCATGGGGATCTTCGGGGGCGAGGGCCAGCTGGTCGGTGGACGGTACCGCCTGGACATCAGACTGGGACGCGGCGGCATGGGGACGGTCTGGCGGGCCACCGACGAACTGTTGGGCCGTCAAGTAGCCGTAAAAGAGCTCCACTTGGACGAGGGGGCCGGGGCCGAGACGCGGGTGCAGCGCGAGCGGGCGATGCGCGAGGCGCGGACCGTGGCCCAGATCAAACACCCCAATGTGATCGTCGTCCATGATGTCGTCGAGCAGGACGGCCGGCCGTGGATCGTGATGGAGCTGGTGGAGGGCGCGTCGCTGGCCGACCGCCTGGACAGCGGCGGGCCGGTCGCCCCGCGTGAGGCGGCCCGGATCGGCGTCGCGCTGCTGGGCGCGCTGCACGCCGCGCACACCCGCGGGGTGCTGCACCGCGACATCAAGCCCGCCAACGTCCTGCTCGAGTCGGGCACCGGCCGGGTCGTGCTCACCGACTTCGGCATCGCCCAGGTCCCCGGCGCGACGACGCTGACCGACGCCGGCGGCTTCGTGGGCTCGCCCGAATACACCGCCCCGGAGCGGATGTCCGGCCGCGGCACCGGCCCCGAGGCCGACCTCTGGTCGCTCGGGGTGCTGCTGTGCGCCACGCTCAGCGGTGCCTCACCCTTCCACCGCGACTCACTGGGAGGGGTGCTGCACGCCGTGGTGTACGACGCGATCGAACTCCCCGAGTCCGCACGCCCGTTGCGCGCCGTCGTCGGCGGCCTCCTGGAGCGCGACCCGACGCGCCGACTGGGCGTCGCCGAGACCGAACAGCTGCTGCGCGGCTATCTCCGGTCGGGCCGCGCCCCCGAGCGCGGGGCGGACGGACACCTGGGGCCCGGCCACGGAGGCGGGGCCGCGGGCATCGCCGCCGAGGCCGTGGCCGGCGGCCCGGGCGGCCCCGGCTCCCATGCCCCTGCGTACGACGGGCCGGACGGCGTCCGCCCGGGCGAACACCCGCCCGGCGAAGCCCCGTTGGTCGTCGGCGGGCCGCCCGTCGTCCCGCCCGCCGTCCCGCCCGGCCCCGGCCGTACGCCCGCCGGCTCCGCCGCGCCGCCCGGTGACCGTACGGGCGGCCGTCCGGCCGGCCGCCCCCAGGGCCTGCCGGTCCGTGACGCGCTCGACGAACGGGCACTGGCCGCCGCCGCCCGCCCGCACACAGGCCGTGCCCGTACGGCGCTGCTCACCGCGCTCGCGGTGGTGCTGATCGCCGGCGCCGGCGCCGGCCTCACCGCCCTGCTGATGAACCAGGACACCGCCGACGAGGCCGGCGGCCGCTCCCAGCAGGCCTCGCACACCGGGGCCGCCAAGCGTCCGGCCACCGGGCGGACCAAGGGCCCGGGCACACCGGCCCCCACCGTCCCGGTCACCTCAGGGCCCTCCCCGGGCACCACCGGCACCCTCCCGGCCGGCTACCGCCAGGTCCGCGACCCGGCCGGCTTCGTCCTCGCCGTACCGGACGGCTTCACCCGCTCCTACGAGCACGACCGGGTCTACTACTACTCCCAGGGCAAGCGGTTCCGGATCGGCGTGCAGTTGCAGAGCCCGGTGCCGCAGGGGCCGCTCGGCGCGATGCGCACGGCGGACGCGGAGGGCCCGGCCACCTACCGCGGCTACCGCCAGGGCCAGGTCACCGAGACCACCCACAACGGACTCCAGGCCGGGCTCTGGGAGTTCATCTGGGACGGCAGTGCGCAGGACGGCGGCGCGCGCTACACCTACGACCTCAGCTGGGACGAGGGCGGCAAGATGATCGATGTGTGGATCTCCTCGCCGGTGGCCTCGCGCACAGAGGCCAAACGTCACTTCGACACCGCTCTCGACGCATTCCGGCTGACCGGGGCGTGACACCGGACGTTCCGGTCGTCCCAGACCAGAGCCATTACGGCCAGCAGACACTGGCGCGGTGCGGGGTGCCGCGGGAAAACCTATTACTCACGGGTACACAAAGCGTCCGGGGAGGAATACCCTCGCCGACATGACGGACTCGCAGGACACCGGAACATCCTCCTCCGCCCAGGCCCCCGCCGCCGAGGCGCCCGCGCCCGCACAGACCGCCGTGGAGACCCCCGCGGCGCCGGCCGGAGGAAACCCGGTCGCCCCCGCCCCGGCCGGCGCCCGCACCGCCGCCGAGGTGGTCACCCCCGAGCTCGCCGCCCGCCTCACCCGCGGCGTGGTCGGCACCGGCCGCACCGCCAACCACACCCCGTTCACCGGGGAGAAACTGGCCGACCTGCCGGAGTCCACCCCCGAGGACGTGGCCACCGCCTTCGAGCGCGCCCGCGCCGCCCAGGAGCGCTGGGCCAAGGTCCCGGTCCGGCAGCGCGCCGCCGTGCTGCTGCGCTTCCACGACCTGGTCCTGCGCCGCCAGGCCGAGGTGCTGGACCTGATCCAGCTGGAGACCGGCAAGGCGCGGCTGCACGCCCACGAGGAGGTGCAGGCGGTCGCCGTCGCCGCCCGCCACTACGGCCGCAAGGGCCCCGCCTACCTCAGGCCCAAGGGCCACACCGGCGTCGTGCCGACCCTCACCAAGGTCACCGAACTGCGCCACCCCCGCGGGGTCGTCGGCCAGATCGCGCCCTGGAACTACCCCCTCGAACTCTCCGTCGGTGACGCCCTGCCGGCCTTCGTCGCGGGCAACGCGGTGGTGATGAAGCCCGACACCGAGACCGCACTGACCGCACTGTGGGCCCGTGAGCAGCTGATCGAGGCCGGGCTGCCGGAGGACGTATGGCAGGTCGTGATCGGCGAGGGCCCGGTCGTCGGACCCGCCGTCGTCGAGCACGCCGACTACGTCTCCTTCACCGGCTCGACCCGTACCGGCCGCGAGGTCGCCCAGGGCGCCGCGGCCCGCCTGGTCGGCGTCTCCCTCGAACTCGGCGGCAAGAACGCCATGCTGGTGCTCCACGACGCCGATGTGGAGAAGGCCGCCGCCGGCGCCGTCCGCGGCTGCTTCTCCTCCGCCGGCCAGCTGTGCATCTCCATCGAGCGGCTGTACGTCCATGAGTCCGTCGCCGACGACTTCCTCCAGCGCTTCGCCGCCCGTACGAAGGCGATGCGACTGGGCAACTCCCTCGCGTACGGCGCCGACATGGGCTCACTGGTCGGCGAGCGCCAGCTTCAGACCGTCACCCGCCATGTCGAGGAGGCCGTCGCCAAGGGCGCCGAGCTGGTCGCCGGCGGCCGCCCCCGCCCCGACATCGGCCCGCTCTTCTACGAGCCGACCATCCTCGACGGTGTGCAGGCCCCGATGGCCGTCTGCGGTGAGGAGACCTTCGGCCCGGTCGTCTCCGTCTACCGCTTCAGCGACGAGGACGAGGCGGTGGCGCTCGCCAACGCCACGCCGTACGGCCTGAATTCCAGCGTCTGGACCAAGGACGGCCGGCGCGGCCGGGCGGTCGCGGCCCGGCTGCGCACCGGCACGGTCAATGTCAACGAGTCCTATGCGGCCGGCTACGGCAGCGTCCAGTCCCCGATGGGCGGTATGGGCGACTCCGGTCTCGGCCGCAGGCACGGCTCCGAGGGCATCCTCAAGTACACCGAGGCGCAGACCGTCGCCCACCAGCGGCTGATGCCGCTCGCCCCGTCCTTCGGGATGACCGACGAGAAGTACGCCCGGTTCATGACCCGCAGCCTGCGCGCCATGAAGGCGTTCCGGCTGAGGTGACAGTCCCGCCGTAGCCCAGCCACTCCGCCGAACGAACAGCAGGGAGAGCCAGTGCCCCAGGAGAACTCTGCCCGGAACCAGGACGAGACGTCCGGGGGACACGACGACGGTTACGACTACGACGTGCTCGTCATCGGCTCCGGCTTCGGCGGCTCCGTCTCGGCGCTGCGGCTGACCGAGAAGGGCTACCGGGTCGGCGTCCTGGAGGCCGGCCGCCGCTTCACCCGGGAGTCGCTGCCGAAGAACTCCTGGGACCTCAAGAACTATCTGTGGGCCCCGGCGCTCGGCCTCTACGGCATCCAGCGCATCCATCTCCTCGGGAACGTCATGGTCCTGGCGGGCGCCGGGGTCGGCGGCGGCTCGCTGAACTACGCCAACACCCTCTACATACCGCCCAAACCGTTCTTCGACGACCCGCAGTGGAAGCACATCACCGACTGGCAGGACGAGCTCAAGCCGTACTACGACCAGGCCCGCCGGATGCTGGGCGTACGGCTCAACCCGACGATGACGCCGTCCGACGTCCATCTGAAGGCGACCGCACAGGCCATGGGCGTCGGCGACTCCTTCCACATGGCGCCGGTCGGGGTGTTCTTCGGCGACGGGGACGACGCGGACGGGACCGTCAGGGCGGCGCCCGGCGGCGAGGTCGCGGACCCGTACTTCGGCGGCGCGGGCCCCTCCCGCAAGGCGTGCACCGAGTGCGGTGAGTGCATGACGGGCTGCCGGCACGGCGCCAAGAACACCCTCAACGAGAACTACCTCCACCTCGCCGAGCAGGCCGGGGCCGTCATCCACCCGATGACCTCGGTCGTCGCGCTCACCGAGGACTCCCGCGGCGGCTTCGCCGTCAAGACGCTGCCGACCGACAACAAGAAGAAGGGCGAGAGCCGCACCTTCACGGCCCGCCGCGTCGTGCTCGCGGCCGGTACCTACGGCACCCAGACCCTGCTGCACCGTATGAAGGACAGCGGCCTGCTCCCGTACCTCTCCGGCCGGCTCGGGACGCTGACCCGCACCAACTCCGAGGCGCTGGTGGGCGCGCAGACCGACGACCGCCGCTACCGGAAGCGGCACGGCGCGGCGAAGGCCGACTTCACCAGGGGCGTGGCGATCACCTCGTCGATCCACCCCGACGAGAACACCCATATCGAGCCGGTCCGCTACGGCAGGGGCTCCAACGCGATGGGCGGCCTGACGATCCTCCAGGTGCCCTACCGTCCCACCGGGCGCGTCATGGGCTGGCTCGGCAACGTCGCCCGCCACCCCTGGCTCGCCCTGCGCTCACTGTCCAACCGCCGCTGGTCGGAGCGGACCATCATCGGGCTGGTCATGCAGTCCCTCGACAACTCCCTGACGACGTACCGGAAGCCGAAGGGCCTCGGCAAGGGCCTGCTCACCGCGCGCCAGGGCCATGGCGCACCGAACCCGAACCAGATCCCCGAGGCCACCCGCGCGGCGACGCTGCTGGCCGAGGAGATCAACGGCTTCGCGGGCTCCAACGTCGGTGAGCTGATGGGCACTCCGCTCACCGCGCACTTCCTCGGCGGCTGCCCGATCGGCGACTCGGCGGACACCGGCGTCATCGATCCCTACCACCGCCTCTACGGCCATCCGGGCATCTCGGTCGTCGACGGCGCCGCGGTCTCCGCGAACCTGGGCGTCAACCCGTCCCTGACCATCACCGCACAGGCCGAGCGGGCGATGTCCCTGTGGCCCAACAAGGGCGAACCGGACCCCCGTCCCACCCCGGGCCTGCCCTACCGGCGACTGGCCCCCGTCGAGCCGGTGCACCCCGCCGTCCCCGAGAAGGCCTTCGGCGCGCTGAAACTGCCGTTCCTGGCCGTCCCGCCCGTACCGCCGAAGAAGTCCCACAGCTAGGGGAGACACCCCCGGCAGGCCGGATACGACGAGGGGCCGCTCCCGGCGGACGCGGCCCCTCGCCTCTCCTGCTGCTACCGCTTACGCGGCGGCAGCACCGCCCGACGTCTTACGACGGCGGACGACGACGATCGCGCCGGCGCCCACGGCCATGGCGACGCCGCCCACGAGGGCGATGGTCGGCAGCGCGGAGGAGGAACCGGTCTCGGCGAGCTTGCCGGTGACCGGGAGGTCCTTCAGATCACCCTGCGGGGCGGGCTTGTTGCCCTTGTGCTTGCCCGGCTTGCTCTTGGCCGGCGGCACGCTGCCCGGCTTGCTGCCCGCGACCAGGACGTCGAAGTCGTACTGCGCGACGTCCGAGAAGCCGCAGACGTCGTCCTCGTTGTGGTACGCGCCGATGGTGAACGCGAAGCCGTAGCTGCCCGGGGTCTTGGCGTCGACCTTCAGACGCAGCTTGGCGTCGGCGTACTCACCGGGGTTGAGGCCCTCGACGGAGGCGAAGTAGCCGTCCTCGTCGGTGATGGACTCCCAGGAGTGGGCGCCCTCGTTGTACCACTGCACGGTCAGCAGGTGGGAGACGTCGTCGAAGTTGCCGGTGTTGATGGCACCCAGCGCGACGTAGGCGTCGACCGACTTCATCGACTTGTCGGAGGTGTTGGTGGCGCGGAAGGTGAAGTTCTTCCAGCCGGAACCGGCCACGACCTTGCTCGGCAGACCGCGCAGCTCGGTGCTGATCGCCGTCTCCTCCGACTGCTTGGCGCAGGTCGGGTCCTCGTCGTCCTCGGTCGGCTTGGCGGTGGGCTTGGCCGAGGTGGAGGGCTTGGGGGAGTCGCTGGGCTTGGTGTCGCCGCCCGGGGTGGCCGGTGCGCTCGGTCCGGTCTCGTCACCGGTGCCGCTCTCGCCGCCGGTCTCGCCGCCGGTGCCGGTCTCGTCACCGGGCTCGGCGTCGTCGCCCGGTGTGGTGTCCTCGGCCGGGGCGGTGGACTCGTCACCGGCGGCGGGGGTCTCCGGCTGCGCGGTGTCGTCGGTCTGGTCCGAGCCGGGGGTGCCCGTCGTCGGCTCGGCGCTCACGCCGGTCTCGGTGTCGGCACCGGTCGCAAACGCGGCAGGCGCCGCCATCAGGGCGGCAGGGGCTATGACGGCCGTCGCGGCGGCAGCCGTCAGGGCACGGCGAAGCTTCATCGAGAAGACCTCTCGGGGTCCAAAGTGCCGTTGAGGGGCACACGTTGGTGCGGGCCGTCGCGGTGGGGCGCGGTATGGCCGTGCGATTGCACGTACATGACCAGCCATGGCTGAAAAAGGTTGTTCGGCCGAACAGAAATATCGGCGTGACGCCGATCACATGCGTCACAGCTGTCTCACAGGGTGCGCACAGCGGGTGCCCGGCGCGAACGTCGCGCCGGTGGTGCGCCGGATGCCCGCCCGGCACAGCGAAGGGCCCCGGACACCGTCCGCGAGGGGGGATGCGGACGGCCACGGGGCCCTTGGCTTTCGGTGCCGGCGTCAGGGCAGCGCCGGCACCGACGGGCGGCGCTGGGGGGGGGTAGCGCCGCTGGCTCTTGGGTGGTGCTCGTGCGTGGTGCTCGATGGTGCGGATTCCGCGCCGGCCGGGCCTCTTGCAGCGCAAAAGTCCGTACCGGAAACGGCAGGTCATTCGTCAAGCATGGTCCTGGATGCGCCACACCTGGCGCAACCGTTTCGACCGGATGCGGTCGGTCCCGGGCGTCCCCAGGACCGACCACCCCATCGGATGTGACCGGGCTGCTGTCCCCTGCTGACCGGTCACGGCAACGGAACGAGGTCCCACGACGCGGGCCGCGGCGAGCGGCCGGCGTCTCATCGCTCCGGGTTTCCCGCCCGTGGGGCGGCGTCTACGCGTAGTCCTGCAGGCCGCGCCTGGCTGGCGTGGCACCGGGAACAACGAAGGCCCGCGGCGGCCGGTCACGCGCCGTACGGGTGAGACGGCAACCGAACGCAGATCCAGCGGCTGCGCCGGGCGCGCGCTCCGGTGCCATGCGCCCCGACCTGTGCGCCGAAACCGACCGAACAGCAAATGAATCCGGCCACACTCGGCCACAAGGTCCGGCGCAAGGGCCGCCGCGAGTCCCGGGCCGGGGCGCACCTCAGATCTGCCCCCGGGACAGCTCCAGCAGCGTCATCGCCAGCGCGGTGCCCGGCTTGCCGAGCTGGTCGCGGTAGTGGGCGAGGATCTCCATCTCGCGGGAGAGGTTCACCCGCCGCCCGCCGGAGGTGATCCGCTCGCGCTGGATGACGGCCGAGACGGCCATCCGTTCCTGTACGAGGCCGATGATCCGGCCGTCGAGATCGTCGATCCGGCGCCGTGCGTCGCTGATGATCCCGGCCGCCTCCGGGGTGCGGGCGCCGGTGTCGGGGGCGGTGGCAGGGCCGGTGGCAGGGGCGGTGGTGGTCTCGGTGCTCATGTCCGTAACTCCTGGGGTGTCCGGCCCCGGAGCCGACGACCGGTCCTGACGCACGACAGACGCCCCGGACCTTGTCGGCCCGGGGCGCCTGGGAAGTTTGCTCGTCAGTTGATCAAGCAGCACGACCATGGCAGCCGGACGGGCCGGTGCCATAGGTAAAGACGAAGGTCAGCTGCTTGGACATGGCGCTCAGTATGAGCCCGTTAGAATCGAAAGTCCAACCCTGCTCCACACCCGCCGGAAGGCCGCCGAAGTGCCATCAGCGCCCCCTGCCGCTGCCCCGGACGTCGTCCTCGTAGTCGACTTCGGCGCACAGTACGCCCAGCTCATCGCCCGCCGAGTCCGTGAGGCCCGGGTCTACAGCGAGATCGTGCCGTCCACCATGCCGGTGGCGGAGATGCTCGCCAAGAACCCGAAGGCGATCATCCTCTCCGGCGGCCCGTCGTCCGTCTACGCCGAGGACGCCCCCAGCCTCGACCGTTCCCTGTTCGAGGCCGGTGTCCCGGTCTTCGGCATGTGTTACGGCTTCCAGCTCATGGCCACCACCCTCGGTGGCACCGTCGACAACACCGGCGCCCGTGAGTACGGCCGTACCCCCCTGACCGTCTCCCGCCCCGGCTCCACCCTCTTCGAGGGCACCCCCGCCGAGCAGTCGGTGTGGATGTCCCACGGCGACGCCTGCTCCGCCGCCCCCGAGGGCTTCACGGTCACCGCGTCCACCGACGTGGTCCCGGTCGCCGCCTTCGAGAACGACGAGAAGAAGCTCTACGGCGTCCAGTACCACCCCGAGGTCATGCACTCCACGCACGGCCAGCAGGTCCTGGAGCACTTCCTCTACCGCGGTGCGGGCATCGAGCCGAACTGGACCACCCACAGCGTGGTCGAGGAGCAGGTCGCCGCGATCCGCGCCCAGGTCGGCACCAAGCGCGCCATCTGCGGGCTGTCCGGCGGCGTGGACTCCGCGGTCGCCGCCGCCCTCGTCCAGAAGGCCATCGGCGACCAGCTGACCTGCGTCTATGTCGACCACGGCCTGATGCGCAAGGGCGAGTCCGAGCAGGTCGAGAAGGACTTCGTGGCCGCCACCGGCGTCCAGCTGAAGGTCGTCGAGGCCGAGGAGCGCTTCCTGGGCGCGCTGGCCGGGGTCAGCGACCCCGAGCAGAAGCGGAAGATCATCGGCCGCGAGTTCATCCGGGTCTTCGAGCAGGCCCAGGCCGAGCTGATCGCCGAGGCCGGCGCCGAGGGCGAGGAAGTGGCCTTCCTGGTCCAGGGCACGCTCTACCCGGACATCGTCGAGTCCGGCGGCGGCACCGGCACCGCCAACATCAAGTCGCACCACAACGTCGGCGGCCTCCCCGACGACATCGAGTTCGAGCTCGTCGAGCCGCTGCGCAAGCTGTTCAAGGACGAGGTCCGGATGGTCGGCACCGAGCTCGGCCTGCCCGAGGAGATCGTCCACCGCCAGCCGTTCCCCGGCCCCGGCCTGGGCATCCGCATCGTCGGCGAGGTCACCAAGGAGCGCCTGGACCTGCTGCGCGAGGCCGACGCCATCGCCCGCGAGGAGCTGACCGCGGCCGGCCTGGACCGCGAGATCTGGCAGTGCCCGGTGGTCCTGCTGGCCGACGTCCGCTCCGTCGGCGTCCAGGGCGACGGCCGCACCTACGGCCACCCGATCGTGCTGCGCCCGGTCTCCTCCGAGGACGCCATGACGGCCGACTGGACCCGCATGCCGTACGAGGTCCTGGCCCGCATCTCCACCCGCATCACCAACGAGGTCGCCGACGTCAACCGCGTCGTCCTCGACGTCACCAGCAAGCCGCCGGGCACGATCGAGTGGGAGTGATCACCCGTTGATCAACCGCTGATATCCCGCTGAGGCAACGACCGCGCCGTCGCTCGTCCTCCCTCCTCGCCCGTATGCGGCGAGGAAGGGGGCCCGAGCGGCGGCGTTGTCGTTCCCGCGGGGTGGCTGCGCCTCCGACAGGGCCGCGCGGCTAGGCAGCCGGTGCGTCGCCGCCCGCCCCGCCCCCGGCGTACGCGGCGAGGCGGTCCAGGGTCCGGCGCATCGCGGGGGCCATCTTGGCCGGGTAGCCGGGGAGCTCGATCACCAGGCGGGGGAAGCGGGCGCCGCGCCAGTCGTAGGTGTGGGTCACCCGCGTCCCGCCGGAGTCCAGCGGCTGAAGTGCGTAGCGCCAGCGCTGGCCGCCGACCAGCCGGCGGCCGGCCAGCTCGCCCCAGGTCTCCCAGGCGAGCAGCCGGTCCCGCTCGTACTCGACCACGACGTTGACCGAGCGGTACGGGATGCCGCCCTGGCGCATGCCCATGCTGAACCGGTCTCCGAGCGTCAGCACCTCGGGCCCCTGCGGGCCGCCGCGCAGCATGCCCGATCCGTCCAGGGCGGCGTGCCGGCGCGGGTCGGTGAGGAGCGCGAACACCTCGCCGGCCGGCGCCGCTATGTCCTTGTGGACCACGACAGTTCTCATTGCCTCATCATGGCGCGGCGTTCGTACGGGGTTCACAGCACCTCCACCGCAACCGCCGGCACCATGTCTGGCCTCTTCACGTACCGCGGCGTAGCTTCCCGGGCGAACCACCAGCAAAGGAGGACCGCCGCGATGCCCGAGTCGAGCGCGCCGACGCCCATCCCCACCGAGCTGCTGCACTTCGCGATGCCGCCGACGCACCAGACCGTCGACGGCGAGCGGCGCTACCGCAAGGAGCGCCTGGTGGCGGCGCTGCGGCTCTTCGGGCACCACGGCTTCGAGGAGGGCGTCGCGGGCCATATCACCGTGCGTGACCCGGAGTTCCCCGACTGCTTCTGGGTCAACCCGTTCGGGAGGTCCTTCCAGCTCCTCACGCTCAGCGATCTGATCCTGGTGAACGCCGAGGGCAAGGTCGTCGAGGGCCGCTACCACGTCAACCAGGCGGCGTTCGCGATCCATTCACAGATCCACCAGGCCCGCCCGGACGTCATCGCCGCCGCCCACAGCCACTCCACGTACGGCAGGGCGCTGTCCGCCCTCGGCGAGCTGCTGGACCCGATCACCCAGGACGTCTGCGCGTTCTACGAGGACCATGCGCTCTTCGACGACTACACCGGCGTGGTGGTCGACGAGGACGAGGGCCGCCGGATCGCGGCCGCGCTGGGCCCGCACAAGGCCGTGATACTGCGCAACCACGGGCTGCTGACGGTCGGCGACTCGGTGGACGCCGCGGCCTGGTGGTTCCTGACGATGGAGCGCTCCTGCCAGGTGCAGCTGACCGCGAGGGCGGCCGGCAAGCCGGTGCTGATCGACCACCACGACGCCGTCCGCACCCGCGAGCAGCTGGGCAACGACCTGGTGGCCTGGATCAACTACCAGCCGCTGTACCAGCAGATCGTGCGGAGCGACCCGGAGCTCTTCAGCTAGCGGCAGGGGCGGGCAGGGGCGCCTTGCGGAGGGCCCGGGTCACAGCGGCAGATGCGGGAACAGGTCCGTGAACGGTTCCGCGCTCGCCGAGATGCCCCGGCTGAACGGCGCGTCGAAGTCCCAGACGAGGAACAGCAGAAAGGCGATCAGCGCGCTGAAGAGCCCGGCCATCAGCAACTCCCGCCCCGAACGCCGGATCTGGAGGGTGAAGATGACGCCGATGGAGATGGCGCCCCCGGTGATCAGCCCGAACCACACCACCCCCGGCAGCGTCGAACCGGCGGCGTCCGCACGGGCGGCGCGGGCCCCGTCGGCCACCGCGACCTGGTCGACGAGCGGCTGGTAGGACTGCCCCTCGAAGTCGTTGGCGGGGTGGTAGTCGGTGACATCGGCCCGCACCTTCGCCAGCAGCGCGGTGCCCCGCCCGGTCAGCTGCCCCCGGTCGGTCATGACCGGCCACTCCTTGTGCACGACGTACGACACATACGCGTCGGTGTCCGCGCGGATCCGGTCCCGCACCGGCGCCGGATAGGCCCGCGCCCGCGTACTGACCTCGTGCAGGGCCTGGGCCTCGGTCCGTACGGTGTCCTCGGCCGCGCTCCTGGCCTCCCAGACACCGGCGATGGCCAGGCCCAGCACGATCGCGTACACCACCCCCACCATCATCGTCAGATACTCGATCACGGCGGGCGTTTCGGCCGGCTCGTCGTCCTCGCCGGTCCGGCGCGACTTGAGCACGGTGATGCTCAGTACGACACCGCAGACGGCGGCCATGGCGATGCCCAGCACCAGCCATTGCGACATGGAACCTCCTACGAGGAACGGCGCCCGGCGGAACCGGACGAGGAGCTCGAACGGGGACGGAGCGCGGCGGCCGCCAGCACGGCCGGGGCGGTGAGCAGCAGGGTCGTGGTCACCACGGAGCGCCCTTCGCGCGGCGGGTGGGACGCCCGGACGTAGCTGCGGGGCGGCAGCGGCGGGGGCGACGCCGGGCGGCGCGGGCGTTCGGAGGCGCGCGGAGCGGACGACGGGGGCGGCGAGGGAGGCGGAGACGGCGGCGGGGGAGTGGGGCGGGCGTGAGGCGAAGGCGGCGGTGGCGGTGGCGGGGGTGGTGTCGGCCGTGGGGCCGGGGCGGCGGGGCGTGGCGCGGGACGGGGGGCGTGGGGGCGAGGGGCCGGCGGGGAGGAGGGCGCGGGCGGGCGTTCGGTCTCGGTGCAGGGAAAGTGCCAGCCGCGCGGCAGGGGAAAGCCGGTCGGTACGTCGACGGGCGGAGCGGTGCCGGCGAAGGCACAGTTGTCGCCGGTGACCGGGCGGTGGGGCCGGGCCTGGGCGGTCGCCGGCGGCGCGGTGACGGACAGCGTGGCGAACAGCGCGGTGACCCCGGTCAGCAGAAGGAGGACGGCGGCCGGCACAACGGCCGCGAGGCGGGCCGTCCCGCCGCACCCCGCCGCCCGTGGCGGGCCGCCGCCCCGCCGCGGCTCAACTCGTCGGCGCGGTCCATGAGATCCGGGTATTTGACGCACGGCGAGAGCCTGCGCCACCCACGGGCCGCTCAGCCGTCGCCCTGCCCCGGTTCGCCCGAACGGGGGAAGCGCAAGGCCTGCGCGGGCGGCCGGCGGCCGGATGTGCGGGGCGCGGCCGGCGGGCGTCAACCTGCCGACGCGCCCGTCACCCCCCGCCAGCTGGACGTTTACCGCCGGACCCGTCCGCATACGGAACAATTTGCCGTCCGGTAGTGCGAGTTGACGGCGAGTGGTGGCGGGCGGTACGGGACGTGGCGGTTGAGGCGGCAGGCAGGATGGCCGGAACGGGCGGGCCGGAGGACGGCGCGGAGCACGGCGGCGGTGGTGAGTGCCGGTGCGGACGGTGCCCGCACGGCGCCCGTACCGGACACCGGCATGCGGTCGCCGCATTCGTGGCGCTGCGCGAGGACTTCGCCGCCGGCCGCGGTGTACCGGCCGGGCTCGCCCGCTCCGCCGGCGCCGCCCGCCAGTGGGTCTCCGACGAACTGACCCTCTCCGCCCGTGAACTGGCCCGGCGCGGCGCCGCCGAGCGCATCAGCTGGCTGGCCGCCGTACGGGCGCGCACCCTGCTGGCGGTCTGGGGCGCGGTGGTGGCCCTGCTGCTCGGACAGGCGCTGACCGCCGTCGGGGCGGAGTGGACCGCGGCCCGTACGGCGGGGCTGCTCGCCGCCGCCGTCCTGGCGCTGGGGCTGACCACCGCGGCCGTCGGGCACCGTACGCACGGCGGGGCGCTGGCCCCGCTGATCGGCGCGGACGGCCGGCTGTCCACCTCGCGGACGGTCGCCGCTGGCTGGGTGGCCGCGGTGCTGTACGCCGTGCTGACGCTGACCGCACAACTGGCGCTCGCCGGCACCCCGCCTCTGCGGAACTCCCTGCTCCAGGGCATGGAACCGGCCCGGAGCGGTGCGCTGCCCGCGGTGCTCGCGACCGGCTGCGCGGTGGCGGTACTGGCGCACGGACTGGTCGCCGCGCGGGTGCGGACGGGGCGGCTCCAGAAGGTCCCGGCGGAGCGGCCGCGCGCCGCGGATCTGCTCACCGACGACGCGGGACGCGGCAGCCTGCCGGCCGTGCAGTACGTCCTGGTCAATGCGGCCGTACTGGCCCTCGCCCTGGTGCGGCTGGCCCGGCAGCCGGGGGAACTCCCGCAGCTGCCCTGGGGCTTGGTGGCCCTGGTGGCCGTCTCCGGGGCGACGTATCTGGCCGGGAAGCTGATGGCCGGCGGCCGGCCGGTGATCCTGTCCGTCGTCCGCTCCCGTGAGCTGGGCGATCTCGCCGCGCCGGTCCGTACCGGCGAGGACATCGAGATCCGTGGCACCGGCTTCGTCCCGCCCGGCGCCGCGGCCCCCGACCGGCTCGCCCGCACCGTCGTACGGATCGGTGCGGTCCATGTCCCCGTCCCGCTCGTCCCGGTGGCCGGCGGCTTCGCCAACCCGACGGACTCCGTGCTGACGGTTCCGGTCCCGGTCGATGTCGAACCGGGCAGGGTGGCGGTCCGGGTGATCACGGCGGCGGGGGTCGAATCGGCTGCCTATCCGCTTGATGTCGTGGACTGAGTCCGGTGGTCGTGGCCCGGGTGCGGCAGCCATGGCCTGAGCCGGCAGCGGCCCCCGGCGGCTCGGCATCACCCCCGCGGCGTGTCGATTCTGTGTGCATCAGCCGCCCGAAGTGCGTCGGTCGGTTGAACCTCTCGCGCCCGCGCGTACGTATCTCCCCCTGAGGCGCGGGCGCGGGCACAATCGTCTGCTCCCGGTGGCAACGGAGAGGCGGACGTCATGGTTCACGCGAATCGCACGATCGGTGCCGACTTGGCAGGGGCGGGCGTCGACGCCGCCGCCGTCGGCCTGCGCGCCCAGCTGGCGCGCCATGCGCTGCTGCCACTGCGCCTCTTCCTGGGTGCCACCTTCCTCTACGCGGGCATCGACAAGCTGACCGATCCGGCATTTCTGGCGGCAGGTGGCGCGGGTTCACTCGGCGGGATGCTGCGCCAGGTCCATGACACGGCCGCGCTGCCGCAACTGGTCGACCTCGCCCAGAAGAGCCCGGTGGGCTTCGGCTACGCCATCGCGGCGGGCGAACTGGCGGTGGGGCTCGGCACGCTCGTCGGACTGCTGGGCCGGCTGGCGGCGTTCGGCGGCGCGCTGATCTCCCTGACCCTCTGGCTCACCGTGAGCTGGTCGATCGAGCCCTACTACTACGGCAACGACCTCGCCTATCTGGTGGCCTGGCTGCCGCTCCTCCTGGCCGGCACACCACGGTTCTCCCTCGACGCGGTGATCGCCGTGCGCCGGAAGCGGCACGGGGCGCAGCTGTTCGGCTGAGCGAGGCCAACCAGGAGCTGGCGCGCGTCAGGGGCCGGCGCCCGCCTGGAGCCGACGCTCGCCAGGAGACCGGCCGGGCGGGAAGCCGGCCTGGCGGGTCCCTCCGCGGTGACGGCCTCACGGTTGGTGGACCGCAGGCGGCTCCTGTGGCGGACGGGCGTGCCGGCGGCGGGTCGTTGCCCAGAGGGTGGCGGTCAGGCCGGAGAGCAGCAGACCGACGGGGACGGCCAGGAAGAGCCAAGGGCCGGGGGCGTGCCAGAGGCCGACGGCATCCAGGCCGTAGGCGGTGCCGACGGTGAGGGCGGTGAGTCCGGAGACCAGACGGGCCGGCTCGAAGGGGTGGCGCTTCACTGGGGGGCTCCCTGGCGGGTCGGGGCGGTCGGCGCGGCGGAGGCGCCCGGCGCGGGCGCTACGGGGGCCGGCGCGGAGGGCGACGGGCCGGCGCGCTGAACGTCCACCTGGCCGGCGCCGACATGGAGGTCGAGGTCCAGCGAGCCGCGCGGCCGCTCGCCCTTCTTGAGGCCTTCGGCGGGCAGCGTGACCGTCCGCTGCCGGCCGCCGGCCAGCAGGTTCACATCGTCCGGTGCATCGCCGGGCAGCTGGATGTCGCCGACACCGAGCGAGATGTGCAGGCGGGTGGTGACCCCGGGCGGCAGTGTCACCTGGAGCCGGCCGGCGCCCACCTCCGCACTGGTGTGGAGCGTACGGCCGCCCTTGAGTGACAGTCCGCCGAGGTCCAACTCGCCTTCACCGGAGCCGAGTTCATAGTGTGACTGGACGGCGGCGAGGGTCGTGGGGGCCCATATGCGCTGCTGCCAGTTGGTGGTGAGGTTGTCGGGGAGCGCCGTCGCACCCGCCAGGAGCAGGGCCGTGCACACCACCATGAAGACCGTGCCGCCGCCGGTACGGCCGAACCAGGCGCTGAGGACGAGTCCGAGGCCGAGGACGACCAGCGCGGCGGCCAGCCCGGCCTGGAGGGCAGGGGCCAGGGCGTGGTGCCGGGAGACGGCGACGGCAGTCCCCGAGCCGACGACCAGCGCGAGCAGAAACGTCCAGCCGCCGATCGGACGGCCGCTGCGGCGACGGCTGTGCGGGGCGCGGGCGGGGTGGGCGCCGTGCGGCGGCACCGGCGGACCGG
Organism: Streptomyces sp. NPDC034111; assembly: GCF_055575375.1. NCBI lineage: Bacteria > Bacillati > Actinomycetota > Actinomycetes > Kitasatosporales > Streptomycetaceae > Streptomyces > Streptomyces sp. NPDC034111. The sequence continues at coordinate 297,269 of NZ_JBVIST010000003.1, read as the reverse complement.
GCGGCCCGCCCGCGCCCGGCCGGCCGCCCGGCCACGGAGAGGCGTCGGTCGCGGGGGTGCCGTGCTCGAAGCGGTAGGCGATATCGAGGGGGAGCGGGTCGCTCTCGGGCCCCCACAGGTAGCCCGGCGGCGCGTCCCCGGGGCGCGGACTGCGCCACCAGGACGGGCCGGCCGGTGCCGGGGGCGCCTTGGTCTCCGGCGGGGCTTCGGCGACCGCCTGGGCGGTGGCGGCGTCCATCGCTTCCGGCCCCTGTGCCTGCGCCTGCCGGCGCCTGCGCGACCAGTACGCCGAGCCGGCCACCGCCAGCGTCAGCATGATCGCGAAGGACATCATGCTGCCCTTGGCGAGGGTCGTCAGAAACAGTCCGCAGCCGACCAGTGCGAAGAGCAGCGCCGTCAGCGCCTGGCCGTCGACCCGGCCGGAGAGCAGCCGGCGGCCCTCGTTCTCGTCCTCGCCCTCGACGGGGATCAGCAGCCAGGCGAAGCCGTAGACGATCAGGCCGAGGCCGCCGACCGCGAGCACGGCGAGCACGATCCGGAAGATCACCGGGTCGAGGTCCCATTGCCGGCCGAGCCCGCCGCACACCCCGCCGATGACCTTGTGCCGCCGGCTGCGGCGCAGCGGGGGGTGCGGCGCGGTGGGGCCGGTGGGCGCCGACTCCTCGACGGGGGCTGCTTCGTTCATGCACCCATGGTGACAAGATCGCCACAGCTCCGGCATCCGTGGAAACCCTGGCAGATCCCTGAGATCCGCCGGCGGCAGCCCCGAGATGCCCTCGGGGGGTCCCGAAACCCCCCGGGGGTTCGCATATACCCCGCGCTCGCGGCCGTGGCGGAAAGTCGGTCGGGGACGCGCGGTGGCCGGGGGGCTGTCCGGCGCCGCCGGAGACTATCGTTGCGCCCTGGATACGTACGGGTTTCCGGAGGGGCGTGCGGTGACGGAGGCGGCGTCGGTGGACGAGGGGCGACTGGTCGCCGGGCGATATCGCCTGGTTCAACGGATAGGCCAGGGCGGTATGGGCACCGTCTGGCGGGCCCGGGACGAAGTCCTCGGCCGCCAGGTCGCCGTCAAACGCCTGCATGTCTCGCCACAGCTGGACGCGGACGAACTGGCGACCCGCCATGAACGCACCACCCGCGAGGCGCAGGCCGCGGCCCGCATCAACCACCCCAATGTGGTGGGTGTCCACGACGTCGTGGACGACGCCGGGCTGCCGTGCATCGTCATGGAGTACGTCCCGTCCACGACGCTCGGCGACGCCATCAAGGAGGCCGCCCGGTCCGACAGTTCGGTCGCCCCGCGCGAGGCCGCCCGGATCGGCCGCGGCATGATTGCGGCGCTGCGCGCGGCGCACTCCGCCGGTGTGCTGCACCGCGACGTCAAGCCGGGCAATGTGCTGCTCGGCGAGGACGGCCGGGTCGTGCTCACCGACTTCGGCATCGCGGTCGCCAGCGGCACCTCCACCCTCACCAAGACCGGCGAGCTGGTCGGCTCCATCGACTACTTGGCGCCCGAGCGCGTCAAGGGCGGCACCCCGGGCCCCGCCTCGGACCTGTGGGCGCTGGGCGCGACGCTCTATCAGGCCGTCGAGGGACGGCCCCCGTTCCGCAAGAACACCGCGGTCGAGACGGCGTACGCGATCGCCATGGACCCCCTGGAACCGCCGCGCAACGCCGGGCCGCTCACCCCGCTCATCGAGGCGCTGCTCGCCAAGGAGCCGGCGGACCGGCCGACGGCCGAGGTCGTCGAACAGGCGCTGCGGTCCGCCGAGAGCGACGCGGACACCGCCCTGATGGGCTATCCCACGCTGTCGCTGCGGAAGTCCGGGCGTGACGCGGCCGGAGCCGATGAGCAGGCGGAGTCGACGACACGCGCCGTGCCGCACACCGGCGGGGCCGACCGCTCCTCCGGCGGCCGCACCGGAGCGCCGGCCGCCATGAACGCCGTCGCCGGCAACGACGCGACCGGCCGGGTCGCCGTCCCGGAAGGCGGCCTCGGCACGCGGTCCTCCAGCAGTACGGACGTGCTGTCCGGCGGCCGTACGCGCCGGAAGCGGCGGGGCGCCCGGGTCGTGGCCTGGAGCCTCGTCGGGGTGCTCGCCGCCGGCGGCGGCGCGGGCGCGGCCTGGTACGTGCTGCACCGCGACGACACCGGCACGGCCAACGCGGCCAAGCAGCCGGGCAAGGAAGCCCCGGTGAAGCCCGGCCCGGACAGCATCGGCCCGCCGCCGCCCGTCCCCGCCGGCTACCGCAAGGCCACCGAGAGCGCGCTCGGCGTCTCCCTCCCGGTGCCCGACGGCTGGAAACGCAAGGTCGGCGACGGTGGCCGGGAGATCGTCTACTACTCCCAGGCCGAACTCGCCGAGATCAGACTCAGCGTCCTGCCCTTCTCCTCGGGGGATCAGGTGCAGCACCTCAGGGACGTCGAGGCCGGCATCAAGCGGTCATACCCCATCTACTCGCAGTTGCGCATGCAGCCCACCACTTTCCAGGGCGACCCCGCGGCGATCTGGGAGTACACCTACCAGGGCAAGGCCCGGACGTACCGGGGCATCGACGTGGGATTCGGCCGCGAGGGGGGCACGGAGTACGCCATCAACCTGTCCGCGCCCGAGGCCAACTGGACGAAGTACGCGAAGGTCTTCGACAACGTGAAGGACGGCTTCCGCAGGACCGAGCCGAAGAGCTGACGGCTGCGGGCCCCCGCACCGGCCCCGTGAAACGTCAGGGGCGGGGTCAGGGTCGTCCCTGATGCCGCCGGCCCGTGCACCGTGTGACGATCGGGGACATGACCACAGCTCCACCCCGCGCCGAGCCGGGCTTCGCCCCCGCGCCGGACCCCGACGAACCGCCCGTGCGCAAGCTCTACCGCAGCGCCGACGGGCGGCTGCTCGGTGGCGTCGCGCGCGGACTCGCGGGACACCTGGGGCTGCCGGTCTCCTGGGTGCGCGTCGTGTTCGTGGCCCTCTTCATGGCCGACGGCATGGGCGCGCTGCTCTACGCCGCGTTCTGGTTCTTCGTCCCGCTGGGCGTCGGCGGTGTCGAGCACCGCCGGCCCGCCGCCGGCGACGGCACGAAGCGGCGGCTGCGGACCCGCAGACCCGACAAGGGCCAGGTCTTCGCCCTGATCGCCCTGCTGATCGGCGCCTCGGTCATCGCCTCCAGGTTCCAGCTGGGCCGGGCCAACGGCTATCTCTGGCCGGTACTGCTGATCGCCGCCGGTGTGGCCCTGGTGTGGCGGCAGGCGGACAACTCCCGCCGCGCCCAGTGGCTGGAGCTCGGCCGCCGCAAGGGCCTGCTGCCGGTGCTGCGCGGCGCCGCCGGGGTGCTGCTGGTCTGCATCGGGGTCACCGGCATCGTCGTGCTCCAGGGCTCGGTGCGGCACCTCGGCTCGGTGCTTCAGGCCGCCCTCGCCGTCGTCGTCGGCATAGCCCTGCTCGCGGGCCCGTACCTCGTACGGCTCGTGCAGGACCTCTCCGAGGAGCGGCTGATGCGCATCCGCGCCCAGGAGCGCGCCGAGGTCGCCGCCCATGTCCACGACTCCGTGCTGCACACCCTCACCCTGATCCAGCGCAACGCCGACCGGCCCAAGGAGGTCGCGCGCCTGGCCCGGGCCCAGGAGCGCGAGCTGCGCGCCTGGCTCTACAAACCCGAGGGCCGCGGCAAGGACGAGGACGAGGAGCCCACCACCCTGGCGGAGGCGGTCCGCACCGCGGCCGCCGAGGTGGAGGACCACCACGGCGTCCCGATCGAGGTCGTGGTCGTCGGCGACTGCCCGCTGGACGAGGCGCTGAGCGCCCAGATGCAGGCCGCCCGCGAGGCGATGGTCAACGCCGCCAAATACGGTGGCGAAGGCGGCGCGGTGCAGGTGTTCGCCGAGGTGGAGGGCGCTTCGGTCTTCGTCTCGGTGCGCGACCGAGGACCCGGTTTCGACCTGGACGCGGTCCCCGCGGACCGCATGGGCGTACGCGAATCGATCATCGGGCGGATGGAGCGCAACGGCGGCACCGCCCGGCTGCGCCCCGCCCCCGACGGCGGCACCGTCGTCGAGCTGGAGATGGAGCGCACGGCCGAGGAACGCGAGACATGAACGGGCCGGGGGACAGGCACCCGGCGGCGACAGCACCGGCCGGGAGACGGGATGATGACCGGGCAGACACCGACGGACGGACGGAAGACATGAACAGCGAGGACGCACAGCAGGGCGAGGCCGGCGGCGCCGACGGGGGCCGGACCGTACGGGTCGTGCTGGTCGACGACCACCGGATGTTCCGTACGGGCGTCCAGGCCGAGATCGGCGAGACCGCACGCACCGGCGTCGAGGTGGTCGGCGAGGCCGCCGACGTCGACCAGGCGGTCACCGTCATCACCGCCACCCGCCCCGAGGTCGTCCTCCTGGACGTCCACCTCCCCGGTGGCGGCGGCGTCGAGGTACTGCGCCGCTGCGCCACGATGGCGGCCGACGCCGAGCGGCCGGTGCGCTTCCTCGCGCTCTCCGTCTCCGACGCGGCCGAGGACGTCATCGGCGTCATCCGCGGCGGCGCCCGCGGCTACGTCACCAAGACCATCACCGGAAAGGACCTGGTCAACGCCGTCTTCCGGGTCGCCGACGGCGATGCGGTGTTCTCCCCGCGGCTGGCCGGTTTCGTCCTGGACGCCTTCGCCTCGACCGACGCCCCACCGGTCGACGAGGACCTGGACCGCCTCACCCAGCGCGAGCGCGAGGTCCTCCGGCTGATCGCCCGCGGATACGCCTACAAGGAGATCGCCAAGCAGCTGTTCATCTCCGTGAAGACGGTCGAGTCCCATGTCTCCGCGGTGCTGCGCAAGCTCCAGCTGTCCAACCGCCATGAGCTGACCCGCTGGGCGGCCGCCCGGCGACTGGTCTGACCACCGCCCCGACCGCTGCCCCGCCGGCCCGTGACGGCCTGACCTGCGGGTCCTTGCGGGGCCGGCGGTAAGGACCGCTCCGCGGCAGCGCCCCACGACAGGCCGGGGGAAAGCGGGGAGCCGCCGCGGGCGGCGGCGCAAAGAAGCACAAAAGACGGGCAACCAGGACCACGCGGATCACCATCTAAGGGCGCGGAGAGGCTCACTGCCGAAGGCGGGGCCCGAACCATCCCCACATCCTTCGCGTAGTTGTCCTGGAAGCGAGATCCCGATGAGCCTGACGGGCACGCCCTTCTTCCTCACCTCGGTCGCGCTGCTGATCGTCGCCGTCGTACTGCCGCTGGCCCTGTGGAGCCGGATAGCCGGGCCGCGCCTGGTGCGCGGCCTCGCCCGTCTGCTGATGCTGCTGTTCGCGCAGGTCACCGCCATCACCCTGGTCTTCGTCCTGGTCAACAACGCCAACAACCTCTACGACACCTGGGGCGATCTGCTCGGCACCGACAGCCATGTCGCGGTGGCCAAGGACCTCGGCCCCGACGGTATGGGCGGCCAGCAGATCAAGAACGAGCCCAAGCAGCTCCAGCAGTTCCGCCCGGCGGACGACCCACGGGTCGGCCCGGGCGTGCAGATGACCGACCTCGAGGGCCGCATCTCGGGCGTGCGGGGCGAGGTGTACGTCTGGCTGCCCCCGCAGTACAACGACCCCGCCTACCGCAACAAGAAGTTCCCGGTGGTCGAGCTGCTGCCCGGCTACCCCGGCTCGTCCAAGGCCTGGTTCGGATCGCTGCACGTGGGCGAGCAGCTCCGGCCGCTGATGCAGAGCGGTGCGGTCAAACCGTTCATCCTGGTGGCGCCGCGCACCAACCTCCTCACCGGCGCCGACACCGGCTGCGTCAACATCCCCGGCAAGGTCAACGCCGACAGCTGGCTGACCGTCGACGTACGCAAAATGATCACCGACAACTTCCGGGCCGGCGACAAGCCCGACTCCTGGGCGCTGGCCGGCTACTCCGCCGGTGCGCACTGCGCCGCCAAGCTCGCCCTCGCCCACCCGGACCGCTACCGCGCCGCGGTGGCCATGTCCGGCTACAACGACCCCGCGCTGGAGCCGGACTCGCTCGCCGGCAAGGACCCCAAGCTCCGCACCCAGTCCAACCCGCTGCACATCCTGAAGGCCGCCAACGCCGCCGGAAAGCCGCCCCGTACGGCGCTGTACGTCTCGGGCGCCGCGCGCGACGGCTACCAGGCAGGCATCGGCCTGCGCCAGTTCGCCAAGCTTCCGACGACGGTGACCGTGCAGCAGATCCCGGCGAACGCGGGCGGCCACACCACGGAGGTCTGGCGCCACCAGGTGCCGCAGACCTTCCGCTGGCTGGGCGGCCAGCTGCGGGCGTAGCCCGTGGGGCGACCCGACAGCGCCGCCCCACAACCGCCCCCGCCCACCCCCTACGCAGGCCGGGTGGCACCCGCGAACGGCATCTGGTCGATGGGCGCGATCCGTACCGGAGCGCCCGGATGCGGGGCGTGGATCATCTTGCCGTCCCCGACGTACAGGCCCACATGGCTGATGCCGGAGTAGAAGAACACCAGGTCACCGGGGGCGAGTTCGGACCGCCCGACACGGGGGCCGGAGTTGATCTGGGTGTAGGTGGTGCGGGGCAGGGCGACCCCGCCGGACTTCCAGGCGGCCTGGGTCAGCCCCGAGCAGTCGTAGGCGGACGGCCCCGTCGCGCCCCAGACGTACGGCTTGCCGAGCGCGGCGTAGGCGAAGGAAACCGCGCGTGCGGCACGGGCGTTGGGGGCCTGCGCGGAGGACGACGCGGCCGCCGCGGAGCCCCCCGAACCGGTGGGCACACCCCCGAGAAGACCGTCGCCACGCCCGGTCCCCCGGTCCGCCCGGCCGGCGCCGGTCGCCTCCCGCGAGCCGTCCGCGCCCACCATCCGCTGCCGCTGCTCCGCGGTCAGCCGGCTCAGCAACTGCTCGGCGGCGTCCAGTTTGCGGACGACGGTGACCCGGTGCCTCTTCATCGTGGCCTCGGTGGACGCCAGCCGCTGCACGGTGTCCTCGGCCCGCTGCCGGACCTGCCGTACGCTGCCCAGCCGACGGGCGTAACCGGCCACCGCGGTCGCCTGGTGACTGCCCGTACGCTCCAGGACCGCGGCGCCGTCCAGATAGCGCTGCGGATCCGCGGACAACAGCAGCCGCACGGTCGGGTCCACACCTCCCGAGCGGTACTGGGAGGCGGCCACGGCGCCCAGTTCGGCGCGGGCGCCGTTCAGCTGCCGGGTCCGGCGGGCGGCCTCGTCCTGGAGTCTGCTCAGCTCCTCGCGTGCGGCGCCGGCGGCCTGCCGGGCGCCGTTGTAGTTCTGTGTGGCCACCTCTGCCTCCTGGTACAACGCGTCGACCCGGCCCTTGACCTGGGCGGGTGTGGGCGGTGGTGCTGCCTGGCCGGTGCCGTCGAAGGTGGTGGCGGTGGCGGCACCCGCGAGGGCGAGGGTGGCGGCCGTACGGGCGGTGCGCGCGGTGCGCGAGCCGCCGGTCAGCGAGGCGAGCGGATGCTGCCTGGGCTTGCGGTGCGAGGCCACGGTGGCCGTCACTTCCTTCCCTTCGGGCCGTGGATCCGGCGGCGGTCCGCCACGAGGCAGCGGACCGCCGCCGGACCTCTCGGCGGGGTGGCCGACGGAGCACCGGTACACGTCCGGCGATGGCGGGGAGTCGGCCACCTGGAGGAGGACGCTAAGCCCGGACGTCTCGCGAATGAGCCCGATTGCCCGGCATTGTTCGCATTCGACCGCCAGCCGGTACGCGCGTGACCACGGCGGCGCCGCCTGCACGCCGGGACCGGTCTGCCCTGACCGAAGCGGCGATTGCGGACGCCCTGCCCGGGAGGCCGTGCTATACGGCGGCTACGATCCAGCACTATGGACGTAGTAACCAATATCTTCGTCGGGCTGCACATCATCGGCATCGCGGCCCTGCTGGGCGGCTTCCTGACCCAGATGAAGGCGATGAGCGCGGGCACCGCCCGCTTCGTGCCGGCCATGCTGCACGGAGCACTGACGATGCTCGTCACCGGCATCGTGCTGGTCGGCCTCAACCAGGCCCAGGACCACCCGGTCAACAACATCAAGATCGGCATCAAGATGGCCGTACTGGTGGTGATCCTCGCGCTGGTCTACGTCAAGCGGGACGAGGAGACGGTGGACAAGCCGCTCTTCGCCGCGGTCGGCGCGCTCACGGTCGCCAACATCTTCCTCGCGGTGCTCTGGACCTGAGCGGCCCGCCGCTCCGGCGGAGCGCCCACGCACACCGCGCGGTCATCGTCCCCGGATCCGGGAACGACGGCCGCGCGGTGGCGTGTGGGGGGTGACCCGTGGGGGGTGGCCTGAAGTGGGGCGCGGGCCGCGGCTCAAGCCGGGCGGACGCTCCCGTAGATCGGCATGTAGTAGATCGACTCCTCCCGGACATTGGCGCCCGGCTTCGGAGCGTGGATCATCTTGCCGTCGCCTATGTACATCCCGACATGGCTGATGTCGTCGTAGAAGAAGACCAGGTCACCGGGTTGCAGATCCTTGGTCGCCACCCGCTCGCCGACCTTGACCTGATCCCAGGTCGTCCGCGGCAGATCCACCCCGGCCGCCTTCCACGCCGCCTGCGTCAGCCCCGAGCAGTCATAGGAACTCGGGCCGGTCGCGCCCCAGACATACGGCTTGCCGATCTGGGCGCGGGCGAACGCAAGGGCCTTTTCGGCCTGGGTGGACTGCGAGCCCCCGGTGGAGCCGCCGTCGCTGGTGCCGCCCCCCGTCTGACCGCCGCTCGTACCGTCGCCGTCCTGCTGCCGCTGGCGCTCCCGCTCCTGCTGCCGGCGCGCCTCCTCCTCGGCCCGGCGCTTGGCCTCGGCCTCCTTCTGACGCTCCAGCTCCGCCAGCCGCGCCTTCTCCTGCGCGGTCAGCCGCGACAGCAACTGCCGGGCCTCGGCCAGCTTCTGCTGCACGGACTGCTTGGACGCCTTGAGGGAGCTCTGCGACCTCTGCAACTGCTCCAGACTGCGGGTCGCCTCGGCCCGCTGGCGCGCCGCCGCGGCCGCCTGCTCCTGGTAGTCGGTGACCGCCTGCTTCTGCCGGCTGGTCAGCCGCTCCATGAGGTGACTGCGGTCGAAGAACTGCTGCGGGTCCTTGGCGAGCATCAGCTGCGCCGTCGGGTTCATCCCGCCGGTGCGGTACTGCGCCGACGCGAAGGTGCCCAGCTCCCGCCGGGAGTCGTTCATCCGCTGCGCACGCTTGGCCGCGGCATCGAGCAGGCCGTTGACGGTCTCGCGCTGGTGGTCCGCCCGCTCCTTGGCGGCGTTGTACTTCTGGGTGGACACCTCGGCCTGGCGGTAGAGCCCGTCGACCTTCTGCTTGACCTCTTCGATGGTGGGCCGGGGCGCCCTGGGGGCCGCGTCGGCGGACTGCGAGAGCAGGGTGACCGAGGCGAGGGCGGCGGTGGTGATCCCGGCCGCCGTACGCCGGCCTCCGGGCGAGGTCAGAACACTGGTGCGCGGCTTGCGATGGGACGCCAAGGCCGGCAACTCCTTCCGTGGACCGCCTACCGGGTTAGCTGTCGGGTTCGGGCGGTGTCGCTGACGGAAGGCTTGCCCTACGGTCCGCGCGTCCGCCTGGACGGGCGCAGGACCGATTCACCCCGGTGGTGCTGGTGGGTCCCCGGCTCCGGATGCCTCGTGGCAGGGCCGGACTCGGCGCGGGCGGCCCGTGCGGACGCTGTCGTCCACGGGGAGGCGGGCTGCCTGAGCGAGGACGTTAGCCAACTCGTGTGGCTCCTGTGAAGGCTGATGTTCGATATGCCCGAAACCTTTTCGTGACCTGAACGCGATGCGGGGGTTGTTGCGGCAGATGTCGGTTTCGGGATACGTGCTGCTGCTGCCGCCGCTGCCGGACCCGACCCGATCCGACCCGGCCCGCCGTACCGCCCCGGCCCGCCGTCGCGACCCGGCCCGCATCGTCCCGAGCCGGTCTGCCCCGTCCCGTCCCGACCCGGTCCGCCCCGGCCCGTACCGTCCCGGCGTACGGCCGCAGCGACAGGACGACGCCAGGCCCCTGACCTGCCGCCGCCCCCCGTAACACCGGGCACGTCCCGTAAACCGGCGGGCAATCCCCCACTCCGCCGCACGCTGTCAGTGCGGCGGCCTAGACTCGGTGGGCGATGAGCAGCCTCTTTGACGACAGCTTCCTGGCGGACCTCGGCCACAAGGGCGAGGAGGAGCACCCGCCGCCCCCCGAGGACGAGCACGAGCCGGCCCCGGAGGAGATCCCCGCCGACCTCTTCGGCGGGCGCTTCGACGTGCCCGTGCCCAGGGAGGCGTACTACCGCGACGGCGCCGCCCGCCCGGCCGTCGACGCCGCGGCGCTGCTCGAGGGACTCAACGACGAACAGAAGGCGGCCGTGGTGCACACCGGCAGCCCGCTGCTGATCGTCGCCGGCGCCGGCTCCGGCAAGACCCGGGTGCTCACCCACCGCATCGCGCATCTGCTCGCCGAGCGCCATGTCCACCCCGGCCAGATCCTCGCGATCACGTTCACGAACAAGGCCGCCGGGGAGATGAAGGAGCGCGTCGAGGAGCTGGTCGGCCCCCGCGCCAACGCCATGTGGGTCTCCACCTTCCACAGCGCCTGCGTCCGCATCCTGCGCCGCGAGTCCAAGAAGCTGGGCTTCACCTCCTCCTTCTCGATCTACGACGCCGCCGACTCCAAGCGCCTGATGGCCCTGGTCTGCCGCGACCTCGACCTCGACCCCAAGCGCTTCCCGCCCAAGTCCTTCAGCGCGAAGATCTCCAACCTCAAGAACGAGCTCATCGACGAGGAGACCTTCGCAGGCACGGCGGCCGACGGATTCGAGAAGACCCTCGCCGAGGCGTACGCGATGTACCAGGCGCGGCTGCGCGAGGCCAACGCCCTGGACTTCGACGACATCATCATGACGACGGTCAACCTCCTCCAGGCCTTCCCCGACGTCGCCGAGCACTACCGCCGCCGCTTCCGCCACGTCCTCGTCGACGAGTACCAGGACACCAACCACGCCCAGTACACCCTCGTACGCGAACTCGTCGGCACCGGCACCCCCGAGATCCCCGCCGCCGAACTGTGCGTCGTCGGTGACGCCGACCAGTCGATCTACGCCTTCCGCGGCGCCACCATCCGCAACATCCTCCAGTTCGAGGAGGACTACCCGGACGCGACCACGATCCTGCTGGAGCAGAACTACCGCTCGTCGCAGACGATCCTCTCCGCCGCCAACGCGGTCATCGAGCGCAACGAGAACCGCCGCCCCAAGAACCTCTGGACCGACGCCGGCGCCGGCCCCAAGATCACCGGCTATGTCGCCGACACCGAGCACGACGAGGCACAGTTCGTCGCCGACGAGATCGACCGGCTGACCGACGCCCGCGACGCCAAGGCCGGCGACGTCGCCGTCTTCTACCGGACCAACGCCCAGTCCCGCGTCTTCGAAGAGATCTTCATCCGGGTCGGGCTGCCCTACAAGGTCGTCGGCGGTGTGCGCTTCTACGAGCGCAAGGAGGTCCGGGACGTCCTCGCGTACCTGCGGGTGCTCGCCAATCCCGAGGACAGCGTCCCGCTGCGCCGCATCCTCAACGTCCCCAAGCGCGGCATCGGCGAACGCGCCGAGGCGATGATCGACGCCCTCTCGGCCCGCGAGAAGATCACCTTCCCGCAGGCGCTCCGCCGGGTCGACGAGGCGTACGGGATGGCCGCCCGCTCCGCCAACGCCGTCAAGCGCTTCAACGTCCTGATGGAAGAGCTGCGGACGATCGTCGAATCGGGCGCCGGACCGGCCACCATCCTGGAAGCCGTCCTGGAGCGTACGGGCTACCTCGCCGAACTCCAGGCCTCCACCGACCCGCAGGACGAGACCCGCATCGAGAACCTTCAGGAACTCGCCGCGGTGGCCCTCGAGTTCGAGCAGGACCGCGGCGAAGAGAGCCCGGGCACCCTCTCCGACTTCCTGGAGCAGGTCGCGCTGGTCGCCGACTCCGACCAGATCCCGGACGAGGACGAGGAAGGCAGCGGCGTGATCACACTCATGACGCTGCACACCGCCAAGGGCCTGGAATTCCCGGTCGTCTTCCTCACCGGCATGGAGGACGGCGTCTTCCCGCACATGCGCGCACTGGGCCAGACCAAGGAGTTGGAGGAGGAGCGCCGGCTGGCCTACGTCGGCATCACCCGCGCCCGCGAGCGGCTGTACGTCACCCGCTCCACCATGCGCAGCGCCTGGGGCCAGCCCTCGTACAACCCGCCCTCCCGCTTCCTGGAGGAGATCCCGGACAACTACGTGGACTGGCGGCGTACCGGCCCCGCGACCCCCTCCGCCTCAATGGGCGGCCTCTCGTCGCGCGGCGGTGGCGGTGGCGGCCTCGGCGGGGGCATCGGCGCCACGCTGTCGTCGGCCCGCTCCAAGGGCCCCAGCGGCTTCGCCACCCGCCGCGCCAAGGACCGCCAGGTCGTCCCACTGGCCATCGGCGACCGGGTCACCCACGACAGCTTCGGCCTCGGCACGGTCGTCGGCGTCAAGGGCACCGGCGACAACGCCGAGGCCACCATCGACTTCGGCGGCGAAAAGCCCAAACGCCTGCTCCTGCGCTACGCCCCGGTGGAAAAGCTCTAGAGCCTGTCCGATGGGGCAGGGCGGGAGAGTCCTCCGGGCCCTTCTCAAGTGATCGGTGATCGCCTCCCGTGTCCTCGTCACCAACCGCCGGGCAGCTGACAAGCGGAGTCCAGCCGTGGATCCCGTCGTTGTGGTCCGGCTTCAGGGGATGTGGAGTTCCGTGCATGCCGGCCCGTGCTGCGTTTTGGCTTCGCAGTCGCCCTGCCCGGACTCGTCTGGGTTAACGGCCGAAACCGCGACCACCGATGTTCCGGCCGGAGGCGAGAGCGGGATGTCGATCTGCTGCGCAACCTTCCCCTGATCGTCAGGTCTGAGCACACTCCAGTAGAGCTCCCTGCCCCACTTCCCGGAGGAAAGATTCTGAGGGTTTACGGTCACCTCGATGTGTGACCACTTCTGGACGCCGTCGGCGTGCACGCTGAAGTGCAGCCGCATGTGGGAGCGAGGTCCGTCGAGTCTGACGTCGGTGAAGGTCGGGCGGCCGTTTCCGCCCGCGGCCTGGGCGGCGCCGACCACGGCAATGCTCAGGGAGGCCATGTAGAAGACAACGCCGAGGACGAGCACGCCCGTCTCCCACAGGACCCCGCGGCCCGTGGGACGGATGAGCAGGGCGGCGATGCTACAGACGATGGAGATGATGGCGCAGAGCGAGGCCACGTAGATGGGCCACGACCTGTTGTTGAGGGCGACAAACACGAACTTGCTGTTGAGCCCCAAGGTCGTCATGATGCCGGCCACCGCCACAAGGGCACCGGCCAAGATCTTGGCCACGTCGTCCAGGCGCTTTCCCAGCGTGGCCTGAATCTCTCCGATGGTCGGGGCCGGAGATTCCGTCGGTTTCGAAGGGTGATTCGACCCGCCCATGTGCGCGCTTCCGATCGTTGAGCCCTGCGGGCCAGGACAGCTGTTGGACGACGTCAGGTTCACATACGGCCCGGGGCGGGGCGGAGATTGCGATCGCGGGAAGCCGGGCAGTCGGCGGATGTTCCCCTGGTCGGTCCAGAGCGCGGCGCCCGGCCGTCCCTATGGACTGTCGGGCGGGTCACGAGCGGAGCCAGAGCCGGACCGCAGCCACAGTTACAGCGCCGTGAAAGACATAGGACCTCCTACCGAAACGGGTCGCTACCGCGCGGAAGCTCTTGAGCTGACTGATCGTCCGCTCAACCTCGTTCCTGCGGGCATACCGTGCCCGGTCGAAACCGGTAGGCCGACCGCCCCGGCTGCCACGCCGCTGGCGGCTGGCTCGCTGATCCCTGCGCCGCAGGTATTGGCGGTTCCGGCGCGAGCTGTACGCCTTGTCGCCGCACAAGGCTTCCGGACGCGTCCGCATATGCCCTCCATCCGCGCGCGGGACACGGATACGGTCCAGGACCGGAATCAGCTGCGGCGCGCCCCCACTGTCCGGGCGGTATGCCCGGCGGGGCGATGCGGCGCGGGCCGCCTGCGCCGTCCCGGCCTCAGCACGCGTCCGGTGGCGGGCCCCGGCCGCGTGCTGAAGGGCACGGCACACCGTGGAATCCACGCTCACCCCCTACCCCTCGCCGTCACGGAGTGTAATAATAAAGGGAACTGATTACGCTCCGTAATCGTTGCCGGAGTAAGAGGAGGCGGCGGCGCAGTGCTCGGGTAAGAGCAGGCGGCGGCGCGGTAATCGCCCCCGGGGCGGGCTCAGTTCGGGTTGAGGCCGTGGCTGCGCAGCCACGGGAGCGGGTCGACGGCCGAGCCGCCGCCGGGGCGTACCTCGAAGTGCAGATGCGGCCCGGTGGAGTTGCCGGAGTTGCCCGAATAGGCAATCTGGTCACCGGCCTTGACCGACCCGGAGCGGATCTTGGTGCTGCTCAGATGGCAGTACCACGTCTCCGTACCGTCGGGCGCCGTCACGATCGCCATGTTCCCGTAGGCGGAGTTCCACTGGGTGCGTACGGTGCCGTCGGTGGCGGCCATGACGGGGGTGCCGTAGCTGACCGGGAAGTCGATGCCGGTGTGCACGGACATCCAGTTCACCCCGGCCTGGCCGAAGAGGGCGCTCAGCCCGTGCTGGGAGACCGGCAGCACGAACTTGGGGCGCATGGCCTCCTTGCGGGCTGCTTCCTCCGCCTTGCGCTTACGCTCCAGCGCCTGGCGCTCCTTGAGGTCGATCCGCTCCTGGGTGCGGCTGGCGCGGTCGCGGAAGTCGTCTGCGCTGGCGCTGAGGCCGGCGAGCTGGGTGTCGAGCTTCCTGTTGGCCGCGGAGGTCTTGAGGCCACCCGGGTCGACCGGGCCGGCCTGGTTGGTGGTCTCGTTCTTGTCGTCCCCGCCGACGCCGACGACCGACGCGGCGGCCACCCCGCACACGCCCATGGCGGCGACCGAAGGGACGGCCACGGTCAGCAGTGCCGACCGCTTCGCCGGGCGCCGTCGGCCACGGCCGCGGACGGCCTTCCCGGGGGCCGGGCCGACGACTCGGCGGGCGGACGGGTCGGCGGGGACGGGGGGGATCGGCATGGCCTGTGTCAGGGCGTCGGCCACGGCGGCGGCGTCGCTGTCTGCGTGGGCGTCCGCGGGGTCCTGGGTGTCGTCGGGGCCGCCGTCGGCACCGGGCGAGCCGTCCTCGTGTTGGGCGTTCTCCTGCCAAGTGGTGCTGTCCCACTGGACGGTGTCGGTCGGCGGGGGGCCGGCCTGTGCCGGGATGGCGGCGATCAGTCCCTGGTCCGTGGCCGGCCAGATCTCCGTGGCTTCGAAGCTCGCGGTTTCGAAGTCGGAGATGTCGATGCCGGCCGAGTCGAAGTCCGAGGTCCCGAAGCCGGCGGCCGCGAAGGCCTCGCTCTCCTCGACCGCGGTGGCCTGCCGGCCGACGGTGAAGCCACCGGTCGTCGCGAAGGCGTCCGCCAAGGCCCCCGTGTCGTAGGCGCCGGTTGGTTCGTACGCGCCGGTTGTGGCGTAGGTGCCGGTGTCGTACGTGCCGGTGGTCTCGTATGTGCCGGTGTCGTAGGTGTTGGTGGGGTAGCTGCCGGTGTCGTATGCGCCGTGCCCGTATGCGGTGGGCCCGCAGCCGGCGGAACCGTGCGGCTCGTGTTCCGTTGTCGGCTCGTATGCCGTGTGGGCGTACGGGTCGTAGGCCGCGGCGGCGCCGAGGTCGTAGCTGCCGGTGCCCCACTGTGTCGAGGCGAAGGTGTCGGTGTCGTACCCGCCGGTGTCGTAGCCGTCGCCCGCCGTCGGGTAGCTGCCGGTGTCGTAGCTGCCCGTGTCGTAGCCGACTGCCCCGTATGTGCCGGTGTCGTAGGTGTTGGTGGGGTAGCTGCCGGTGTCGTACATCCCGGAGTCCCCGGCGCCGTATGCCCCGGTGGCGTATGCGCCGGTTTCGTAGGTGCCGGTGTCGTACATGCCGGTCTCGTACGAGGCGGGGAGTGAGCCGAAGAGGGGGTCGCCGTCGCCGTATGCGGCGTTGCCGGCGGGGGAATACTGCTGCCCGTAGGAGTCGTAGGCGGGATAGTGCGCATACGAGGCGTCGGAAGCGGAGCCGGTCGGAAGGGGGCCTTCCGATGGGTGACGGTCGTTCACCAACTTCTCTTTCGCCTCGGCAGCAGGAGAATTAGCGGCGACTGTACCCGGCGGTACGCGACGGCGACAATCTTCCACGGGATGTGGACTCGGCAAGAACGGGCATTTGGCCGCCTTTCGGCAGAGCGCATGCGAGTTCTTGGCGCCCCGTTCGATGTTTGTTCGACCGTTGGTTACGCTGCGTGGCGACGTCAGGCCACCGAGACGGCGTCCGTGCCGCCTTCCTCTGCCGCCTTCTCCGCGGAAGTCAGCGCTTCGCGTATGCCGGCCGCGACGGTGCCGTTGACCGGTAGCGCGAGATGTCCGACGCCGGGGACATGCACGTTGTGCGCCATCAGGTCCGGGTGATCGATCCTGGCGGTCGTGGCCGGAACCATCACCTGGTCCTCCTCGCTCCAGAAAGCGACGAATTGGGTGGGGCAATGCGGTGCCGGAAGCGACAACTCCGCCATCACGTCGGAATCGGGTCGCATCTGGCGGACGATCGGGTGCGCCGACATCAGGGGTGCGACGCGGGTGCCGGAGTGCGGGGTGCCGAGCGTGACGACCGTACGGACGCGGCTGTCGCCGCCGAGCCGCTGGACGTAGTAACGGGCGATCAGTCCGCCGAGGCTGTGGCCCACGAGGTCCACCCGGCGATGGCCGGTCCGTGCGCACACCTCCTCCACATGGCGGCTCAGCAGCTCGGCGGCCTTGCGGAGATCGCAGGTCAGCGGGGAGTAGTTGAGCGCCTCGATGTGGCGCCAGCCGTGGCGGTGCAGTGAGCGGCGCAGCAGTACGAAGACGGAGCGGTTGTCGATGAAGCCGTGGAGCAGGAGGACGGGCGGATGGGCCCGGCCCTCGGTCGGCAGGAGCGAGGGTGCGGCGGTGGCGGGGTGGGTGGCGTCCGGCGGCTGCCCTGGCGGGGTGTCGGCCGTGGGTGGTGGTGCGGGGTGGGGGAGGGGGCGCTCCGCGGAGATGCCGGTGGGGTAGAGCAGGAGGTGGCCGGCGAGGACCGCGAGCTCCATCACCGTGCTGCGCAGCAGGAGGGCAGCGGCGCGCGGGGGGAGCGGTCGTGCGCACCGGAGGGGTGTGGAGAGGAACCGGGCGAGCAGAAGTGGTGCGGAGAGAAAGGGCAGGGCCTGCATGGCCGACCTCCCGAACGGCGCGCGGGAGGCAGCTGTGACCCCCGTGTGCCCTCGCGGGAAGCCATGAGCAGCGATGGCGAGCATGCGGCGTGCTCGCCCTGATGCGCGGCCATCGGCGCGCCGGCCCGGCTGCGGCTCCCCGGACGCCCGGCCCGTGCGCACCGGGCCGCCTGTCCCTGACGGCACGACGCGCGGTCCGCGGCGCGTAGCGAACGTGTCCCATGTGTGATTTCCCCCTCGCCGGATGTCACGAAACGGCTGGGTACGGGATGCTGGAGATAACGTTCGTTCACGCTCGTGGCCGCCGATCGCGGCTGCGCGATCGATTGTCGGCTCGGCGGCACCACCGTGTCGTGCATGGCTTGGAGGCAGTGATGAGTGTGGCTCGGCAGGACGGGGCGCAAGCGGGGAGCCAGGGCATGGCGGGCAGGTCGGGGCCGATCCGTGTGGTGGTGGCCAAGCCGGGGCTGGACGGGCACGACCGGGGCGCCAAGGTCATTGCGCGGGCGCTGCGTGACGCCGGTATGGAGGTCATCTACACCGGACTGCACCAGACGCCGGAGCAGATCGTCGACACCGCGATCCAGGAGGACGCCGACGCCATCGGGCTGTCCATCCTCTCGGGCGCGCACAACACTCTCTTCGCGAAGGTCATCGCCCTGTTGGAGGAGCGCGACGCGGCCGATATCAAGGTCTTCGGCGGCGGCATCATTCCTGAGGCGGACATCGCGCCGCTCAAGGCGCAGGGCGTTGCGGAGATCTTCACTCCGGGTGCGACGACCGCCTCGATCGTGGAGTGGGTCCATGCGAATGTGCGGGCGCCGGCGGTCTGAGCCGCCGGGGAGCGGCGGGGAGCGGCGGCGGCCGTCGGCGGCCGGGGCGTGGTTGATCATGGCGCGCTCCGGTCGTCGCCGTCCGTGGGCGGTGGGGTGAGTTCGGTGCGCATCGTGGCGCGCAGCCGGAGTGTGCCGACCAGTCGTTGGAACGCCTCGGACCAGTAGCCGCCGGAGCCGGGCGAGGCGCCCTCCGGCTCGTCCGTGACCGCGGTGAGCATGTCGAGCCGGTCGGCCGCCGCGGGGTCGAGGCAGCGCTCGGCCAGGCCCATCACTCCGCTGAAGCTCCACGGGTAGCTGCCCGCGTCCCGTGCGATGTCCAGGGCGTCCACGACGGACCGGCCCAGTGGTTCGGCCCAGGGGACGGCGCACACCCCGAGCATCCGGAAGGCGTCGGACAGGCCGTGGGCGGCGATGAACTCGGCCACCCAGCGGGCGCGTTCGTCCTCGGGCAGTACGGTCAGCAGTTTGGTCAGGTCCCGTGACGAGCCGGCCGGGGCGACCTCGGCGGCCTGGGCGGGGGCGCCCGGGGCGCCCAGCAGCGCCCGCGCCCAGTCGGCGTTGTGCTGGCGCACGGAGGCGCGGCACCAGGCGTCGTGCAGTTCGGTGCGCCAGTCGTCGGCCACCGGGAGCGCCACGATCGCGGCCGGGTCGCGGCCCTCGAACCGGGCGCGCCAGCCGTCGAGTGGTGCGGCCTCCACCAACTGGCCCAGCCACCAGGACCGTTCGCCGCGCCCGGAGGGCGGCGTGGGTGCCACGCCGTCCCGCTGCATCCCCGCATCGCACTCGTGGGGGGCTTCGACGACGATCACCGGTGGGTTCGGGGAGCGGTCCAGGCTGACGTGTGCGTGGGCGCGCCGTGCCATACGGGCGGCGAGGGCCGAGCCGGGGAGTGCGGAGAGCAGTTCGGCGGCGGTGGCGCGGACGTTGCGGCTGCGGTCGGACAGTGCCTGTTCGAGGAAGGGTTCATCGGTCGCGGTGAGGCTTTCGCGCAGCGAGTCGAGGAACATCAGACGGTCCTCGGCCCGCTCGGTGGGCCAGGTTGCGCCCAGCAGTTCCAGGCCGGCCTGTGGGGAGCGGCGGCGCAGTGCGGTCAGCAGGGCGATCCGCTCCGCGAACAGGCCTTCCTCCCACAGTCGTTGGACGCGCTCGGGGTCGCCGTCCTCGGGGAGCTCTGCGGGGCTGCCGGTCCCGCGGAGGACGAACTTCCATGCGTCGTTGAGCCGGGCCAGCCAGAGGGCGCGGGGCCCGGCCAGGGAGAGGGCGGCCGGCCGTAGGTCCGTACGGGCGCGGGCGGCGTCGAGCAGTGCGGGCAGCAGGGCTTCCGGGGCGCGGTAGCCGTGGCCGTCGGCCGCGGCCAGCCACTGGGGCAGGAGTTCGGTGAGGTCGGGGGCGGTGCCGCGGCGGGTGCCGGCTCCGGCGCCGCCGCGGTCGGCGAGCAGCAGGGAGAGTCTGCGGCGCGCGGCGGGCGGCAGCGGTGGCCGTGGGTCGGCGGGGGCCGGGGCGGGGCGTTCGCCGGCCGGGGCGGGGCGCAGCGCGGCGCGCCGGCGGACGGTGCTCAGCGCGGCGGCGTCCAGCAGTGCGGCCGCGGCGCCCTGCCCCGGCCGTACGGTCACCGGTGGCTGCCGCCGTTCGGTCCCGAGCAGCGCGGCGCTCACCAGGTCGGGCCAGGGCGCGGGGGTGGTCGCGGTGGGTGGGGGAGCTGGCGGTGTGGTGGTGCCGGTGGTCGTTGCTGTGGTTGTTGCTGTGGCCGTTGTTGTGGTGGTGCCGGTGGGCGTGGGGGTGGTGTCAGGGCTGGTGGTTGTCGTCATGCCCTTCCTCCAGGTATCGGTGGTGGACGGAGTTCCGGTGTGAGTGGGTGTCGCGGCCGGCGCGACCGGTGGCTGGGGTCACAGGGACACCGGGGCCGGGTCCCAGACGGTCAGCGGCAGGAAGCCGCGGTGGCCGCATTCGCCGAAGACCGTGACGGGCGCGCCGCCCGATATGGCGGCCAGCTGCCACAGGCCCGTGCGGCCGAGGCAGCGGGGGTCCAGCGGGAGCGCCGACTCCCCGTCCGCGTCGGCCAGTTGCCAGCCCGCGCCGTCGCGGCCCGGTATGGGGGTGACGTCCGCGAGGACCACCGGCCAGGAGTCCAGCCATGGGTCGTCGCGCAGCGCGTCGCCGTACGCGGCCAGGGCGGCGTCGATGCCGCAGCCGGACGGCACCGGTCCCGGGGCGGCCGGGGCGTGCCGCTCACCGAGTGCGGCGCGCAGCGGGCGGGCCCCCGGGTAGTACGCCAGGTCCGCGTCGAGCAGCAGACCGGGTGGCAGGGCCTGCTCCAGGGGGCGGCCGGCGCCGCCGAAGGAGAGGTGCAGCGCCATCCGGCCGGTCCGTTCACCGCGCAGAAAGATTCTGCGGGTGGTCAGCCTGCCGTCGTCGCTGTCCTGTTGGGCGAGCACCAGCCAGCGGTCCCGCACCGTCGCCGTATCGGGGTCGGTCAGCAGGTCCGCGGTCTCCGTCGTCAGCCCGACCCGGGTGCGGACCGTCGCGGCGAGCGGGGCCGGGAGCCGCTCGATGCCGAGGAAGCCCTGGTCGAGAAGGTGCAGCAGCGCGCACTCCTCCAGCAGCCGGGCGGGCCAGTCCGGGCCGGACGCCATGATTGGCCCCAACTCCCTTACGCGGGCCGCGAGTCCGGGTGCCTGGGCGTCGACCATGCGCGCGGCCGTCTCGTCCCAGGAGCGTGCCCCCCAGGCCCCTGCCTGCGCGCGGCCGGCCGAGGCCAGACCGGATTGCAGCAGGTCCTCCAGTCGCTGCTCCAGCTCCGTCGCGCCCGCGCCGATCCGCTGCATCCGGCGCTCCGCCCGCCGCCTGGCGGCGTCCGGATCGGCGGGCGCGCGCGAGCCGGCCCCCGCGCCCGGCGGTGCGGGGGCCGCCCGCTCGGCGCGCTCCCGGCGGCCGGCCAGCCACGCGTCCGCCCACTGCGGCGGCTCCCCGGCCGCCACCGCCCCCTCGTCGCCGGCCCAGAGCAGCAGCAGGCCCAGCGCGTGCTTGCACGGGAACTTATGGCTCGGGCAACTGCACGTGAAGGCGGGGCCTTTGAGGTCCACGACCGCTTGGTACGGCTTCTTTCCGCTGCCCTTGCACAGCCCCCACACCGCGCCCCCGTCCGCGCCCGTCTCCGACCACGGCCCGGGCCCCGCGAGCTTGCCGCCCGCCTTGCGTGATGCCTCGTCAGGTGCCAGTGCGAGCACCTGATCCGTCGTCCAGCGTTCCCCCTGCGGATTCATGTCTCCGACGCTACGGCGCACCACTGACAATGCCCCTCGCCCGCGCCGAAAGTGCAGGTCAGAGGTGCTTTTCGGGGGCGTTGTCAGTGGCGTGGTGCAGGCTTGATCCCGCAAGCGGCCGACGGGTTTTCACGCGGTCGGCCGCAGTCCTTGCGACGAGGGGGAGCCATGTCCGACCACACCTTTCACACGACCGGGAACGGCCTTCACAAGACCGGCGACGGGACCACGGCGGACCGCGCCGCGGCGGCCGGGACGGCGGCGGGGACGGGGGGCGGCGAGGCGCTGCGGCCGCATGCCGAGGACAGCTTCGCCGGGGAGCTGTCGGCGCTCGCCGCGGCCGACGACCGGCCGCGGCCGGAGCGCTGGCGGCTCTCGCCGTGGGCGGTCGCGACGTATCTGCTCGGCGGCACGCTCGCCGACGGCACGGTCATCACGCCCAAGTACGTCGGCCCGCGCCGGATCATCGAGGTCGCCGTGACGACGCTCGCGACGGACCGCGCGCTGCTGCTGCTCGGTGTGCCCGGCACGGCCAAGACCTGGGTCTCCGAGCATCTGGCGGCGGCCGTCAGCGGCGACTCCACCCTGCTGGTGCAGGGCACCGCGGGCACCCCCGAAGAGGCGATCCGCTACGGCTGGAACTACGCCCAGCTGCTCGCGAACGGCCCCAGCCGGGAAGCCCTGGTGCCCAGTCCGGTGATGCGGGCGATGGCGCAGGGCATGACCGCCCGGGTCGAGGAGCTGACCCGTATCCCCGCCGACGTACAGGACACGCTGATCACGGTCCTGTCGGAGAAGACCCTGCCCATCCCGGAGCTGGGGCAGGAGGTGCAGGCCGTGCGCGGCTTCAATCTGATCGCCACGGCCAACGACCGCGACCGCGGGGTCAATGAACTCTCCAGCGCGCTGCGCCGCCGCTTCAACACCGTGGTGCTTCCGCTGCCCGCGACCCCGGACGACGAGGTGGACATCGTCTCGCGCCGGGTCGGCCAGCTCGGCCGCTCGCTGGATCTGCCCGCCGTGCCGGAGGGCATGGACGAGATCCGCCGGGTCGTCACGGTCTTCCGCGAACTGCGGGACGGCCTGACCGCCGACGGCCGTACGAAGCTCAAGTCGCCGTCCGGCACGCTCTCCACGGCCGAGGCGATCTCGGTGGTGACGAACGGCCTGGCGCTGGCCACCCACTTCGGCGACGGCGTGCTGCGCGCCGGCGACGTCGCCGCGGGCATCCTGGGCGCCGTGGTCCGCGATCCGGCCGCCGACCGTGTCGTCTGGCAGGAGTACCTGGAGACGGTGGTGCGCGAGCGCGACGGCTGGAAGGACTTCTACCGCGCCTGCCGTGAGGTGACCGTATGAGCGGGCAGCCGCGGGAGGGGCATGGGCCGGTGCTGCTCGGGGTGCGGCACCACGGCCCCGGCTCGGCGCGGGCGGTGCGCGCCGCCCTGGACCAGTGCGCGCCCGCCGCCGTCCTGATCGAGGGCCCACCGGAGGCGGACGCGCTGGTGCCGCTGGCCGCGCAGGAGGACATGCGGCCGCCGGTCGCGCTGCTCGCCCATGTGCAGGACGATCCCGGCCGGGCGGCGTTCTGGCCGCTGGCCGCGTTCTCCCCGGAGTGGGTGGCGATGCGCTGGGCCCTGGAGCACGGCGTTCCCGTCCGCTTCATCGACCTGCCCGCCGCGCACTCCCTGGCCATGACGGACGGGGACGACGGGGCGGATGGCGAGGTCGGTGACGGCGGTGACGAGGGTGACGAGGGGGCAGGGGCGGGGCTGTCCGAGGAGGCCGGTGGGGGGAGCGGTGGCGCTGCCGGACTGCGGGGCGATCCGATCGGGGTGCTGGCCGAGACGGCCGGCTATGACGATCCGGAGCGCTGGTGGGAGGACGTGGTCGAGCACCGCGGGGCCGGGGGCACCTCCCGGGGGAGTGGCGCCGAGAGCGAGGGAGGCTCCGGTGCGGATGCGCTGGCGCCGTTCGCGGCGCTCGCCGAGGCCATGGGGGCGCTGCGCGAGGCGTACGGCGACGGCGGATTCTCCTCCGCTGCCGGCTCCGTTCGAGCGGGAGGTGACACCGACCCGGTGCGCGAGGCGCATATGCGGCTGCGACTGCGGGCCGCGCGCAAGGAGTTCGGGGACGGTATCGCCGTCGTGTGCGGGGCCTGGCACGTCCCGGCGCTGGAGCGGCGTACGACGATGGCCGCCGACCGGCAGCTGCTCAAGGGCCTGCCGAAGGCGAAGGTGGCCGTGACCTGGGTGCCGTGGACGCACCGGCGGCTGTCCCGCCGCAGCGGCTACGGCGCCGGTATCACCTCGCCCGGCTGGTACGGCCACCTCTTCAGCTCCCCCGACCGTCCCGTCGAACGCTGGCTCACCAAGGTCGCCCGAGTGCTGCGGGAGGAGGACTACGCGGTCTCGTCGGCGCATGTCATCGAGGCGGTGCGGCTCGCCGAGGGGCTGGCCGCGGTCCGCGGCCGCCCGCTGGCCGGGCTGCCCGAGCTGGACGAGGCGGTCCGGGCCGTCATGGGCGACGGGTCCGACGCACCGTCCCTGCTGATCCACGACCGGCTGGTGGTCGGCGAGGTGCTGGGTGAGGTCCCCGCGGGTGCCCCCGCGGTGCCGCTGCAACGGGACATCGCCCGCCATCAGCGGGCGCTGCGGCTCAAACCCGAGGCTCTGGAGCGGGAGCTGGAGCTGGATCTGCGCAAGGAGACCGACGCCGGGCGGAGCCGGCTGCTGCACCGGCTGCGGCTGCTCGGCATCCCGTGGGGCGAGCCCGCCGCCTCCCGCGGCAGTACCGGCACGTTCCGGGAGACCTGGCGGCTGCGCTGGGAGCCCGAGCTGGCGGTGCGGGTCGCGGAGGCCGGTATCTGGGGCACGACGGTGCTCTCCGCGGCCACCGCCAAGGCCGCGGCGGAGGCGACCGGTGCGGCCGCCCTCGCCGAGGTGACCGCGCTCGCCGAGCAGTGTCTGCGTGCCGAACTCCCCGACGCCCTGCCGGTGGTGATGCGCGCGCTGTCCGACCGTGCGGCGCTCGACGCGGACGTGGGCCGGCTCGCGCAGGCGCTGCCCGCCCTGGTCCGGTCCGTGCGCTACGGCGATGTGCGCGGCACGGACGCCACGGCGCTCCGCGAGGTGGCGACGGGGCTGGCCGAGCGGGTCTTCGTCGGACTGCCGCCGGCCTGCGCCGGTCTGGACGCGGACGGCGCCGCCGGGATGCGGGGCCCGCTCGACGCCACCCACCAGGCCGTCGCCCTCCTCGCCCAGTCGGTGAGCCCTCCGGAGACCCGGCCGGAGACCCCGCCGGGGACCCGGTCCGGGGTGCGGCCGGTGGGGCTGCGTGCGCGGTGGGCGGGGGTGCTGCGGTCGGTGAGCGAGCGGGACGCCGTACCGGGTCTGCTCCGTGGCCGGGCGGCCCGGCTCCTGCTGGACGACGGTGAGTTGGGGGACGGGGAAGCCGAGCGGCTGATGGGGCTGGCGCTCTCGCCGGGCACCGAGCCGACCGACGCCGCCGGCTGGATCGAGGGCTTCGTCGGCGGCGGTCCTGGCGGGGACGGCGGCATGCTGCTGGTCCACGACGAACGGCTGCTCGCGCTGCTCGACGGCTGGCTGACCAGCGTGCCGGACGCCGTGTTCACGGACGTACTGCCGCTGCTGCGCAGAACGTTCGCCGAGTACGAGGCCGGGGTGCGGCGCACGCTCGGCGAACTGATCCGCCGCGGCCCCGCCACCGCACGCGGCCGCGCGGGCGACACCGCGGCCCTCGCCCCGCCCGGCTTCGGCCCCGGCCTGGACCGCGACCGCGCCGCCGCCGTCCTGCCCACCCTGCGCCTGCTGCTGGGCATCGGGCAGTACGGCTTCGACGAGGAGCGGCCGGCGGACCGCCGACCGGACAGAGGGCTGAGGGAAGGCCTTACGAACGACCTTATGGGGGTGTCGAGTTGAGCGGGACTACGGCAGTTCACGGGACAAGCACAGTTCAAGGGACAACCACAGCTCAAGGCGCAACCACGGTTCAACGGACGACCACAGGCCAAGGGGCGACGACCGCAGTTCAAGGGGCCGAGGCGGAGGCGGAGCGGCTGCGGCGCTGGCGGCTGGTGCTCGGCGGGGGTGGCGCCGACGGTACGGGGTGTGAGCTGCGCGGGCGCGATGCCGCGATGGACGGGGCGCTGGCATCGCTCTACGGGCGGCAGAAGGGCAGCGGCGGCGACGACGGGCGGCGGACGGCGGGCCTGGGGGCCTCGGCGCCCGGTGTGGCGCGCTGGCTGGGCGACATCCGGACGTACTTCCCGTCCTCGGTGGTGCAGGTGATGCAGCGTGACGCCATCGACCGGCTGGGGCTGTCCGCGCTGCTGCTCGAGCCGGAGATGCTGGAGGCGGTCGAGGCCGATGTGCATCTGGTGGGCACCCTGCTCTCACTCAACAAGGTCATGCCGGAGACGACCAAGGAGACCGCACGGGCCGTCGTCCGCAAGGTCGTCGAGCAGCTGGAGAAGAAGCTCGCGACCCGCACCCGCGCCACCCTCACCGGCGCACTGGACCGCTCCGCGCGGATCAGCCGGCCGCGGCACCGCGATATCGACTGGGACCGCACGATCCGGGCGAACCTCAAGAACTACCTCCCGGAGTACCGCACGGTCGTCCCCGAGCGGCTGATCGGCTACGGCCGGGCCGCCCGGTCGGTGAAGAAGGACGTGGTGCTCTGCATCGACCAGTCCGGGTCGATGGCCGCCTCGGTCGTCCACGCCGCGGTGTTCGGCGCGGTGCTGGCGTCCATGCGGGCCCTCGACACCCGGCTCGTCGTCTTCGACACCGCGGTGGTCGATCTGACGGAGCAACTGGACGACCCGGTCGATGTCCTCTTCGGCACCCAGCTCGGCGGCGGTACGGACATCAACCGCGCGCTGGCGTACTGCCAGTCCCGTATCACCCGCCCCACCGAGACCGTCGTCGTCCTCATCAGCGACCTCTACGAGGGCGGCATCCGGGACGGGATGCTCAAACGGGTCGCCGCGATGCAGGCGTCCGGGGTGCAGTTCGTGACGTTGCTCGCACTGTCCGACGAGGGCGCGCCGGCCTACGACCGGGAGCACGCCGCGGCGCTCGCGGCCCTGGGCGCACCGGCGTTCGCCTGCACCCCGGACCTCTTCCCGGAGGTGATGGCGGCCGCACTGGAGAAACGGCCGTTGCCCATACCGGACATGGCGGAGCAACGGTGACCGATACGCCGGTGGGACTTGCGTGGCACCTGGCCCCTCGTGCAAGGATCAGGGCATCGCTCGATCGCCCGCGACGGGTATGACATCGAGGCCGTGTGCCCGGATGTCCCCGTCCGTATGGGAAGGTCCCCTCCTTGTCTGCTGTGTTCGCCCTGCCTGCCGCCGTGCGCCTGCCGCGCACGGTGGCCGTGCGGCGCGCACTGCTGGCCGGGTTCTTCCTGGTGGGTTTCGTCGCGCTCGGCTTCGCCTTCGGCCCCGGCGCCCATGCCGAGGACCGCACGGGCTCGCAGGCCCTGACCGGGGCAACGTCCCCGGCCGGGGACGGGGCCGAGGCGTCCTCCCCGGACCGGGCCGCCACCCGGGACGGGGCGACGGACGGCACGGATGACCCGGACCGGCTCTCCGGCTCCGGTTCCGAGTCCGCGTTCGAGCAGAAGAGCAAGGCAGCCGGCGCGAAGCTCGCCGACGGCACCCAGGCCGCGTCCGGCGAGCTCGCCGACGCGGTGCGGCCCGCCGCCGAGCGGACCGCGCCGGTCACCGGCCGGATCACCGAGCCGGTGAACCGCGTCGTCGGGGAGATCGGGGACACGGCAGGTGCCGTGCTTCCCGTGGACCTTCCGTCCGGTGAGCACGCCGAGCAGCCCGGCGACGGTGCCGCGCACGAGCACGGCCGTACCCCGGGCGGCGCGCAGCCGGCCGGTCCGCGGACCGACGCGACGGCGGCCGGTGCGGCGCTTCAGCCCGCGCACTGCTCCGCCGGTCTGCACAACGGGGCTGCCGAGCACCCCCGTTCGACCGTGCACGAGCAGCGGGATCCGGGCCACCAGGGCCTTCCGGGACAGCTCCCGCAGGGCCCCTCGGCTCCCGCCCCGCACACCGCCGGTGACGGCCATGGCCCCCGTGGCGGGGACCAGTACGCCGCCGTTCCGGCCGACTCCACGCGCTTCCGGCTGCTGCCCGGTGGCGTCCGCACGGCCGATGGCGCTCCGACGCGTCGGCGTGCCGAAGACATCCTCGAATTCCCGGGCTAGGGCAGACCGCTCCGCGTCTGTAACTGGACCTGCCGCGCGGGGGCGGGACAGGTCTGCCCTCAAACCCTCCTGAATTCGAAGGACTTCATCTCCATGCGCTCCAACATCCGTCGTTCCATCGTCGTTGCCGCTGCCGCCACCGGTCTGTGGGCCCTGGGTTCCGCTGCCGCCGGCGCCGCCGAGCTGCCCGTCTCCTCGGACCTGCCCACCACCGGCTCGGTGACCGACGCCACCAAGAAGCTGCCCACCGGTGAGGTGACCGGCACCGCCACGAAGGCCGCCACGACCGTCACCGACACCGCGAAGAAGACGGCGGGCGAGCTGGCCGGCAAGGCGACCGGTGCGCTCGGCGGCGGTGTGTCGACCCAGGACCTGCCCACCGGCGAGCTGCCGCAGCTCGGTGACGTCACCGGTCGCCTGCCCGAGACCGGCGACGTGCAGAAGACCGCCGACCTGAAGAAGGCCAAGAAGGCCGCGAAGGACGCCAAGAAGGCCGCGAACGGTGCCGGTCCGGTCAAGCTCGGCCGGCTCGCGGACGGCAAGCTGCCCGCCGCCCCGTCGCTGCCCGCGACCCCGGGCGTGCCGTCCGCCGGCCTGCCCAAGCTGCCGAAGGCTCCCGCGCTGCCGAAGGCCCCCGGCTCCGCCGACAACCTGCTGGCCGGTCTTGCCGGTGCGGGCATCCGCCCCGAGCAGCTGACGAAGCAGGCGCAGGCCGCGCTGGCCACCGCCCGTCCGGTCGTCGACAAGGCGGCCGCCGATGTGCTGCCGCCCGTCGCCCAGCGGATCGTCGTCAAGGTGGTGCCGGTTGCCCAGGGTGCGGTCGGCGGTGCCGGTCAGCTCGCCGGTGACGCGGCCGGCCAGGCGACGCCGTTCGTGACCGTCGTCGGTGGCCAGGCGCAGCTGTTCGTGCAGGACACCGCCGGTGACGCGGTGCCGTTCGCGCAGGGTGTGGCGACCGACGCGGCCGCCTTCGCGCAGGGCGAGGCCACCGGCGCGGTGCCGTTCGTGCAGGGCAAGGCGGGCGACGCCGCGGCGTTCGCGCAGGGTGCGGCCGCTGACGCCACGCCGTTCGCCCAGGGCCTGGGCACCGTCGTGGTGACCGACGCGCAGGGCACCGCCACCAAGGCCGTCGCCGGTGTGCAGGGCGTGACCCCGGTCAAGTCCGTGCCGTCCGTGCCCGCCGCCCCGGCCGTTCCCGCGGTTCCCGCCGCCCCGTCCGTCCCGGCCGTCCCGTCCGTCCCGGCCGTCCCGTCCGTGCCCGCGACCCCGGCCGTTCCCGCCGTCCCGGCCAACCTGACCGACGCCGTCGCCGTCCCGGCCGTTCCCGCCGACCTGGCCGTCCCGGCCGTTCCCGCCGTTCCGGCCAACCTGACCGACGCCGTCGCCGTCCCGGCCGTGCCCGCCGACCTGGCCAAGCTCACCAACGCCGCCAACATCCCGGCGCTGCCCGTCCTCCCGGCCCTCCCGGTCCAGGGCGTCTGAGGCCCGGACAGACTGACCGGCTCGTCGGCCGCGGCGGCGGCCGAACGCCGTAGACACACCCAAGAACAGCCGGGCGGACCTCTGTGGGGGAGGGCCGCCCGGCTCTGGTGTGTCAACGCACCCATGAGGCGGGGCAACTGCCTCTGCGTGGGCGCCAAGGCCCCGATCAAACCTGGGGGTTGAGCACCCGCCGCCGCTCCCGGCTCACCCCTCGCCCCGCTCCGGCGCGCCCTCCGGTGCCTTCGCCAGCCGCTGCTTGATCCGGCCCCGCAGCTGGTTCATCACGATGCCGCGCGGATCGACCTTCCCCGGCTGCCACTCCTTGTGCCCGATGACCGAGCGCTCGGTCCAGCCGTGCGCCCGGCAGATCGCCGCCGCGGCCTTCTCGATGGCGATCCGCTGCTCCTCGGGCCAGGTGTCCTTGCCGTCGCCGAGGTTGATGCACTCGAAGCCGTAGAAGTACCGGTTGCCGTCGGTGTCCGCGGCGTTGTCCGCCGGCAGCCGCGGATCCTCGTTGATCACCGCTTCCAGGACGTCACGGTCGCCGAGCCCGGCGTGGTTGGCGCGGCCGTTGCCGACGAGGTGGATCTCGCCCTTCTTGTCGATCACGCCGTGGCAGAGCGGCCCCGGCAGGTCGGACCGCCCGTCGTAGCACAGGTCCACCGAGGCGTCGGTGCCCTCGGTGGCGGTGTGGTGGATCATCACCCCGTGCATCGGGCCCCACCGGCCCTTCTTGTTGCGGTTGTGGTGACGCCAGTCGCGGACCTCGTGCACGACCAGGCCCTCGGCGCGCAGCGCCGCCAGCAGCTTGCCCGCGGTCAGGGGAGTGGCCATCAGCCTGCACCCCCCTCGTCGACGGCGGCCTCGGCCTCGGCGGTGGTCTGTGAGCGGCTCGGCGCCGGCCGGGTCGTGTCGTGGCCCGCGCCCGCCGGGTCGTACGCCCCGCCGCCCGCCTCCTCGGTGCGGGCCTCCTCCTCGGCCCTGGCCTCCTCCTCGGCGGCCAGTGCCGCGTCGTCCGCCGCCGGGATACCCGCCGCCAGCGGCCGGAAGGCCAGCCGCAGATCGGTTTCGGCCTGCTCACCTGCCACCCATGCCAGCGGCGCGAAGTGCACCTCGATTCCGGCCGGGTGGACCAGCAGCGGCCGGCGCGCGGTATCCGTCGGCCACTCCACTCCGCCGGTGGCCGTACGGGCCGGGATCAGCCAGTAGTCACCGGTGCGGTAGTGGCCGCCGGGTGCGAAGTACACCTCGACGCCGTCCTCCAGCGGCAGCCAGGCGCCCTCCTCGACGGGCAGCGCCCCGTGCTTGAGCCGTGCCGCCCGTTCGCCCCGTCTGCCGGTCTGCCGGCTGCCTTCGTGGTGGTCCCAGCGGCGCAGGAACGGATGGAGTTCGGGCCGCCGCCCGACGCCCGGTGCGGGCTCGCCGGACAGCCGCACCCGGCGGCCCGGCAGATCGACCTCCTCCACCCGCAGCAGCGGCGCCGCCTCGCCCCGGCTGGTGTAGGCGGTGTCGACGAACTCGACCCGGTCGCCGACGTTCAGATCGAGCTTGTCGTCGCCGCCGAGCGTCGCCAACTCGACCCAGGTGCCGTCGAGTTCATCGACCGGGAAGGTGACCGAGCCGTTCTCCCTGGACCAGGTGAAGGTGGCGTCCTGCGCGGTGCCGGGGTCATGCACCTCGACCCGGTAGAGCTGGTTCTCCGGGCCCCGGTAGCGGGCGTCCGGGGCGACCAGGCAGGGCTCGTCGTCCGCGTGGTCCGGGCGCTCGCTGCGCGCCGCGAGCCGGGAGCCGGGTGCGGCCGCCTTTCGCGCCCACTCCGCGAACGCCTTACGGATCTCGTCGACCGGCGGGGTGTGGCCGGTCAGCCCCAACGCGTCGGCGGGCAGCGGCAGTACCTGCCAGACCACCTTCGTACGGGCCGCGGTGTCCGGCAGCGCCGAGCCCAGCGCGACCTCGCGCAGCGCCGGGTCCTCCGCCGCGGTGACCACCCGCTCCCACACCTTGAGGTAGGCCAGGTAAGGGAAGGAGCCGGGCAGCCGGTCGCCGGGCCGCTCGGGGTCCCGGAACCCGTCGGGCTGGTCCCAGTACGTCCAGGTCGCGGGCGCGGCGGCCGGCTCACCCGCGCCTTCGCCCCCGCCCTGGCCGGTGCCCGCCGCGCCGTCCTTGCCGTCCGCTTCGTGCGCGCCGGACGCGCCGGTGGCGGGTACCGGGACGCCGGGCTGCGGACGGGTGGCGTCGCACAGGATGCCGTCCACGTAGTAGCGGCCGCCGCCGATGACCAGGTCGTCCAGTTCGTGGCTGCCGCCCTTGAGGGTGATCCGGAAGCCGGTGGCGCCGCTCGGTCCGCCGTGCGCCCCGATCAGATCGGCGGCGAGGGTACGGGCCTGGAACAGCTGGATCGCGGTCTGTTCGTTGGCGTCGGCGTCCAGCTGCACCCGGCCCTGCTGGGCGACGACCGCGGAGTAGTGACGCTCCGGGCGGTGGGTGAGGCGCGAGAGATCAGCGTGCATGGCAGGGGTCCCCCTCGTACGGGATGCTCGGAAGGTCGAAGACGGACGGCCGGTGACGGCGGCTTGCGGCCGGGGGACGGGTCAGGTCACGAACACCACCCCCGCGTCGCTGCCCGCCGGTGTGTACTCCGCCAGCCGGGCCCGCAGGCTGTCCTCGCGCTGCGGCTGGTACAGGTCGTGGTACGCGCCCATCTCGGCGCCGTCCTCCGCGCCGCGCCGGATCTCTTCCGCACAGCCGTCCGCCAACTGCCCGTACCACGGCGTCCCGTAGCGCTCGCTGCGCAGCAGCGGCCGTACCCGCGCGGCGTCGTCCCGGCCTGCCAGGTCCGGCTGGCAGCGGTAGCGGCGCGGGGTGCGCGAGCCCGGCGGTACATAGCTGAACCGCAGACAGCCGACCCCGCGCCGGGCGACGTGCATACGGCCGGTGAACAGGGAGTTCTCGGCGAGCTCCACGGCGTGGGTGTGCACCTCGCCGAGGACCGTCGTCCGGTGGGCGTACAGCACCGCGTGCGCATGCCGGCAGTCCGGCGCCGACAGCGCCTCGCGGTCGGCGCCGGTGGCGTCCAGGACGGAGTCGCGCAGGTGGATCGGCAGCGGGTCGGTGCCCACCTCGTCGCCGATCACCTCGATGGTGCCCAGGATGCAGCGGTCGATCTCTACGCAGGCGGTGGTCCGGTCCAGGACCAGGCTCGGTTCCTCGGGAGAGGCCGGATGGCACTCCGGCTCCAGGGACCAGCCCGGTACGAGGGTGCAGTGGCGCAGCACGACCGCGCCCATCGGGCCGGTGACGTTCAGCCCGCGTCCGGTGACCAGCAGCCCGTCCAGCACCATCCGCGGCCGCTCGCCGGCCGCGCAATCCTCCTCCCGGGCCCGGATGTTGAGCGCGTCCGGCCGGTTGCTGTACCAGTCGAGCAGCCGGATGACGGGGCGGGTGCCCTCCGCGGCGCGCAGCTCCAGCCGGTCGCCGGGGCCGAGGTCGAAGTCCAGCTGCTCCTGGTAGGCGCCGCTGTGGGTGATCTCGATGATGCCGTCGGGGCCGCACCGGCCGGCCCGCCGGTCGTGCTGCCACGCCCCGTACGCATCCATGATCCGCTGGTGCGCCTGGCCCGGCCCCACCCGGTAGACGGCGGCGTCCGCCGGGGTCTCTCGCTCACGCGGGTACTCACCGCCGCCCAGCTCGTCCCCGAACGCGTAGTGGTAGTCCACCCATACGCCCTGCCGGGGCGCCGACCGGGCGCCGAACGCGATCCGGCCCAGCTCAGGGTCGACGGCGACCTGCCCGCGCCCGGGCCGGTAGCGCCAGTCGCTCAGGTCCGCGACGACGAGGTCGGACAGCGGCACCGGGGTCTCGTGGCCGTCCCGCCGGATGACGAAGCTCTTCCCCGGCCCGTAGTAGTCCGCGAGCCGGTCGTGCAGCTGCCGGCGCCGGATCGGGGCCGGCACGTTGTCGAGCGTGGCGAGGTGCGCCGCGGACGGCTCCGGCTCCGGCCGGGTCACCAGCGCCGTGTCGTTGCCCAGGAGGGAGAAGGTGTAGAGGCTGCGGGCCCGGTCGATGCAGTACGCGGGCGCCCGCGTCACCGGGTACGGCTTCAGCCGCCAGACGAACAGCCCCACCCCGGCCGGGGTGTAACCCCCTTGCGTGCGGCGGGAGCCGGCCCGCCGCACGTCCACCGAGCGGGCCACCGTGCCGAACGGCCCGCCGGCCAGGTCCAGCGCCGCCCCGTCCCGCAGGTCCACCAGCCGCCCGCGCCCGGCCCGCCGCGCATTGACGGCCTCGGTGCCCGACCCGTACAGCTTCACCGGCTGGTGGTGCGCGAGAAGCCGGGAGAGCTCCACCGCCCGGGCCGGCCGGCCCGCGACCGACTCCGACAGCTCCTCCAGCAGTGCCAGGGTGCCCTTGCGCCGCCGGTTGCCGACCGTCGCCGCCACATCGCGGCGCGGCGCCAGCGCCTCGGCCAGCCGCCGCCGTGAGGAGTCCGGCAGCCCGCCGTCCCGCAGCCCGGTCGCCAGCACCCGTTCGTACCCGGGCAGCGGGCGGTACCCCACCAGGTCCCCGAGGTACGGCAGCACCCACGCGGCGGCGGTCTCCACGAACCAGTCGTCGTACTGCTGGGCGACACCGTCCCGTACCCGGTCCACCTGCTCGGCGATCACGGCCAGCAGGGCGCGCAGCGGCTCGCCGTGCCCGGGGTCTTCGGAGTCCCGCAGCCGGTGCCACTGCGGCAGCAGCTCCGCGAGCCCGTCCGGCTCCCTGCTCGTGGTCATCGGGTCACCTCCGTGAGGATCAGGGTGTCCGCCACCTGCGGCGGGAACAGCGCGAGCTGGGCCGGGCGGATACCGCGGAAGACGCAGACCGCGCGGCCCTTCGGCAGCGGCCGGGTGTCGGTGATGTCGGGGTTGAGGCGCAGCAGTTCGGCGAGCGGGATGCCGTGGTGGGCGGCGATCGCGGTGAGGGTCTCCCCGCCGTCCGCGGTCACCTCGTGGAGCTGTTCGTCGTAGGTGGCGAGCCGGGACGCCACCGTCGCGCGCGGCGGATCGGCGAACTGCCCGGCGAGCGAGGCGAGCCCGGCGGGCGTCGCGGACGCCGGGACGCCCGTGAAGACATCCACGTCGACGTGGTCGACGCCCGGTACCAACTGGGCCGCGGCCAGCACCTCGGACAGCTGCGCCGGCTGACCCAACTCCCGCCCTTCATAGCCCAGTTCGGCCATCAGCGCCTGCCGCACCCGCGGCTCCACCAGCGACCACGAGTGGTCCGGCGCCACCTTCACCTTCGCCGCGCACAGCAGCAGCACCGGCTCACGCACGTCCACCCGCACCGGCAGCCGGGCATCGCCGTACTCGGCCAGCGAGGACCGCAGCGCCCGCAGCACCTCCGC
This sequence comes from Streptomyces sp. NPDC034111, assembly GCF_055575375.1. Classification (NCBI taxonomy): domain Bacteria; kingdom Bacillati; phylum Actinomycetota; class Actinomycetes; order Kitasatosporales; family Streptomycetaceae; genus Streptomyces; species Streptomyces sp. NPDC034111. The sequence continues at coordinate 262,812 of NZ_JBVIST010000003.1, read as the reverse complement.
GTCCGGCGCCAGAGGAGTGTCGTCGACCCCCGCCACCGTCACATGCAGCACCTTCCGCCGCCCGTCGAAGAGTTCACGGGCCGAGGCCCGGCCGATCCCGGCCCGGGAGCGCGCGAAGTCCTCGTAGTCCGTGAGCGAGACCAGCCGGTCCAGCGCGGACACCGACAGCGGTACCGTCCGCCGGGTGAGCGCAGGACCGTCGGCGTCCGCGCCGCCGCTCGCCGGCTGCGGATTGGTCACGCCGGTCACCCCGAGCGGCCGGGTGACCGCCTGGGTGACGCGGTGCGCCGCCACGTTCGCGGCCCGCCCGGTGCCGAAGCGGTACCTGGCCCGTACGTTGTCGTGGCCGCTCGGCAGCCGCGCGCCGTGCACGCCGTCGCCGAACGTCACCGTCGTCCGGCCCTCATCGGTCGTCCCGGTGACATACACCCGCTCGGTCGGCCCCCGCCCGGCCAGACTGTCCACCGCGTGCCACAGCAGCCCGTCGACGCGTACCTCCAGCTCCGGGGTGGCGCCCAGAGGGTTGTCCGCAGGAAGCCAGGTCAGCGGCGACTGCCAGAGCGCGAAGGTCTGGTGGGCGCGGGCGGCGTCGCCGCTGCCGATCGGCTCGTCCCGGCTCTCGCCGTGTGTGGCCGGCACGACGTTGCCCTGGATGCGGACGGTGTCCCGCCGGTACCGGTGGGCCAGGTCCGCGGTGAGGGTGAGGACCGTGTGGACGTGGTCGCCGGGCAGGTCCGGGTCCAGCCGCTGGTCGACCGAGGCGATCACGGCCAGTTCGGTGGCGCGCAGCGCCGCCCCCGGGATGTCGGTGCGCTCGCCGGAGACGATCAGGCGCCGCCCGGGCCGCAGCCCTTCGTAGAGCTCGGCCAGCTCCAGTTCGTTGCCGTGCACGTCCTCGCCCAGCGGCTCGTCCGCCATCCGCAGCGGTTCACCGGCCGCGTACACGGTCGTGTCCCGGATCGCGGAGAGCAGCACGTCGTGCTCGTCCAGCCAGGGGTCGGCCAGGGTCAGTTCGGTGCCGCGGCCGGTGATGCCGAAGTCGGTGTACGCGGCGGTCCGCACCGCCGTCACCCTGGTGGTCACCAACGCCAGCTTCGCGTCCCCCGGGATGCCGTCCGCCCCGCCCGTGCCCTTACGGGGCCGCCGGACGGCGACCCAGCTGCCGACCGTGATGCCGTCCTGCACCGAATCCAGCGGCAGCACACGGCGGTTGGCGGGTGCCGGGACGGTGGCGATGCCGATCTCCACGGCGGGCGGTTCGCTGCCCGGTGTGCGGCGCACGGTCACCTCGTACGCGCCGTGCCGGATCTGGTCCCGCTCGCCCGGCTTCAGGTGCCAGGTCCTGGTCTCGCCGTTGTGCACCGCGACCTCGATCCGGCCCCGGTCGTCCGGGCGGCCCACGAACAGCGTCCGCTCGGGCAGACCGGGCAGCAGCCGGGCGGTGATCCCGGCCTCCTGCGAATCGGCCGGGCGGCGCCCCAGCCAGCTCAGATCGTGGTCCTGGCCGGTGCGGGTGGACAGCTCCACCCGGCCAGGACCGAAGGCGAACGGCTCGTCGGACGGCAGATCCACCGTGCGCTGCACCGTCGTGCCGGCCTCGATGTGCTCGAACTCCGCCCGCACCGGCACCTTCCCCGCCGTGTCGTAGACGATCCGCATGCCGGTCAGTACACCGCCGGTCAGCGGCCAGTCGGACTGCCGGATCACCCGGCCCTTGTCGTCCTGCACGGGCTTGAGCGGCGCGGTCGCCCCGAAGGGAGCGGCGGTCACCCGCATCGCCAGCAGCTCCCGCAGCGCGGCGGGGGCGGGCGGCGCGGTCTGCCGCCACGCCGCGTACATCCCGTCCGCCAGGCGCGGGTCCAGGGCGGACAGCAGCCGCGCGGACAGGTCCGAGCCGGGCGCCAAGGGGTGGCCGTGGGCGGCCCGGGTGCCGGACGGCGGGCGGACGACGCGGGTGCGGAGGGCGGGCAGCAGGGCGGCGAGGGCGTGCAGCGCCGCCGCCCCCGCCCCGCCGGCCGGTGCCGGCCTCGCCGTGGCCGGCACCGTGCGGGCGGGCGCCAGCCGCGCCGCCCGCTCCCGCAGCTCGCCGACCACCGCCGCCAGCTCCTCGAACCAGGCCGCGACCTCCTCGTACGGCGCGGCCAGCACCTGCGCCTCGGCCAGCCGCTCGTGCGGCCCGGCCAGCCGTTCGGCGAACGCGCCGGGCGACGTCCCGGCCTCGCCGTCCAGGTCCTTGCGCAGCGGCGCCAGCACCTGGACGTCGAAGGTCTCGATCAACTTGCTGACGGGGCGCGGGTTCGGGGTCTGCGGGGTGGGCGGCCCCGGCTCGTCGGGATCGTCCGGGTCACCCCCGTCCCGCGGTGCGGTGATCCACTGCCGCAGCTCGGCCACCAGCTCCTTGAGCGTGGGCGGCGCGGACCGCGGCAGGGTGATCGCGGTGAGGCCGGTGGCGTCCACGTCCCGGTCGATGCGCACCCGCGCCACCGGCAGCAGCAGCTGCTGCGTCCCGCCGAAGTCGAAGAGCAGCTGGTCGCCGGTCTGAAGGGAGGCCGACGTGCCCGCCACGAACAGCTCCGATCGGGTGGCCAGGTCCTCGGGGACCAGCAGGGCAGGGCGGCGGCTGCGCACCGTCAGCTCGTTCCACGCCCAGCGCGCCGTCAGATCCTCGTCCGTCTCGAAGGTCTGTGACTCCTCCCCGGTGGTGGCCGGGACGCTGTGGCTGCGCGACCCGCGGGGGATGACCACCGGCAGGTCCTCGGCGCGCGGATCCTTGTCCAGGGTGTACGCGAGGTGGGTGCCGGCCGCGACGCCGGGCCGCGGGCGGTGCCCCACCAGCCGCCCCAGGAGGGCCAGCGACCGGTGTTCGTTCGCGGTCCGCAGATACCCCTCGTCCGCGATCCGCTCGCTGTGGAAGGTCAGGACGTCACCGAGCACCGCCCAGGCGTCGAGCAGACCGATCGCCGGGTCGTCCGCGGCCCGCACGGTCAGTTGGCGCAGCGCCGGGTAGGCGGGCGAGGCGAGCCGGTCGAGCATCCCGGCGAGGAAGGTGTCGTGGTCGCCGACGCGGTAGTGCAGGGCCGTCCGGCCCGGCGGGTTGTAGAGGGCGTCGGGGGCGCGCCGCTCGTCGCTGCCGCCGCTTCCCCCGCCGCAGCCGCAGCCGCAGCCGCGGCCGGCAGTGCCGTTCATCGTGCACCCCCGCTCGTGCCGAACTCGATGACCAGCCGCCCGTTCTCCGGCCGTTCCGGGTCGTTGTCGCACACGGCGATCTCCAGCGGGCCGAGCCGCAGCACACCGTCCTCCCGTTCTCCGTTGTCCTGATGGAACAGCCGCCGCAGCCGGGTCACCCGTACGCTCCGCACGCCCGGCACGGCCGCGGCCACCGCGACCAGACGGCTCAGCCGGACCGGCTCGCCGAAGGTCAGCGCGTCCGGATGGAAGAAGCCGAGCCGGCCGCCGGACAGCCGCCGGCTGCCCAGCACCCGGTACAACTCGGCCAGGATCTGGCCGTGTTGGTGCCCCGGCGCGGCACACACCTCCAGCGCCAGGTCCACCGGAACCGTCCGGGCCGGCTCCACGACCAGGTCGTGCCCGATCCGCCGGTAGCGCTCCAGCGCGTACGCGACCGACTCCAGCAGCCGGGGACCCGCCTCACCGGTCCCCGCCGCGTCGACGGCCACATGCGCCTCCTGGACGCTGCCGGTCCAGCGGATCTCCGCCGCCGCCCGCTGCACACCCGGCAGGGCCGACGCCAGCTCCGCGTAGTCCGCCGCGGTGACCGCCCGGTGCCGGGTGCGCTTCAGGTCGAGCGGTGCGAGCTGCCGCACCTGCTCGACGGGCTCGGGCGCGGTACCGCCGGTCGCCGGCAGCGGATTGCGCACACCGGCCACCGGCAGCGGAGCGGCGGCCTCCGAGGACTCCGGGTCCCGGCTGAGGACCAGATGGTTGATCGCCTCGGCCCCGACGTTGCCCGCCCGGCCGCCGCCCAGCCGGTAGTGCAGCGTCAGCCGGCTGCCCGGCTCGGGACGGGCGCCGTACCGCCCGTCCCCGAAGCGCAGCGCGATCCGCCCCCCGTCCTCCAGCTCACCGACGAAGTGCCGGTCGCGCGGGCCGCTGCCGAGGAGGTCGCGGCGCGGCGTCCAGGTCGCTTCGCCGTCGTCCTCGGTGAGCCGTACGGCGGGCAGCGCGGCCCGCGGATCGGGCACCAGCGTGGCCGCCGGGCCGTGCAGCACCGGCTCGTCCGGATGCAGCCCCACCGCGTACGGCGGGCCCCAGCTCTGCGCGATCTCCCAGGCGATCCGCCCGTCCAGCACGGCCCCCGCACGGGCCCGCGCGGTCAGCACCTCCAGCCGGCGCAGCTTGCCGTCCAGCAGCCGGTCCCCACGGTGCAGCAACTCCCGCAGCGCCCGCACGGGATGCCGGCGCAGCTCCAGCCGTTCCAGGACCTTGAGGCCGAAGAGCACCGCCAGTTCGGCGACCTCGTCCTCCGACAGCCCGTCGTGGTCACGGGCGCTCCGCCACAGCTCCACCAGCCGCGCCCGCACCCGCTCCCGGATGCCCGCCAGCCGGCCGGCCTGCCCCGCGGCCACCTGCGCGGGCTGCGGGAAGGGCACCGTCTGGGCGACGGGTGAGCGGTGCAGTACGGGCCGGAAGCGCGGCGCGATGCCCGGGTGGACGGACTGCGCCAGCAGGGTGCGCAGCGCCCCGGCCTGGGCGTGCACGGTCCCCGGCACCACCCTCCCCCGGCCACCGCCGGGAGGCGCCCCCACGCGCCGCCGCCCCGCCGCCTCCAGGCCCAGCCCCGCCCGTACGGTCGCCTCCTCCCCGACCACCCGGAACAACGTCCCGATGTCGTCCGGCGTCAGCGCCTGATGACAACTCACCTTCGTGAGGAGGCGGTTGAGGGTCCGCGCGGTGGCGTTCCCGCCGCCCGTGCGGTCGCCGCAGCCGAACGCGGGCGGCTCGCACGACGCGAGGACGGCCGGCACGGGCGGCACGATGACGGTTTCCGGGACGCCGCCGGGGTCCTGCCCGAAGGTGACCGACCGCCCGTGATCCACCAGGACGACATTGCCGCGGGCCACACTCACGTCCTCCACCGGCACACAGTCCGGACCGCCCCGGGTGGCCAGACACAGCGGGAAGGCCAGCGCGTCCTCCGGAGCCCAGGTCACCTCCAGCACCGGCTGGTCGTCTAGCCGATCGACGCCGGGGGTGACGGAGATGAGCCGGACCGTCTGCCGGTGCGCCGGGTCCTGGTCGCCCGGCGTGCCGGTACGAGGCCCCTTGACCTCCTCGAAGAGCAGCAGATCGCCGGGGGAGAGGCGGAGGGCGCGGGCCTCGCGGCCGTCGTCCTCCCATGCGTCCCGTAACGTCGCGCTCGTCGCCCCCCGGGGCAGCGAGCACACCTCCCCGCCCCAGGTCCACAGCCGAATGGCGTTGTGCGCGGGCCGTACGGTCAGCGGCGTCTGCGCCACCGGCTCGAAGACCTCCACCGCGCCCCGCTCGTCCAGCACGGCCAGATCCCGGTCGTCGAGGACCGTCCCGGTCTCCGGCCGGTCCCGCGGCCCGTACGTCCGGGTGTCGACGGCGGCGAAGCGGAACTCGCCGGGGAGGAGCGTCAGTTCGTCGACGGCCTCCACCGCCACGAACGCCCGCGCACTGCACCCGTCGTGCATCGGGTAGTCGATGAGCCGCACATGCCGCCGTACCGACACCCGTCGCCGCGCCGTGTCGAGATACGCCTCGGTCGCCACCGCGTCCTGCTGATAGCTGATCCGGTCCGCCGTGTACGCCAGCAACTCGACCAGCGTCATGCCCAGATCCGCCGGACTGCGCTCGACCCAGTCGGGAGTGGTCAGCCGCAGCCGGTCCAGGGCGAGCTGCCGGAGGGTGTCGTAGTCGCGGGCGGTGTAGTCGATCACGGGCGCAGGCCGGAAGGTGTCCGGGCAGGCGTCCCCGCCGCCGCTGTCGTCGGTGCAGTCGAAGGGGCTCGGGCAGTCGGGGCGGAACGAGAACTCCGCGCTGAAGTACCGCTGGTCGAAGCCCTCGTACGGTGCGGTGCCCGGCCGCCCGTACGGGTCGGTCCCGACGAGCGACAACCGGTAGCGGGAGGTGTCACCGGCCCGGTCCAGCGTCACATACAGCCGGTCGTCGAGCTCGGGATCCTCCTCCCGCTCGACGGACACCTCCAGGGCCTCCAGTCCGGTGATCCGGCGCCCGCCGTCGATACGGACGTTCTCCGGACGCAGCCCGTGCGGCGCCTTCCCCAGAAAGGTGACCGTCAACGTCACCCCGTCGTCCGCCACTTCCACGGCATCGATGCCGTTGAGGCGCGCGGCCCTGACCCGCGTACGGCGGTCCTCCGTCGCCCGTGTCCCGTCGGCCGCGGTGCCGTTCCCCTGCCGGCTCATCCCTCGCCCCGCCCCTCGAAGACCTCGTCCCGCCGGCTCGCGGTGGAGCGCACGACGTACCGCAGAGACACCCGTACGACGTTCTCCTCGCTCACCACGTCCAGCGCTTCGACCTCGATCAGATCCCCCAGCCACCGCTGCAACGAGGCCTGGACGGACAGCTCCACGGCCGACGCCAGCTCCGGACTGTTCGGCGTGAACACCAGGTCCAGCAGCCCGCACCCGAAGTCCGGCCGCATGACCCGCTCACCCGGGCTCGTGAACAGCAACTGCTCGATCAGATCCCGCACATGCGCGTCATGGCCGGCATGTGCGGTCCGCCCCCGCCGGTCGATCCGGAACGGAAACGCGATCTCCGTACGCACCTGCTGCCGTGTGCTCCTCATCGGCTGAACACCCCCTGGCCCTGGTGGACGGATGCCACGACCGGCGGCCCCTGCGGCACCGGCCCGGCGCTGAAACACATCGCCGCGGTGCTGTCCAGCAGCACCGGCACCCCGTCGACGCACACCGCCCGGTCACCCGCGCCCGGGGTCCACCGCACGCTCGTACAGGGCCGCGGACGCCCCGCCTCCGCATGCGGACACCCACTGACCGCGAACAGATCCGCTGCCGTGGCCACCGGCGCCCCGTCGATCCGCACCGCCGCACCGCCGCGCGCGGCCGCCACCACCCGCCCGCCATGCGGACAAGCAAGGGCCGATCCACCATGAAGGACATTCCCACTCGCCATCTGACCTGCCTCCCCCGTTCCCGTCAGCGTTTCCTGGGTACCGTCAACCGGCCGTCATTGACATCGACGCGATCTCCCACCAAAGAAATCGACACCCCATGGCCGTTGCTGATATGGACACCGGAGGCATCGATCCGCACATGGGCCCCGCCCGGCGCCTCCAGCAAAATCCCCTCGGTGGGCACGTCCGACATCACGATCTTGTGCTTCCCGGGCGTCTGCACCACCACCGGATGCGATATCGCCGGATCCCGCTGCGCATCCTCCGGCAATTCCTCCCGCCGCCCGTACCAACACCCCGTCCACACCGGGAAACTGGGATCGCCCTGCTCGAACTCCACCCACACCCCGGCCCCCACGGACGGCACCACCACCTGGCCCGCCCGCTCTCCCGTGAACGGAAAGCACGGCAAGGCCCAGGTGGAGACCTCGTCCCCGAGCACATCAGGAACCTGCACCCTGAGCCGCCCGATTCCCATCGGATCGTCATTCGCCGCCACCCGGCCCCGGAATTTCCCGAGAAAGCGGTTGTTCGATGCGCCGCCCATTCCTCTGTCTCCTGGTCTGACGAGTGGTGTTACGGACGTACGGTGCCGCTCCGCGCAATGAGTCCCTCACGCGACAGCGTGAAGTTCTGCTGGTAAGAACCGGGCCGGAGATTGGTCGTCACACTCTTCACGTAGTAATCGCCGTCATAGGTCACGCCCGCGCCCCGCACCCCCACCAACTCCCGGGCCCGCAGCACATATCCATGCCGGTTGACGTCCAACTGCCCCGACCCGGAAATCGCATCGGCGGAAGTGGCGGCCCGGCCCAGGGCCTCCGCCTTCGCCAGCGCCTCATCCATCTTCGCCGTGCCGGCCAGGGTCTTCCGCTTGAGCGCCGGCGACGCCCGCAACCCCAACGGCGGCCGCAGCGGACTGATATCCGGCTGCGCCAGCAAAGGCGCCCGCCGCGTCACCGGATCCTGCACCCGCGCCTGCGGCTCTTCTCTCGCCGTCCCGTCGTACGCGAACGTCAACTGATCCACGGTCGAGTTCACGTCCATATTCACATTCAACGCGTGCTGCCGCTGCCCCAGCCGCTGCTCGGGCCCCCAGAAGGCGGTCGACCGCCCGGGAACGGGACCCGGATCGAGGTAGAACGTGTATCCATTGGCCCTGGCCAGCTCATTCACATACTGGAGATCCGTCCCCACCTGATAATCCACCCGGACCTGCTCCCGGGGCGGCTGCGGCACCTGCTCCCGGATGATCCGCGCATCGATCCCGTAATCCGCGTACTTCCCCAGAATCCGCTCCACCCGCTGCGACGGCGCGAGGTTGGGATACCGGTCCGCCCGCTCCTCCAGATCCATCAGCAGCGTCAGGTCTTCCCCGGTGACGGTCAGCGTCGTCTGCCCCGGCTGATTACTGGCCCCCACCTCCTGCCGGACGATCAAACCGTCCAGCAGCACGAACGGCGTGCCCTTGATCGAGACCGCGACAATGACCCGGGTCTTGGGATCAAAGAACCCTTCGGGCAGCAACCGCTGGGTGAGGGCGCCCTTCTTCGTCAGGTCGAACGCAATCTGAAACCCCGACCGCTCACCCGCCGTACTCGTCACCTGCGCCGACAGCAGCGCCTCCATCACCTCGGCCGGCACCGGCCGGGCCAACTTCGGCCCCATAAACATCGACACATGAATGGGCCCCTGGCCAACGGGCTGATCCTCACCCATTACGGACCCCCGGCCCGCCCACCCCACCCGGGAACCCACCCGGCAGCGGCACGGCTATCCGCTCCCCCGGCTCATCCGTCAACTCCCGTGGATCCAGCACCGGATTGGCATCCGCGATCCGCCACCACTGCCCCGGATCCCCGAAGTACCGCTGCCCGAGCTGATCCGGCCGCTCACCCGCACCGACCGTGTGCGGCACGCTCTCCTCCGCCGCCTCGTCCAGCGGCGGCAGCAACCTCCGCTTGGCGTACCTCACCTCGGTCCCGTCCTCGGCCCGGTACACCCCGATCTCCGCATCGTGATACCGACTGCTCCGCGGATACGGATGCGCCCCCGGCACCTCGTCCAACGCCCGCTCATACGGCTCGATCACGCCTCAGATCCCCCTCCCGAACCCCAGTTGCGCAAAACTCCCGCCCCGCGCCGCCCGCGCCAACTGCTCCTTCTGCGCCAGATGCGCGAGGTAGAGCTCCGCCCCCCGATGCCCCGCCGGCAGATCACTCACCGTCAGCACCTTCAATCCGATACTGAGCGAGGCCCGGATCGGATTGAGGTAGACATCGAACGCCGACTCATTGACCGACAACTCGGTCAGCCGCACGGGCATGACGCGCTTGCTGCCCCAGGTGAAGAGCGTCAGCGGCGTCTCGATCGGACTGATCTCGATGGTGCCCTTCTTGGCGTGGTGCGAGGCGGCACGGAGCTGCGCCGTGGTGGGCTGCACCAGCATCTCCAGCACGGCCAGTTGGGGGTGGATCCCGTCGGGCGCGGCCACATCCAGCTGATCGGTGGCGTCGATCTCCGCGGTGAACTTCCAGCTCTCCTGCGCCGGCCCTTTCAGCCGCAGCGCCTCATTCCGGTCCCCGCCTCCGCTCCCGCCCCCGCCACTGTCGCCTTCCCCTCCGGCGGCTTGCGGCTGAACCGACCGTTCCAGAGTGTCGGGGTTGAACTGGAGCACGATGATGCGCTGGGGGGTGCCGCGCTCGGGATCCACGACGACGAGGCCGGAGCGGATGGGCTTGGGGATGTCGGCGTAGCGGGTCACCGGCGGGCCTCCAGACGCTCGTTCAGCGGGCCGAAGTCCTCGGCCGGGAAGATCTCGGCGAAAGTACGGAACGAGGTGAGGAGGTTCTTGGCGATGCTCCGGAACCTTCCCTCCGACAGGTCCACTGCGGCGAAGAGGTACTGCCAGCCGAAAGCACCCCGGGTGAGCAGCACCTGCTCCAAGTAGCCGGCGTAGTCGAGGTCAAGCTGCTTCAGGAGGCCCTTCTTCCTGTCGTACAGCCACACCTCAGGCAAGGAGGTGCCACGGGGGATACGCAGTCCTGCGACCCGCCCCGATCCCCCGAACGGCGCTTGGTCGATGACGCGCAGCTCGGCCAGGGTCCGCTGTTCGTCCTCGGGCAGTCCGGCATCCTCCAGCGGCCGGTGTTCCTTGGTCAGGCATCGATGAAGGTTGGCCAGACAGAGTTCGCCAACGATCACCGGCCCCGACGTCCGCTGCCAGCTCGCGTGAATCTCCGCGGCAGTGAAGAAGTACGGCTGTAGACCGGCGTCGAGATTCACCCCTGTGCGCGCGAAGATGTCGGCGAAGGCGGACCGGCTGTCCGTGAACTCCACGGGAACATCGCAGGGCCGCCGTTCCACTTCCATGTCGTCCGCCGTCTCCAGTGCCGCAATGACACCGGAGCAACGGGTTGCGAAATCCATTGGATCGGTCACTGTCGAACTCTCTTCCCGGTGCAGCTCACTCGAAGGTGGCCCAGTTGATTTCGCCCTTGTCTTCCATGTCCTGCAGCTTCTTGATCACGAATTTTATCTTCAGCCTGGTGGCGGCCTGCATTCTCGTCTTGCTCTTCAGGTAATCCTCGATGTCCTGGACCTTGTGGTACTTCGGGCGAACGATATCCACATCCTGCCCGTTGACCTTCTCCTTCCCGCCGCCGGTGCTCGGGTTCTTCCCCGCGATGTAGCGAGCCAGGGTCAGATTTTCCTCGCCGATGCGCGCGGATATGGAGTCCTCTCCCGCCTTGTTGATGAACAACTGCTGGTGTTCATTCTTGGCCGGCAGCGGGATGTTGTTCTGGGAGTAGGTCTTCTTCGCCGGTTCGGGCAGCCATGAGCTACGCAGCCGACCGGGCTTGCTTCCGACCTTCCGGTAGCCCCCGTAGCTGGAGGTGATGGATTTCGGAAACCCCTGCGGGTAGCCGTCTTTTCCGGGGGCCGGTCCCTGATCCGTGACGGGCTCCGGGTGGAAGGTCACATGCGACGAGTACCAAATGAGCTTTTCCGGGCTGGGTATGTCGTCGTATGCCTTGCGTTCAACCCCCGCGGCGAAGGGCGTGTTCGTCTGCGGTCCGCGGGCCGGCACGAGGTTGTTGCCGGAAGCCATTCCGCCGATGGCCTCCGGGAGCAGATGCATCCGCACCCATGCGCTGTCACCGGAGAGTCCGGTGTCCTTCACGTGCCTCCACCCCATGGGCTGAGGATCTTTCCCACCCTTGGCGAGGTCCGCGTCCTGGCCGGTGTCCTTCACATGCTTGCTCAGGAACTTGGCGGTGATCCTACTCGCTTTCACATCACCGAAGCGTGGCAGCTCCGGGTCCGGGAGGTCATCTTTCTCCACGTTCCCGAGGACGATTTCGTCATTCACGCGTTCACCCGTGATGACGGGGTAGGGGCCCGGGTTCAGCGATGCAGTGACATCCACTTCTGGATCCCCCGTGGCCCGGACGCTCGACAGCCGATACCACGCGCGGAGCTGGAACAGCATGGCCCGGAACCGAGGCTCCCACATCCCCTTCTCAAGACGCTCCTTGAGCCGCGGCCGCATACGCGCGATGGCCTTCCTGAGCCGGACCTCCTTGCTTTCCTTCTCCTTCTTCTTGTCGTCCCTTTCCGGCTTCCTCGGCCTGGTGCGGTTCTTCTTGTCGTCGCGCATGTTGTTGCGCTTGTTCTTGAACTTGTTCCAGAGCTTCTTGGCGCCGTTCCTGATCGCCTTGCCGACCTTGCTCTTGCGGAGCTTCCTGCCTAGGGACTTACCTGCATTCTTGACCTTCTTGAGGGCGGACTTGACGGTCCTCTTGATCTTCTTCAGGGCGCGCCCCAGCGGCGATTTCGGTTTCTGCTGCTTGGCGCGTTTGGGGGCCTCGACCTCTTTCTTCTTCGGCGCCTTGTCGGGCGCCCGGTCCTTCTTTCCGCTGGGCCCGTCCTTGTCGGGAGCCTTGTCCTTCTTGGTGTCGGGGCCGCCCTTGTCCGGCTGCTTGGCCGGACCGTCCTGATCCGGCTTCTTCGCCGGGCCGCCCTGGTTGTGCTCCTTGCCTGGGCCCGTCCTGTCCTTGGCGTGCCTCGCCTCCGCCTCGTCCTCCCGCTTCTTCTTCAGCGGGTCCGGCGTCTTGCTCGACGGACGCCCGTCGGGGTGTGTCTTCGGCTGATGCCTGGGGTGGCCGCCGCCCGGCGTGCGATCCGTTGAAGCACCAGGGCGGGACGGCACCCGGGGCCCCTTCGGCTTGGCCGGGCGGGCCGGCTTGCGGAGGGCTTGGGCGGCCTTGCGGGCGGCGGCCTTGGCGGAGTTGACGGCCTTGCCCGCTGCCTTGCGGGCGCCCTTGCCGGTCTTCTTCAGGCCGGCGGTGATTTTCTGGGCGATGCCCTTGAGGCGCTTTCCGACGCCCTTGGTGGCCGAGGACAGGCGGATCATGAGGAAGTTGCTGATGAAGTCCAGCAACGCCACCACGCCCGCGGCCACCGCCTCGGCGAAGAGGCAGGCGGCCGGGCCAGCCTTGACCGCCTTGAGGTAGGCGAAGAACTTGCTGAAGGCCGAGAGGATGGAGCTGATGCTCTGCCAGGCGGCCATCAGGCCCTGGACGATGGTGAGGATCGCGCCCGCCGCGGGGACGATCATCGAGACGACCTTTTCGATGACCAGCGAGGCGATCATCATCGGAAGGGACGCGATGATCGCGTCCCAGGCCATCTTGCCGATCTGCTTCAAGGACATACAGCCCTTGATGAGGACGTTGATGACAGCCTTGCCAAGGCCCAGAATTCCCTCCACCTTGGCGTCGAACCACTGCTTGACGGCCGTCTTGATCGCGCCCCAGAGGTGTTCCTGGATACCGGTCTTGGCGGCGCTGCCGGCCTTCTTCAGCCAGCCGCCCGGGTCCGGGGCGATGTCGGCGACCAGGGCCGCGAACTTTCCGAGCGCCTCGATCGCGGCCTCGGCGAACTTGATCGCGGCGGTGATCACGGCCTGGTAGGCCTTGATGACGGCCTTGATGCCCGCTTCGAGGACGGTGAGGAGGGCGTTGAGGCCCGCCGCCAGGGCGTCGAGGAGGGTGTTGACGGCCTTCTTCAGGCCGTCGGCCAGCTTGTTGACCGTGGCGATGGCCGCGTCGCGCAGGCCCTCGATGGCCTTGCGGAACTTGTCGCGGAGTTCGGGGAAGGCGGCGAGGAGTACGTCGCCGATGGCGATCAGGGCGTCGGCGACGGCGCTGATGGCCTTGACGGCGAAGTCGCGGACGGCATCGATCGCCTTGTTGGCGAACTCCTTGAACTTGTCGATGACGCTGTTGATGGCTTTGCGGGCGGCATCGAAGACGGCCGTGACCGCGTCCAGGAGGCCCTTGAAGAAGTCGCCCACCGCGTCGAGAAGCTTGCCGAAGAGGCCGCCGGACTCGCCCTTCTTCTCTTCCTTCTTCTTCTTGGCGTCCTTCTCGGCCTGCTCCGCCTTGGTGTCGATGTCCTTGTTGTCGTTGTTCTTGCGGTCCTCGACTTCCTTGTCCTTGCCGTCCCGCTCCTTGGTGATCTTCTGGTTGCCGTCCTTGTGCTCCTTCTCGGTGTCCTTGTCGGCCTGCTCGATCTTCTTGTCCTGCTCGTCGCGCCAGTTCTGACGCTCCTTGCCGGCCTGTTCGGCGGCCCGGCCGCGCTCCGCCGTCTGCTGCTCGGCGTTGCGCGCGACCTCGTTGTCGATCTCCTGCTGCTTTCCCTGCTTTTCCCTCTGCTCGCCCTGCTGGTGTTCCTTCTCCTCGGCGGCCATGTCGGTCTGCGACTGCGCCGCACCGCTCTTGAGTTCGCCGCCGCGCTCCTGCTTGGCGACGATGCCGACATGCTGCTCCGGCCTGCCCCCGGCCGACTGCCGGCCACCCCCGCCGCCCGCACGCCCGGACGCCTTGCCCGTCAGCTGCTCCTTCGGAGCGTCGGGGAAGATCTTGTCCTCACCCATCGGCTTGGACGCGTCCGCCCGGCCGGTGTCCTGGATCTTGCCCTGCTTCTCCTTGAGCTTCTCCGCCTGCTTGTCCGTACGCTGCGGATCGCTCTCGCCCTCCAGCTTGATCTTGGGGGCAGGGCCGACGGTCTTGTTGCGGAGTTCGGGGTCGGTCGTCGGCACCTTGTCCGCCGCGGCCTCGACGCTCTTCGCGTCGCCCTCCGTCAGCTTGCCGTCCTTGCTGGGCGGGAGCTCCGGCGTCTTGACGTTGTCGGTGGGCTTGGCGCCCTGGGCCTTTTCACTGCCCTTGGCCCGCTGCTTCTCGCCCTGGTCCTCCGGCCCGACCCGCTCCAGCTTTCCGCTGACCGCCGTCTCCGGCGCCTCGGCCTCCGGAGGCGAGGACTGCGTCTGCGGCGCCCCCGAAGGCCGTTCCCGCTTGGGCGGATTGGCCTCCAGACGCTTCTGCTCCTGGTTGATCTTCTTGTCCGCCGCCCCGTCCACGCCGGGCATGGCGGCCTGCGCCTGGTCGGGCGAGAGCTTGCTGACGGTGCCGAGCGCGGCCTTCGGGTCCTGCCCCGAGACGTCCGGCGGCTCTTCCTTCTTCTCCTCGGGCGCCTTCTCACCGCCACCTCCGCCGCAAGCGCCGCCCTTCTCCTCCTTCTCGGCGGCGGGCTCCGGTGGTGCACAGCCGCCGCCGTCCTTCTCCAGCGAGGCGTCGGGCTGCGCCTTGGCGCCCTCGGGCGCGGGCGCGCCCATCTTCCCGGGGTTCTCGGTCTGTTCGGCCGCCGGGCCGACGGCGGCCTGCGCAGGGGAGGGCGCACCACCCGGGCCCGCCGCGGACTTGGGAGCGGCGGCGGGGTCGGTGTCACCGACCGCGCCACTGGGCGCCGCCCCCGGCCCGGCCTCCTTGGGGACCGTGCTCTTCGGCGCCGGTGCCTCGCGCTCACCCCGCACGGGCCCCACGGCACGCCGTACGGCAGGCGAGGGGTGCCGGTCCTGGACAGGCGTCTTCTCCGTGTGCGCACCGGCGGGCGGCGCGAGCGGAACGGCCGCGGGACCAGGCCCGGGACCAGCAGCGGCCCCCGGCGCGGCGCCGGCCGGCTTCTCCGCGGCAGCACCCTCCGGCCGGCCCTTGGCCGCCTTCTTCTCCTCGTGCTCGTCCTGGTCCTTCTTCTCCTGCTGCTCGTCCTGGGCTTCCTTGGCGTCCGGCGCCTCGTCACCGTCGCCCGACTTCTCGTCCCGCTCCGCGTCCTTGTCGGCGGCGTCCTGCTTGGCGGCCTTGGCCCCGTCCTCGTCCTGGTCCTGCTGCTGCTCGGGGTCCTTCTTCTCCTCAGCCTCCTGCTCCCCTTCCGGCTTCTCCTCGGCCGAAGGGTCAGGACCGACCTCCTGCTCCACCGGCTTCTCCGGCTGGAGGTCCTTCTCGCTGCGATCGGGAGCCTCGGACGCGGGACCGTGCTCGGGCTGTGGCGCTTCACCCTCTACCGGGCCCCGCTCCTCACCCGGCGCCTTGGCCTCGGCCTCCGGCGCCTCCTCGTCCTCTTCCTCGTCGGCGTCGTTCTCCCGCTCCTTCTGGATCTTCTCCGCCTTGGTGGGCGGGGGAGCGGGGAAGGACGGCATGCTCGCCGCGGCGTTCGCCGCCGTCGGTACGGCGGACAGGTCGGGGTCACCATCCGGCAGGTAGTCCTCGGGCTTCAGCTCCGGCCCGCCGTTGCCCCCGCCGCCGCCCCGCTTGCCCTCCTCGCCGCCATGGACCTCCTTGTCCGCGCCGGCCTCCAGCCCGAGGGGCCGTTCCTCCTCGCGCGGCTCGCCCTCGTCCTCGTCCTTCTCGTGCAGACCGTGCTCGGACAGCGCGCTGTCGCGCTGTTCGGCCCGTTCGTCGACCTTCTCCGGGCGGACCGGCCCCTGCTGCTCCCTCCTCTTCTTTTCGAGTTCTTCCTGCTTGGCGCCGTCCGCGGGCTTCTTCTGGTCGTCCTTGCGCTTGCGCTTGTCCGCGCCCGGCCGGTTGGCCTGCTCCGGGTCCTGCTCCTCACGCTCACGCTGCTCCTTGCGCTCCTCCTTGGTGCGCTCGGCGCCCTCCTGCCCCGCCCCGGCCTTCTCCGCGTCGGCCTGGTCGGCCTTCTCGCGTTCCTCGCCCTGCTTCTCCTCTTCCTGCTGCTGTTCCTTCTTGGAGTCGGCGAGCTCCTCGGCCCGCTCGTCCTCCTTCGCCTTGCGCTCGCCGGCTTCCTTCTCCTCCGCCGAGGCGTCCTGCTGCGCCCGGGTCCGTTCCTTCTCGCGCTCGCCGTCGCGGCCCGTGGCGTCCTTCTTCTCCTCGGCGGCGTCCTCGTCCCGCGCTTCCCGCGACTTCTTCCCGCCGTCGGCCCGCTCGGCCGCCCCCACACGCTCGTCCAGAACCAGGTCGATCGCGTCCGGGACCGGCTCCGGCGCGTTCGAGGGCCCAAGACCGAGCGGCCCGAGCTCTGCCTCGTCCGTCAGATCCAGCAGCCGCTCGTACTCCGGCGACAGCAGCCGCACCTCCAGCCGGTCCAGCACCGAGGCCCGCAACTCCGGCCCCATACGGGCGAGTTGCAGGCGTACGCGGCCCGACACATCGGCCGGGTCACCCCGCAGCGAACGCAGCACCCCGTTCGCCAGCCGGTCCACAAGCGTCGCCGGGTCGATCTGCTCCAGCCGCGCACGGTCCGCGTCCACCGTCGCGTACCGCAGCCAGCCGGGGCTGGCCCGGCCCTCCCCGACCTCCGCCGCCGGCTCCTCCGGGCGTACGGAATCCCGCAGCGCCCCCAGCACCGACGCCCGCGCCGCCGACTCCGCCTCCCGCTCGACCGACTCCTGCGGCAGGCTCACCGACCCCAGGTCGCGGCCCGCCCGCAGCGCGCCCGGGCCGTGCGGGTTCTGCACGGTGTGCAGCAGCTCATGAGCCAGCAGCCGCTGCCCGTCCGCCGTGCCCGGCCGGTACGTGCCCTCGCGGAAGAAGATGTCCTGACCGACGGCGAAAGCGTCCGCGCCCATCAGCTCCGCCAGCTGCCCGGAATCCCGGTCGGTGTGCAGCCGGACCTGACTGAAGTCGTGGCCGAGCCGTTCTTCGAGTTCACGGCGGACGCTGAGATCGAGAGGCTGGCCCGCGCCGCTGACGATGTCCTTGGGCTCCGGGGCGCGGGACCTGGCGGACCGCTCCTTGCGCCTGCGGCGCCTGTCCTCGGCGGCCGACCGGGCGTCCTGCGTCGAGGACCGTGCCGTACTCATCGAGCCTCCCCCCGTCCCGCGAGTCCCGCATGTACGGCACGGGCCAGTGCCTCGCCCAGCCGTACGGGGTGACTGGTGGAGGGGAGAGGCGGGAGACCGGCCAGCCCGTCCAGCACCACGTCCGCCGTACCGTCCGCCGCCAGCGGTACCCCGCGCTCCCGTACGAGCCGGGTCAACTCGCTCCGGAACGCGGCCGATACACGCTCCGGATCGAGCCGGGCGTCGAAGCCGTCCAGGACCAGTTCACCGATGTCGATACGGAAGCCCGTGGGAGGCGAGGGCGCGGCCCCGGCCGGCTGTCCGTTGCTCTCGCTCAGACCCATCCTTGGACCTCCGACGGCGTCAGAGAACGTTCCAGCTTCAGATACTCGGTGCGGGCCGCCGCCAGCATGTGGCGCATCTGGAGGCGGTCGCCCTCCTCGGCGGCCAGGAACGCGCCGGAGAGGGCGATATTGCGGATCGAGCCGCCGGCGACGGTGAGTTGGGCGAGCAGCGCCGGCTCGATGTTCTTCATCGGCGCCTGCGAGGGCAGCACCCGGCGCCAGATCTCCGCGCGCTCCTTCTCACCCGGGAAGGGGAAGTCGACGACGAACCGGATCCGGCGCATGAAGGCGGAGTCCAGCGCCTTCTTCATGTTGGTGGTGAGGACGGCCAGGCCGCGATACGCCTCCATCCGCATCAGCAGATAGCTGACCTCCAGATTCGCGTAGCGGTCATGGCTGTCCTTGACCTCGCTGCGCTTGCCGAACAGCGCGTCCGCCTCGTCGAAGAGGAGCAGCGCACCGCCCCGCTCCGCCGCGTCGAAGACCCTGCTCAGGTTCTTCTCGGTCTCTCCGATGTACTTGCTGACCACCTGCGAGAGATCGATGATGAACAGATCCAGGCCCAGTTCCTTGGCCATGACCTCGGCCGCGAGGGTCTTGCCGGTGCCCGAGCCGCCCGCGAAGAGGGCCGTGACGCCGAGACCGCTGCGCAGCGCCTTCGCGAACCCCCAGTCCTGGTAGACGGTGCCGCGCTGACGTACGTGCGCGACGATCTCCTGGAGAATGCGTAACTGCCGGTCGGCGAGGACCAGGTCGTCCCAGCCGGCCCGCGGCTCGATGCGGCGCCCCAGCTCGTCCAGGCCCATCCGGGCCTCGGCGAGACCGGCCTGCCAGGCCAGCTCCGCGGGACCGGACACGCCCGGGTGCGGCAGATCACGGCGCACGGACGCGGCGGCCGACCGCACCACATGCGGCGGCAGCCGGAACTGCGCGACAAGAGACTGAAGATGACGCACCGTCACCTCCGGCACGTCGGCGAACGCCTCCCTCCACAGACCCAGCTGCTCCTCGTCCGAGAGCCTGGGCACGGTCACGCGTGCCCCGCGAGGATGCCCCGTCTGCCGCGGGTCCGGGCTGGAGACCACCAGAGGGACGGGCGCACCGACGATGAACGCATCGGCGGCGGCATGCTGGTCGCGGTCCATCTCGCCCACCTCGACCAGGAGCGCGGCGGGCAGGAGGATCGCCTCGCGCTGCCAGAGGCGGGCCAGGCGGTCGCGTTCGGCGGGGTCGGCCGGGATGTCGTCGGCGGCCATGGAGTACAGGCCGAGGCCCGAACGGCGGGCCGCGGCGGCCGCGATGTCGGCCCGGGTGCGGAGGTCGGCGCCGACCAGTTCCACACGGAGCGGCGAGTCCGGGCCGGAGCCCGCCCAGCCCGCGGCGACCCGCTCGGCGGCCGCCTCGTACGAGGGCGGCAAGGACGCGGGCGGGAGCGTGCGGCGCAGCAGACCGTGCAGCTTGGCGTCCAGGTACGGAGCGCCGACCAGGAAATGCAGGATGCGCTCGTCGAGACGGAGGCGACTGGTGGTCAGCCGGGTCTCGTCGTCCAGCTCGACCAGCCGCCAGCGGCGCAACGGGGCGACGGGAGTGAGCGCGCTCCAGTGGGGATCGGCGAGCGCGGCCAGGGCGAGAGCGAAGGTGGGGTGGCTATGGCCGGGGTCCGCACTCGCGGCGGCGCAGCGGGCACCGGTCGTCGGATCCAGCTCCGCCGCGGCGGCCAGGAGCACGATCTCCTGCTCGAAGGCGCTCAGACCGAAACAGTCGGTCAGCGCGTCGAGGGCGGGGAGGGGCGGACGCGGGGCGGTGGGGGAGAGGGGAACGCCCGGCTCGGGGGCGGGCGGTGCACTGGGGGAAAGCCCGCCGGCGGAGCTGCCGGAGCTGCCGGAGCTGCTGGGCCCGTTGGGCCCGCTGGAGCCGCTGGGCCCGCCGGACCTGCCGGATCCGCTGGGCCCGCTGGATCCGCCCGGCCCGCCGGACCCGCCTGCCCGTGCCGCGTGGGCGTCCAGGCGCGCCAGTACGGACCGTACGGCAGCCGCCAGCGCGGTGCCGTCCGGTGCACCGCTTCCCCCGCCGGCCGCCACCCGCGACCCGCTCCCGCCGCTGCCGTCCACGCCCTCGGCTCCCCCCGCTCCGCGCACTCCGCTCAGCGCTCCTTGCCGTCGTCGCGCGCGGTGGCCCCGCCGTCGGCTGCCTTCCGCGTGCGGGCGGTACGGGGAGTACGGGAGGTACCAGCGGGGCGCGAACGGGCCGCCGGACCCGCCGACGAGGCCCCCGAGACATTACCTGACGCCTCGTCACCCACCCCTGCACCAGCCGCCTTTTCCGCCCCCGACCGCTTCTTCACCCCGGCCCCCTTGGACGCCTTGCCAGGCCTCTCCAGCGCCTCCCCGGCCCCCGGATCCTCCCCGGTCCCCGGGTCCGCCCCGGTCCCCGGACTCTCCCCGGCCCCCGGGCCCTCCGATGCCCCAGGGGGCTCCAGCACCCCCGGAGCCTCCGATCCCCCAGGAGGTTCCGGCGCCCCAGGAGCCCCGAACGGCAACACCCTCACCTCCGGCCGCTGCACCGGCTTCGCCGGCGTCGGCTTCTGGTGGCCGTCGAGGAGGACCAGCGACGCCTGGTACACCACCGAGAGCGTGTACGGCGTGTTGTGGAGCATCCCCCAGAGCTTGGAGGTCTCATCGACGTCCATCTGGGTCGGCGTGAAGCGGACCTTCTGGAGGGACTCGGCGAGATCGCTGCCCTCCAGGTACGGACGCTGCGCCGCCTCCTCGATCAACTCCTTGGGCAGCACCGGGATTTCGTGCAGGGTGCGGACCACGCTGCCGATCAGCCGCTGCCCGACCAGCTCGGTCTCCTCGCCGTACGCGCTGATCAGGAAGTGCAGGTCGATCGCGGCGGCGGGCCGCTTCAGCAGCGTTCCGTCGGAGGCGCGGGTGACCAGGTCGTTGTTGCGCATCGACGGGTTGTGGCTGACCTGGTAGAGGAAGACCGTGATCGTCGGGTCCGTCGGCGGATCGGACGGCGGCTTACGGGTCTCCACCGACACGGCCAGGTCGATCTCGGGGTGCAGATTGTGCTCGATCAGCAGCGCAAGGGCCTGGGTGACCGTCGCGACGGCAAGTGCGTTGCTCATGAAGTCCGTCCCCCCGCTGTCGTTCCGCGTAGCGCCACCGGTGCCGTCCGAGGTTCCACCGTCACCTGGTCCTCTCCCCACGAGCCCACGTCACCTGGTCCTCTCCCCACGAGCCAAGTAGTCCGCGAGGCTCAGCGACGGTGCCGGCCGCTCCGTACGCGCCGGCCGCCCGGCCGCCGCGGGCCGTTCCGTACCCGCCGCGCTGACCTCCAGACGGCCTATCTGTACGTGCACCACGCGCTCGGCGCCGCGCCGGCCGCGCCGCCCGGGGGCCGCTGCCCGCGCGGCGTTCCGGGCGGGCAGCGGCGCCCCGTCGGGACGCGGGCGCAGCGCCGGGGACGGGGTGACGGGGCCGGTGGCCACCGGCGCGGCCGGGGGCGCGGAGCCCCGCGTGACCGCGGCGGGACCGCCGTCCTCCGCCCGTGCCCGCCGCGGTGGTTGCCCGTCGGGTGCGCCCTGCCGCGGTCCCGGATCGGCCGTCGTCGCGGGCCGCAGCAACGGAGCCCCGGGCCGCACCAACGGCCCGAGCGGCCCCGCGGGGTCCTGCCGCGGGCCCTCGCCCCGCAGGACCGTCGTGCGTTGTTCGCGTTCGGTGGTCCTGATCTCCCGCTCGTACCGGATCCGCTCCCCGTCGAACGGCGAGGTCCGCGCCGCCTGCGGGGACAACGGCGCCGGCTCGTCCGGCTCCTCGGCGGCGCCGCGCAGCGCCTCGACCCGCTCGAACGGGCCGGGCAGCCGCGGCCGCACGAGCGTGCGCCGGATCCCGCCCGCGCGGCCTGCGGACGCCGCTGCGAACGGGTCCGTGGGCCCCGGCGGCGCATACCGCGCCAGCAACCGGCCGAAGTAGTCGTCAGGCATCTGCGCACAGCTCCAGGTAGTAACGGCGCCGCAGCGGGCTCAGCGCCAGGATCTGGGGCTCGCTCCAGCCGTAGGCCGAGGCGAGCAGATGGACGTCCAGCAGCACATCGCGCGCCCAGGCGTCCAGTTCGGTCCACAGGTACGCGGCGATGTCCAGCTCCGCCGGGGTGGCCGCGCCGCACTCCGGGCAGGTGATGTGCAACGCCAACTCGGCTGCCGGATCGGCCTCTTCGGCCGCCTCGGCGAACCGCTTCAGCACCGGCTCGGGCAGCCGCTCCAGCTCCTCGCCCACCACCTCGTGACCGTCCCGTACGGCCGTCAGGACGCAGCGGGCGCCCAGGAGCCGCCGGGCGTCCTCCGCCGCAACGGCCGCCTGCGCCGCGGTGGAGGCGACCGCCGCGAGGTCCGCGGGGCCGGGCAGCCGGAACCGCACCACCCACCCGCCCGCTTCCACGCGCAGCCCGTCCTCGGACACCCGCGGCCGGGCGGCGCCCAGCTCGGCCGCGTCCAGCTCGAACTCCATCGCCGCGCCGCAGTCCGCCTCGGCGCAGTCGAGCGTGACCTGCATCCGCTCGCCGAACAGCGCCCGGCGCAGCGCGAAGAGGTCGGCCGTGCGCTCCCCGAGCGGCACCGACAGCAGGGCGTCGGTGCCGGCTGCGGGGCGGGCCGCACGGTGCAGCAGCAGGGCCCGGCCGGTGCCCTGTTGGGCCAGCCCGGCCTCCCAGGTGGCCAGCAGTTCAGCAGGCCCGGTGACCGCCATTCCTCACCTCGTCCCGCCGTTCTCTGCCTTGGGCTCGTGGAGTGACGAACAAGTCCAGGCCTGCTCCTCGTGCCAGGCCTGCGACTCGTGCCAGGCCTGTTCCTCGTGCCTGTGGCTCGTGCCTGCTCCTCGTGCCAGGCCTGTTCCTTGTGCCTGTTCCTCTCCTTGTGCCTGTTCCTCCCTGCTCCTCGTGGCGCCTCCTCATACTCCGGCAACGATTACGGAGAGTGATTGGTTCCTGGATTCGTCACTCTCTGTGATGTTGCGTTGGGTGGGGGAGGCCGGCGGCCTCAGGCCGGATGTGTGAACGACGGCTCCTCCGGCTCCGGCACCTCGTAGTCCCGCTCCCAGCCCTCGCACTCCAGCTTCAGGCTCTGGATGGCGACGGCGTTGGCGTTGGCGTCCAGCTCGCCCAGGACCTGGTACTCGCTCGGCCAGGAGCGGTAGATCTTGTGCGAGACGGCGACCTGGCCGGCCTCGTTGAGGACCTGGATGACGATGTCCTTGCGGAAGTCGGCCAGCGAGACCTCGGAGCCCAGGCCCGCGCCGACCTGCCAGACCTTGTTGGCCCAGCGGTCGAACTCCGGGTCGTGGGTGACCCCGCGCTCCAGGGTGATGCCCTCGAACTCGGAGCGGCCCGGGGACTTGCGGGGGGAACTGGGGTCGCCGCCGTGGCGGTGCTTGACGACCTCCGTGGTGCGCTTCAGCGGACTGATCTTGCTGACTCCGGCGACCGTACGACCGTCCCACAGGACCAGGAACTTGAAGTTCTTGTACGGGTCGAAGCGATGGGCGTTGATCTGGAACTCAGCCATCGGTTCCGTCACCTCTCCTTTCCTGCACGTCCGTAGGGGCTCAGAGGGCGAACTGGCCGGCCATCTGCTGGATCTTGACGATCACGAACTCCGCCGGCTTGACGGGCGCGATGCCCACCACGACATTCACCACCCCGTGCGCGATGTCCGCTTCCGTGGTGGTGTCCTTGTCGCACTTGACGAAGTACGCCTGGCGCGGGGTGCTGCCCTTGAAGGCGCCCTTCTCGAAGAGGGAGTGCAGGTAGGCGGAGGCGTTGAGGCGGATCTGCTGCCACAGCTGCTCGTTGTTCGGCTCGAAGACGACCCACTGGAGGCCGCGCAGCAGGCTCTCCTCGACGTGCAGCGCCAGCCGCCGCACCGGCACGTACTTCCACTCGCTGTCCAGCGCGTCTGCGCCCTGGAGCGTGCGGGCGCCCCACACCAGCGGGCCGACCATCGGGAAGGTGCGCAGGCAGTTGATGCCGAGGGGGTTGAGGAGGCCGTTCTCCCGGTCCGTCAGCTTGACGGTGAGGGAGTGCACCCCGGCCAGCCGCGCCTCGGTTCCCGCCGGCGCCTTCCACACCCCGCGTTCGCCGTCCGTACGGGCGATCACCCCGGCCACCGCACCGCACGGCGGGAAGGAGCGCAGCCGCCCGGAGAGCGGGTCGGTGAGCTGGAGGTGCGGGAAGTACAGGGCGGAGTGGTTGCCGCGGACGGGCTCGAAGGCGGCGATGCCGGCCCGGGCCGCGTCCACGCTGCCCCAGGCGGTGGGCGCGTCGACGAGGAGGAAGATCCGGCGCTCCCGGCACAGCCGCTCGGCCGCCGAGATGACCGTGGTCATGTCGTCGGTGTTCTCGTACGAGGCCAGCTCGGGCAGTGCCAGGAGGTTGACGTCGTGGACCTCGCGCAGGGCCTGGAGGCCGCTCTTGCCGGCCTCGCTGCCGATCAGGTCGCGCGGGCCCGGCGGTTCGCCGTCCTCGCCGCCGCACAGCGGGAAGACGGGCGGGTTGACGGAGGCTTCCAGGCCGAGGTCGTTGGCGCACTCTCCCAGGAAGCGGACCACGTCGTCGGGGTCGGTGGAGCCGGCCACGACCTGGAGGCGGCGGCCGAAGGCGGTGACCTCGGCGCCGGCGAAGGCGTGCTTGCCCGGGGCGTCGGGCAGGGCGCGCAGCTTGTGCTCCAGGAGGAGGGCGAGCTCGGCGACGGTGCAGGGCTGCTCGCCGTCGCAGTCCGGGTCGTAGAGGGTGAACTCGCGTTCGACGTCGCCGATCTTGACGGTCAGGTCGACGTGCAGGTCGGGGAGTTCGTGGTGGAAGGCCTTGGAGACGGTGCCGGAGGGGTCCGGGCGGTCCTCGCCGAGGACCTTGACGCGGATCAGGGCGGAGCCGGCGTTGATCACCGTTTCGGCGTAGCGGCCGTGGCCGGAATCCATGGACAGGCCGGTGAAGGACTCCCGGGCGGTGCCGTGGGCGTCGAGGACGTGGAGGTTGAAGGTCTGGTCGGGGCACGGGGTGTCGTGGTCCACCGCCACCCGGAGGCCGTTGCCCCACGCCCCCGGCTCCTTGGCGTGCACCTCCAGTACCGGGCACCGGCTGTGGCCTTCGGTGGACTCCAGTGTGGTGTGGGCGGCCTTGCCGGTGCCGGCCTTGGCGACCCGTACGATCACGGCGACGGTGCCGCCGTTGCCGAAGAACTGGTGGACGGCGTAGGCGACCGGGCTCTGTGCGGTCAGACCGCCGAAGCGGCGCTCGAAGTCGGCGAAGCTGGTGATCCGTACCGGCTGGTTGAGCGGGCCGCGCCGGGTGTGGCCGACGAATGCGGTCACGGATGTGGTGACGGTGGTGATGCTGCGGATGCTGCTGGGAAGCTCTTCGACATAAACGCCGGGATAGGTCGTATGTGTCGGCATTCCCCCTCCAATCCCTTCAGGCACCGGCTGTGAGGACACCAAGAAATCGAGAAAGGGGGAGGAGCGGCGGGTGCGGAAGGGCCCACGGCCGCGGCCGCCTCTGCCGGCGGTCGTGCATCCCCCCGTTACCCATCAAGTTCCCCCGTCTGCACCCGCAGCGGGGCGATCTGCCGACCGGCCTGCACGGGACCAAGCACGAAGCTTGTGACTCCTGATGCGCATGTATCTGAAAGTTCTCAACGCAGTGTGTTCTGCGGGCAGTTGACGGGTCAAGAGACCTTTCCGGACACCCCCTGCGGAGGTGTTGTGCGGGCGCTGCGAACGTTCTTCCCAAACGGATTCCCTTCTCGGCGGAAGCGGAATCACCCGGGAAGGGGCGCGCGGGGGCGTACCGGGAGGGGGGCTCGAACGGCGCGTGAAGCGGAGGTGCACGGCGCATGACACCGGAGCCGCCGACCGCTCCCTGCGGCGTGGAAAAGCAGCCGGCGCGCACGCGGATATCCACGGGGGGACACAGCGTGGCCAAAAGATCTGTGACCGTAATCACCGCCGGAGTGTGATCTGCGATTTAGGGCGGCAGGTCCCGCGGCGATAACCTGCGGGACGGACATGCCGCGTATCCGGTCACCGTGTACGCCTCCCCAGTGACAGCGCCGTCACGTTGCCCTTCGCGGCACGCCCATCGCAGACAACGAACCGCGATCACTACGGCGATTCTGAGAAGACAAGGGACGGACGCGCGTGGACCTGTTCGAGTACCAGGCGAGGGACCTCTTCGCCAAGCACGGTGTACCGGTGCTGGCCGGTGAAGTCATCGACACGCCTGAGGCGGCGCGCGAGGCGACCCAGCGGCTGGGCGGCAAGTCGGTCGTCAAGGCACAGGTGAAGGTCGGTGGCCGCGGCAAGGCCGGCGGCGTCAAGCTGGCCGCCACCCCGGACGAGGCCGTCGCCCGCGCGACGGACATCCTCGGCATGGACATCAAGGGCCACACGGTCCACAAGGTGATGATCGCCGAGACCGCTCCGGAGATCGCCGAGGAGTACTACGTCTCGTACCTCCTCGACCGCACCAACCGCACCTTCCTGGCCATGGCCTCCGTCGAGGGCGGCATGGACATCGAAGAGGTCGCGGCCACCAAGCCCGAGGCCCTGGCCAAGATTCCGGTGGACGCCAACGAGGGCGTCACCAAGGAGAAGGCCCAGGAGATCGTCGCCGCGGCGAAGTTCCCGGCCGAGGTCGCCGACCAGGTCGCCGACGTCCTGGTCACCCTGTGGGAGACCTTCATCGCCGAGGACGCGCTCCTCGTCGAGGTCAACCCGCTCGCCAAGGTCGCCAGCGGTGAGGTCATCGCCCTCGACGGCAAGGTCTCCCTCGACGAGAACGCCGAGTTCCGTCAGCCGGAGCACGCGGCCCTGGAGGACAAGGACGCAGCCAACCCGCTCGAGGCTGCGGCCAAGGCCAAGGGCCTGAACTACGTCAAGCTCGACGGTCAGGTCGGCATCATCGGCAACGGTGCGGGCCTCGTCATGAGCACCCTGGACGTCGTCGCCTACGCCGGCGAGAACCACGACAACGTCAAGCCCGCCAACTTCCTCGACATCGGTGGCGGCGCCTCCGCCGAGGTCATGGCGAACGGCCTGGAGATCATCCTCGGCGACCCGGACGTCAAGTCCGTGTTCGTCAACGTCTTCGGTGGTATCACCGCTTGTGACGAGGTCGCCAAGGGCATCGTCCAGGCCCTGGAGCTGCTCAAGTCCAAGGGCGAGGACGTCACCAAGCCGCTGGTCGTGCGTCTCGACGGCAACAACGCGGAGCTGGGTCGTCAGATCCTGTCGGACGCCAACCACCCGCTGGTCCAGCGCGTGGACACCATGGACGGCGCGGCCGACAAGGCCGCCGAGCTGGCTGCTGCTAAGTAAGAGGGACGAGGACACTAACCACCATGGCTATCTTCCTGACCAAGGAAAGCAAGGTCATCGTCCAGGGCATGACCGGTGCCACTGGCATGAAGCACACCAAGCTGATGCTCGGTGACGGCACCAACATCGTCGGCGGTGTCAACCCGCGCAAGGCCGGCACCTCCGTCGACTTCGACGGCACCTCGGTCCCGGTCTTCGGCTCCGTCAAGGAAGCGATGGAGAAGACGGGCGCCGACGTCTCCGTCCTCTTCGTGCCGCCGGCCTTCGCCAAGGCCGCCGTCGTCGAGGCGATCGACGCCGAGATCCCCCTGGCCGTCGTGATCACCGAGGGCATCGCGGTCCACGACTCCGCCGCCTTCTGGGCGTACGCGAAGTCCAAGGGCAACAAGACCCGGATCATCGGCCCGAACTGCCCCGGTCTGATCACCCCCGGCCAGTCCAACGCCGGCATCATCCCGGGCGACATCACCAAGCCCGGCCGCATCGGTCTGGTGTCGAAGTCCGGCACGCTGACCTACCAGATGATGTACGAGCTGCGTGACATCGGCTTCTCCTCGGCCGTCGGCATCGGTGGCGACCCGGTCATCGGCACCACGCACATCGACGCGCTCGCCGCGTTCGAGGCCGACCCGGAGACCGACCTGATCGTGATGATCGGCGAGATCGGCGGCGACGCCGAGGAGCGTGCGGCCGACTTCATCAAGGCCAACGTCACCAAGCCGGTCGTCGGCTACGTCGCGGGCTTCACCGCGCCCGAGGGCAAGACCATGGGCCACGCCGGCGCCATCGTCTCCGGCTCCTCCGGCACCGCCCAGGCGAAGAAGGAGGCCCTGGAGGCCGCCGGCGTCAAGGTCGGCAAGACCCCGTCGGAGACCGCGCGGCTGGCCCGCGAGATCCTCGTCGGCTGAGTGCCGCCCGGCGCCACGCATCCGGACGCGGGCCCGTACCCCCTGGTGGGTACGGGCCCGCGCCCGTTGTGGCACAGCGGTTCAACGGGCCTCGGGGGCGAGCCGGGCCGCCCGGGGCTGCACCGGGGCGACCGGCGCGGTCGCCCGGGGCCCGTTCCTCGGCGGGCTGCCGTGGTCCGGCGCGGCGACCGCCACCGACAGCGTGGCCAGGGCGAACAGGCCGGTCAGGGCGAACACCGCGCGCGTGGTGCGGCGGACGCTGCGCTCGCAGCCGGTCCGTACCTGCGGGCCGGCCGGCGGTGCCGCACCCGGCGCGGCCGGCACGGCGGCGAGCAGGGCCCGCAGGGGGTTGTCCCGCCCGGCCGGCGGCTGTCCGCCGGGCGCCGGCTCCGGCAGTTGCGCGGCGATCCGTTCGCGGGCGTGGGCGAGCCGGCCGGCCGCTGCCGTGGTGCTCGCCTCGGTCTCGACGGCGGTCCGGCGGAGACCGAGTCCGACGCCGTCGTGCAGCAGCAGCGTCCGCCGGTACGGGCCCGGCAGGCTCAGCACCGCCTCCAGCAGCGCACGGCCGGCGGCTCCTGCGGACTCCGGAAGGCGCTCCGGGGAGCGGGCGGGGCGCAGCCAGGGGACCAGAGGGTGCCACGGCGCGAGCGCGTAGTCGTATGTGGCCGCCCGCACCCGGCTCACCGGATCCGGGTCCGCCGCCACCTCCGGCCAGTGCTGCCACGCCAGACGGAACCCCCGCTCCACGGCTCGCCGGGCGAGCTCGGGACGCCCGGTGAGCAGATACGCCTGGCGGTACAGCGCGGCGGCGTGCCGGGAGTGGAGCGTGTCGAAGGCGGTGGTGGCCGGGGTGCGCGCGGGACGGTTCGGCTCGGGGGGCCGGGTCTGGTCGGGCTGGGTCATGGACAGCAGTGTGGAAACCGGCAGCGGCCCGCACCACGCGACACACACGGCGGCCACGACACGTCGATCATTTGCCCAGTACCTGGATGAAAAGGGTGTTGTTGGCAGCATGGCCGCGTGAGCCAGATGATCGACCGCGGCCCCACCTTCTCCTCGTACGGCCGGACCGCCGCCCGGCGCTCCTCCGCGATCGGCGCGGCCTTCCTCGGCGGGGTGACGGCCGCAGGCCTCGGCCTCGGCGCGCTGACGGTCGCCGTGCTGCTGCTCTGGGTCGCCTCCCCCTACCCCGACAGCGGGCCCTCGCGGGCCCTGCATCTCGCCGCCGACGTATGGCTGTTGGCGCACGGCGGCGATCTCGTACGCGCCGCCGGCCACTCCGGTGCCCCGGCGCCGGTCGCGGTGGCCCCGCTGCTGCTGCTCGTCCTCCCGGTCCGGCTGCTGCATCGCGCCGCCCGCCACACCCTGGCGACCGCGGCCGCGGCCGGCGCGGAGCCCGGCATGAGCCCGGACGGCGGGACCGGACCCGCCGGCGCGGCCGCACCCCGCACCCTGCTCGGTGCGCTGCTCACCGGCTATCTGCTGGTCGCCGCCGGTGCGTTGCTCTACACCTCGGCCGGGCGGCTGCACGCCGATCCGCTCAGCGCGCTGCTGTCCGTGCCGGGCACCGCCCTGGCCACCCTCGCCGCCACGGCCTGGCACATCCTGGGGCCCTCCGCCGCCGGCCTGCTGCCCTCCCGGCTCCGCCGCGCCGGAGCCACCGTCCCGGACCGACTCCGCACCCGCCTCCGCATCCGGCTCGGCGGCCCCCGCGGTGCCGCCGCGCTACGGGCCGCCGGCGTCGCGGTGGCCGCCCTGCTCGCCGCCGGTGCGCTGCTCACCCTGCTCGCGCTCGCTCTGCACGCCGGCCGGGTACGCGACGACCTCCTTCAGCTCGCGCCCGACTGGGCCGGCCGCGCCACGGTCCTGCTGCTGTGCCTCCTGCTGCTGCCGAACGCGGCCGTGTGGGGAGCCGCGTACGGCCTCGGCCCGGGTTTCACCGTTGGTGCGGGCAGCACGATCGGGCCGCTCGCCGCCTCGCCGTACCCCGCGCTGCCGCAACTGCCGCTGCTCGGCGGCCTCCCGGACCCGGGCCCGGGAAACCCCCTGACCTGGGCGGTCGCCGTGGTGCCGGTGCTCGCAGGGGTGCTGCTGGCCCGTCAGGTGGCGCGCCCCGCGGCGTCCTCCGGCTCCCCGGCCGGGCCCTGGTCATGGTGGACGACGGCCTGTGCGGCGGGTCTGGCGGCCGGCGTCTGCGGTGCGCTCATGGCGGCGCTCGCGGGCCTGGCCGGCGGCGCACTGGGCACCGGCGCCCTCTCCGCGTTCGGCCCGAGCTGGTGGTGGACGGGGCTCGCGGCCGCGGGCTGGACGGCCGTCACCGGCATTCCGGGCGCGGTCGCGTTGCGGGCCTGGTGGCTGCGGGCGGCGCGGCGGGAAGCGGCGACCACCCGGCCTCGTACGGACACCGGCCCGGGCGCCGAGGACCGGGCAACCCCCCTGGGCGCCAGGGGTCCGGCGACCGCTCGGGACGCCGAGGACGCGGCAACTGGCCAGGACGCCACAGACGTCACGGACGCCACAGATACAGCGGACGCCACGGACGCCACGGACGCCACGGACGCCATGGACACCACGGATCCCGCAGACCCCGCAGACACCGCGCCGGCGCCCGGCGAAGCCGGCGCGCCCAGCACGGACGCCGTAGCACCCGCCGAGCCGGCCGCCTGACGGCCTGACGGTCTAAGGGCCTGACCGCCTGGCCACCGCCGGCCACCGGCCGCCAAATACGGCAGGCGTCCGTCCGGCCGCGCCCCCCCGCTACTCCTGCACGCTCAGCAGCGGCCGCAGCTCCTTGGGCAGCAGGTTCTCGCAGGACTTGCCGGCGGACCGGGTCAGGGCGTCGTTGACGCAGGTGAAGTAGTCGCGGTAGACGATCTGCACGGTGAAGGTCGCGGCCACCATCATCAGCGCCAGCGACGCGGTCACCAGACCGGAGATCGCCGCCGTGACCTGCGGCCGGGTGCTGCCGGGCGCCGACGGGGCGCCGGGCCGCTGCCCCGGGGCGGGCGAGGTGTCGCCGGGGGCCGGGCGGCCTTCCATGGCGGCGGTGGTCGCCGCGGCGGACGTCTTCGCCGGGTCCGGCTTGGCGCGCAGCGCGCTGATGCCCCAGTACAGCGCCAGCGCGCCCAGCAGCAGGGCGACCTCCGGCAGGCTGAAGAGCACGAAGAAGAACGCCCACATACCGCCCAGCAGCGCATAGCGCGCCCGGCGCTGGGCCGGGTCGGTGGGGTCCCAGCGCAGATTGCCGGGGCCGCCGGGGCCGCCGTTCTGCTGCCCGTTGCGGCCGCCCGGCCGGGTGCCGAATCCGCCGTTCTGCCGGCCCGGTTGCCGGGGGCTCCACTGGCTCCCCCAGTTCTGCCCGTCCTGCGGCTGGCCCTCGTCGCCGTCGTGGCCCTGGCCCTGGCCGTGCTCCTGGCCTTGGGCGTACGGGGCGGGGTGGCGGGGCCGCCACTCCTGGTCGGGTGCGTCGGCGGGCGGCGGGGCGAAGGGGTTGTCCCGGTCGGAATCCGAGGAAGCCGGGGAACCCGATGAATCCGGGGAACCGGAGTGCCCCGAGGAGCCCGCCGAAGCCGGGGAGGACGACTTCGAGGACGACGACTTGCGCTCACGCGGCAGCAGCACCACCCCAGGGGCGGTGGCGGGCTGGGGGTACCACCCAGCGGTAGCTGGGGGAGGGAGCAGGAGGGCCGCGCGGCGGCGTCGGTCCGTCATCTGGAGTGCGTCTTCCCCTTGTCTCGTCCGTACGCGGGCCTTGACGGCCGGCGCCCGGTTACCACGAACTGCATGCAGTCTTACGCCCGACGCTACCTCCCGTCCCCGCCCCCGTCCCGCGGGGGCCGCTCGGTGTGCCGGTATCGTTGCTGACGGTCGGCGCCTTCGTAGGGTTCCCCGGATTTGCGGTACCCACGGCCTTGTACGACCACACAAAGCAGGTGGGCCCACCGGGCGCACCGCACGCGAGATCGAGAAAGAGCCCCGCCGTGGCTTCGTCCCCAGCCCCCGCCCCGCCCGACCGACCCGACAGGCCCGACCGCCCGGCCCGCATCGTCGTCCTCGTCTCCGGTTCCGGTACGAACCTCCAGGCGCTGCTGGACGCCATCGCCGAGGAGGGTCCTTCGGAGTACGGCGCCGAGATCGTGGCCGTCGGAGCGGACCGCGGCGGCATCGTGGGTCTGGAGCGCGCCGAGCGGGCGGGCCTGCCGACCTTCGTCTGCCGGGTCAAGGACTACGACAGCCGCGCGGACTGGGATGCGGCGCTCACCGAGGCGACCGCGGCCCACGAGCCTGACCTGGTCGTCTCGGCCGGGTTCATGAAGATCCTGGGCAAGGAGTTCCTGGCCCGTTTCGGCGGCCGTACGGTCAACACCCACCCGGCGCTGCTGCCGAGCTTTCCCGGTGCCCATGGCGTACGCGATGCGCTCGCGTACGGCGCGAAGGTCACCGGATGCACCGTCCACTTCGTCGACGACGGGGTCGACACCGGCCCGATCATCGCCCAGGGCGTGGTCGAGGTCCGGGACGAGGACGATGAATCCGCGCTGCATGAGCGCATCAAGGAAGTCGAGCGATCGCTGCTCGTCGAGGTCGTGGGGCGTCTGGCCCGGCACGGCTACCGCATTGAGGGACGAAAGGTACGTATCTCGTGACCGCCACCGCCGAAGGTTCGAAGCGGCCCATTCGCCGCGCGCTGGTCAGCGTCTATGACAAGTCGGGGCTGGAGGAGCTGGCGCAGGGGCTGCACGCGGCCGGTGTCCAGCTCGTCTCGACCGGCTCGACGGCCGCGAAGATCGCCGCGGCCGGGGTGCCGGTCACCAAGGTCGAGGACCTGACCGGCTTCCCCGAGTGCCTTGACGGCCGGGTCAAGACCCTGCACCCGAAGGTGCACGCCGGCATCCTGGCCGACCTGCGTCTGGAGGACCACCGCGGGCAGCTGGCCGACCTCGGCATCGAGCCGTTCGACCTGGTGGTCGTGAACCTCTACCCGTTCCGGGAGACCGTCGCCTCCGGCGCCACCCCCGACGAGTGTGTGGAGCAGATCGACATCGGCGGCCCCTCGATGGTGCGTGCCGCCGCCAAGAACCACCCGTCCGTGGCCGTCGTCACCGACCCGGGCGCGTACGCCGCGGTCCTCCAGGCGGTCAAGGAGGGCGGCTTCACGCTGGCGCTCCGCAAGCGGTTCGCCGCCAGGGCCTTCCAGCACACCGCCGCGTACGACGTGGCCGTCGCCTCCTGGTTCGCCGACGACTACGCGGCCGCCGACGACAGCGGCTTCCCCGACTTCCTGGGCGCCACGTACGAGCGGAACAACGTGCTGCGTTACGGCGAGAACCCGCACCAGGGTGCCGCGCTGTACGTGGACGGCACGGGCGGCCTGGCCGAGGCCGAGCAGCTGCACGGCAAGGAGATGTCGTACAACAACTTCACGGACACCGACGCCGCGCGCCGGGCCGCGTACGACCACGCGGAGCCCTGCGTCGCGATCATCAAGCACGCCAACCCGTGCGGCATCGCGATCGGCGCGGACGTCGCCGAGGCGCACCGCAAGGCGCACGCCTGTGACCCGCTGTCGGCGTTCGGTGGCGTGATCGCCGTCAACCGCCCGGTCTCCGTGGCGATGGCCGAGCAGGTTGCCGAGATCTTCACCGAGGTCATCGTGGCGCCCGGCTACGAGGACGGCGCGGTCGAGGTCCTGGCCAAGAAGAAGAACATCCGCGTGCTGCGCGCCGAGGGCGCCCCGGCCAACCCGGTCGAGGTCAAGCCGATCGACGGCGGCGCGCTGCTCCAGGTCACCGACCGCCTCCAGGCCGAGGGCGACGACCCGGCGAACTGGACCCTCGCGACCGGCGAGGCACTCCCGGCCGAGGACCTGGCCGAGCTGGCCTTCGCCTGGAGGGCCTGCCGCGCGGTCAAGTCCAACGCGATCCTGCTCGCCAAGGACGGCGCCTCGGTCGGTGTCGGCATGGGCCAGGTCAACCGCGTCGACTCCGCGAAGCTCGCGGTCGAGCGGGCGGGCGAGGAGCGGGCGCGCGGCTCGTACGCCGCGTCGGACGCGTTCTTCCCGTTCCCGGACGGTCTGGAGATCCTGACCGCGGCCGGCGTCAAGGCCGTGGTCCAGCCCGGCGGTTCGGTCCGCGACGAGTTCGTCGTCGAGGCCGCCAAGAAGGCCGGCGTGACGATGTACTTCACGGGGACCCGGCACTTCTTCCACTGAGCCACCGTCACCACGGGCAAAGGGCCGCACCCCCGGGCGGGGGTGCGGCCCTCCGTGCCGCGCGGGCGCGCCGCTCAGTAACGCGGCCGGTTGAACCAGGCGTTGCTGTCGTCCTTCGACGCGAAGGCGATGATCAGCACGCCGAGGACGGTGTGGACCAGGCCGAACGGGAAAGTGATCAGGCTCACCAGGGTGTGGGCGATACCCCAGACGATGGTGCCGATGCGGACGCCCTTGCCGCCGTTGCCGAACTGGAGCCCCAGGGTGATCGCCACCGCCGAGAAGATGACGATCAGGATGATCAAGGCGATCAGGACGCCCTTGCCGAGGTTCATCAACGTCTCGGTCTCGGCGGAGTCGTAGGGCGAGGTGTTGTGCGAGGCCTTGCTGACTTCGCCCAGGCCCGCCACCGCCAGGATCAGGCCGATGACGTTCAGTCCGGCGAGCACGAACAGCATGACCCGGGTGGCCTTGAGCCCGCCGGGCATGACGGTCGGGAACTGCGGCTGCATACCCGGCATCCCGCCGCCCGGGTAGGGGCCGTACGGCGACGGCGGTTGCTGCTGGGGGTAGCCGTAACCGGGCTGCTGGCCCGGCGGCGGACCGTAAGGGTTCTGGTTGGGGTAACTCACGGGCGGTGTCCTTCAAGCGACTTGAACGGAGCCGCGAAGGCCCCGACGCGCAGGTGCGAGGGGGCCTTCGAGGAGTGGTGCAGGTCGGGCCGGGGCGCAGCCCCGAGCCGGACTACTGGGTCTTGACGACCACCGAGCCGACCGCCTTGTCCGCGAACGTCTGGGACTTCTCGTCCCACAGCGGCCACAGCCAGCCGATGTAGCAGGCGATGCTGTCGAGGAAGTGCGCCAGGCGGCGGACGAACGCCATACCGAAGCCGAGCGGCTGACCGGTGTCCTCGCGGACCAGCCGGATGCTCATGGCCTTCTTGCCGATGGTCTGGCCGGTGCTGCCTTCCTTCACGAGCATGAAGATGCCGCCACCCATGGCCACGAGGGCGGCGAGGATGATCAGCAGGACGGCGAAGACCGGCGGGCCGGCGGAGGCCGCGTCCGCCCGGCACTGGTAGTCGTCGAAGGCGCAGCTCTCGTAATCGCTCACCGAGGCGGCGGTGGTGATGCCGGCGATCGCGTACAGGATGCCGGGCACCAGGCCCACGATCAGGCCGTCGATGAGCATGGCGCACAGCCGCGCGCCCCAGCTCGCGTAGCCGGTCGGCATGCCCATCCCCGGCATGCCGGGCTGGCCGTAGGGCGCACCCTGCTGCGGGTAGCCGCCGTAGGCCTGCTGCTGCGGCACGGCCTGCTGCGGGTAACCGTACGGCTGCTGGGGGGCCTGCGGCTGCTGCGGGTAGCCATAGCCGGGCTGGCCGCCCTGCGGCGGGACCGGGGGCTGCTGGCCGTAAGGGGCCTGCGGCTGCTGGCCGTACGGGTTGTTCGGGTCACCGAAACTCATCTGCTGCTTTCCTCCGTTGGGTCAGTGGGGCACACGGCGTGACGCGGAGGAAAAACAGGTTGTTGCACTGGCCACCCCCCGACGAAGCCTGCGGCACTGCGCGTCAATCCTTCTAGTTGCGCATTCACTCTGTCCAGTCAAGGCCTTCGGCTGTTGTGCAAGTGCAATGATCAATTCCGGCCACGGACCCTTCCCGCGTGCCCTGATTGGAACGTGGCGGCCCTCATCCGGGAGGATGGAGACATGACTGCCCAGATTCTGGATGGCAAGGCCACCGCAGCCGCTATCAAGTCCGAGCTCACCGCCCGCGTCGAGGCGCTGAAGGCCAAGGGCGTGCAGCCTGGCCTCGGCACCCTCCTGGTCGGCGACGACCCGGGCAGCCGCTGGTACGTCAACGGCAAGCACCGCGACTGCGCCCAGGTCGGCATCGCCTCGATCCAGCGCGAACTGCCGGAGACCGCCACCCAGGAAGAGATCGAGGCGGTCGTCCGGGAGCTGAACGAGGACCCGGCCTGCACCGGCTACATCGTCCAACTCCCGCTCCCCAAGGGCATCGACGCCAACCGCGTGCTGGAGCTGATGGATCCGGCCAAGGACGCCGACGGGCTGCACCCGATGAGCCTGGGCCGGCTGGTGCTGGGCATCGAGGGCCCGCTGCCGTGCACCCCGTACGGCATCGTCCAGCTGCTGCGGCGGCACGACGTCGAGATCAAGGGCGCGCATGTGGTGGTCGTCGGCCGCGGGATCACCATCGGCCGGCCGATGCCGCTGGTGCTGACCCGCAAGTCGGAGAACGCCACCGTCACCCAGTGCCACACCGGCACCCGCGATCTGTCCGCGCACCTCCGGCAGGCCGACATCATCGTCGCCGCGGCCGGTGTGCCGCACATCATCAAGCCCGAGGACGTCAAGCCCGGTGCGGCCGTCCTGGACGTCGGCGTCAGCCGCGACGAGGCCGGCAAGATCGTCGGCGATGTGCACCCGGGCGTCGCCGAGGTGGCCGGCTGGGTCGCCCCGAACCCGGGCGGTGTCGGCCCGATGACCCGCGCCCAGCTGCTGGTCAACGTGGTCGAGGCGGCCGAGCGCGCGGCCGGCTGAGACCGCGCGCACGACCTGAGATCCTGGTCTTCTGAGAAGCTGGTCTCGATGACACAGACGGACCGGTCCGACGGACCCGGACACCGGAAGGGACTGCCAGCCATGGCTGCCGAAGCGCATTCGGACGGGGCCTCCGAGCCGCAGCGCTCCTCGCGCCGCTTTCCGACCCTGACCCGCGACACCGCCCGCCCGGAGGGCGGCGGCCGGGCCGCGTCGGGCGGCTACCCAGCACCGGCCCGGCAGTGGCCGCTGCTCGCGGTCATGGGCGGGGTCGCGGCCGGGCTGCTGCTGGTCGCGCTCGATGCGTTCCGCATCGGCGCGCTGGTGATCGGGCTCTCCCTGCTGGCCGGCGCGGTGCTGCGGTGGGCGCTGCCGTCGGTGGGGATGCTGGCGGTGCGCTCCCGCTTCACGGACCTGGCGACGTACGGGCTGCTCGGCTTCGTGATCGTGATGCTGTCCTTGATGGTGCAGCCCAAGCCGTGGATCCACATCCCGTTCCTGGACGACATCGTGCACTTCACCGTGCGCTAGGGCGCTCCTTTCGCCGACGGCGGCCCGTCCTTCCCCTGGGAAAGGACGGGCCGCCGTCGTCAGGCGAGGTGGCTCAGCACCACTTGTTCGAGTAGATGGTCATGATGTTGCCGCCGATGTACTTCCAGCCGGTGGCGCGGTTCAGCTTCGCGTGGTGGCCGCGGAAGTTGGGCCGCTCGTAGACCGTCACGGCGCAGCGGGTGCCGTTGTTGAAGGCGGACCACGGGTGGTTGAAGGCACCGCCGTAGCGGCGCAGGTCGCGGTTGTTGCCGGCGACCTTCTTCGGGGCCCCCTTGAAGTTGGGCTTCGGGTAGACGCACAGGTAACCGCGCGGGCAGTTGCCCGGTGCGCGCTGGACGGTGACCGAGGCCTTCTTGGCGTGCGTGGGGGCGGCGACGGCGCCGGTGGCGGGGGCCAGGGCCAGGCCTCCGGAGACGGCCGCGGCGGCCACGGTGAGTGCGAGGCGCTTACGGGCGTTCATGGTGTGGGTTCCTCCCCGTAGGTGGTGGCGGCGGCGCGGGGTGGACCGCGCCGCCCGGTGCTGCGCCACGACTGTGCGCCGCGGCGTACGCGAACTGCCATACCGTCCGCCCGGGTTGGGACCCTGTGGGACGTCCCACGCTCCGGCCTGCGGGGACGTCGATCCCGCGGACGCCGCGCTGGGACGGGGAGGACGACGGCGGGCATGTCCGGATACCGTGCGGAAAAGAGTAAAAACGGGAACCGGAGGCAGCATCCGCGCCATTATCGGCGGCACAGGGGGCGCATGCCTCGGGGGAGAACGAACGCGTATGGGGTGGGACATGTCGCGTTGGAGAGGGCTGCCCGAATCGCTCGACCAGCGGGTGCGGCAGCTTGTCGTGCAGCTACGGAGACTGAAGGACCACAGCGGGCTGAGCCTGGCCTCGCTCGCCGCCAGAACCTCGTACAGCAAGTCGTCGTGGGAGCGCTATCTCAACGGCAAGAAGCTGCCGCCGCGCGGGGCGGTGGAGGCGCTGGCGCGGGTCTGCGGCGCCGATGCGACCCGGCTCCTGGTGCTCCATGAGATCGCGGCGCAGGCGTGGGGGGCGGCCGCGGACGGGACGGACAAGGTCGGGACCGCCACGGGCCGGTCGGCGGTGGAGGCCCGGCCGCGGGCGGCCGGAGCGCAGGAGCGGCCCGGCGTACGGGAAGAAGCAGCCGCTGGGCGGGGCGCGCCGCCTGCCGTGGAACGGGCGGAGGGCCAGGACGCGGACACCTCGCGGGCGGGAGGTCAGGGTGGTCCACGGACCGGGGCGCTGGTCGCCCTGGGGGCGCTGGCCGTGTTCGTCGTGGCCGGTGTCGCGCTGTGGATCGTCCGCCCCTGGCAGCACGACACCGCCGCCGGGCGCGGGACGGCCATCACCGCGGCCGGCCGGGCAGCCGGCGCCGCACCGGGCTTCACGCACCGGGTGGGGGAGACCTTCGACTGCCATGTCCAGCGCTCGGCGGGAGCCCTGTACGCGGGGCGCAGCCGCACCGGCACGGCGATCCTGGGCAGCGGCGCCAGCGGCTGGGAGGTCGTGGAGGCGCAGTGTCTGCTGCACTACCAGGGCTACGACCCGGGCCCGGTGGACGGCGTCGTCGGTGAGAACACCGTGCGGGCCGTCAAGCGCCTCCAGGCCGGGGCCGGGCTGCCGACGGACGGGATCGTGGGCCCCGACACCTGGAAGGCGCTGCGCCGGTGAGCGGGGCCGGCCGCGAGCTGCGCGAAGGGGTCGAGAGCTCCCGACTGGCCGCCGGTATGCGGGAGTTGCGGGGGCGTACGGGGCTGAGCCTGGCGGCGCTGGCCGCGCGCACGCCGTACAGCAAGTCCTCCTGGGAGCGCTATCTCAACGGTAAGAAGCTGCCGCCCCGGGGCGCGGTCGAGGCGCTGTGCGGGCTGGCCGGTGAGCCGGCCGGGCGGCTTCTGGCGCTGTGGGAGCTGGCGGACGCGGCGTGGAGCGGGCGCGCCGCACCGTCCGTACGCACCGCGGGCCGGCGTGCGGTGGACGACCGGGTCGCGGTCGCGCCGGACGAACAGGTCGACGAACAGGTCGCCGTCGCGCCGGACGACCACGACGCGGTCGCGCCGGACGGGGGGCGGGCCGACGGCGGGCCGGGCGGAGAGATCCGGCGGGGGCTGACGTGGTCGTGGCTGCCGCAGGGGGTGGTGGCCGTGGCGGCCGGGGCCTGCGCGGGCGGGCTGGCGGTCCTCGCGGCGCTGGGGTTCTGGGCGGGGGAGGGGCCGGACGGCAGCGGCCCGGCGCAGGACGCGGCGCCGGTCTCCTCGGCGGTCACCGGCTGCCGGGGGATGGCGTGTGACGGCAAGGACCCGCAGTCGATGGTCTGCGGCGGCGAGGGCCTGGTGGACACGGTCGTGGAGCGAACCGCCGCCCGGGGGCAGCGCGTTCAGGTCCGCTACGGCACGGCGTGCGGCGCGGCCTGGGGGCGGTTGCGCAACGGCCGGATCGGTGACCGTATCGAGGTCTCGGCGCCGGGGTCGAAGCCGCGGTCGGTGCGGGTGAAGGACCGTTTCGACGCCGAGGGCTATCTCGTGACCCCCATGGCGGCGGCCCGCGGTCCGCAGGGCATCCGGCTGTGCCTCTACCCGGCGGGCGGCGCGGCCGAGGAGTGCTTCCCGCAGTAGCCGCACCCGTTGGCATCCGTGGGCATCCGTTGTCCGGAAATCGCCCCCCGTCGCTGTACCGGACCGGGAGGCCGCCGTGGCACATAGGGCGCGATCATGGCCGGTCCTTATCGGAATGCGCACGAAAGTCGCAGGTACGCCGGTGGAAATGTCACACTAGTGGGGGCGCGGGAGCGCACGGGTGTACGACATATGCCCTGACTGCTTCCGCGCGCTCAGGAAAAATGGGGAACTGCGACCTGGCCGGAAGCATCCCTAGGGGTAGTCAATAAGGCGGGCGGACCGGGGGGAGTGCGCTGACGCGCATATGTGGGGATAGGGGGAGGCCATGCCTCGCTGGAAGCCGCTGCCGGACGAACTCGATCCGCAGGTACGGGAGTTCGCGGGTCAGCTGCGCAGGCTGGTGGACCGCAGCGGGCTGAGTGTGGCCGCCGTCGCGGACCGTACGAACTTCAGCAAGACGTCCTGGGAGCGTTACCTCAACGGGCGGCTGCTGCCACCGCAGCGCGCGGTGATCGCGCTCGCCGAGGCGACCGGCACCCACGCCGGGCACCTCACCACGATGTGGGAGCTGGCCGAACGCGCCTGGAGCCGGGCCGAGATGCGGCACGACGTCACCATGGAAGCGATACGGGTCGCCCAGGCGCGGGCCGCGCTGGGCGAGTTCGAAGCGCAGCCGGCGGAGGCCAAGCCCTCGGCGAAGGAAGCAAAGCCGGCGAAGGGCGCACGCCCCGCAAAGGGTGCGCACGCCGCAAAGGGGGCAACTCCCACGAAGGGGGTGGAGGTCGCCGAGCCGCCGCAGACGGCCCCGCTGCCCAAGCTCCCCCCGGTGCCGCGCCAGCGCACCGACGAACTGCCGTCGGCCGCCGACTTTCCCGAAATGGCGTCCGCGGCACCGCACACGGAGCCGGCACCCGCGCCCGAGGCCCGGCGCGCCCGCCGGGGCCGGGCCGCCATGTTCGCGGTCGGCGCGGTCGGCGCGCTGCTGGTGGCCGGCGCCGCCGTACTGCTGCTGAATCCGGCCACTGACGGCGCCAAGAAGCCGGCACCGCCCAAGCCGGCGGCCGCCCCCGCCGAGACGCCCGCGCTGCCGGCCGGAGTGCGCTGTAGCGGCGCCGACTGCGTGGGCAAGGACCCGGAGGCGATGGGGTGCGGCGGTCCGCACGCCGGCAGCGCGTCCCGCGGGATGGCCGGCGGCGCGCTGATCGAGGTCCGTTACAGCGCGGTCTGCCATGCCGCCTGGGCGCGGATCAGCGGCGCGGCCCCGGGCGACCGGGCGACGATCAGCGCGGGCGGGCACCGGGTCACGGCGCGGGTCGAGCGGAACGGCACCGCGTACACCGCGATGGTGCAGGTCACCGGCGACCCGGCGAAGGTCTCGGGCTGCGCGACGACCACGGCCGGCGTGCGGGGCTGCACCCGCCCGGTGCCGGCGGCGTCGACCGGCCCGGCGGCACCCACCGCACCGGCCGGATCCGCCGCACCCACCGCCCGTTAGCGCGGCCGGCCGCTGGCCGGGAATCGCCCCCCGCGCGGGATGCTCGAAATACGGGTGGCATGCCCTCCGGTATCCCGGGCATGCGACCGATACCCCCCACGGGTGAGGCACAACTCGGCGGCCGCCCGCGTCCCCCCTCCTTGAGCGGGCGGCCGCCGCACCCGCCCAGGGGGCCCGGCGGGCGCCCGTACGGGCGCGCCGACGCACCCGGTGAGGTGTTCCACACCGGCCCGTCGCCTGCCGTGGGCAGGGGTCCGATAGCCTGACGGCCGGGTCTCTCGATACCAAGAGACCTCGATGAGACCTAGATAAATGGGCAGGGACACCCACCGCCACCCATGGTGGTCTGGGGCTTGCCCCCAGAAAACGTCGCGCAGGAGATCGCCATGACCCGCACTCCCGTCAATGTCACCGTCACCGGCGCCGCCGGCCAGATCGGTTACGCCCTCCTCTTCCGCATCGCCTCCGGCCATCTGCTCGGCGCGGACGTGCCGGTCAAGCTGCGCCTCCTGGAGATCCCGCAGGGTCTGAAGGCGGCCGAGGGCACCGCGATGGAGCTCGACGACTGCGCCTTCCCGCTGCTTCAGGGCATCGACATCTCGGACGACCCGAACGTGGCCTTCGACGGCGCGAACGTCGCCCTGCTCGTCGGCGCCCGCCCCCGCACCAAGGGCATGGAGCGCGGCGACCTGCTGGAGGCCAACGGCGGCATCTTCAAGCCGCAGGGCAAGGCCATCAACGACCACGCCGCGGACGACATCAAGGTCCTGGTCGTCGGCAACCCCGCCAACACCAACGCGCTGATCGCGCAGGCCGCCGCGCCGGACGTACCGCGCGAGCGCTTCACCGCGATGACCCGCCTGGACCACAACCGCGCCATCTCCCAGCTCGCGCAGAAGACCGGCACCCCGGTCTCCGAGATCAAGAAGCTGACGATCTGGGGCAACCACTCCGCCACCCAGTACCCCGACATCTTCCACGCCACCGTCGCCGGCAAGAACGCCGCCGAGACGGTCAACGACGAGAAGTGGCTGGCCGAGACCTTCATCCCGACCGTCGCCAAGCGCGGTGCGGCGATCATCGAGGCCCGTGGCGCCTCGTCGGCCGCCTCCGCCGCCAACGCCGCCATCGACCACGTCCACACCTGGGTCAACGGCACCGCCGACGGCAACTGGACCTCGATGGGTATCCCCTCGGACGGCTCCTACGGCGTGCCGGAGGGCCTGATCTCCTCCTTCCCCGTCACCACCAAGGACGGCGCGTACGAGATCGTCCAGGGCCTGGAGATCAACGACTTCTCGCGTGAGCGCATCAACGCCTCCGTCAAGGAGCTGGAGGAGGAGCGCGACGCGGTCCGCGCCCTCGGCCTCATCTGAGCCCGCACCACCTGCGCCCCGAGCCCGCACGGCCTGCTTCAACGGCCGTGCGGGCTCGGCCCGTCCGGGCGCCACCTACAGATGCCAGGCCTGTTGCGGATCATCCAGCCACGCCCGCTGGCCGTCCTCGTCCACGGTCAGACCGAAGCG
Source organism: Streptomyces sp. NPDC034111 (assembly GCF_055575375.1). NCBI lineage: Bacteria > Bacillati > Actinomycetota > Actinomycetes > Kitasatosporales > Streptomycetaceae > Streptomyces > Streptomyces sp. NPDC034111. The sequence continues at coordinate 219,923 of NZ_JBVIST010000003.1, read as the reverse complement.
CGGGAAGCCGGGCTTCCCGTGCGCTTCCCACCATCGGTAGGCGGCCTCGACCTCGTCCCAGAGCCGGCGCGGCCCGGACTGCCAGACCCGCGCGGTGTCTCCGTCACGGAACATCGCGCACGCCCACGAGCGGTCGGTCAGGCCGTAGAACCACACGGGCCGTGCCCCGTCCCGCTTGTCGGCAACGACGTGAGCGCAGTCGCGGACACGCAGCCCCAGAGCGAACTGCCCAGCGCCGAACCGCTCTCCGACGAACTCGGCTTCCGTGACCGTCGTGGAGGATTCGTCGCCCTCCGCCACGCTGCCCGTCACATAAGCGCCGTGCTCCACCGGCGGTCGACGCTGCGCGCGCAGCTTCATGAACTCCACCGGTCCGGTGAAGGTGCCTGACGCGCTCGCACCGTCCGGCGCGACCACCAGCCGGGCAACGGCGTCCCCAGTGCCGTAGTGCGTCCCCCACGGGGCCACGATGACCCCGCCGGGCCGGCTCTGCCGCACCCAGGCGAACGGGACGGCCCGCAGACCGCAGGTCGCGATGATCCGGTCGTACGGCGCGCCCCGGGGGTACCCCAGCAACCCGTCCCCGTGAACGACGCGAACGGGCAGCCGCATCCGCGCGAGCGCCGCCCGCGCGGACGTGGCAACGGCGCCGTCCACCTCCACCGTCACAACGTTCCCGGCGCCCAACCGGTGTGCCAGCAAGGCAGCGTTCCAGCCCGTACCGGTACCGATCTCCAGGGCCTTCGCTCCGGGCCGTACGTCCAGATCACGGAGCATGGAGAACACGACGGAGGGCATCGACGCCGAGCTGGTGGACGCCTCGCCCGGTTCCGTTCCGACATGATCTCCGTCGTCCCACTGCGTGACGATCGGCACGTCGGCGTCCGCGTAGGCCTGCCACGCAGCCGGATCATCCGCCTTGGAAACAGCGGCACTTCGCCCTGCCGCCATGTCGAAGGGCCACATCAGATCGGGCAGGAACGCGGAACGGGGCACGGCCGCGTAGACGGGCGCCCAGTCCGCAGTGAGGGCGCCGGCGGACATGAGGGCGCGCGCCAGGTGGTCGGGGCGCCCCTGCTGTGCGTCGGCGGTCATTGATCAGACGACCCTGGGCGGATTGGGGACGCCGGGACCGCCGTCGGGGGTGGGCTTCGGATGCGGGCCGGGGTAGGGCTCGCCCGGCAGCTTGTCGCCACCACCCCCGCCGCTGCCCGCGATGCGCCATACGTGACTCATGCAATCTCCTTCGTCAGCTCCGGATTTACCGTGCCCCGCCGACCGGGCGGGAGTCTGTTGCTGGTGCCGCTCCTGATGGGGGTGGCGGCGGATCTCGACGTTGCAGTCGGTCGCCTTAGACCTGTCCCCGCCTGCGTACGCCCCCGCCCGCTGCCGGGCCAGGGCCCCGCAGACATCGCACCCGGCAACCGGCTCGGGATCAGGCGCCGGTGCGATCAGGTGAACGGGGCGGCCGTTGAGGCCGGTCACCACACCACCTCCGGCAGGCGGTTGTACTGCCGCCGCTCGTGCGCGACCAGGTACGGGCGTACGAGGGCGGACTCCTCACCCCGCAGCAGCTCCGTGTGAGGTACGGGTACGCGGCGGGGCAGTGCCAACGTCGGCACGTCTGCCCAACTCGCGGTGCACGGCGGTGCATCGGCAGGCCGGTGACGCCCCGCTCCGGGCAGTAACAGACGTAGCAGGGGCTCGAAGAGCCGGATAACGTGGTGCATGTCGACAATCTCTCTGGGTTGAAGGCCACGCCCCCGGACGTCTCCCAACGTTGCGGGGGTTTTGCGTGGAACGGCCCCTTACTCTGGGTGTGTTCATCGTTGCTCAGCGGGGTGGGCGATCACAACGCTGATCGCGTGACACTGCCCAACTGTCACGAAGGGGGACCGGGTGAACCGACGCAATGCCACGGGGGGAGCGGCGGCCACCAGTACGGCCGCCGTGTTCGGCGAGGTGCTGAAGCACTTCCGTGAGGCCGCGATACTGACGCAGGAGGGGCTGGCCCGCGAGATCCCCTGCGATCGGTCCCATGTCGCGCGCGTGGAGGCCGGTACGAGGGTGCCGCAGGACACGTTCGCGAAGAAGTGCGATGAAGTGCTGGGTACGGGTGGGGTGTTGCTGCGGTTGTGGGGGCGGATCGACTGGTATCCGGAGGTGCAGCATCCGGACTGGTTCGAGCGCAGGGCTGAGATGGATGCGGTGGCGGTGGCTCTGCGGGAGTACCAAGAGCGCGTCATTCCAGGCCTGTTACAGACGGAGGATTATGCGTGGGCGCTGTTCTCCCGTGTCGCGAGCGGCGACGAGGTCGAGGAGCGTGTCCGGGCCCGACTGAGTCGACAGAGGCGCTTCCTGGTCAACGGCGGGCCGATGTACGTCGTTGTCCTGGACGAGAGCTGTCTGCGCAACGTGGTGGGCAGCTCTGCCGTCATGCGGGACCAGTGCGCGCACCTGCTCAGCGTCGGGCGACGCCCCAACATCCGCATCCAGGTGGCCCCGGCGGACTTCCCCGTACTCGTTCGCCCCAACGCCCCCATGTCGTTGATCAAAATGCCCGACGGGCGCGAGTGGGTCTACTCGGAGTCGCTTGACCGGGGTCATCTCAACGACGATCCGGCCGTCTGTGCGCAGCACAGCCAGACCTATGATGTGCTCAGGGCGGACGCTCCGTCAGCCCCCGAGTCCGCCGCTCTGATCAGCGACGCGATGGAAGGGTACGAGCATCATGGACAGGCACGAGCTCAGCGCGGCGACCTGGGTGAAGAGCAGCTACAGCGGCGACAACGGCGGCAACTGCATCGAAGTAGCCCCCGGTATCCCCGACGTCGTCCCCGTCCGTGACAGCAAGAACCCCGACGGGCCCGTACTGGTCCTCCCGGCGGATGGCTGGTCGGCCTTCGTCGCCGCCGTCAAGGGCGGGGAGTTCCGCGCGGCCACCTGACCCGCGCCGCAACCTTGGGTTATCGCGCTGACACGGAGCGGTTCCCTCCCTTATGCTGCGGCTTCCGCACCGCCGCGGCCGGTCACCGGCGCCTGGCCGTCCAAGTCGCCGTCCGCGGAATCTCGTTGGCGTATATGGGGGAGAGCGATGTCCCGGACGGACGTGCCCGCGCAGCCCGGAGATCCCGAGGAACACCGGCGATTAGTCAAGCATTCCGAGGCGGCGGTCCCGCCCCCGCCGCTGCCTCCCACCCCGCCGGGTGCCAGTGAGGCCACCCGGCTGCTGTGCGCCGGGACGTACATGGACGAGGCGTACCGCGATGCGGTGATCGATGAACTGTACGTCCACGAACAGCGGTTCGCCGCGCCCTCGCTGGGCATCGACGCGGCCCGGGTGATGGCCCATGCGCTGCGCGCCCGCCGCCTGGAGCTGGGCTGGGCGGCGGCGATTCTGGGCCTGTGGATCGTGGCCATTCCGCTGTCGTCCGGGCTGGTGGTGCTGTACCTCTTCCCCGTCGTCTTCATGGCGCTCGGCCGCTTCGTACGGCGGGCGCCCATCCCCGTGTGGCTGGCGCGCGGCCTTTCCTTCCTGCTGCGCTGGTACGGGCGGCTCCAACTGCTCTTCTTCATCGTGGGTTTGGTGGCGGCGGTCATCATTGGGGAGGCGCTGGGCGGCTTCGGCCGGGTGCTGCCCTTCAGGGTGCTGACGGACTTCGTGTCGTTCGCCTCGTCGTCCTCCGATGGGTCCTCCGACGGGTCGGACTTCGGGTGGTCCGGGGACAGCGGTTCGTACGGTGGCTGGGACAGCACGAGCGCGTACGGCGACGCGGGCGGCGGGTCCGGCCTCTTCCAGGTGTGGGTGGCGCTGCTGCTGCCGCTGTTGCTGGCCGCGCTGGTCGCGATGCAGCGCGGCCAGTTCGCCCACGCCCTGGCGCGGGAGTTGTCCAAGGAGCGGTTCCCCGACGTGATGTCCGACCCGGCGGAGCGGGCCGAGGGGCTGCGCTTCCGGCGGCTGCGGGAACGGGTACGGATCGAGCAGCACGGGCCGCTGGTGATGTACCGCGCCGCCAATCCGTTCTGCGGTGCCGGTGATCCGTACCGGACGTGGTCGCTGTCGGTGGAGCTGAATCCCCGGGCGGACCGGGAAGCCGAACCGCTGGACAATGCCGCGATCCTGGCGCGCATCGTGCCGCTGGTGGCGGCGCTGCGGGTGCCGTCGCCGCACGGTTCGCCGGAGTCGGCGGCCGCGGTACGCGACCGGCTGCGGGCGCTGGAGATCGACGAGTGCGTCTTCCTGCCGGCCGAGGGCCTGCCGACGCGCGCGGTGGCGCCGTACGGCTCGGAGGCGTTCGAGGAGCACCGGGCCGCCGCGGTGGAGGAGGGCGGCGAGACCCGCCGCCACTTCCTGCGCATCCGGGTCGGCGGCTGGAACGAGGGCGTGGTCACCACGGTCTTCGTCCGGGTGCACACCCAGGGCGGGATGCTGATGCTGGAGGTCGCGCCGCATGTGCTGTGGCCGCTGCGGCAGCTCTTCCAGGACGCCGACCGGCTGGCCCACCAGTACCGGCACCACCACCACTTCGGCAAGGCGGTTTGGGCGCTGTCCCGTACGCCGCGCTCGGCCGGCAGCGCGCTGCTCACCCTGGCGCGCGGGCTGCTGTCGGCCTGGCGGCTGGCCACCGCGGGACACGGCGCGGCGCTGCCTGAGGGCCCCGGCGCCTCCGTACGGGAGCTGGGCTCGTTCGGCGAGTCGTCGCTCTTCCAGGACATGGACGTCGCCCGCTATCTGAAGACCATTCAGCAGCGGGTGGCGGCCGGGGTGATCACGGCACTGCGCGAAGCCGGCTACCAGACCGACGAGTTCGAGCAGCGGGTGGTGCATGTCGCCGAGGGCGGGGTCTATGTCGAGTCCGCGCAGGGCGCCGTCGGCATCGGCGACAACAACACCATCACCAACAACACCACCACCGGGCGGGGCTCCGCGCCGAGGGGAAGCGGGAAGGGAAGTGGCAAGCGTGGCGGCTGACGAGGGCGGCAAGGGCATCCACATCGGCAGCGTCCGGGGGGCGTTCGCCATCGGGGACAACAACACGGTGACGAATAACGAGGCCGGGGGTGCCGCCTTGGCGGACCCGGCGCAGCAGGAGCTGCTGCGCGCCGTCCGCGCGCTGCTCGACGATCTGTCCCGAGCGGTGCAGACCCCGCAGGTCACGGTGTTGCGCGGGGAACTCGCCGAGACCGAGACGGAGATCGCCGACGCCGGTGCGGCGGGCCCCGGCCGGCTGGCCCGGCTCCGTACGGCGCTCACCGACGCCGGTGCGGTCGTCGGGCTGCTGGCGTCCGGCGCCGCGGTCGGCGAGGCGGTCGCTGCCCTGGTGGGAGGCTGAGGTGACGGGCGGCGGCCAGGCCCGCTGGAACAGCGAGACCCAGAGCTGGGAGGACGGCACCCCGCCGCCTGCTCCCTATACGGGGCCGATGCCGCCCCGGCCGACGTTCGCGCCCGTCCCGCCCCCCATACCGGAACCCGGCCCGTACACCCCTGCCGACCCCGGCTCCTCCATCCCTCCGCAGTCCGGCCCGTACACCCCACCCGACCCCGGCCCGTACCCCGCTTCGGGCCCCGGGGAGGGCGTCCGGCGCCGCACCACGGCCCTGGTCGCCGGCGCCGCGGTGGCCGTGATCGCGGCCGGGGCCGGCGGCGGCTATCTGCTGTGGGGCCATGACGAGGACCCGTCCGCCGGCCGTCCGCCGGCCCGGGCCAAGGCGTCCGCCCCGACGACCTCCGGCACCGGCCCGACGCAGTCCACCGGCCTCGACCCGACCGCCGGCTCCACCGGCACCGGCTCCGCCGCCGAGCTTCCGCCCGGCTACCGCCTCGTCCACGACGAAGCGGGCTTCACCACCGCGGTGCCGGACGGCTGGCGGCGCACCGTGCGGAAGACCGGGGTCTTCTACACCGCACCGGACGACCGCGGGCTGGTGCAGATCTTCGAGATCAACGAGCCGGACAGCACCCCGCGCGAGGCGTTGCAGAAGGCCTCACAGGGGCTGGCCGGCAACCCCGGTTACGCGGAGATCAGCCTCGCACCGCTGGCCGGCCCGGCGCCCGGCACCGACGCCACCCAGCTGGTCTACGCCTATGACAGTGACCGGATCGGCGCGCGGGTCAAGGTGGTCGACTGCGCCTTCACCGTCGATGACGGCCGCCAGTTCGCGGTCCTCGTGCTGGGCACCGAGGCCGACTGGCCACAACAGGAGCGCACCCAGCAGATCGCGCTCCAGGCCTTCGCGCCCACCCCCTGACCCTCGGCCCGGGTGCCGGTGGGCGCGGCCGCCCAGCCGGTCGCCTACCCGGGCAGTTCCGTACGCTCCCACCACTCGTAGACGGGCAGCGGCCCTTCGGGGGTGTGCTGCTGCCGGCTGGTGGCCCGGTAGTGCTCATAGCCGTTACGGAACGGGATCTTGAGCTCGGACCCGGGCGGATCGACCGGCACGATCCGCTCGGGCAGCTCCTCGGGGCCACCCACGAGCACTGCTTTCGCCGCTGTCTCAGCCATGCCTGCATTGTCCTCCCGGGATGTCACATCGGCCGGTGCCGGTACGTCAATGGAGTGAGGGCGCCCGCCCGGGCCGCCCTCCGGACGCACCGCGGCAACGCGGACACCAAGGAGGCATTGCCATGGCCCGTATCTCCCTCTCCCCGCGGCGCACGCTCACCCTGCGTTTCGCCGAGTGGTACTCACGGCGCACCTACGGCGCGGTCATGCAGCCCGCCCTGGCGCTGGGCCACCACCCGAAGCTGCTGCGCTCCTACTTCTCCTTCGAGAGCAAGGTGGCGCGCTGGAAGGCGCTGGACCCTGCGCTGAAGCATCTGGCGGAGATGGCCTCGGCCGTGGCGATCGGCTGCTCGTGGTGTGTGGACTTCGGCTACTGGCTCTCCGACCAGCTCGGGCTGCCGCTGGAGAAGATCAGCAAGGTGCCCGACTGGCGGGCCCACCAGGAGTCCTTCACCGAGCTGGAGCGCCTGGTCATGGAGTACGCGGAGGCGATGACCGCGACGCCACCGGCGGTGACGGACGAACTGGCGGAGAGCCTGCGCGGGCGGCTGGGCGACGCCGCGTTCGTCGAGCTGACCACCATCGTGGCTGTGGAGAACCTGCGCTCCCGTATGAACAGCGCGCTGGGCCTGCGCAGCCAGGGCTTCTCCGACCGCTGCGCCATCCCGCCGGTGGCCGCTACCGCACCGGGCGCAGCCGCAGATGAGTGACGTCGGGTGAGGCGACGACCCGGGTGGTGTGCAGCTCCCGCAGCCCGGCGCCCAGCCCGTCGAAGAGCCGCACCCCCGCTCCCAGGAGCACCGGTACGAGGTGCAGCTGAAACTCGTCCAGCAGGTCCGCGGCGAGCAGTTGCCGGATGATCTCGGCGCCGCCCGCGACGGCCACGTCCTTGCCTTCGGCCGCCTCGCGGGCCCGCCGCAGCGCCTCCTCGGGCCCGCCGTCGGCCACGAAGAAGAAGGTCGTTCCGCCCCGCTTGACGAGGTCCGGGCGGGCCCGGTGCGTCACCACGAACACCGGCCTGCGGAACGGCGGTTCCTCGCCCCAGGGCCCCTCCGCGGCATCGAACATCCGCCGGCCCATCACATACGCGCCGGTCCGCTCGAACGCCTCCGCCATCAGCTCGGAGTCCCGCCCGGCCGCCCCGCCGGCGAGGCCGTGCCGCCCCCGCCATGCGTCCAGCCCGTACAGCCACTGGTGCAACCGCTCGCCCTGGTCACCGAGCGGATTGCCAACGCCGTCGCCGGGCCCCGCGATGTACCCGTCCAGCGACATCGAGATATCGGCGAATACCTGGGACATAGGGGCTCCTGGGGGTCAGTCCCGGGGGAAGTCCTCGGTGGAGATGGTGATGCCTACGACTGTGTCGGTGAGGTCGATCGGCAAGCCGTACGCGAGCGTGAGGTCCACTTTGTAGTCGTCGTCCTGCGGGTGGGTGAAGACGCGGCAACGGCCGGCATACGGGTCGGCGATGACGTAGACCGGGACGCCTGCGGTTGCGTAGGCCGTCTTCTTCGGCCCGTAGTCGTTCACTGCGGTTCCCCGGGAGATGACCTCGGCGACGAACTCGACGTCCTGATAGCGCCAGCGGCCGCTCGCGTCCTTGGTGCTTCCCGTGGCCAGTGCCACCACATCGGAGGCGAAGCCGTTCAAATTGCCGGGATAGTCGATGCGCACGTCGGACAGTACGCGCTTCTTTGGATACCGCGTACGCAGATGCTCGACGATATCCAGGATGGTTTCCCAGTGTGTGGCCCGCTGCGGTGCCATGTAGACGGCCCCCTCGACGATCTCGACCTTGTAACCCTCGGGGACGCCGGGCTCCAGCTGCTCGAACAGCGCGTCCAAGCTCCGTTCGCCGGGCTGCTCAGTGGGCTCCGCCATCTCAATCCCGTCGGTCTCGATCGCTTCGGTCCGCTCAAGGCTGATGGTCACCGTGCCGCTCCTCCCCGCCGCCACGTGGTACGGGCAGCCACGTGGATCAACGATACGTATGTATGAACGGTTACGCGCTGTGCGGACCCTCAGGTCTCCTGGGTCCCCTGGATCAGGTCCTCCAGCGCCGATATGTCGACGGTATCGCCCGGGGCGGGCGTCTTGGCGGGAACCGGGGTGCCGTAGTTGCTCAGCAGGATGGTCCCGGTCTGGTCCTCGACCTCGGCGGTGAGTTTGAGCGGGTAGTGCTTGCCCTTGATGGCTACGTAGAGGGTCTGGACCACGCCGTCGGACTTCTTGACGACGGGGAGGACGCGGGTGCCTTCGTGGACGGTGGGGCGGCCCTTGGTGAGGGTGGGGGTGCGGGACGGTGAGGGCGCGTCGGAGGGGGGCTCGTCGGGGCCGGTCGCCGACTTCTGGAAGGCGGTGAGGTCGCAGGCCTCGGACAGGCTCTCCAGGAAACCGTCGTGGGTGGTGCCGTGCAGGAAGGTGTTCTTGTACTTCGCGGCGGCGTCGGCGCCCTTCTTGCCGGGGAGCTGGCTCTTCCAGAAGGCCGCGTCCGGTTTCATCCAGACCTGCTCGCCGTGCTTGATGATCTCGACGCGGCCGAAGGGGCCCTTGCTGATGGCGCCGGTGCAGTTGCCGGACCGGTCGAGGGTCAGATCGAGCTTGGTGGGGTCGGCCGAGGTCTGGGTGCGCAACCGCAGGGACTTCGCCGCGACGAGTTCATGGAGGGCGTTGTCGGAGATCTGCTGGGCCGATTTGCCGGCGAGGTCGCCCTCGCCGTCGGGGTCGCCGGCCGCCGCGGCGGGGCCTGTGCAGACGGCCCCGGCGAACAGGGCCACGCCGCAGCCCAGGGCGGTGGTGGCGGTGATGGCACGGCGTCTGGTCATCTCGGCACCTCCGGTCCGGAGGGGGCGTACGAGGGACATCCCGCGGGGACGGCGGGGAAGACGGCGGGAGACACAGCGGAAATCGGGGGGTCGGCGCGGACTGCGCGGACATAAGGCTCTTCAGCGTACGTTCCAGGACATTCGTTCGCACATTGAGTGAGTCGGCTCACTTTCCATGAAGGTTTGGGCATAGGTAGGGCGCTTCCGGGGAGGGGTCCCCGTTGCTGGTGACGCCAGTGGTTGCACCAGTGGGAACAGCATCGGTAACTCGGAAGGCAGAAAAACGACGTGTCGGCAATTGCGACCATTCACGTAGACGGGGTGTGGCTCCCCGCCGCATCCGGCGCCACGCGGGAGGTCCTCGACCCCGCCGACGCGACGACGCTCCAGCTGGTGTCCGAGGGCGGCGCCGAGGACGTGGACGCGGCGGTCGCCGCCGCACGGCGTGCCTTCGACGGCGGCGCCGGCGTCTGGCCCCGTACGGCCGTCGCCGAGCGCGCCGCGCTGCTGCGCCGGGTCGCCGACCTGCTCCAGCGTGACCGCGAGGAGATCGCGCTCATCGAGAGCCGGGACACCGGAAAGACACTGGAGGAGGGCCGGGTCGACGTCGACGACGTCACCAATGCCTTCCGCTACTTCGCCGATGTGGTGATGAACGAGAGCGGCGGCCGGGTCGTCGACGCCGGGTCGCCGGACGTGCACAGCGTGGTCGTGCACGAACCGGTCGGTGTCTGCGCGCTGATCACGCCGTGGAACTACCCGCTGCTCCAGGCAAGCTGGAAGATCGCGCCGGCCCTCGCGGCCGGCAACACCTTTGTGATCAAGCCCAGCGAGGTCACCCCGCTGTCGACCGTGCACCTGGTCAAGCTGCTGGTCGAGGCCGGACTGCCGGCCGGGGTCGCCAACATCGTCACCGGCGCGGGCCTCCCGGTGGGCCAGCGGCTGGCCGAGCACCCGGATGTGGATCTGTTCTCCTTCACCGGCGGTCTGGTCAGCGGTACCAAGGCGGGCGCGGCGGCGGTCTCCGGCGCCAAGAAGATCGCGCTGGAGCTCGGCGGCAAGAACCCCAATGTGGTCTTCGCGGACGCGTGTGCCACCGAGGAAGGCTTCGACACCGCCGTCGACCAGGCGCTGAACGCGGCCTTCATCCACAGCGGGCAGGTCTGCTCGGCCGGCGCCCGGCTGATCATCGAGGACTCCGTACGCGACCGCTTCGTCTCCGAACTCGCCCGTCGCGCCGAGAAGATCAAGCTGGGCCGGGGCACCGAGGACGGTGTGGAGTGCGGCCCGCTCGTCTCCCAGCAGCAGCTCGACAAGGTCGAGGCGTATGTCGCCTCCGCGCTGGCCGAGGGTGCCCAGCTGCGCTGCGGCGGCGCCCGCCCCAAGCCCTCCGAGGTACGCCCGGCCGGCGGCTACTTCTACGCGCCGACCGTGCTCGACGGCTGCCACCGCGAGATGAAGGTGGTCCGTGAGGAGACCTTCGGCCCGATCCTGACGGTGGAGACCTTCACCACCGAGGACGAGGCCGTGGCGCTCGCCAACGACACCGAGTACGGCCTGGCCGGCGCGGTCTTCTCCGCCGACACCGCCCGCGCCCGCTGGGTCGCCGCCCGGCTGCGGCACGGCACCGTGTGGATCAACGACTACCACCCCTACCTCCCGCAGGCGGAGTGGGGCGGCTTCGGCAAGTCCGGCATCGGCCGGGAACTGGGCCCCACGGGTCTGGACGAGTACCGCGAGAGCAAGCACATTTACGAGAACCTCCGGCCGGAGCCGGTGCGCTGGTTCGCGGGCTGACGCCCCTCGACGTCGCAGAACCCCGGATCACGCGCACCTTGCAGTAAGGAGTTACCCCTCATGCCCGTGTACGACTACGTTGTGGTCGGTGGCGGAACCGCTGGTTCCGTCATCGCCTCCCGTCTGACCGAGGACCCCGGCATCACCGTGGCCGTCATCGAGGGCGGCCCCTCGGACATCGACCGCGAGGACGTCCTCACCCTGCGCCGCTGGCTCGGCCTCCTCGGCGGCGAGCTGGACTACGAGTACACGACCACCGAGCAGCCCCGCGGCAACTCGCACATCCTGCACAGCCGCGCCAAGGTCCTCGGCGGCTGCTCCTCCCACAACACCCTGATCTCCTTCAAGCCGCTGCCGTCCGACTGGGACGAGTGGGAGGCGGCGGGCGCGGCCGGCTGGGGCGCCAAGGAGATGGACCCGTACTTCGGCAAGCTGCGCAACAACATCGTGCGGGTGGCGAAGAAGGACCAGAACCAGATCGCCACGGACTGGATCGAGGCCACCAAGACCGCGCTCGGCGTGCCCGAGGTCGTCGGCTTCAACGACAAGCCCTTCGAGGAGGGCGTCGGCTTCTTCGACCTCTCCTACCACCCGGAGAACAACAAGCGCTCCTCCGCCTCCGTCGCCTACCTGCACCCGCACATCGAGGCCGGCGACCGCCCGAACCTCACGCTGATGCTGGAGACCTGGGCGTACAAGCTGGAGCTGGACGGCACCATCGCCAAGGGCGTCCACGTCCGCACCAAGGACGGCGAGGAGGTCTACGTCGAGGCCGCGCGGGAGGTGCTGGTCTGCGCCGGCGCCGTCGACACCCCGCGGCTGCTGATGCACTCCGGCATCGGGCCGCGGAAGGACCTGGAGGCGCTGGGCCTTCCCGTCGTGCACGACCTGCCGGGTGTCGGCGAGAACCTGATCGACCACCCGGAGTCGGTGATCGTCTGGGAGACCAACGGTCCGATCCCGGACAACTCCGCGATGGACTCCGACGCGGGCCTGTTCGTCAAACGGGATCCGGAGCACAAGGGCCCCGACCTGATGTTCCACTTCTACCAGATCCCGTTCACCGACAACCCCGAGCGGCTGGGCTACGAGCGTCCCGAGCACGGGGTGTCGATGACCCCGAACATCCCCAAGTCCCGCTCCCGCGGCCGGCTCTACCTCACCTCCGCGGACCCCGAGGTCAAGCCGGCGCTGGACTTCAAGTACTTCGAGGACGAGGACGACTACGACGGCAAGACCCTGGTCGACGGCGTCAAGCTGGCCCGTAAGGTCGCCCAGGCCGAGCCGTTCGCCAAGTGGCTCAAGCGTGAGGTCTTCCCCGGTCCGCAGGTGACCGACGACGAGGAGATCAGCGAGCTGGTGCGCAAGGCCGCGCACACCGTGTACCACCCGGCGGGCACCTGCAAGATGGGTGCCGCCGACGACCAACTGGCCGTTGTCGACCCCGAGTTGAGGATCCGCGGCCTGAACGGCATCCGGATCGCCGACGCCTCGGTCTTCCCGACGATGCCGGCCGTCAACCCGATGCTGGGCGTGCTCATGGTGGGGGAGAAGTGCGCCGAACTGCTCCACAAGGCCCCGAACGAAGGAGGTGATGCGTGATGGCTACCACCTCCGCCGGCGCATCCGAGAACCCGAACACCCTTGAGAAGAACGGCACTTCGCAGGACGCCCGGGACGTCGTCTTCTCCGTCCGCCACCTGTGGAAGGTCTTCGGCCCCAAGGCCGACAAGATCCCCGACGACAGCTCCGTCGCCCAGCTGAGCGCCCAGGAGCTGCGCGAGCAGACCGGCTGCACCGCCGCCGTCCGCGATGTCTCCTTCGACGTCCACAAGGGCGAGGTCTTCGTCGTCATGGGCCTGTCCGGCTCCGGCAAGTCCACCCTCGTCCGCTGTCTGACCCGGCTGATCGAGCCGACCAGCGGCGAGCTGGAGATGGACGGCGAGGACGTACGCGCCATGGACCGCACCACGCTGCGCGAACTGCGCCGCCACCGCGCCGCCATGGTCTTCCAGCACTTCGGCCTGCTGCCGCACCGCACCGTCGTCGACAACGTCGCCTACGGCCTGGAGATCCAGGGCGTCAGCAAGGCGGAGCGCCGCGAGAAGGCCACCGAAGTCGTCGACAAGGTGGGCCTGGCCGGGCTGGAGAAGCGCCGCCCCGGGCAGCTCTCCGGCGGTCAGCAGCAGCGCGTCGGGCTGGCCCGCGCGCTCGCCGTCGACCCCGAGGTCCTGCTGTTCGACGAGCCGTTCAGCGCCCTCGACCCGCTCATCCGCCGCGACATGCAGGAAGAGGTCGTCCGCCTGCACCGCGAGGAGGGCCGGACGATGGTCTTCATCACCCACGACCTCGCCGAGGCGCTGCGGCTCGGTGACCGGATCGCCCTGATGCGCGACGGCGAGATAGTCCAGCTCGGCACCCCCGAGGAGATCGTCGGCTCCCCGGCCGACGACTACGTCCGCGACTTCGTCCGGGACGTCCCGCGCGAGCAGGTGCTGACCGTCCGGCGCGCGATGCGCCCGGCCGAGGACGGCGAGGCCGACGAGGGCCCGGCGCTGGCCGCCGACACCCTGATCTCCGACGCCATCGAGGCGGTCGCCCGCTCCGGCGGTGCCGCCCGGGTCGTCGAGGACGGCCGCTGCCTGGGCATCGTCGACCACGCCTGCCTGCTCGACGTGGTCGCCCGGATCGACCGCCCCCAGCACGGCGAGGTGGCTGCCTGATGTACGCCGCAACCCCACGCAGCGGCGCCGTACGCGCCGTCGGCTCCAGAGCCCCGGTGGCCTCCCCCCGCGCCCGGCTGCGCGCCGCCCTGCTGCGCCAGTGGCGTGAGGCCCAGCGCGCCGCCGCCATGAACGTGCCCACCGGCACCGTGAAGAGGGGGCGGGCATGAGCACTGCATCCGCACCCCCGGCCGCTCAGCGCGGCCTCGGCGCCGACAGCCCCAAGGCCGGCCCTGCCCAGGCCCTGCTGCGCCGCCGCGGCCTCGCCAAGCTCCTGCTGCTCGCCGTCGCCGCGGCGGTCCTGGTTCCGCTCGTGCACGCCAAGTGGTCCGGCGCCCTGTGGCCCTCGAACCTGACCGTCGACGTGTCCGGGCCGCTCGGCAGCATCAGCGACTGGATCATCGACAACCGCGACACCCACTGGCTGTTCGTCTACTTCCTCGGCCACCTCTCCAACGCCGTGGTCCTCTCCGTCCGCGCGGTCTACCTGGTGCTGCTCGCGCTCGGCTGGACCGGTGTGACGGCCGGTGTCACGCTGCTCGCCTGGCGCGTGGCCGGTGTCCGCATCGCGGCCGTCGCGCTGGTCTCCTTCCTGGTCAGCGGCCTGCTCGGGATGTGGGTCCCGACCATGCAGACGCTCGCGCTGATGGTCGTGGCGGTCGCCGTCTCGGTCGCCGTGGGCGCCCTGCTCGGCCTGGCCGCGGGCCTGTCGGACCGGCTCTTCCGTGTCCTGCGCCCGGTGCTGGACACCATGCAGGTACTGCCGGCCTTCGCCTATCTCCTGCCCGTCGTGCTGGTCTTCGGCATCGGCGTACCGGCCGCGCTGCTGGCCACCGTCATCTACGCGGCTCCGCCGATGGCACGGCTGACCGCGCTGGGCCTGCGCGGTGCGGACGCCGGTGTGCTGGAGGCGTCCGCCTCGCTCGGCGCCACCGGCCGGCAGCGGCTGCTGACCGCCCGGCTCCCGCTGGCCCGCAAGGAGCTGCTGCTCGGCGTCAACCAGACGATCATGATGGCGCTGTCCATGGTCGTGATCGCGTCGGTGATCGGTGCGGCCGGCCTCGGTGACCGCGTCTACCAGGCGCTCGCCTCGGTCGACGTCGGCGCCGCGCTCGCCGCCGCCATCCCGATCGTGCTGCTGGCCATCGTCATGGACCGCACCACCGCCGCGGCCGGCGCACGGATCGGCGCGGACGCCCCCGCCGGCCCGGCGTGGCTGCGCGGCTGGCAGGCCTGGGCCGGCGTGGCCGCGGTCACCGCCGTCCTCGCCGTCCTCGGCCGGCTGTCCGGTTCGCTGGTCTGGCCGGGCGCCTGGTCGGTGGACATCGCCCGTCCCGTCAACGACTTCAAGGCGTGGATGGTCGACCACCTCTACTCCGGCGTCCCCGTCATCGGCGGCACCGCCGACTGGGCCGAGAACTTCACCAACTGGGTGCTCAACCCGCTGCGCGACGGCCTGACCGCACTGCCCTGGTACGGCGCGCTGCTCATCGTCGCCGCGCTGGCCTGGCTCATCGGCACCTGGCGCACCGCCCTGACCGCCGTCCTCGCGATGGCCGCCATCGGTGTGCTGGGCGTGTGGAAGCCGTCCATGAACACCCTCTCCCAGGTGCTCGCCGCCCTGGCGGTGACCCTGGTGCTGGGCTTCGGCATCGGCATCCTGACGGCCGGCAGCAAGCGCCTGGAGGCGATCCTGCGCCCGGTGCTGGACGTCATGCAGACCATGCCGCAGTTCGTGTATCTGATCCCCGTGGTCGCCCTGTTCGCGGTGGGCCGCGCCCCGGCCGCCGCCGCGGCGGTCGTCTACGCACTGCCCGCGGTCATCCGTATCACCACCCAGGGCCTGCGCCAGGTGGACCCCGCCGCCATGGAGTCCGCCCGGTCCCTGGGGGCCACCCGCTGGCAGATGCTGCGCCAGGTCCAGCTCCCGCTGGCCCGGCCCGCGCTGCTGCTGGCCGTCAACCAGGGTGTGGTCCTCGTCCTCGCCGTCGTCATCATCGGCGGTCTGGTCGGCGGCGGTGCCCTCGGTTACGACGTCGTCACCGGCCTCGCCACCGGAGACCTGGCCCTCGGCCTGGTCGCGGGTGTGGCGATCGTGTGCCTGGGACTGATGCTCGACCGGGTCACCCAGCCCACCGAACGCCGCACGACGGGGAAGGGAGCATGACCATGTCCCGTAAGCGCAGAACCCTCCTCGGTACGGCCGTGCTCACCGGCACGGCGGTCCTCTCCCTGTCCCTGTCCGCCTGCGGCAAGGCCGATATGACCAAGCAGTCCTCGCCGTTCGCGGCGGCCAAGGGCTCCAAGTCGGTCACGCTGTCGGTGCAGACCTGGGTCGGCGCCCAGGCCAACGTCGCGGTGGCGAAGTACCTGCTCGAACACGAGCTGGGCTACCACGTCGACACCGTCCAGGTGGACGAGATCCCCGCCTGGGACGCCCTCAGCCAGGGCCGCGTCGACGCGATCCTGGAGGACTGGGGCCACCCCGAGCAGGAACAGCGGTACATCAAGGACAAGAAGACGATCACCGCGGCCGGCGGCAACGGTGTCACCGGCCACATCGGCTGGTACGTCCCCAAGTACTGGGCCGACAAGCACCCCGAGGTCACCAACTGGAAGAACCTCAACAAGTTCGCCGACCAGCTGCGTACCTCGGAGAGCGGCAACAAGGGCCAGCTGATGGACGGTTCACCGTCCTACATCACCAATGACAAGGCCCTGGTGAAGAACCTGCACCTCAACTACGAGGTCGTCTTCGCCGGCTCCGAGGCGGCGCAGATCACCCAGATCCAGCAGTTCGCCAAGGAGAAGAAGCCCTTCCTGACGTACTGGTACGAGCCGCAGTGGCTCTTCAACCAGGTGCCGATGGTGGAGGTCAAGCTCCCGAAGTACACCGACGCGTGTGCGGAGAAGGGCACCAAGGACCCGACGACCATCGACTGTGCGTACCCCACCACCCCGCTCCAGAAGCACTTCAACACCGAGTTCGCCAAGAGCGGCAGCAGTGCCGCGGCGTTCCTGAAGAAGTTCAGCTGGACCAAGGACGACCAGAACGAGGTCTCCGAATCGATCGCCTCGGGCGGCCTCTCGGCCGATGAGGCGGCGAAGCGCTGGGTGGAAAAGCACCCGGACGTCTGGAAGAGCTGGCTGCCGAAGAAGTAGCCCGGCACACTCCGCCGCCGTCCGGCGTACGCGGGCAGTCGCACTGCGAGGTGCGGCTGCCCGCGTACGCGTTCCGGCCGTACGGCCCTCACTCGTTCGGATGGCGGTGGTCCGACCGCCGCGCCCCACGGGAGCGGGTGCCCCAGGCTGGCGCCATGCCGCTCCCGCCCACATGCCCCACACCGGACTGTGACGACCGGCTGTGGAAGGACACCACGAACACCAACACCGACTGGGACAACTGGCGCTGGTGGTGCCGCCGCTGCGACCAGAGGTGGTACCCCACAGCGGACCAGATCGCGGAGTTCCGCCACGGTCCGGCGCCGGCCGGACGGCCCGGCGGCCCCGGACAGCACGGCAGCCCCGCCTACCGGGACCCGAGGGTGGCCGCCCGCCAGTAGGGCGCCGCGCCACCGCGGCCGGTGCCGCCGGGACGGTCAGAGGTTGTGCAGGCTCGCGGCCCAGGTGCCGTTCACGCCCGCACTGATGCGCTCCCGCTTGTCGAGACCCTTGCCGAAGCTGTGGTAGCGCGGGGTGGCCTTCCAGACGGTCGAGGCACGGGCCGAGCCGTGCACGAGCTGCGGCGTGACGCGGGTGCCCTCGATCCGTATCGCCGCATTGACGTTGGACACCGCGGCGCCACCGCCCAGCACCCGGTCCGCGTACCAGCGCTTGGTGCGGTACTTCACCCACACCTGCTCGGTGGTGACGGGGATGCCGAAGATCTGCTCCGTGGTGGAGAAGGTGACCTGGGTGTGCACCTGGCCCTGGTTCTTCGTCCTCGCGATCGTGGCCTCCCGCACGAACGCGATGTCCTGGCTGTAGGGAATCACCACGCGCTGGTGGGGGTATCTGACGGTGCCCTTCACCGAGGCGGTGAATGCCGCATAGACCGAGCGGTTCTGGAGGTACCCGACGAACTTCTGCTGCTTGGCCTTCGGCAGTGCCCGGAACGCGTTGAGGGCCTTCTTCGCCTCGCGGTCCGGCCGGGACCTCAGGTGGTCGACGTACTTCTTGACCGTCAGCTTGCTGCCGGCTGCCTGGGCGGCGGCGGTCTGCGGGGCGGGCGGTGCGGCGCGGTGGCCGAGCGCCGAGGCCGACGGTGCCAGGACCGCGACCGCCGCGGTACCGACGACCGCGATCGAGCCGATCCGGCGCAGGGGGGAACCGTTGCTCACTGCCTCTCCTCTTGCTCTGGTTCGCGTTGCTCTGATGCGCGTCATGGAGGGATGAGCGTACGAACGGGGCCGGGCCGGCGGTATTGGCCGTTCGGCCGCTGGCCATAGGGGCAGTACCGGACAGAACAACAAGATCTACTTCTCAAAGGCGTACCGGTCGTTAAGCGAAGCTTTAGGATTCGCGGTACGTGTGCTTTCCGGCCAATGGCCTGACGCGGCAGGGCAGTTACCGACCAAGACACTGTCCGTGCCGTGCACAGGACGCCGCCGGGCGGCCACCACGCCCTGACCCGGACGCCACCGGGGCAGGCCGTTGACCGTGGCGCACGATGACCGCACGATGACCGCACGCCCATGCTCGTCGGCCGGAACCCCGCCCGGTACACCAGGGGGAACGGGGGCCACCGCGCCAAGCAGTGCTGATAAGCAGAATACGGGGAAGGTAGAACTGCTTTGCCTCAGAGTCATACGGGCAACAAGACTGAACTGACGGACACGCAGATTCGTGTCGCGCACCGCGGCGGCCCGCCGCCCATACCAGGAGACCCCACCAGAATCTCCCGTCTCACCCCACGGGAACGCCAGGTCCTCACCCTCGTCGGGAAAGCCGCTTCGAACCGGGAAATAGGCCAGCAGCTCGGTATCACCGAGCGAACTGTCAAGGCACACCTCGCCAATCTCATGACCAAGATCGAGGTTGCCACCCGTATCGAAGCCGCGATCTTCGCCTACGCGCACCATTACGCCATCACCGCTCCGGAGTTCAGCTAGCGGTAACACCGTCAGGTCCGACGCTCCTCGCCCGGCCAGGGCGAGGAGCGTTTCCGTTTCATTGCACTGCCGGCCAATGCCCCACCGGCCAATGCCCAAAGAACCAATGGCAGAACGGGGGCGGCGGACGGAAAGATCCTTGCTGCCCGCCGGAAACACCGGCCGGGAGGCGGCAGTTGGCGTTGCCTGATCGCGCCATTGAACGGCCGCACCACCAGCATCATTTCTTTCAAGGGGGCACCCTTGCGTAACAAACTCCGGATAGCCGCCGCCACCGCCGCGGCTGCCGTGGCACTCGGCGTCGCGGCTCCGATGGCCTCCGCGGCCGAGCAGTCGCGTACCCCGGCCGTCTCGTCCGTGCAGGTCGGCGCCGCTGCCACCCGTACCGCCGGGACCGTCGACCTGTCGTCGCTGACCCTGGCCGGCGCGCAGCAGGCCGGTGGCGCGGCGGCGGTGAAGGCCGGTGACGTCCAGGCGCTCGGCTGGAAGCAGGAAGCCGCGAAGCGCCTGCTCGCCACCATCAAGAGGTACAGCGGTAAGGCCTACAAGGCCGTCGTCAAGCAGGCCAAGAAGGGCTACCGGTCCTTCATGCGCTGGGTGAACAGCCTCAAGTGGTACAACCCCCTCAAGCACATCATCAAGGCGGCGCCGGCCTGGGTCGTCGAGGAAATGGTGAAGTACATCATCAACCACCTCTGACGCCGGTAAGCTCGCAGCCTCCCGATCACAATGGTCGGGAGGCTGCTCGGATGGGGGAACAACGTGCAGGACGGCAAGGAAAGCCGGGAAGAGATCGTCGCGCGCAATCTCTGGGCCTCTCCGGCATTGTTCGTCTTCATCGCGCTGCTGGGATTCCTGTTCGCCGGGACCCGGGACGGCCAAGCGAAGGCCTGGCTCGTCTATGCGGCCGGATGGCTGCCGGCGCTCATCATGCTGGCCCGGTCCGCACTCACCCGGAAGAACCCCGGCGTGGGAGGAGTGGTCGCCTTCGGATTTCTCCTCGTATTCGGTCTGCTCTTCTGGCTGAACCACGGTGATTCCTTCCCGCTGTGACGACGCGCGCCCGTTCCGCCTCGTCCAGCGGGGAATTCCTTTCCCGCAAAGCACCGGTCCACTGATCACATTTCTCCGGCAACAGGCCAACCTCCAGGAAAGGCCCAGGACCCACCCCCGAGGGTCCTGGGCCTTTCCGCGCTCCGGCGAGAACCGGCGAGAACCGGCGAGAACCAGCGAGAACCAGCGGGGACGGGCCTACGGACCGCCCTGCCTGCGGCCCTGCGGCCCTGCGGCCCTATGGGCCTGCGGGCCTGTGGGCCCGGCGGCAGGGCGGTCCGGCCGGGGCGGCATAGTAGAGCGAGTCCGATGAGGGACATGACAAGTGACGGAACGGCGCGGGCCGATGGGCGGCGCCGCCACGTATCAGGGGGATCCGCTCCATGCCATTCATCCGCCGCTCCTCCGCCGCTGCCGCGGTGCTGGCCGCGCTGCTCGCGGTCACCGCCACCGCATGCGGCCCCGGTGACAACAAGGCCGCCGGGCTCGGGAGTTCGGACGCCGCCGATCAGCAGGGACAGGGCGGCGGGGGACTCAAGCTCCCCAAGGGCGTGCCGACCAGCATCGACGACCTGAAGGAGTGGAAGGACGGCGGCTGGCAGAACTGGGACAAGTGGGCCCGCAAGGCTCAGGACTTCGCCAACCCGATCATCAAGGACCACTGGAAGAACGACCGGCTGGCGAAGGCGAAGGCCGCCCCGGAGATCGGGGTGAAGGCCACCGGAGCGGGCGAAGGGTCCGGTGCCACCGACCCCGAGCCGCGGCCGGTCACCGCCGAGCAGGTCGCCCGCCCGTACCACCAGCACATGGCCCCGGTCGGGAAGATCTTCTTCGACAGCCCAAAGGGCCCGATGGTCTGCTCCGGCACGATCGTCGAGGACCCGGCACACCCGGGCCGGTCCAACCTGGTGTGGACCGCAGGCCACTGTGTGCACTCCGGCAAGCAGGGCGGCTGGATGCGCAATATCGTCTTCGTGCCGTCGTACAACGACAACGGCGTGCCGATGAACCGGGTCGGCCAGACGCCGTCGCAGCAGATCACGCCGTACGGCCGCTACTGGGCGGACTGGATCACCACCTCCGGTGAGTGGATCGACATGGGCAGCGAGGAGAGCGGCAACGGCGGCTCCGCCTACGACTTCGCGGTGCTGCACGTCAAGCCGGAGAACGGCGGCGGCAAGTCCCTCCAAGAGACGGTGGGCGCCGCCGCCCAGGTCTGGTTCAACGCCCCCTCCGCCGACGGCATCAGCTCCCTGGACGCCTTCGGCTACCCGGCCGCGCCCCCGTACGACGGCGCCCGGATGATGAACTGCCCCGCGCGCCCCGGCCGGCTCGTCATGCAGCAGGGCACGCCCACCATGCACCGGATCGGCTGCACGATGACCGGCGGCACCTCGGGCGGCGGCTGGTTCGTCAACCGCGGCGGAAAGCTGACGCTGGTCTCCAACACCTCGATCAGCTCCAACGCCCACACCTGGCTCGCCGGTCCGCACCTGGGCCCGGAGGCCGAGCGGGTCTTCAACGGCATCAGCCGGAAGTTCGCGGGCCAGTAGGCGCCTCGCGAGTACGTATCGGATACGTACCGGACATGGCACAGGCCCCGTCCGTGCACCGCGGGGGCACCGCACGGCCGGGGCGGGACAGGGCCGGTCTCACACGGCCCAGGAGTCGGCCGGATCGTCCAGCCACACCCGTTCGCCCTGGGCGGTGACGGTCAGACCGAACCGGGTGTGGTCCGGCCTCCCGCGCCGGCACCACCAGCGGAAGGCGTCCTCCACCTGGTCCCAGAGGCGACGGGGGCCGGCCTGCCACACGCGGGCCGTGTCCCCGTCGCGGAACATCACGCACGCCCAAGAGTGGTCACTCAGGCCGTAGAACCAGACCGGACGCGCCCCGTCGCTCTTCTCCGCCACGAGGTGCGAACACCGGGGGACCCGGAGGCCCATGGCGAACCGCTCCGGGCCGAATTGCTCCCCGACGAGCTCCGCTTCGGTGACCGTCGTGGACGACTCGTCGCCGTCCGCCACACTCCCCGTGACGTACTCCGCGTGAGCCCGGGGGCCGAACCGCTGGGACCGGAGCTTCATGAACTCCACGGGACCGGTGAACCTGCCGGTCGCGCTCCGACCGTCCGGCGCCACCACCAGGCGGGCCACCGCGTCGGCATGGCTGTAGTTCGTCCCCCACGGGACCACGACGATCCCGCCGGGCCGGCAC
The DNA here is from genome assembly GCF_055575375.1 of Streptomyces sp. NPDC034111. Classification (NCBI taxonomy): domain Bacteria; kingdom Bacillati; phylum Actinomycetota; class Actinomycetes; order Kitasatosporales; family Streptomycetaceae; genus Streptomyces; species Streptomyces sp. NPDC034111. Next base: position 197,694 of record NZ_JBVIST010000003.1, on the reverse strand, counting down.
TGCTCCACCCACGCGAACGGGATGGACCGGATTCCGCACGTGGCGATGACCCGGTCATACGGCGCCCCTTCCAGGTATCCCTGGAACCCGTCGCCGTGGACGACGCGAACGGGGCTTCCCCGCCGCTCCACCGTCGCCATGGCGGCCGTCGCCACCGCCCGGTCCACCTCGACCGTGGTCACGCACCCCGGCCCCGCACGGTGGGCCATGAGCAACGCATTCCAGGTGGTGGCGGTGCCGATCTCCAGCACCTTGTGGCCGGACCGGAGATCCAGGACCTGGAGCATCCGGAACACCACGGAGGGCATGGACGCCGAGCTGGTCGGAACGTGCCCCGGCTCGGTGCCGGTGTGCTTCCCGTCGTCCCATTGCGTGACGACCGGTACGTCGGAGTCCGCGTACTCCTGCCACCTGACGGGGTCCTCCGCCCTGGAAACGGCCACGCTCCGGCCGGCCACCATGTCGAAGGGCCACATGAGATCCGGCAGCACAGCGGAACGAGGAACGGCCGCGTACGAGGGGGCCCAGTCCGCGGAGAGGGCCCCGGAAGCCATGAGGGCACGCCCCAGCTTGTCCAGGCCGGAGGGCTCCTTGTGCGCGTCGGTGGTCACTGGTCAGGCAACCTTGGGCGGGTTGGGGACACCGGGACCACCGTCCGGGGACGGGGGCTGATGCGGGCCGGGGTACGGCTTCCCCGGGAGCTTGTCGCCACCGTCGTTCGAAAGGATCCTGACCACTCTTCCTCCGGGTTCTCTCACTCAGCGGTTGGTCTGATCGGCTGCCGCCGCTTTGCCGTGGATACGTTCCCGTATGCGGCTCAACAGGTCTGCCTTCTCGGCGCGTTGCTCGCCCGCGCTCCGCTCGTCCTTGACCACCAGAGCGGTCTTCTTCAGGTCACCCCTCGGCTTACGGGCGCCAAGTGGTCTGCTCATTTCTCGTTGTCCCTCATCTGCGGGAGTGCACCGATCGCCACGGGCTCCCCGTCATGCTGCGGGTGACGCCGGAGCAATACGCGGCAGTCAACCGCTTTGGTCAGGTCGCCGGCCTTTTCGGCCGCCTCCAACTCACGTTCCAGCTCAGTGCACGCCGTGCAGCTCACGGCACGCCCCAGACAAGGCCCGGGGGCCACTCCAGGTCCACCGTCATGTCTGAACCTCCCTTCCGTGCGGATGGCCCGCGATCACGGCGTTACAGCTCCGGACGGTCAGCAGACGCCCGTCCCGGCGGGCGAGCTCCCTCTCCCGGTCGCAGGACTGGCACACGTCGCACCCAGGGACGGCGACAGGCTCCAGCTCCCGTCCGCCCAACGCACGGCTCTCCAAGGCGTTCTCACTCCCACTCATCGCGCATCTGCCTCAGTCCGGCAACATGCCGTTCCAGGACTTCACGCGTCGGCCGGGTGTACGGGCCCCGCGGGATATCGACAGGAAGCGGAATCCACGGAGCGAACGTCGCGGTGTCCGGCGCGGGGTGCCCGGAGTCGCCTTCAGGTATGGCCACTCCCTTCGCCACGTCGTCGGTGGACGCCGGAGCGCAGTGCTCAGCCATCCGAACCCCTCACTGTGTGCTGTTGGTTGGTGACAAGAGTGGGGCAGAAATCTGTACTGTGAGGAGGGATTCAACGCCCAACCTGGGCGTTGGTCAGTCCGGCATATGCACATGCCGTTGACCGGCGTAAACGACGCCACGACCGCACGTGACCACGTCAATGGTCAGGGGGAGTTATGGGCCTTACCGGGGGCGCGACAGGGGGCGCACAGAGCGCAGACGACCCACGCAAGCAGTTCGCTGAAGAGTGCCGGAGCGGCCGGGAGCTGCACCCGCAAGGACCCCTGAGCCAGACTCAACTGGCGAAGATGACCCGCAGGTCAAAGAGTGCCATCAGCCGCGTGGAGACGTGCGCGGGACCCATCCCCACGGACCTCCCGCCCCTGTTGGACCAGGTCTTCTCGACGGACGGCCTGTTCAAGCGGCTGTACGAGGAAATCACCGCCCAGTCCTTCCCGGAGCACTCCCGGAAGCGGATCAAGCTGGAGCCCAGGGCCATAGCTATCGCCGAATGGTCGCCGACTGTTGTGCCTGGACTCCTTCAAACAGCCGGCTATGCCCATTCACTCTTCCGGGAAGGTGATCCGCGGGCCACTGATGAGGAGTTGGCGAAGAGGGTTCACCACCGGCTGGCCCGCCAGGACGTGCTCAAAGGAAGCTCTCCGCCGGACTTCTCTGTCATCATCTGTGAGTCGGTGCTCCGACGGACCGTTGGAGGCCCGGAGGTCATGCGGGAACAGCTGTCCGCGCTTCTCACCCACGGCACCCAGCCCACCACCGTGTTGCAAGTGCTCCCGCTTTCAGCAGGAACTCACGGGCTGATGGACGGATCCATGTCGATTCTGACCACCTCGGACGGGCCACCCGTGATCTACACGGAAGGCATCAGGTCGGGCGCGATCATCGATGAACCGTCAGCGGTGCGCAACCTATCCCGGTCCTACGATGTACTCACCGCTTTAGCTCTCTCGCGTGACGCGTCCGCCCGCATGATCCGAAAGCTTATGGAGGCATCGTGACCCCCCTGCCCCACCCCTGGGTCAAGTCCAGCTACAGCAGCCAAGACGGTGGCAACTGTGTGGAGTGGTCCCCGGCGCATGAGTGCGCCCACGGCATCGTTCCCGTCCGGGACAGCAAGAACCCGAACGGCCCGGCCCTGATGTTCGAGCCGGCCGTGTGGTCAGCGTTCGTTGCTGGCGTACAGGCGGGGGACTTCTCCCTCTAAGCGCATACGCGGCAACGCAAGAGCCCCCTCCCGATGCCCAGGAGGGGGCCGTGATGTGTCCTATGAGACAGCACTGGGCCCGCCGACATGGCGGCAGCGCACAGGCGCGGGGACGGGTCCGGTGACACCGACCCCGAGCCGCCCCGTACAAGAAGACCGCTACGCTCCCGGCGGCAGCGCCCGGCACAGGGCCGCCAGGGCTGCGGGGAAGGCGCTCTCCGTCGGGGTCGCGTAGCCGGCCACCAGGCCGTACCGGGGCGGCATGGTGGCGTCGGGGTGGCGGTAGTCCGACAGGCCGTCCAGGGCCAGGTCCTGGAAGCGGGCGGCGCGCAGTGCGGCGCGTTCGTCGGAGTCGGAGGCGTGGTCGGGGAGTTGGAGGACGGCGTGCAGTCCGGCGGCGATGCCGGTCACCCGCAGGTACGGGGCGTGTGTGGTGACCGCTTCGACGAGCTGGTCGCGGCGCCGGCGGTAGCGCTGCCGCATCCGGCGGATATGACGGTCGTAGGCGCCCGAGGAGATGAACCCGGCGAGGGTGAGCTGGTCGGTGACGCCCGCCCAGGCCTCGCGTTCGCCCTTGACCGCCAGTACGGCGTCGACCAGCGGGGCGGGCAGCACCATCCAGCCCAGCCGCACCGCCGGAGACAGGCTCTTGCTGACCGAGCCGATGTGCATGACGCGCTCCGGGTCCAGGCCCTGGAGCGCGCCGACCGGCCGTCGGTCGTAGCGGAATTCGCCGTCGTAGTCGTCCTCGATCAGATAACTGTCCGTGGTGCGCGCCCAGTTGATGATGCTTGCGCGCCGGTCGGGGTGCAGTGGGACGCCGGTGGGGAACTGGTGGGCCGGGGTGAGCAGAGCCGCACGGATGCCGTCGAGGGTCGCCAACTGCTCGGTGTCGGCGCCGTGTTGATCGAGCGTGAGGGGGTGGGTGTGGATGCCTGCCGTGGTCAGCAGGCGGCGGTGGAAGGGGAGGCCGTAGGACTCGACGGCGAGGGGGCCGGGGAGGACGGCGGGGAAGAGCAGGCGCAGGGCGTGGGCGAAGCCGGAGCAGATGACGATGCGGTCCGGGTCGGTGCGGACGCCGCGGGTGCGGGCCAGATAGTCGGTGAGGGCGCGGCGCAGCTCGGGGCGGCCGCGGGGATCGCCGGGGCCGAAGGCGTCGTGGGGGGCGGCGGTCAGCGCCCGGCGGGCGGCCGCCAGCCAGGCGGTGCGGGGGAACGAGGCGGCATCCGGCTGCCCCTGGAGGAGGTTGTGCGCGGGCCGGGCCGCCGGTACCCGCAGGGAAGGGGCGCGGCCGGGCGTCAGCGGCTCGGCACGGTGGGCGACGCGGGTACCGGAGCCCTGGCGGGCGCTGAGCCAGCCCTCCGCGACGAGTTCGGCGTAGGCATCGGCGACCGTGTTGCGGGCGATGCCGAGGTCGGCGGCGAGGGAGCGGTAGGGCGGCAGCCGGGTGCCGGGGGCGAGGCGCCCGGACCGTACCGCGTCGCGCAGTGCGCGGATCAGGGCGGCGCGGCGGCCGCCGGTGCCGGTCAGCTCCAGATGCAGATCGGCGCCCAGGCTCTCCGCGTAATTGACCCATGATTTCTGCACAGAAATGCACCCTACAGGCGGTCGCTTGTGCTTCTAGATTCGAGGCATGACGAACGCACAGCACAGCGACGACGCAGCGGTCCGCGGCCCCCGGATGAACTTCGCCCAGGCCGCCCCCAAGGCCTTCAAGGCCCTCATCGGCTTCGACGCCGCGGCCCGCGAGGGGCTGGACCCGGCCCTGGTGGAGCTGGTCCAGATCCGGTCCTCCCAGCTCAACAAGTGTGCCTACTGCCTGCATATGCACACCACCGACGCCCGTAAGGCCGGCGAGAGCGAGGAGCGGCTGCACATGGTCGCCGTCTGGCAGGAGGCGCCGCACTTCTTCACCGCGAAGGAACGGGCGGCCCTTGCGCTCACCGAGGCCGTCACCCTGATCTCGGACGGGGGTGTACCGGACGACGTGTACGAGAAGGCGGCCGCCCACTTCGATGACGGTGAACTGGCCCGGCTGCTCGCCCTGATCTTCACCATCAACACCTGGAACCGTCTCGCTCTCAGCACGGCCAAGGTCCCGGGAACCGACGAGCGGTGACGGCCGGCGCGGACGATCCCGGTACGCCCGCACCGGCCGGCTCCGGGGGTCGGTCAGCCCCGCGCCGTCAGGTCCTCCCGCAGCCGCCGCGCCCGCTCCGCGACGGCCGCCATGGCGTGGTGCTGGAGGCCCCCGCCGAAGGTGATCCGGGAGGCGCCGAGGGCGCCGAGTTCGCGGGGCGTGGGGCCGTCCGGCAGGACCACCGCGTTGACCGGAAGACCGATGGCGGCGGCCAGGGCGGCCAGTTGGCCGGGCGGGGCGGCCAAGGGGTAGACACAGTCGGCGCCCGCCTCGGCGTAGAGGCGGCCGCGGCGTACCGTCTCTTCCTCGTCCGGCACGCCGCACAGATAGGTGTCGATGCGGGCATTGATGACGAGGGCGTCGCCCGCCTCGGCCCGTACCCGGGCGAGCCAGTCAGCCTGCTGCTGGGCGTCGCGCAGGGTGCCGGTGACCGGGTCGGTGTCCTCCAGATTGCAGCCCACCGCGCCGGCGTCCGCGAGCCGCCCGGTCAACTCCCTCGCGGACAGGCCGTATCCGGCCTCGACGTCCGCGGAGACCGGGATGTCCACGGCCCGGGTGATGCGGGCGATGGCGGCGAACATCTCGTCCGGCGGGGTCTGCCCGTCCTCGTATCCGAGGGAGGCCGCGATGCCCGCACTGGGGGTGGCCAGGGCCGGGAAACCGGCATCAGCGAACACCTTGGCGCTGGCCGCGTCCCAGGGGCCGGGCAGGACCAGCGGCAGGCCGGGGCCGTGGTGCAGGGCGCGCAGCGCCGCGGCCGTCACAGCGCACCGCCCATGGGCAGCCGGGGGGAGGTCTCGGTGGTGGTCATGCCTGCCCCGGGCTCATACGGGTGGCGACGCCGAAGCGGTTCCAGGCGTTGATGGTGGTGATCAGCGCGATCAGGCGGGCCAGTTCGGCGTCGTCGAAGTGGGCGGCGGCGCGGTCGTGGACGGCGTCGGGGACGAAGCCCTCGGTGAGCAGGGTGATCGCTTCGGTGAGGGCGAGGGCGGCCTGTTCCTTGGGGGAGTAGAAGCCGGCGGCCTCCTCCCAGGCGCTGAGGAGGTAGATCCGCTCCTCGGTCTCGCCGGCCTTACGGGCGTCCTTGATGTGCATGTCGATGCAGAAGGCGCAGTGGTTGAGCTGCGAGGCGCGGATCTTGACCAGCTCGACCAGCGCCGGGTCCAGTCCCTGCTTCGCCGCCGCATCCAGCGCGATCATGGCCTTGTAGACGTCGGGTGCGAGCTTCGCCCAGTGGAGGCGGGGGCCGTGCCGGTGTGCGGATCCCGGTGCGGTGGCGGGTGTGTTCTCGGTGGTCATGGCTACGACGCTACGGCGGTAATGGCGCAGGGGTATGGTCCACTTCCATGGAGGATTCCTGGGCCACTTTCGGCCGTGATCTGCATCTGGACCTCACCGGCCCCGGCGGCCTGCGGGCCGCCCTGCTGCGCGCGCTGCGCGACGCCGTACGGTCCGGGCGGCTGGCCCCCGGTACCCGGCTGCCGTCCTCCCGCTCGCTCGCCGCCGACCTCGGCATCGCCCGTAACACGGTCGCCGACGCCTACGCCGAACTCGTCGCGGAGGGCTGGCTCAGCGCCCGCCAGGGCTCCGGCACCCGGGTCGCCGACAGGGCGCTGCCCCGTACCGCGTCCCCCGCCCGCCGCACCGGCACCCCGCACCCCGCCGGCCGGCCCCGCTTCGACCTCACCCCCGGCACCCCCGACGTCTCCGCCTTCCCCCGCACCGCCTGGCTCGCCGCCGCCCGCCGTGCGCTGACCGCCGCGCCCAGCGACGCCTTCGGCTACGGCCCCGCCGCCGGCCGGCCCGAACTGCGCGCCGTCCTCGCCGACTACCTGGCCCGCGCCCGCGGCGTCCACGCCGACCCCGACCGCATCGTCCTGTGCACCGGCTTCATGCAGGGGCTGGCCCTGCTCAGCCGCACGCTGGGCGCCGGCCGGCTGGCCACCGAGTCGTACGGCCTCGGCTTCCACCGGGACGTCATCGAACGTGCCGGTCTGCGCACCGTGCTCCTCGACGTCGACGAACACGGCGCCCGCACCGAGGAGCTGTGCGCCCTCGACGACCTGCGGGCCGCCCTCCTCACCCCCGCCCACCAGTTCCCCACCGGCGTCCCGCTGCACCCCGACCGCCGCGCCGCCGCCGTCAACTGGGCGCGCGCCACCGGCGGTTACATCCTGGAGGACGACTACGACGGGGAGTTCCGCTACGACCGCCAGCCGGTCGGCGCGCTCCAGGGGCTGGACCCCGACCACGTCGTCTACCTGGGCACCGCGAGCAAAAGCCTGGCCCCCGCACTGCGGCTGGCCTGGATGGTGCTGCCGGACCGCCTCGTCGAGCCGCTGCTCGCCGTCAAACGCGCCGGCGAATGGCAGTCCGGGCAGCTGGAACAGCTCACCCTCGCCGAGTTCATCTCCTCGGGCGCCTACGACCGGCATCTGCGCGGGATGCGGCTGCGCTACCGGCGCCGCCGCGACCAGCTGGTCGCGGCGCTGGCCGAGCGCGCACCCCAGGTCCGGGTCTCCGGCATCGCCGCCGGACTCCACGCCGTACTGGAACTCCCGCCCGGCACCGAACAGTCCATCGTCCAGGCCGCCCGCTGGCAGGGCCTCGCCCTGGAAGGCCTCAGCAGCTTCCACGACCCCGCCGCCCCCTCGCCGCCCCGCGACGCCCTGGTCGTCGCCTACGGCACCCCGCCCGACCACTCCTTCGCGGGCGTCCTGGACGCGCTGGTCAGGGCACTGCCGCCGGGGGAGTGACCGGCGAGCGCGCGGCGGCCGTCACCCTGCCGGGCGGCGGCATGACCGGGAAGACACCCCCTACAACTCCCGGACGAACGACACCCGGTCCAGCCCCGGCCCGTCGTAGTCCGTCTGTACCGGCACCCCGTCGTCGTACCGGTCGCCCGGCTCCAGACGGAAGCCCATACGGGTGTGGTACGCGATGGAGTCGCGGTTGTTGGGGCTGGTGATGCACCGGACCTGACGGCGGCCGGCCTCCCCGGCCAGCGCGAAGAACCGCTCGTAGAGCGCCCTGCCGACACCGCTCCGTTTGCCCTCCGGGCACACGCCCACGAAGTGGATGTAGGCGGTCTCCGGATCCGTCTGGGACAGAAAGCCGATCAGGAACGCGTGCAGGGTCCCGTCCGGGCGCTCGGCGAGAAGGCTGGTGCCGGCGAAGTGCTGGAGAAACAGCCGTGGCACCAGCAACTGCCGTTGTAGCGCGCCCGCTTCACCGCCCAGCCCGCCCCACCAGTCGGCCAGCGCCACCTGGAGGCGCGGATGGTCCGACGGTGCGGGACGGCGCAGCGTCAGATCGCCCCGTATCGCGCCGGGCGAGGGCACCGGAGTGCTGTCGGTCATGGCGTCACCCTTCCCACTGGGGGCCGGCCCTCGTGACCGGCTCCGGGGGCCGACGGTCCGGCGACGGTCCGGCAACGGCCCGGGGGCGGCCCGGCAACGCACTGTACCGACCGTCCGCGCCCCAGCGCCGGTCCACGCAATGTCCACGCCCGCGGAGCACGCCTCGCGTGACGCGGGGACCGCCGAGCGCTGCGCCATCCGGGCGAAACGCGGGGGCGGCTATGGCGCGTACGAGTGAAGGGCGCGCCTACTGATGCTATCGATCGGCGGGTTTGCCCACCTGGCGGGGGGACATTCGTACGCGGCAGCCAGGCGCCTCCGGCTGCTCTCACCTCTTCCAGGAAGTTGTCGCCTCACCGTAGCTCTTCGGGCGCGGCGGGGGGCGATCGGCCCGCCGCCCTCCGCACACCCAACGAAGGGCCGCACCATGGCATTTACCTTCACGTTGGTGTCCGCAGCGCCGAATCCGGCGGTCTTCGGACAACCCGTGACCTTAACCGCAACCGTGATCCCACTCGGACTGGGCACACCCACCGGGACCGTGACCTTCTCCGTCTCCGGCGGTCCGACGCTGACGGCGCCGCTCATCGGCGGCACCGCGACCGTCACCGTCAACAACGTGAGCGTCGGTTTCCACACCGTATCGGCCACCTACAACGGCAGTTTCAACTTCTCCCCCTCCACCGGCTACGCCTCGATGACCGTGGTGCAGGCCTCCACGACCACCACCGTCACCTCGTCCCCCGACCCCTCGCTCTTCGGCCAGACGGTCACCCTCACCGCCCATGTCGCGCCGGTCGCGCCGGGCTCGGGCACCCCGACCGGCACGGTCACCTTCGTCATCGGCGGCGGCGGGGGCGGCACCCTGACGGCACCGCTCATCGGCGGCAACGCCACCGTCACCACCAGCACCCTCAGCGTCGGCACCCACACCATCACCGCCACGTACAACGGCAGTACCAACTACGCGGCGTCCACCGGGACCGACACCCAGACCGTGCAGGGCATGGCATCGACGATCACCACGGTGACGTCCTCGCCCGACCCCTCGGTGTTCGGCCAGCCGGTCACCTTTACCGCCACCGTCTCCCCCTCCCCGCCCGGCCCGGGCACCCCGACCGGCACGGTGACCTTCGTCATCTCCGGCGGCCCGACGCTGACGGCGCCGCTCGTGGGCGGTACGGCGAGCGTGACCACCAGCAGCCTCAGCGTGGGCCCGCACGCGGTCACCGCCACCTACAGCGGTGACGTCAACTTCCTCAGTTCCACCGGCACCGACTCCCAGCTCGTCCTCAAGGCCTCGACGACCACGACGGTCACCTCGTCCCCGGACCCGTCGGTGTTCGGGCAGCCGGTCACCTTCACGGCCACCGTCGCGCCGGTCTTCCCAGGCGCGGGCACCCCGACCGGCACGGTGACCTTCGTCATCTCCGGCGGCCCGACGCTGACGGCGCCGCTCGTGGGCGGTACGGCGAGCGTGACCACCAGCAGCCTCAGCGTCGGCTCGCACGCGGTCACCGCCACCTACAGCGGCGACGGCAACTTCAACAGCTCCACCGGCACCGACTCCCAGCTCGTCAACAAGGCCTCGACGACCACGACGGTCACCTCGTCCCCGGACCCGTCGCTCTTCGGGCAGCCGGTCACCTTCACGGCCACCGTCGCGCCGGTCTCCCCGGGCGCAGGTACCCCCACCGGGACGGTCACCTTCGTCATCAGCGGGACCGGGGGCGGCACCCTGACGGCACCGCTCTCGGGCGGAACGGCGACCGTGACGACCAGCTCACTCGGCGCCGGCACCCATACCGTCACCGCGACCTACAGCGGTGACGCCAACTTCAACGGCTCCAGCGGCACCGACACCCAGACCGTGAACCAGTCGGCGACGACCACGACGGTCACCTCGTCCCCCGACCCCTCGGTGTTCGGTCAGCCGGTGACGTTCACCGCCACGGTCGCGCCGGTATCCCCGGGTGCGGGCACCCCCACCGGCACGGTGACCTTCGTCATCAGCGGCGGCGGGGGCGGCACTCTGACAGCGCCGCTCTCGGGCGGTACGGCGACCGTCACGACCAGCTCGCTGACCGCCGGTACCCATACGGTCACCGCGACCTACAGCGGTGACGCCAACTTCGCCGGCTCCAGCGGCACCGACACTCAGACCGTGAACCAGTCGGCGACGACCACGACGGTCACCTCGTCCCCCGACCCGTCGGTGTTCGGTCAGCCGGTGACGTTCACCGCCACGGTCGCGCCGGTATCCCCCGGTGCGGGCACCCCCACCGGCACGGTCACCTTCGTCATCAGCGGCGGCGGGGGCGGCACCCTGACAGGGACCCTCTCGGGCGGTACGGCGACCGTCACGACCAGCTCGCTGACCGCCGGTACCCATACCGTCACCGCGACCTACAGCGGTGACGCCAACTTCGCCGGCTCCAGCGGCACCGACACTCAGACGGTGAACCAGTCGGCGACGACCACGACGGTCACGTCGTCCCCCGACCCGTCGCTCTTCGGGCAGCCGGTGACGTTCACCGCCACGGTCGCGCCGGTCTCCCCGGGCGCCGGTACCCCCACCGGCACGGTGACCTTCGTCATCAGCGGGACCGGGGGCGGCACCCTGACGGGGACCCTCTCGGGCGGTACGGCGACTGTCACGACCAGCTCACTCGGCGCCGGTACCCATACCGTCACCGCGACCTACAGCGGTGACGCCAACTTCGCCGGCTCCAGCGGCTCGGACACCCAGACGGTGAACCAGTCGGCGACGACCACCACGGTCACGTCCTCCCCCGACCCCTCGGTCTTCGGGCAGCCGGTGACGTTCACGGCCACGGTCGCACCGGTCTCCCCGGGTGCGGGCACCCCCACCGGCACGGTGACCTTCGTCATCAGCGGGACCGGGGGCGGCACTCTGACAGCGCCGCTCTCGGGCGGTACGGCGACCGTCACGACCAGCTCGCTGACCGCCGGTACCCATACCGTCACCGCGACCTACAGCGGTGACGCCAACTTCGCCGGCTCCAGCGGCACCGACACTCAGACCGTGAACCAGTCGGCGACGACCACCACGGTCACGTCGTCCCCCGACCCGTCGCTCTTCGGGCAGCCGGTGACGTTCACCGCCACGGTCGCACCGGTCTCCCCGGGCGCCGGTACCCCCACCGGCACGGTCACCTTCGTCATCAGCGGGACCGGGGGCGGCACCCTGACGGGGACCCTCTCGGGCGGTACGGCGACTGTCACGACCAGCTCACTCGGCGCCGGTACCCATACCGTCACCGCGACCTACAGCGGTGACGCCAACTTCGCCGGCTCCAGCGGCACCGACACCCAGACCGTGAACCAGGCATCGACCACCACCACGGTCACCTCCTTCCCCGACCCCTCCGTGACCGGACAGCCGGTCACCTTCACCGCTTTCGTGGGCCCGGTGGCCCCCGGCGGCGGCGTCCCGACCGGCACGGTCGCGTTCACCATCACCAACGGGGTCACCACGGTGAACCTCACCGGGACCCTGGACGGCGCCGGTGTCGCGGCCGTCAGCACCAACGGGCTGGTCACTGCCGGGGTTTACACCGTCACCGCGACCTACGCCGGCGACGGCAACTTCACCGGCTCCAGCGACACCGACACCCAGACGGTCGCCCCGGCAGCCACGACCACGACGGTCACCTCCTCCCCGGACCCGTCCGTGGTCGGACAGCCGGTGACCTTCACGGCCACCGTCGCCCCGGTCTCCCCGGGCGCGGGCACCCCGACCGGCACGGTCACCTTCGTGATCAGCGGCGGTCCGACACTGACCGGCACCCTGTCCGGCGGAACGGCCACCGTCACCACGTCCGCCCTCACCGCCGGAGTGCACACCGTCACCGCGACCTACAGCGGTGACGGCAACTACACCGGTTCCGTCGGCACGGACACGCAGACGGTCAACCAGGCGTCGACGACCACTGCGGTCACGACGTCTCCGGACCCGTCGGTGTTCGGTGAATCGGTGACCCTGACGGCCACCGTCGCGCCGGTCTCTCCGGGTGCCGGTACTCCCACCGGCACAGTGACGTTCGTCGTCTCCGGCGGCCCGACGCTGACCGCGACGCTCTCGGGCGGTACGGCGAGCGTCAGCACCACCGCCATCCCGGTCGGTACCAGCACCGTCACGGCGACCTACAGCGGCGACGCCAACTTCACCGGCTCCAGCGGCTCGGACACCCAGACGGTGACCCAGGCGTCGACGACCACATCGGTCACCTCGTCCCCGGACCCGTCCGTGGTCGGTCAGACGGTGACCTTCACCGCGACCGTCGCGCCGGTGTCTCCGGGCGCGGGCACACCGACCGGTACGGTCACCTTCCTCGCGACCAACGGTGTGACCACCGTCAGCCTGACCGGCACGCTCAGCGGCGGCACGGCCACCGTCAGCACCAACGGCCTGGTGACCGCCGGGACTTACAACGTCACCGCGACCTACAGCGGCGACGGCAACTTCCTCAACTCCACCGGCACGGACACCCAGACGGTGGGCCAGGCCTCGACGACAACGTCCGTGACATCCGCCCCGGACCCGTCGCTGTTCGGAGAGCCGGTGACCTTCACGGCCACCGTCACACCGGTGGCGCCCGGCGCGGGTACCCCCACCGGCACGGTGACGTTCGTCGTCTCCGGCGGCCCGACGCTGACCGGCACCCTGTCCGGCGGCACGGCCACCGTCACGACCAGCGCGGTGCCGGTCGGCACCCACACCGTCACCGCGACCTACAGCGGCGACGCCAACTTCACCGGCTCCAGCGGCACGGACACCCAGACCGTGGCCCCGGCCGCGACGACCACATCGGTCACCTCATCTCCTGACCCGTCCGTGGTCGGCGCGACGGTGACGTTCAGCGCCACGGTCGCCCCGGTCTCTCCGGGCGCGGGTACGCCGACCGGTACGGTCACCTTCCTCGTGACCAACGGTGTGACCACCGTCAGCCTGACCGGCACGCTCAGCGGCGGCACTGCCACCGTCAGCACCAACGGGCTGGTGACGGCCGGGGTTTACGCCGTCACGGCGACCTACGGCGGCGATGGCAACTTCACCGGTTCGGTCGGCACGGACACCCAGACGGTCGCCCCGGCCACCACGACCACCGTGGTCAGCTCCTCTCCCGACCCCTCCCTGGTCGGCGAGACGGTGACCTTCACCGCGACCGTCGCCCCGGTGCTCCCGGGCGCCGGCACTCCCACCGGCACGGTCACCTTCCTCGCGACCAACGGTGTCACCACCGTCAGCCTGACCGGCACGCTGAGCGGCGGCACCGCCACCGTCAGCACCAACGGCCTGGTGACGGCCGGGGTTTACACGGTCACCGCGACCTACGGCGGTGACGGCAACTTCACCGGCTCCAGCGGCGCGGACACCCAGACCGTGGCCCCGGCCGCGACGACCACATCGGTCACCTCGTCCCCGGACCCGTCCGTGGTCGGTCAGACGGTGACCTTCACCGCGACCGTCGCGCCGGTGTCGCCGGGTGCGGGCACGCCGACCGGTACGGTCACCTTCCTCGTGACCAACGGCGTGACCACCGTGAGCCTGACCGGCACGCTGAGCGGCGGCACCGCCACCGCCAGCACCAACGGCCTGGTGACAGCCGGGGTTTACACCGTCACCGCGACGTACAGCGGTGACGGCAACTTCACCAGCTCCGTCGGCGCGGACACCCAGATTGTGGGCGTGGCGGCGACCACCACGACGGTCTCCACCACTCCTGACCCGTCCGTCTTCGGGCAGCCGGTGACGTTGTCGGCGACTGTCCTTCCGGTGCCTCCGGGCGCGGGCACGCCGACCGGCACGGTGACGTTCGCCGTCTCCGGCGGTCCGACACTGACGGCGACGCTTTCGGGCGGCACGGCCAGCGTCACTACGAGCGCCATCCCGGTCGGTACCAGCACGGTCACGGCGACGTACAGCGGTGACGGCAACTTCACCGGCTCCAGCGGTACGGACACCCAGACGGTGGCTCCGGCTTTGACGACCACTGCGGTCGTGACGTCGCCCGACCCGTCCGTGGTCGGCCAGACAGTGACCTTCAGCGCCACGGTCACTCCGGTCGCGCCGGGCGCGGGTACGCCGACCGGCACGGTGACATTCCTCGCGACGGACGGTGTCACGACCGTCACCCTGACCGGCACCCTGAGCGGCGGCACGGTCAGCGTCAGCACCAACGGGCTGGTGACGGCCGGGACTTACACGGTCACCGCGACGTATGGCGGTGATGGGAACTTCATCGGCTCGACTGGTACGGACACGCAGACGGTGAACCAGGCGGCGACGACCACTGCGGTCGCGACGTCGCCCGACCCGTCGGTGTTCGGTGAGTCGGTGACTTTGACGGCCACTGTCGCGCCGGTGTCGCCGGGCGCAGGTACTCCCACCGGCACGGTCACCTTCGTGGTGACGGGCGGTCCGACGCTGACGGCGACGCTCTCGGGCGGCACGGCGACCGTCAGCACCACCGCCATCCCGGTCGGTACCAGCACGGTCACGGCGACGTACAGCGGTGACGGTAACTTCACCGGCTCCAGCGGTACGGACACCCAGACCGTGAACCAGGCGTCGACGACCACGGCGGTCACGACGTCTCCGGACCCGTCCGTGGTCGGCCAGACGGTGACCTTCACGGCCACCGTTGCGCCGGTGTCGCCGGGTGCGGGAACTCCCACCGGGACGGTCACGTTCGTCGCCACCGATGGCGTCACGACCGTGAGCGCGACCGGGACGCTGAGTGGCGGCACGGCCAGCGTCAGCACCAACGGCCTGGTGACCGCAGGGACTTACACCGTCACGGCGACCTACAGCGGCGACGGGAACTTCACCGGCTCCAGCGGTACGGACACGCAGACGGTGAATCAGGCGTCGACGACCACTGCGGTCGTGACGTCGCCCGACCCGTCGGTGTTCGGTCAGTCGGTGACCTTGACGGCCACCGTTGCGCCGGTGTCTCCGGGGGCCGGTACTCCCACCGGCACGGTGACGTTCGTCGTCTCCGGTGGTCCGACGCTGACGGCGACGCTTTCGGGCGGTACGGCCAGTGTCAGTACGAGCGCCATCCCGGTCGGTATCAGCACCGTCACGGCGACGTACAGCGGTGACGGGAACTTCACCGGCTCCAGCGGTACGGACACCCAGACGGTGGCTCCGGCCTTGACGACCACTGCGGTCGCGACGTCTCCGGACCCGTCCGTGGTCGGGCAGACGGTGACGTTCACCGCGACCGTTGCGCCGGTGTCTCCGGGTGCGGGAACTCCCACCGGGACGGTCACGTTCGTCGCCACCGATGGTGTCACGACCGTGACCCTGACCGGCACCCTGAGTGGCGGCACGGTCAGCGTCAGCACCAACGGGCTTGTGACGGCCGGGCTTTACACCGTCACGGCGACGTACGGCGGTGACGGGAACTTCGTCGGCTCCGTCGGCGCGGACACCCAGACCGTGAACCAGGCGTCGACGACCACCTCGGTGAGTTCGTCGCCCGACCCCACCGTGGTCGGGGAGACGGTCACCTTCACGGCGACCGTCGCACCCGTCGCCCCCGGTGCCGGCACACCCACGGGAACCGTCACCTTCGTCATCACCGGTGGTCCGACGCTGGTCGGCACCCTCTCCGGGGGGACGGCCACCGTCAGCACCAGCGCACTCGGCGCAGGGACGTACCCGGTTACCGCGACCTACAGCGGTGACACCAACTTCACCGCATCCAGTGGCACGGACACCCACACCGTGAACCAGGCGTCCACGACCACCACCGTCACCTCCGCCCCCGACCCCTCGGCGTTCGGGGAGCTGGTGACGTTCACCGCGACCGTCGCCGTCAACTCGCCCGGGGCAGGCAGCCCGACCGGCACCGTCACCTTCGTCATCGACGGTGGCGGGGGCGGCACGCTGACCGGCACCGTTGTCGCGGGGGTCGCGACCGTCACCACCAGCACCCTGGAGGCAGGTACGCACAACGTCACGGCGACGTACAGCGGAGACGCCAACTTCGCCGGTTCCAGCGGGACGGGCACGCACACCGTCAACCAGGCCACGACGCTCACCACGGTCACCTCGGCCCCCGACCCGTCCCTGTCCGGGGCGACGGTTGTCTTCACCGCCGTGGTGGTGGCGGTGCCGCCCGGCAGCGGTGTCCCGACCGGCACGGTCAACTTCACCATCACCGATGGTGTGACGACCGTGAACCTCACCGGGACCGTGGACATCCTCGGTGTCGCCACGGCCAGCTCTCCGCTGACCACCGGCAACTACACGGTCACGGCGAACTACACGGGAGACACCAACTTCGCTGCCTCCACCGGCACCGACGCCCACACCGTCATCTAACCGTCCACTCCGATCCATAACGACTCACTCATCAACCGCACAGCGCCGGGCCGTCCGAGGGGGCGGTCCGGCGCCTTGCCGTGTGCCCCTAAGCTTGCTGCCCGTTCACACAGATGTCCGTACACGGGGGAAGTAGAAGATGGCTGAGAAAGCACGCCGGCGGCTGCGGTCGAGCACGGTGATCCTGGGCGGTATGGGTGCGCTGGCCGCCGCCCTGACGTCCTGCGGGTCCGAGCCCGACAAGCGCTGCGTGGACCGCAACAGCTACGACACGCTCAAGGGCTATCGCATCGTCGACGCCAAGAACTGCTCGGCGGGCGGTGGTTCGTCCTCCACGAGCGGCACCACGAGTAGCGGTACGAGCGGCGGATACGGCAAGAGCGGGCGCGGCGGCGGGACGGGCCGGCAGCCCGTCGACGGCCAGTGGTACTACGACCCGGGCAACTCCGGGGGGAAGTACGCCGACGACGGCACCTTCAGCAAGACCACGGCCGTCAACCGCGGCGGTTTCGGCTGTTCGGGCTCCGGCTCGCACGGCCGGCACGGCTCCTTCGGCGGCTGAGCGGACGCGGCAGCGCCATGGAACGCCACACCATCGAGCCGCGCCCCGGCTGGCAGCAGACCGTCGAGGCGCAGGGCCTGATCTACCCGCTCACCCGCTACCCGGACGATTCGCTGCGCCCGTACTGGGACGAGAGCGCGTACTACTCCTTCACCCTCCCCGAGGTCGAGGCGCTGGAGGCGGTGGTCGAGGAGCTGCACGAGATGTGTCTGGCCGCGGCCGGGCACCTCGTCGAGCACGACCGCTTCGCCGATCTCGGCATCGACGACCCCCGGCTGGCCGGGCTGATCGCCGAGTCCTGGCGCCGCCGGGATGAACTGCCTTCCCTCTACGGGCGGTTCGATCTGCACTACGACGGCACCGGCCCGGCCAAGATGCTGGAGTACAACGCCGATACCCCGACCTCGCTGGTCGAGGCCGCCAGCCCCCAGTGGTTCTGGATGGAGGAGCGCTTCCCCGGCGCCGACCAGTGGAACTCGCTGCACGAGCGGCTGGTGGCGGCCTGGAAACGGCAGGCCACGCTGCTGCCGCCCGGTGCGCCGCTGCACTTCGCGCACTCCGCGGGCGATGAGCTCGGCGAGGACCTGATGACCGTCGCGTATCTGGAGGAGACGGCGCAGCAGGCGGGCCTGGAGACGGTCGCCATCCCGGTGGAGGACATCGGCTGGGACCGGCTCTCGGGCCGCTTCGTCGACCAGCGGCTGCGTTTCCTACGGGCCTGCTTCAAGCTCTACCCGTGGGAGTGGCTGGCCACCGACGACTTCGGCCCGTACGTCCTGGACACGCTCGACAACGGCGGCGGCACCGGCTCCACCCTCTGGATCGAGCCCGCCTGGAAGATGCTGCTCTCCAACAAGGCGCTGCTGGCGATCCTGTGGGAGCTGTTCCCCGGCCATCCGAACCTGCTGCCCGCCTACCTCGACGGGCCGCGCGAACTGGCTCGTACCCGCGGCTACGCCGCCAAGCCGCTGCTCGGCCGTGAGGGCGCCGGCGTCACCCTGCACGAGCCGGGTGCCGCGCCGGTGCTGCGCGGAGGCGAGGACCCCTGCTGCTATCAGGAGCTCGCACCGCTGCCGGACTTCGACGGGAACCGTGTCGTCCTCGGCGCCTGGGTCGTGGAGGACGAGGCGGCCGGGCTCGGCATCCGAGAGTCGGCGGGGCCGGTCACCGACGAGTACGCGCGGTTCATCCCGCACGTGATCCGCTGAGCCCACTGTGGCGGGCCGCCACGGTTTGCCGGCGTTTGTCGGGAACGGCGCGGGCGCTACGGCCATCTCTGTGGCTGAAGGCGCCCGGGGCCACTGCGCCACTGCCCCGGTATCCCATGCCGTTTGGCCCTGTGGAGGAGCCCATGAATCGTGCACGATCCACCCGCAATCGCCGCCGGAGGCGCGCCGCACTGCAGATGAGCGCCGTCGTCGGGGCCACCGCCGCGCTCGCTGCGTCGGGGGCGATGGCCGGACCGGCGACTGCCGCCACGGGAGGGCCGACACCGGTGCCGGCTCAGACCGCCGGCGGTGCCACCGCGACGGGCCATGGCATACGCGTCGGCACGGTCGAGATCACCACTCGCCTGCGCAATGGCCGCTACGAGCTCACAGATCCCACCCGGGGTGGCCTGACCATCAAGGACTACCTGAACAACGAGTACTTCGGTGACCTGGAGCTCAGCAAGCCCTTCACCGGCAAGGACAACGTATGGGGCAACGGCACCACCAGTAGCCGCGAGTCGGCGGCGGTTGACGCCCACTTCGCCGCCGAACAGGCTTGGGACTACTTCAAGAACACCTTCCACCGCCTCGGCCCGCGTGGCGACAACAAGGGCCCCACCCTGTACGTGCACTTCAAGAAGAACTTCAGTCACGCTCAGGCCGTCGACGACCCGATGTCCGCGTTCTTCGGCGACGGTAAGAACAACAAGAAGCCCGTCACGTCGCTCGACGCGGTCGCTCACGAATACACCCACCTCGTCAGCGACGCCACTGCGAAATTCGGCGACTCTGCCGAGTCGGATGCCCTCAACGAGGCAACCTCCGACATCTTCGCCGCCATGGTGGAATTCCAGGCGAACCTCCCCAGCGACCCCCCGGACTACCTCTTCGAAGAGAAGGTCTACGGAAAGTCCGCCCCCGTGCGCTACATGGACAAGCCGTCACGCGACGGCAAGTCGCCGGACTTCTGGAAGCCCGGGAGCGGCCAGGACGGCGACACCCACTTCCAGGCCGGCATAGCCAACCATTTCTTCTACCTCCTGGCGGAGGGAAGCGGCAAGAAGACCATCAACGGGGTGGCCTACAACAGCCCGACCGTCGACGGCCGGAAAGTCGCCGGTATCGGCCGCACCAAGGCGGCCCGTATCTGGTACGAAGCGCTCACCACCCAGTTCAACTCGACCACCGGATTCAAGCAGGCCCGGAGCGGCACTCTCAAAGCCGCTGCCGGGCTGTACGGAACGTCCAGCCGTGAGTATGCGGCCGTCCAGAAGGCATGGGCCGCGGTCAATGTGAAATAGACAGCCAGGGAAAATCCACCTGCGGCTCCACCGATTCGGGACGGGTACGCGCACGAGCACGGCCCGTGTCGGGCCCCGAGCCCCGGCCCCGGACATGGCGCAACGAGCGGCCAGGGCCCCTTCGCCCGCCGACCGCCCGCTGCACGCTCGCCCCCGTCTCATCCCTCCAGTACGTCCCGCAGCTGCGCCAGCCCCCAGTCCAGGTCCTCCTTGCTGATCACCAGCGGCGGGGCGATCCGGATCGTGGCGCCGTGGGTGTCCTTGACCAGCACGCCGCGCGTCATCAGCTGCTCGGAGACGGCGCGTCCGGTGCCGCGGGAGGGGTTGATGTCCACGCCCGCCCACAGTCCGCGGCCGCGTACCGCGTCCACCGCGCCGTCGCCCACCAGCAGCCCCAGCTCGCTGTGCAGATGCTCGCCCAACTCCGTTGCGCGCTGCTGGAATTCACCGGTCCGCAGCATCGCGATGACCTCCAGGGCCACGGCGCAGGCGAGCGGATTGCCGCCGAAGGTCGAGCCGTGCTCACCGGGGGCGAAGACGCCCAGCACCTCGCGGGAGGAGACCACCGCGGAGACCGGCACCACGCCGCCGCCCAGCGCCTTGCCCAGGACGTACATGTCAGGGACCACGTCCTCGTGCTCGCAGGCGAAGGTCCGGCCCGTACGTCCCAGGCCGGACTGGATCTCGTCGGCGATGAACAGCACGTTCCGGCGCCGGGTCACCTCCCGTACGCCCGCCAGATAGCCCGGCGGCGGCACCAGGACGCCCGCCTCGCCCTGGATCGGCTCCAGGAGGACGGCGACGGTGTCGGCGTCGACGGCGGCCTCCAGCGCGGCCAGGTCGCCGTAGGGGACGATCTCGAAGCCGGGGGTGTACGGGCCGAAGTCCGCGCGCGCCTCGGGGTCGGTGGAGAAGGAGACGATGGTGGTCGTGCGGCCGTGGAAGTTGTTCTCCGCGACGATGATCTTCGCCCGGCCGTCCGGGACGCCCTTGACCCGGTAGCCCCACTTACGGGCGGTCTTCAGCGCGGTCTCGACGGCCTCGGCGCCGGTGTTCATCGGCAGCACCAGCTCCATCCCGCACAGCTCGGCCAGCCGCGTGCAGAACTCCGCGAACCGGTCGTGGTGGAAGGCCCGTGAGGTGAGTGTGACCCGGTCCAGCTGGGCCTTGGCCGCGTCGAGCAGGCGGCGGTTGCCGTGCCCGAAATTCAGCGCGGAGTAGCCGGCGAGCATGTCCAGATAGCGCCGGCCGGTCACATCCGTCATCCAGGCGCCCTCGGCGGTGGCCACGACGACGGGGAGCGGGTGGTAGTTGTGCGCGCTGTGGGCTTCGGCGGCGGCGATGCTGCGTTCCGTGGACGTCACCGTGACTCCGTTTCGGTAGGCCGTACGGGGCATATGCATCGATATGCCCCTCTATATTGCCGCGCGGGTGGTGGGTTCGGAAGCCGCGCGGGCGGTCGGTGTTCCCGGCGCCGGGGCGGGCGGGGACGTCCAGGGGTGTCTAGACTCGGCGGTGCGCATCGCGACTGGCGTACGGGGAAGCGACCCCGAGGAAGCGGTGTGCGGCCACCATCACGCGGTGCCGCCCGCCTGGGCACCCGGGACCCGACGGACCAACCGATCGAGCGCCCCGGAGGACGCCATGTCACTTCCCCCTTCGCACCCCGCCCTGCACGCCGTCGACCCCGAACTGGCCGCGCTGGTCGGCGCCGAGGAGCGGCTCCAGGCCGACACGCTGCGACTGATCCCCAGCGAGAACTACGTCTCCGCCGCCGTCCTGGAAGCCACCGGCACCGTCCTCCAGAACAAGTACAGCGAGGGGTACGCGGGCCGTCGCTACTACGAAGGCCAGCAGAACATCGACCAGGTCGAGACGCTGGCCGTCGAGCGCGCCAAGGCCGTCTTCGGCGTCGAACACGCCAACGTCCAGCCGTACTCCGGCTCGCCCGCCAACCTCGCCGCCTACCTCGCCTTCGCCGAGCCCGGCGACACCGTGCTGGGCATGGCGCTGCCGATGGGCGGCCACCTCACCCACGGCTGGGGCGTCTCGGCGACCGGGACGTGGTTCCGCGGCGTCCAGTACGGCGTCCGCGCGGACAGCGCGCTCATCGACTTCGACGAGGTGCGCGACCTCGCCCGCAAGGAACGCCCGAAGATCATCTTCTGTGGCGGTACGGCCGTCCCGCGCACCATCGACTTCGCCGCCTTCGGCGAGATCGCCCGCGAGGTCGGCGCGGTCCTCGTCGCCGACATCGCGCATATCGCCGGGCTGATCGCCGGCGGCGCCCACCCCTCCCCGGTGCCGCACGCGGACGTCATCTCCACCACCACCCACAAGACCCTGCGCGGCCCGCGCGGCGCCATGCTGATGTCCCGGGCGAGCCACGCCAAGGCCCTCGACAAGGCCGTCTTCCCCGGCCTCCAGGGCGGCCCGCACAACCACACCACCGCCGCCATCGCGGTCGCCCTGCGCGAGGCGGCCGCCCCGTCCTTCCGTGACTACGCGCACGCCGTCGTCGCCAACGCCAAGGCCCTCGCCGAGGCGCTGCTGGCCCGCGGCTACGACCTGGTCTCCGGCGGCACCGACAACCACCTGGTGCTGATCGACCTCACCTCGAAGGACGTCCCCGGCAAGGTCGCCGCCAAGGCCCTGGACCGGGCCGGCATCGTCGTCAACTACAACACCGTCCCCTTCGACCCCCGCAAGCCCTTCGACCCCTCCGGCATCCGCATCGGCACCCCGTCCCTCACCTCCCGCGGACTGGGTACGGACCGGATGCCGCGGGTCGCCGAGTGGATCGACCGGGGCGTACAGGCCGCGGCGAAGGGCGACGAGGAGGCGCTGGCAGTGATCCGTACGGAGGTCGCCGAGCTGATGGCGGCCTATCCGGCGCCGGGCCTGCCGGTCGCGGGCTGACCCCGCCGCGGGCCGGGCCCGCCGCGGCCACCGCGGGTCCGGTCCGCCGCCGGGGACCCCATCCGGCCACCCTCGGTCGAATTCCCGACCACGCGCCGGAGAGCGCACGCGACCTGAGACAATCGATGCCATGGCCCTAGAACGTCCGCGTGTACTCTCCGGCATTCAGCCCACCGCCGGCTCCTTCCACCTCGGTAACTACCTCGGTGCGGTGCGCCAGTGGGTGGCGCTCCAGGAGTCCCACGACGCCTTCTACATGGTCGTCGACCTGCATGCGATCACCGTTCCGCAGGACCCGGCGGAGCTGCGCGCCAACACCCGGATCGCCGCCGCCCAGCTGCTGGCGGCCGGCCTCGACCCGGAGCGCTGCACGCTCTTCGTGCAGAGCCATGTGCCCGAGCACGCCCAGCTCGGCTGGGTCATGAACTGCCTCACCGGCTTCGGCGAGGCCTCCCGCATGACGCAGTTCAAGGACAAGTCCGCCAAGCAGGGCGCCGACCGCACCTCCGTCGGCCTGTTCACCTACCCGATCCTCCAGGTCGCCGACATCCTGCTCTACCAGGCCCATCAGGTCCCGGTGGGCGAGGACCAGCGCCAGCACATCGAGCTGACCCGCGACCTCGCCGAGCGCTTCAACGGCCGCTACGGCGAGACCTTCACGATCCCGGCGCCGTACATCCTCAAGGAGACGGCGAAGATCTACGACCTCCAGGACCCCTCGGCCAAGATGAGCAAGTCGGCCTCCAGCGCCAAGGGCCTGATCAACCTGCTCGACGAGCCGAAGGCCTCCGCGAAGAAGGTCAAGAGCGCGGTCACCGACACCGACACCGTGATCCGCTACGACGCGGAGAACAAGCCGGGCGTCTCCAACCTCCTCACCATCTACTCCACCCTCACCGGCGCCTCGATCCCGGAGCTGGAGCAGAAGTACGAGGGCAAGATGTACGGCGCCCTCAAGACCGATCTCGCCGAGGTGATGGTCGAATTCGTCACACCGTTCCGGGACCGTACGCAGGAATATCTGGACGACCCCGAGACCCTGGACTCGGTCCTGGCCAAGGGTGCGGAGAAGGCCAGGGCGGTCGCCGCCGAGACCCTCGCCACCACCTATGACCGGCTCGGACTGCTGCCGGCCAAGCACTGACCGTACGGTCCGCGCGGCCCGCCCGGGCGGCCCGCGCGGACCGCACCGGCCCGGGCCGCCGCCCGCGGGGCCCAGGGGCCTGCTTGTCACAGGGCTGAGGAGGTTCCCCGCGAGGGGCACGCACCCGGCACACTAGGAGGGTGCGCGAGCGCCGCACACACGTCAGGAGGGAGAGCGCAGTGGGGACCGTAACGCTGGGCGTTTCGATCGCGGTCCCGGAGCCGTACGGCCGCTTCCTCCAGAGGAAACGCGAGAGCTTCGGGGACCCCGCCGCACACGGCATCCCCACGCACATCACCCTCCTCCCGCCGACGGAGGTGCACGCCGACGCGCTGCCCGGCATCGAACGCCACCTCGCCGAGGTCGCCGCCGGCAGCCGCCCCTTCCCGCTCCGCCTCGAAGGCACCGACACCTTCCGCCCGCTCTCCCCGGTCGTCTTCGTCAAGGTCACCGAGGGGGAGGCGGGCTGCACCGCCCTCCAGGCCCGGGTACGCGCCGCCTCCGGCCCCTGCGCCCGTGAGCTCCAGTTCCCGTACCACCCGCATGTCACCGTCGCCCATGGCATCGCCGAGGACGCCATGGACCGCGCCCAGGCCGAGCTCAGGGACTTCTCCGCGACGTGGACGATCAGCGGCTTCGCCCTCTACGAACAGGGCGCGGACGCGGTCTGGCGCCTGGAGCGCGAGTACCCCTTCGGCCGCCAGACCCCCGGCGTCCCCCGCCAGGCAGCGGACCTCTCCCGGCCCCCGGCACCGTCCTGCTAGATACCTGCGGGCACCCCTGGGGACGTATGAGCGGAGACGCTTGAGCGGAGACGCTTACGGGGTACTCGGAAGCTAGGCTTCCGGATCGGCCGGAGCCCCCGCCGTACAACTGGCCCGGCCCGGCGGACCACCGGGGCACGAGGGGAACGCCATGGACTGGCTGAGCAGGCTGCCGGTGATCGGACCGGCCGTCACCTGGCTGATGACCACCCACCTCTGGCGCGCCTACACCCGCATGCTCCGGGTGCACTGGACCAGGCTCGCCGCCGCGATCACCTTCACCAGCTTCGTCGCCCTCTTCCCGCTGCTCACCGTCGCCGCCGCGATCGGCGCCGCCCTGCTCAGCGACAGCCGGCTGCACACCCTGGAGGGCAAGCTCGCCGAGCAGATCCCCGGCATCGCCGCACAGCTCGACCTCGCCGCGCTCGTCGACCACGCCACCACGATCGGACTGGTCGCCGGCGGCGTCCTGCTGCTGACCGGCATCGGCTGGGTCGACTCGCTGCGCGACTGTCTGCGCGCCGTCTGGGAGAAGGACGACGAGGACACCAACTTCTTCCTCGGCAAGCTCCGGGACGGCGTCCTGCTGCTCGGCCTCGGCGGCGTCGCCCTGCTCTCGCTCGGCTCCTCGGCCTTCGCCGCCTCCGCGGTGGGCAAGGCGGCCGAGGCGATCGGTCTGCCGGAGGGCGGCATCGGCGCCGTCCTGCTCTCGGTCGCCGGCTTCTGCATCGCGGTCCTCGCGGACTTCGTGCTGCTCGTCTACGTCCTGACCAAGCTCCCCGGCGCCCATCCGCCGCGCCGCGCCGTGGTGGTCGCCGCCTTCCTCGGGGCGATCGGCTTCGAACTGCTGAAACTGCTGCTCAGCGGCTACCTCAGGGGCGTCGCCGCCCGCAGTATGTACGGCGCCTTCGGCACCCCGATCGCCCTGCTGCTGTGGATCAACTTCACCGCGAAACTGCTGGTGTACTGCGCTTCGTGGACGGCCACCTCGGAGGAGACAGCCGCCTCGGAGGAGCCGGACGGAGTGGACCGACCGGACGGGGGAGACGGGGGAGATGGGGGAGACGGGGGAGGCCAGGCACCGGCCGCACCGGAGGGCGGGAAGGGCACCTAGGCCGCGGCCGTGTCTTCGGGCGTCACACCCTGGCCCTTCCCTGGCCCTTCCCTGACCCGCCGTCCCGGCCGGGCAGCCTCGCCGCGCTCACTTCCCTGAGCGGCGCCCCCGCCCGCGTACGAGCTCCGGCAGCGGCCACCGGCGGTGCACCGCAAGCCCCACGACACCCAGCAGTACCAGCGCACCGCCGGTGATCCCCACCGCGGTCCAGACGCCGCCCGGGCCGTCGGCGCCGTCCAGCGCGGCCTGGGTGCTCTTGTGCGCGCCCTTGTCCTTGGCGCCCACCGCGCCCCGGCCGTCGTCCTCGCTCCGGGGCCCGACGAGCCGGCCGACCGGCTCCACCTTGTCGGCCGCCGCGAAGCCCCAGTCCAGCAGCTTGGCGGCCTCCTTGTAGGCCTCGTTGTGCTCCTTCTTCGACGGGTTCATGACCGTGACGAGCAGCTTGCGGTCCCCGCGCTGTGCCACGCCGGTGAAGGTCGACCCGGCATTCGTCGTCGAGCCGTTCTTCACCCCGGCGATCCCCGGGTACGGCTTGAGGTCGTAATCGCCGCTGAGCAGCCGGTTGGTGTTCTGGATGCCGAACGTCGCCCGCTTGCCGCCCTTGCCCTTCTCACCGGGGAACTGGGCGCTCGCCGTCGAGCAGTACTCGCGGAAGTCGGCGTTCTGTAGTCCCGCCCGGGCGAACAGGCTCAGGTCGTACGCGCTGGAGACCTGCCCCGGCGCGTCATAGCCGTCCGGCGTCACCACATGGGTGTCGTTGGCGTTCAGCTCCTCGGCACGCTGCTGCATCTGGGCAACGGTGACCTTCGTCCCGCCGTTCATCGCCGACAGGGTGTGCACCGCGTCGTTCCCGGACCGCAGGAAGACCCCCAGCCACAGATCGTGGACCGTGTAGCTCAGGTTCTCCTTTATCCCGACGAGGCTGCTGCCCGCGCCCATCCCCGCCAGGTCCGCGGGCCTGACGGTGTGCTTCTGGTCCTTGCGGAACTTCGGCATCACGGTGTCCGCGAAGAGCATCTTCAGCGTGCTGGCCGGCGCGAGCTGCCAGTGCGGGTTCTTGGCGGCCAGCACCTTGCCGGACTCGGCGTCCGAGACGATCCACGAACGGGCGGTCAGCGCGTCCGGCCCCGGCAGCTTCGGCGCACCGGGCTTCGGATGCACCTGGACGCCGGGCCTGCCCAGCAGGTCCCCGCCGATCTGCGACATCTTGGCCGGCGGCGCGGGTGCCTTCGGGTCGGCGTAGGCGGTGCCGGCCAGAAGCGGGGACGCGAGCAGGCCGGAGGCGGCCAGCGCGGCGACGGTGCGCACGGGGAAGCCGTTACGCGCCGCGCGCCCGGCACTGCCGGTCGCGGCGGAGGCGGCCGGGGCGATCGGTCCGTTCGGGTCGAGGGAAGCCGTGGAAGCACAGAAGGTCGTCGGCACGTCGCTGAACGTACCCCCCTTTGCCCGCGACGCCGACAGCACCCCACGGAAGAGTGCCCCTCCCGACCGCCGGATGGAGCCGCTGCCCATACTGGAACGTATGAAGCTCTCTCGCCCCGTGTCCTGGTTCCTGCTCGCCTTCGGGGTGTGGAGCTGGGTCATCTGGATCACTTTCGTCAAAAACCTGTGGAAGGACGGGAGCGGTCTCGCCTTCGACGATGCGGGTGACCCGACCGCCTACTTCTGGGTCCATCTCCTGCTCGCGGTGGTGTCCTTTCTCTTGGGGACGGCAATCGGCGTGATCGGGTTCCGCGGTGTACGGGCGCTGCGCCGGCAGTCCCCGGAGGCGGACGACGAACGCGCGGAGCGCGGCGGGAGCGCTGCCCGCTGACGCCGCGAACCCCCGCAGAGCGGGGCGACGACATCCGGACGCGGTGGGGCCTTCCCCTCACCTTGTGTGAAAAACCCTGCTCACCGTGCAATGTGAGCGATTCGTCGCAACTGACGTCGCTGAGGCATTTCGCCGATCGGCCCCGGCCGGTCACAATCACCCAGCGACTTTCCCCGTTCTCCAGCGGACCCGGTCCGGCCTGTGTTGCGGTGACGGCTGCCGCAGCCGCCCGCGGGCCCGGGTGCCGTGGATGCGGGGTGGGTGCTTTCGGATTGCGTGAAGGAGATGATCTCCCCTCGAGGAGGTACGTAGGTGGAAGGAAGGCTGGCCATGACGTCGGATGCGCGTGATGAGGTCGAGCAGTTCATCCTGGGAGACCGGTTCTCCTGCCTGGCGGGTCGCTCCGCCTGGCGCCAGGGCGGCATCACACACCGGCACTATGACCTGCTGGGGGGCGCGGAGTCCGCTCGGCTGATGGCGCTCGATCTTGCGGAGTTCGTGGGCTCGGCGAACTGGAGCGCCCGGACGTTCACCAGTTTCATCGCGACCTTCGAGCAGCCTCGCGGGGTCGATGAGCTGCGGTTCGAAGAGCTCCTGTGGCAGCAGCTGCAACTGCTCCACGAACACGACGCCGAGACCCATCGCTGGGCCGAGGGCTACGCGTCGGACCCCCAGGCCAAGGAGTTCGCGTACAGCGTGGCCGGCCATCCGTTCTTCGTGATCGGCCTGCACGAGACCCACCGCCGGTGGGGCCGTCGCCCGCCGTTCCCGATGCTCGCCTTCAACTCCCATGAGCAGTTCGACCGGATCAAGGGCGCCGGGATGTGGGACCGGCTGGCGGAGAAGATACGCAAGCAGGACATCAAGCTCCAGGGCGACATCAACCCCAACCTGCACGAATACGAAGAGCTCTCGGAGGCCCGCCGCTACTCCGGCCGCCCCAAGCCCGCCGAGTGGCAGTGCCCCTTCAGCGCCCGCGAGACGGAGCGGGAGCGCGAACTGGCGCCCACGGGGGCGTAGCCGCGCCTCCCTTCGCGCGATGACGGGCTCCGGGGATTCACGGGGCGTTGGGGATCCACGGGGCGCCGGGGATTCACAGGGCGTTGGGGATTCACGGGGCGCGTGTTGCGCCGGAGGCCATGGTCCTCCCGGGAACAGCGGATAGCGTGCTCTCACTGGGAGAGCACGCAACCGCTGGAGGAGACACCGTGATCTTCGCCCTGATCGTGGTCCCGGTCCTCGGACTGTTCTTCGGCGTGCACCGCTACCTGTGGTGCCGGCTCATCCGCGATACGACGACCCCGGGCAGCGCGCCGCGGCGTACGGGCACGGCGGCCCTCTGCGTCCTGCCCCTGCTCACCCTCGGCGCCCTGCTCGCCGAACGGGCCGGCCTGCCCTTCCTCCTCCAGCAACTGCTGGCCTGGCCCGGCTACCTGTGGCTGGCCCTGGTCCTGTATCTGACGCTGGCCCTGCTGGCGGGGGAAGCCGTACGGGCGGTGTGGCTACGGCTTCCCGAGGGGCGGAGGGGCGGGAGTGTCGGGGAGGAAGCGGAGGATGCGCAGGACGCGAAGTGTGCGGGAGATGCGGAGGGCGTGACGCACGCAGGGGGCGTGGAGGGCGTAGAGGGCGTGAAGGGCGGCGGCCGGGCCGCCACCCCCACTCTGCTGCCGCCCCGCACCTCCGCGCTGCCGCCGCTCCCTGTCCCGCCCCGTCGGCTCTTCATCGCACGGGCGGTGGCCGCCGGTGCGTCCCTGGCCGCCGCGGCCGCCGTCGGGTACGGCACCACAACCACCCTGCGCGGCCCGGCCGTCAAGCGCGTCACGATCCCGCTGGCCAAACTGCCGCGCGCCGCCCACGGGTTCCGTATCGCCGTCGTCAGCGATATCCACCTGGGGCCGGTCCTGGGCCGAGACCACACCCGGCGCGTCGTCGAAGCGATCAACCGGACCAACCCCGACCTGGTCGCCATCGTCGGCGACCTGGTCGACGGCAGCGTCGCCGATCTCGCCCCGGCCGCCGAACCGCTGCGCGCCCTGCGCTCCCGGCACGGCGCTTATTTCGTCACCGGTAATCACGAGTACTACTCCGGCGCGGCTCAATGGGTGGATCACGTAAGGGAGTTGGGAATCCACCCGCTGGAGAATGCCCGCACCGAGCTCCCCGGCTTCGACCTCGCCGGTGTCAACGACCTCGCCGGCGACTCCGAACACGCGGGCCCCGACTACGACCTCGCACTGACCGGCCGCGACCCCTCCCGCGCCGTCGTCCTGATGGCCCACCAGCCGGTCACCATCCACGACAGCGTCCGCTGCGGGGTGGACCTCCAGCTCTCCGGCCACACGCACGGCGGCCAGATGTGGCCTTTCACGTACGTCGCCGACGCGACCAACCCCACCCTTGCGGGCCTGGAGCGCTACGGCGATACGCAGTTGTACGTCACCCGTGGCGCCGGCGCCTGGGGGCCGCCCGTACGGCTGGGCGCGCCACCGGATGTGACGGTGGTTGAGCTGGCGTCACGGCGGGCCTGATCACGACACGGAGAAGTTGCGCCCCCTGGGTAACAACCTCTCTACAAACTACGGCGCAATCCTGCGCCAAGTCGGACAGATCACGACTTTCGATCTTGCAGTGAAGGCGGCCGACTCCCTAGTATTTATTTACTTTATGTTGCCCTTACCGTGGCGGTTTCACGGCGGTACGAGGGGGACGAGCGGGGCACGCGGGGAACGGGGAGAGCAGTCATGGGCAAGCATTTCAAGGTCGATCTCGACGAGTTGGACAGCGTCGTGCGCCAACTCAGGCACCTTCAGGGCGATATGAATGAAACGGACCAGAAGGCGCAGTACGGAACGAACATCCCGAAGTCGGCATTCGGGGTCAATTTTGTTGAGGCGGAGGAAGTCTCACATGCCCATGACCGCATGCAGACGTACCTGAAGGACGTCATCAAGGCCCTCCAGGACCTCACCCACAAATTCGGCGAGAAGACAGAGGCAAGCCGCGGTGCCTACGAGGATCAGGATCACGAGACCAAGGTCTCGATGAACGGCTGACGTTGCACGGCAGCACAGGGATGAGGACGAGGGGATGACGATGAAGGGGGGCTGGCGTGGTTAGCGCCATGGAGGAGCGCGAGAGTGCTCAAACGGCGGAGAAGCAGCGGAAGGAGGAGGAGCAGCGCAAGGCGCATGACCGGGAAAACAAGCTGAAGTCCTTCCAGGGCGAGCGCCTGACCCCGCACTCCCCCTCCGACTTCCATCACCACGGCATCGACGCGCTCCGGAAGATGATCGAGAACGCCAATCCCGGGACGATCGAAACCGCCGGCGACCACTGGCGTGGCTCCGCCGATCTGCTCGGTGGGCACGACGGGCACGGTGGCATCCGCAAGAAGTTCATGGATGCCGTCGATCATGCGACGGCGCACTGGGAGGGCTCGGCGGCCGATGCGTTCCGCAAGGAAGCCATCAAGATCCTCGGCAAGATCGACAGGACGTACCGGCATGCTCGGAACGCCGAGAGGTCGCTGATCGGTTCGCGCGAGACGGGGCCGGAAATCGGGCTCGCGCACAACCTTCGCGAGGCCAAGACGGCCATGTCGAAGATCCACGACCCGGGCAACTGGGAGAGCTTCAAGGACGACAGCGGCGACGACGCCCAGTTTCACCGGGACATGGCGAACCCGAAGATGGACGCCCGCCAGGCGCTGGAGCTCAACCGGGACAAACTGTCCCTGAGCAAGGAGCGCCAGGTCGAGGCGGTCATTGTGATGGATGAGCTGGCGCATCACTACTCGGGACACAAAGGCGGGTGGGACGACGACGCCGAGGACGGCCTCCACGGCGACTGGCCGAAGGAGCCCTCCAACAACCCCCCGCCGCCCCCGGTGCGCATGCCCGACACGAACGACAGGTTCCACCCGGACCCGTCCTCGATCACACCGCACACGCCTAATGGCGCTGGCGGCGGGGCCGTCCCGCCCGGTTTCGACGGCCCCAAGATCAGTCGGCCGGAGCTGCCGGTGCAGACCGGACTCGACGGCGTGCAAGGCAGCACCATGACCCCGCCCTCGGTTTCCGGCGGATACCACGGCAGCCCGCCCGGGGGCGGACATAGCGTGGTCGGCGGTTCGGGCGGCGGGATGCCACCCGGCCCCTTCGGTGTGCCGGGCGGTGCCCTGCGCCCTGGTGGCGGGCGTGGTGCGCCTGGTGCCGGCGGTATGCGCGGCGGCATGCCGGGCGCGGGCGCCGCAGGCGGCGCCAAGGGCGGCAAGACTGGCGCGGTAGGTCGCAGTGGTGCGCAGGCGCGTACGCGTGGCGGCATGGCCGGCAAGCCGGGTGGCCCCGCGGGCGGCGCCAAGCAGGGCGGCTCGGGTCTGCACCGCAGCCGTGGCGGCAAGCAGGCGGGCATGGGCGTGCCCGGAGCGAAGGGTAAGGACAACCGGGAGAAGGAGCGCAGCAGCAAGCAGCGCCCCGACTACCTGGTGGAGGACGAGGAGACGTGGACTCCGCAACGTAACGTGGCGCCACGCGTCATCGAGTAGGCGGATGCCATCACCGTACGGCGGCTTGTCAGGACCGGCCCCGCACCCACGGGTGCGGGGCCGGTCCGCGAATGGAACACTGCCGTCCGGACAGCACAGCGAGAAGGAGCCAAGGATGAGGGTCACCCGAACACTGCGCGCGACGGTGGGCGCTGCGCTGACCGGCGCACTGTTCATCGCCGTGAGCGGTACCGCTTCCGCGGATCAAGTGCGCAAGAACCAATGGCCGTTGGAGGCGTTCGGGACCGAGCAGCTCTGGCAGGAGGCTACCGGTAAGGGTGTGACGGTGGCCGTGATCGACAGTGGCTTCCGGGAGACCCACCAAGACCTGAAGGGGCAGTTCCTGCCGGGACCGGATTTCGGCAAGGAAGCCGAGGCCGAGGGTGCGAAGCACCTTGAGGAGGGCGAAAAGGATATCCGTGACCATGGCACTTCCATGGCCTCGCTCATCGCGGGACACGGGCACGGTCCGGGTGGCTCCGAAGGCGTGAAGGGGCTGGCGCCCGATGCCAAGCTCCTCCCGATCCCGTCGTTCGGCAAGGGCGCCCAGGCCACCCGCTGGGCCGTGGACCATGGCGCCGACGTCCTGAATATGTCTTATGGCGGGATGAAGGGCGGAGACACGTGCGACTCCATCAAATACGCCATCTCTAAAGGCGTAGTGGTTGTGGCCTCAGTGGGCAACGATGCCGTGACCGATAGGCAATATCCGGTGGCCTGCCCCGGAGTGATCGGTGTCGGTGCGGTAGACCAGTACGGCAAGTCGGCCGAGTTCAACAACTACAACTCCGACACCGACCTGCTCGCGCCTGGGGTGAAGATTCCGGCCGCGGACGGCAAGAGCGACACGGGCTATCGGAGCGCGCAAGGCAGCTCCCAAGCCGCCGCCTACGTCTCCGCCGCCGCAGCCCTCCTCAAGCAGAAGTTCCCCGACCTCACCCCCGGCCAGATCGCCAACCGCCTGGTGAAGACGGCCGGTCTGGCCCAGGCTGAGAAGGACAAGCACCTCAAGCTGCCGGACGCGCACTACGGCTACGGCTTCATCCAGCCCGGCCCCGCCCTGCGGAAGGAGATCCCCGCGGGGCCCAAGGAGGGCCCGCTCCCGATGCCGAAGGGCAAGGCGTCATCGAAGCTGGACGTCGGCGCGTTCGACCCCGACCCGCCCATGGGCGGCAAGGAGAAGCTGGCGCTCTTCGGCGGTATCGGCCTCGGTGTGCTGGTCGTCGCCGGCATCGTCATCGGGATCGTGGTCGCCTCCCGCCGCCGCAACAACAGCCGTAACCAGGCCTGGGGCTGAGCCACACCGCCGTGCAGCCGCTCCGGCCGGGGCGGCTGCACGAGGAGAACGAGATGGCATACGACGCGCAGACTCCGGCACCACCCGAGGCCGAGACTCCGGCACCACCCGAGGCCGAGGCCCCGGCACCACCCGAGACTCCGGCACCATCCGCGACCCCCGCACCATCCGGGGCTCCGGACGTGACGCAGACACTGAGAGCCAATTACCTTTCCCTGGCCGTACTCTTTGCTCTGCGTCTACTGGTCACCGGAATTCTTGTGGCAGTCCCGGTGGTGTTGTCCCGTGTGACAGGGTCGACCTCGATTTTCCTTACCCCGCCCATTGTTGTCGCTGTGTTCGTCTTCGTCTTGACGGTGTACCGCGCTATGCACGGGATCCGTGTTTCCCAGTGCGCGCGAGTACTCCGCAGCTATCCGCTGGAATTCCACCCCCGGGTGGTCAAGAAGCGTGTGCGGTGGACCCAGTACGGCAATGTCTTCGAGGTCCGCGTGACGACGCGCGGGCAGCACGGGGCGCCGCTGATGCTGGCGGTCAACGCGGCCGGGCGCCGTCGCTGGCCGGAGGGTGTGGAAGAGGGGGTTTGGGTCGCGGGTGACCTGCCCTTCGGTGGTGTCATGGTGGTGCCCGGGAGCAGGGCGATGCTGTTCATGAAGCCTGCGGACTGGGACAAGACCGCCCGGCAGCGGCAAGAGGCCGGCCCCAAGCGCCTTGCGCGGGCGCAGCGGGCGAAGCTCACGGGCGGGACGAAGCGTGCGGTGATGATGCGGCCGGGGGCCTGAGGCCGCGCCGGTGCCGCCCCGGCTTCGTGGGGAAAACTCGGGCGACGGGGCCGCGCCCGCGCTGTTAGTTTCAGGCGCCATGGACCCCGTAGGTGAAAAAGCGATACGTGCCTCCTTTGTCAATTGCTCGAAGGGGGAGGCGAGCAGGATCAATCTGCCCGTGGGGCTGGCCGGGCTCCCTTGGGAGGACCTGGACTTTCTGGGGTGGCGTGATCCGGGGGCGCCGGACCGGAGTTATCTGGTGGCGCCGCGCGGTGAGGGGCTGATCGGGGTGACGCTTCGGGTTCCGCAGGGCGTACGGCGCAGTTTCACCAAGACGACGGTGTGTTCGGTGTGTATGACCGGGCACCCGGGGTCCGGTGTCAGCCTGCTCGCCGCGCGGCGGGCCGGCCCCGCGGGGCGGCAGGGCAACACCGTGGGGACGTACCTCTGCGCGGATCTGGCATGTTCGCTCTACGTCCGGGGGCGTAAGCGGTCACAGCTCGCGGGGCGGCACGAGGAGACGCTGCCGCTGGAGGAACGGATCGCACGCACCGTGCGCAACCTTGACGGCTTCCTGGACAAGGTACTCAACGGGGAGTAGCGCACCGGCCCTCCTCGCAATCCGTCCTCACAGGCG
This sequence comes from Streptomyces sp. NPDC034111, assembly GCF_055575375.1. Classification (NCBI taxonomy): domain Bacteria; kingdom Bacillati; phylum Actinomycetota; class Actinomycetes; order Kitasatosporales; family Streptomycetaceae; genus Streptomyces; species Streptomyces sp. NPDC034111. Next base: position 162,994 of record NZ_JBVIST010000003.1, on the reverse strand, counting down.
GTGCCTGGCGAGGAAGTCCTGGATGAGGCCTTGCCACTCCTCCGGGCGCTCGACCATCGGCAGATGGCCGGTGGCTATCTCGACGTGCTCGGCGCCGGGGATGTGGTCGGCCAGGTAGCGGGAGTTGGACGGGAGTACCAATGCGTCCAGCGTGGTCGCGACGACCAGGGTGGGGACCGTGATGCCGGGCAGGTCGGCGGTGGTGTCCAGGGTGCGTACGAGAGCGGCCTGTTCCGCGGAGCCGATGGGGGGCGGCGCGGCGGCCGGGTCCAGTACGGTCGCCAGTTCTGCCGGTGACAGGGCGTTGAGGCGGGCGGGCGAGAAGCCGGCCAGGGCCCCGGTCCGGGCGAAGCCCGCGTAGTCGTCGCGGGCGAGCAGGCGCAGCCACAGGTCCGTCCAGACGGTGGTGTAGTGGTCGGCCTTGGCCAGCCCGGCGGTCAGGACCAGGCCCCGTACGCGTTCGGGGTGCCGGGTGGCGGCTCGTACGGAGACGGCGGTGCCCAACGAGTAGCCGATCAGGGTGAAGGTCTCCAGGCCTGCCGCGGTGGCCTCGGCCACCAAGGCGTCCGCGAGGGCGTCCAGCTCCAAGGGGCCTTTTGCGCGCGGCGTTTCGCCCGAGCCGGGGTAGTCGGGGGCCACCACACGGTGGCCGGAGGCCGCGAGGGCGGGGATGAGCGCGCCGTAGTTGCTCTGGACGCTGCCGGTGGCACCGTGCGCCAGGAGGATCCCGGGGCCCGCAGGATCGCCGGCGACGGTGGTGGACAGGGACGGGAGCGGAGCGGAAACCGAAGGGCAGGACGGGGCCTGGGCGGCGGGAATCTGTGTCATGGGGGACAGGTTGCAGTTTGACGCCGGTGTCAAGGTCAAGTCCGAAAGGGGAGGGGCGCATGCGGATCGGTGAGCTGGCGCGCCGTACGGGGGTCAGTACGCGGGTGCTGCGCTACTACGAGCAGCGCGGGCTGCTGAGTGCCGAGCGGGATGCGAACGGCTATCGGCGCTACGACGGCGAGGAGGCGATCGAGACCGTCGGGCGGATCCGGGAGCTGCTCGCCACGGGGCTGAACACGGACGACATCCGCGCGCTGCTGCCGTGTGCGCAGGGCGGGCCCGCGCTGACGCCCTGTGCGTTCTCCGACCGGGTCATGGCCCGGAAGAGGGACCAACTGGACGCGGAAATAGCCGAGTTGGTGCGACGGCGGGCCGCGCTCGGGGCGTATGCGCAGGTCATGCGGGAGCGGGGGGACCAGGACGAGGCGCTGGCACGGACGGCGCTGCGCTCTGCTTGAACGGAAGGGGCGAGGGCCCGAAGAGGCCCCGGTCGTGCGCGGTCCGAAGGGACCTCGCACGACCGCTTGCCACGAGCCACCCGTCGGCCAGATCCTCGTGTGCATGCCGTTCGGGGGAACGGCAGGGACGCAGGGGGCCGATGTGCTGCGAGTGCACTTCACCGGACAGGATCTGACGCGTACGCGGGTCGCCGACGGGGCCGACCCGCTCTGGGAGACGGTGCTGAGTCTGCACAGTCTGCGGGAGCGCCGCGCCGATCCGGCGCTGGCGGCCTGGCGGCAGCATGCGGTACGGCACGGCCCTGGGCCGCTGCGGACCCTGTTCGCGCTGGTGCCCCAGCGCGGCTACTTCCCGGACTTCCTCACCCCGTTCGCGGCCCAGCACGGGGTCGAGCACGGCTTGGAGGCCGTGATGAGCACCCCGCGCAAGCGGCTGCGGGCCGAACTCGCGCTGCTGTCGGGGCACCGGGCGCTGCCGGGGTGGGCGCGCGGGATCGGGGAAGGGGAGCCGGCCGCGCTGCGGCACCTCGCACGCAGTCTGCGGACCTACCACCATCTGGCGGTCGCGCCGAGCTGGCCGCGGATCGCCCAACGGGTGGGTGCGGACCGGGCGTTGCGGAGGCATGCGCTGGCGCAGTCCGGGGCGGAGGCGATGCTGCGGACGTTCGGTCCGGTGATGCGGTGGCGGCGGCCGGTGCTGGAGGTGGACTACCCGGTGGAGCGGGAGCTGCATCTGGCGGGGCGGGGCCTGGTCTTCGTCCCCTCGTACTTCTGCCGCGACGAGCCGGTGGCGCTGGTGGACGAGGAGTTGCCGCCGGTGCTGGTCTACCCGGCGGGGGAACCGGGGCACGCCGAAGGGCCCCGCTTCCGGTTGTCCGGAAGCGAGGCCCTCAGGGAGGTACCGGCCCTGCTCGGCGGCCGGGCCGGAACCCGGACCGCCGCGGGGGTCAGAACCGCCGGGTGATCAGTGCCCGCTTGACTTCCTGGATCGCCTTGGTGACCTCGATACCGCGCGGGCAGGCGTCCGTGCAGTTGAACGTCGTCCGGCAACGCCAGACGCCGTCCTTGTCGTTGAGGATCTCCAGGCGCTGCTCGCCGCCCTCGTCACGCGAGTCGAAGATGAAGCGGTGCGCGTTGACGATCGCCGCCGGGCCGAAGTACTGGCCGTCGTTCCAGAACACCGGGCACGAGGACGTGCAGGCGGCGCACAGGATGCACTTGGTGGTGTCGTCGAAGCGTTCGCGGTCCTCGGCGGACTGAAGGCGCTCGCGGGTCGGCTCGTTGCCCGTCGTGATCAGGAAGGGCATCACATCGCGGTAGGCCTGGAAGAAGGGCTCCATGTCGACGACAAGGTCCTTCATCACGGTCAGGCCCTTGATGGCCTCGACGGTGATCGGCTTCTCCGGGTTGATGTCCTTGATCAGCGTCTTGCAGGCGAGACGGTTGCGGCCGTTGATCCGCATGGCGTCCGAACCGCAGATGCCGTGGGCGCAGGAGCGGCGGAAGGTCAGCGAACCGTCCTGCTCCCACTTGATCTTGTGGAGGGCGTCCAGGACGCGCTCCTTGGGGTCGATCTCCAGCTGGAAGTCCTGCCAGCTGGCCTCCTCGGAGATCTCCGGGTTGAACCGGCGGATCCGGAAGGTGACCGTGATGTACGGGGAAGCGGCGGAGTCCGCCTCGACCTTGTCGGTCGTGTCCAGGGTCGGGGTAGCCATCAGTACTTACGCTCCATCGGCTGGTAGCGGGTCTGCACGACCGGCTTGTAGTCGAGGCGGATCGACTCGGTGCCGTCTGCGCCCACCTCGCGGTACGCCATGGTGTGCCGCATGAAGTTGACGTCGTCGCGGTTGGGGTAGTCCTCGCGGTAGTGACCGCCGCGGGACTCCTTGCGGGCCAGCGCGGAGACCGCCATGACCTCGGCCAGGTCGAGCAGGTTGCCCAGCTCGATGGCCTCCAGCAGGTCGGTGTTGAACCGCTTGCCCTTGTCCTGGATGGACACGTTCAGGTAGCGCTCGCGCAGCTCGCCGATCTTCTCGACCGCGGTCTTGATCGTCTGCTCGGTGCGGAACACCATCACGTTGGCGTCCATGCACTCCTGGAGCTCCTTGCGGATCTCGGTGACCCGCTCGCTGCCGGTGGAGTTGCGCAGCCGCTCGACCTGGTCGACGACCTGCTTCGCCGGGTCCTCGGGCAGCTCGACGAAGTCGGCCGTGGCCGAGTACTCCGCCGCCGCGATGCCGGCCCGGCGGCCGAAGACGTTGATGTCCAGCAGCGAGTTGGTGCCCAGGCGGTTGGCGCCGTGGACGGAGACGCAGGCGACCTCGCCGGCCGCGTACAGGCCCGGCACGACGGTGGTGTTGTCGGCCAGCACCTCGCCCTCGACGTTGGTCGGGATGCCGCCCATGGCGTAGTGCGCGGTCGGCTGGATCGGGATCGGGTCCGTGTAGGGCTCGATACCGAGGTAGGTCCGCGCGAACTCGGTGATGTCCGGGAGCTTCGCGTCCAGCTGCTCCGGCGGCAGGTGGGTCAGGTCCAGATAGACGTGGTCGCCCTCGGGACCGCAGCCGCGGCCCTCGCGGATCTCCGTGTAGATGGAGCGCGAGACGACGTCACGCGAGGCGAGGTCCTTCATGACCGGCGCGTACTTCTCCATGAAGCGCTCGCCGTCCTTGTTGCGGAGGATGCCGCCCTCACCACGGGCGCCCTCCGTCAGCAGGATGCCCATCCGCCAGATGCCGGTCGGGTGGAACTGGAAGAACTCCATGTCCTCCAGCGGCAGTCCGCGGCGGTAGGCGGCGGCCTGGCCGTCACCGGTCAGGGTGTGCGCGTTGGAGGTCACCTTGAAGAACTTGCCGGTGCCGCCGGACGCGAAGATGATCGACTTCGCCTGGAAGACGTGGATCTCGCCGGTCGCCAGCTCGTACGCCACGACACCGGCGGACTTCTTGACCCCGTCGACATCCTGGAGCAGCAGGTCGAGCACGTAGAACTCGTTGAAGAACTCCACGCCCTCCTTGACGCAGTTCTGGTACAGCGTCTGGAGGATCATGTGGCCGGTGCGGTCCGAGGCGTAGCAGGACCGGCGGACCGGGGCCTCACCGTGGTTACGGGAGTGACCGCCGAAGCGGCGCTGGTCGATCGTGCCGTCCGGGGTGCGGTTGAACGGCAGGCCCATCTTCTCCAGGTCGAGGACCGAGTCGATGGCCTCCTTCGCCAGGATCTCGGCGGCGTCCTGGTCGACCAGGTAGTCGCCGCCCTTGATCGTGTCGAAGGTGTGCCACTCCCAGTTGTCCTCCTCGACGTTCGCGAGGGCGGCGGCCATACCGCCCTGGGCGGCGCCGGTGTGGGAGCGGGTCGGGTAGAGCTTCGTCAGGACCGCGGTGCGGCTGCGCTTGGTCGACTCGATGGCCGCACGCATGCCCGCGCCGCCGGCGCCGACGATGACGGTGTCGTACTTGTGGATCTTCATGGTTCCAGTCAGCCCCGGCTTCAGGAGATGTTCGGGTCGAAGGTGAAGATCACCAGCGTGCCCAGAAGGACGGTGAACACCGTCGCGGTGTACAGCAGCATCTTCAGCCAGAAGCGGGTGTTGTCCCGCTGCGCGTAGTCGTTGATGACGGTGCGCAGGCCGTTGGCGCCGTGCAGCATGGCCAGCCACAGCATCAGCAGGTCCCAGACCTGCCAGAACGGCGAGGCCCAGCGGCCGGCCACGAACGCGAAGCCGATCTTGGAGACGCCGCCGTCGAGGACGAGCTGGATCAGCAGGTGGCCCAGGACCAGGACGACCAGGACGATGCCGGACAGCCGCATGAACAGCCAGGCCTGCATCTCGAAGTTGCCGCGCGAGGCGCTTCCGGTCTTCTTGGTGCGCTTGCGCGGCGGCTCGATGACCGGAGCCGGGTTGTCCACGTCGTAGAGCGAGGCGTCGGTCGCGGCGGCACCTGCGGAGGTGGTTTCAGCGGACATCTTGCGTCAGCTCCCGAACAGCGTGCGCAGGGTGTGCTGCAACACGGGGTAGAAGGCACCGGCCATCAGCACGACCCAGACGCCGACAACGGTCCACAGCATCTGCTTCTGGTACTTCGGGCCCTTGGACCAGAAGTCCACGGCGACGACCCGGAGGCCGTTGAGCGCGTGGAAGAGGATGGCGGCCACCAGGCCGTACTCCATCACGTTGACGATGGGCGTCTTGTAGGTCGCAACGACGTCGTCGTAGGCCTCGGGGGAGACACGTACGAGAGCGGTGTCGAGGACGTGTACGAACAGGAAGAAGAAGATGAGGACGCCGGTGACTCGATGAGCCACCCAGGACCACATGCCTTCCCGGCCGCGGTACAGCGTTCCAGCCGGCACGGAAGAACCCTCCGGGAGCGGGGACTAGGGCCGCGCCGGCTTCTCTGTCGGTCGGGCCCGGCCGGGTACGGTCCTCCGGCCGCTCGTCATCGTATCGACGAGCTGTCGGTTCCTCGCGCGGGGGTCCTTAGGTGTGATCAAACAGGCACCAACGGGCTATCACACAAGGACGAAGCGGCCCTTTGCGGCGCCAAGCCTGTCATTCCCGCCACCGGGCGGACGAGGACTCATGCCCCCGGCGCGGTGAGCCGGGCCAGTCGGCCGCGGGCCAGCCGGCGCAGTTCGTCCGCGGTGACCGCCCGTTCCTCCTCCGGTTCGTTGCCCAGCCGGGTGCGGATGGCGGACAGCACCTGGTCGAGGAGTTCGTTCTCGCGGTAGCCGTCCAGGCAGATGACGAAGGCATGGCGGAAGCGGCGCTCGTACTCGGTGTGCGCGGCGCGCAGCGCGGTATGGGCGGCGAGGGTGGCCGGGCCGCGGGCGCCGACCAGCGGCGGCGGGGAGAGCGATTCCCCGGCCAGCGCCTCGTCCAGCTCACCGGCCGTGAGGTCGTAACAGGCCTCGTCACAGGCGGCGAGCAGGGCCTCGGCGTCGGGGTACGGACGGTGGGCGGCGACCCGCTCCGCCCAGCGGCGGCTGCCGCAGCAGCCGAGGAGCGCGGCCAGTACCTCGTCCCGGCCCAGCGCGTTGAAGCGGTCCAGGCCCAGGCCTTCGGGGCGTGGCCGGCGCGGGGTGGCGCCGGGGACCTGCGGGGGTATGCCGCACCACGGGGACTGCGGAGGGTGCAGCGTCGTCGGCCTGGCGGCCGGGGTGTCGCCGGACAGCGGTGGCTCCTCGGACGGATACGACGGATACGAACGGATCACTTCGACGGGTGCGGGACGGGCGGCTGACGGAAGCTGGGGAGAGCGGACCGGAGCCGGGCCGCGTGTGAAACAGCGACGGGTCTGGCAGTGGCGCGTGCGGCACGACGGCCCGGCGGTATCCGGCGGTTCCAGGAAGACCCTGAGAAACCCTGCGGAAGGGGTGACGAACAGCGACGCCACGCTAACGACGCCTGTTGACCGCTGTCCGAAGGATGCACGAATTTCACCCGTATGGGAGAGCTTCCGTGCTTCGGTGGACGACCCGCCCCGCACACCTGGCAATGCCTTCGCCCCGAAAAGTGAGGATTGCACGATGTCGAACCCGATGCGGCCGCGCGCCGCGCTCCCGGCCGCCGCGCTGGCCGGCGCGCTGCTGCTCGCCGGCTGCTCCGATGCGGCGGACACCGAGCCGCCCGGCAGCACCAGTGCCAAGGTGAACCCCTCGCCCGAAACCACCCCGACCTGGGCGCCGGTGACCGGAACACCCCAGGTCATCCCCGCCGTACGCGACTTCCGCCGGGCCGAGGGGCGCGGCTGGCGCCCGTCCAAGGGAGCCCGCGTGGTGGTACCGGCCGGCGCGAAGAGCAATGTCGCCGACGAGGCACAGCTGATGGCCAAGGATCTGGGCGGCCTGCCCGTCGTCTACGGAGACCGGACCGTACGGCCCGGCGACATCGAGGTGAAGCTCACGGGCAAGAGCACCGCCGACAACGTCCCGGCCAAGGGGACCGCCGACGAGGCCTACACCCTCACCGCACGCGGCACCCGGCTCACTCTGACGGCCCCCACCGACGCCGGAATCTTCTACGGCACCCGCACCGTCAAACAGGCCGTCCACGCCGCCGGCGGACTCCCCGAGGGCACCATCGAGGACCGGCCGGACCGCCCGCAGCGCGGAATGTCCCTGGACAACGCCCGCAAGCCGTTCACCCAGGACTGGATCGAGGCCCGCCTGCGCGAGCTCGCCGACCTCAAGCTCAACCAGTTCCAGCTGCACTTCTCCGACGACCAGGGCTTCCGCATCCAGAGCGACACCCACCCCGAGGTGGTCTCCGCCGACCACCTCACCAAGGCCCAGGTCCGCGAGATCGTCAAGCTGGCGCGGAGCCTGCACATCTCCGTCATCCCGGAGCTGGACTCACCCGGCCACCTGGGCAAGGTGCTGGAAAGCCATCAGGATCTCCAGCTGCACCGCGCCTCGGGCACCGTGGTCCCCGGGGCGATCGACATCTCCAACCCCAAGGCGGCGCCGCTGATCGACTCGCTGCTGACCGAGATGAGCGAGCTGTTCACCAACCCCAAGGGCGCGCCCGCCTACTGGCACCTGGGCGGCGACGAGTACCAGGCGCTGCTGTCGTCCACGCCGGCAACGACGTATCCGCAGCTCACCCGGGCCGCACGGCAGAAGTACGGACCCAACGGGACCATCGAGGACCTGGCGACCGGCTGGCTCAACGACCGGCAGAAGACCGTCGAGGCACATGGCAAGAACCGGATCGAGGCCTGGAACGACGGATTCTTCTCCAGCGCGGCGGTGAGCGCCGACAAGAACCGGATGGTCGACTACTGGACCGGCAAGGAGATCGGCAAGCGCGACCCCGCGGCGTTCCTGCGCGAGGGCCGCAACGTCATGAACTTCAACGACGAGTTCCTCTACTACGTCCTCGGCGAGCCCAACCAGTTCTTCTACCCGACCGGTCAGCGGATCTACGAGACCTGGACGCCGCGGGTGCTCCGCCACACCCAGCCGGTATCGGTGCCGGCGAGCATGACCGGACCGGACCGGATCCCCGGGGCGCGCTTCGCGATCTGGTGCGACCGGTCCCAGGCACAGACCCCGCAGCAGGTGGCCGCCGGTATCCGGCTGCCGCTGGCGGCGCTGGCGCAGAAGACCTGGGACCCGCGGACGCCCGCGCTGTCCTGGACGGAGTTCAAGGCGCTGGCCAACCGGGTGTGAGAGCCGCCCCGGTGAGAAACGGGCGCGGGAAGCGAGGACGGCCGGGGCCGCCACCCACCGACTCGACGGGGGGTGGTGAGTTCGGCATCAGGCTCCGTGACGGCCTGAACCCGCGAGGACGGCCGGGGCCGCCACCCCCCACAGGAGAGGCCCCGGCCGTCGTTCGCGAAGGGGCCTGACGGCCCCCTACTCGTTACAGCGCCGGACGGCCCGAAAGCGTCACACGCGGTGCGGGCCGGGGTACGGCCAGTGGTCTGGACGCGGGCCCGGCCAGGCCCGTAACGTGCGGTTCCGCGCCGAAAGGCGCACCGGCCGCGCCGTCAGGGCGGCCAGAAAGAAGCCGTCCTTGCCGGGAGTTCCAGATGGGTTCGTACGCACACTCCACCGGTGCGTCGGCCGCCTGGTGCTGCCGCGGTGCCGGCCGTGCTCGCGCGGGCGGTGGCGCCATCCCGGCTTCGGACCGTGTGGGTGCACGGGTTACGGTCAGCAGGAACAACTGGGTTACCGGGAGTTCCCGGTGTGCCCAGGTCGGCGGTGGTGGCCGATAGCCGGCACGACTCCGCGACGGCAGGGCCGGCGACAGCGCCGGGTGAGGCAACAAAGCAGCAAGGACCGGGCGGCGGACATTCCACGTGCGACAGGATGGACCCGTGCGAGGGGACGACATTCAGCCGGACGACCGTCGGCTGACGGTGGCCGTGCAGGCGGCGCAGGACGGCGACGAGGCAGCGTTCCGTACCGTCTATCGCGCCGTACATCCCCGACTTCTGGGGTATGTACGGACGTTGGTGAGCGAAGCGGACGTTGAGGACGTCACCTCCGAGGCCTGGCTACAGATAACCCGCGACCTCGCACGCTTCAGCGGCGACGCCGACCGCTTCCGCGGCTGGGCCGCCCGTATTGCCCGCAACCGCGCGCTCGACCACATCCGGATGCGCGGCCGGCGCCCGGTGATCGGCGGCGACGAGAGCGAACTGGCCGACACCCCCAGTACCTCCGACACCGTCGGCGAAGCCATGGAAGCCCTCGGCACCGGCCGCACCATGCGGCTGATAGCCCGGCTGCCCCAGGACCAGGCCGAGGCCGTCGTCCTGCGGGTGGTGGTCGGACTCGACGCCAAGAGCACCGCGGAGGTGCTGGGCAAGCGGCCCGGCGCGGTGCGCACCGCCGCGCACCGCGGACTGCGCCGGCTCGCGGAGCTGATCGGCGAGCGTCCGGACGGCGCCATGGAGGAGGACCCGGGGGGCGGTGACGGCCCCGCCGACGCGGCGGAAGATGCCCCCTCCGGCCGGACCGCGCAGGCTCCGCGCAAAGGCGGAGGAACGGTGAGCGGAGTACCCATTCAGGACCGAAGGCGCCGCAACGGCGTGGCGGATTCGTACGTACCAGGTGTGACGGAAACGGCCGCACGAACGCAGAAGGACATGTGATGGCCGACGACCGGTACAACTGGCTCGACAAGGACGCCGCGGAGCAATTGCTGCGCGGTGAACCGGTCGGCGCCTGGCACGGCGACGGTGCACGCGAACTCGAACAGCTGCTGAAGGCCGCCGCCGCGGTAGGCGCCGGCGCGCCCGCGAACACCCCGCTGCCCGGCGAGGAGGCCGCCGTCGCCGCGTTCCAGCGGGCGACCCGCGAGGGCCTCGGCGCCCGGTCGGGGGCCCGTGCCGCCGGCGGTGCGCCGACGGCCGTCCGCACCGGCTCCGCCGAACGCACCCGGGTCGCCCGCCCCTTCCGGCGCGGCTTCGCGGTCGCCCTCGCCGCCTGTGCCATCGGCGGCGTCGCCGTCGCGGCCGGCACCGGTGTCCTGCCGACCCCCTTCCGGGACAGCGGCGACCCCGAACCGGCCGCCACCGTCTCCGCCGGCGAAACCCCGGGGACGCTCGACACCCGGGAGCCCGGCGCCCAGACGGACGGCACGACGGGCCGGACCCCCGACGCCACACCGGGCGGGCGGAGCACCGACCCCGGCGGGACCCCGGCCCCCGGCACCAGCCCGGGCGCGAGCCACGGCCGTGGCACACCCGGCACCGGCACCGGACACGACGACCGGCCCGGCGGCGACGGCAAGGACGACCAGGACGGCCGCGACAGCAAGAAGAAACTTTTGCTCAGCCTCTGCCGGAGCTATGAATCCGGCAAACGGGACGGCATGGACCGCGACGGCCTGCGACGTCTCGAAAGCAAGGCCGGCGGCCCGGACAAGGTGCACTCCTTCTGCCGCGCGTACCTGGCGCGCTACCAGGACGGTGGCGGCGACTCGGGTGACAACGATGGCTTCGGCGGCGGCCTGGGCGGCGGCTCCGGCGAAGAGGACGACGAGGACCACCCCTCCCCGTCACCCTCCACCACCCCCGACCCCGCCTCCTCCACCCCGGCCCCCGCCCCCTCGGGAGCCACCACCGACCCCGGAGCCGGCGCACCCAGCGAGACCGGCACCCCGTAGGTGTGACGTTTTTCGGCCCCGTGACGCAGTACTGAATGAAGCCGACTGGTCATCGGCTGCGCGAGGAGCCGGGGTTCCCCCCGTACCCACGGCTCAGCGCACATGGCGCGGGCGGGGCACGTTCCCCCGGCCCTGCCCGCGCCCCATCTCCTTCTTCGCGCCTCCCGCGCAGGGCGTGGCTGCCCTAGGGCCTGTCGTTTGGATCAGGCCGGGCTCGCGGGGTCTGGCACGCACATCTGCGGCGTTGTCGTCACTCTCCCCCACGCCTGAACGGCGCGGGGGGACCCCCATCGCTCCGCGTCGACTCCCTCCTCCGCCTTGCAGCTGCACGCACCAGACCCCGCTCCCTGATCCGGCCTGATCCAAACGACAGGCCCTAGTGGTAAACCACTACCTTCGTCCCCCGCTTCACCTCGTCGAAGAGGGCCGCGATCTTCGCCTTGTCCCGTACGTTGACGCAGCCGTGCGAGGCGCCGGTGTAGCCGCGGGCCGCGAAGTCCGCCGAGTAGTGGACCGCCTGGCCGCCGCTGAAGAACATCGCGTACGGCATGGCCGTGTGGTACAGCGTCGAGACATGGCGGCGGCTCTTGAACGTGATGGCGAAGGTGCCCTCGCGGGTCGGGGTGTACTGGGAGCCGAAACGGACGTCCATCGCCGAGACGATCTGCCCGTCGACGAACCAGGCAAGGGTGTTGCTCCGCTTGCTGATGCAGATCACCCGGCCCGTCAGACAGCGCCGATCCGGTGTGTCGACCGGCCTGGCCGTGGCCGGGTGGAGATCCGTCCGCGACGGCCGGTGGGTGCGGGACCGCAGCGCGCGCCAGAGCGCCGGCTGCACGGTCCCCGTACGCGGCAGGCCCTGCTGCTTCTGGAAGGCGCGGACCGCGGCGGCGGTGCGGGAGGCGTAGTAGCCCGTCGGGGAGTGGTCGAAGAGACCCAGCTGGGTGAGCCGCGCCTGGAGTTCGCGGACCTGCGCGCCGCGTGAGCCGAAGGCCATCACCGGCCGGGAGGCCGGGCGCGCGCTGCGGTGCGGGCGCGCGGGGGTGGGGTGTTCGGCCGCGGCGGGCGGTGGTGTGTGACGGCCCAGGGGCGGGGGAGCGGGCGTGGTGGGGGCGTACCAGGCGCCCTTGCTGTCCGGCTGCCCGGCCTTGGTGACCGTCACCGGACGGCAGCCCACCGCGAGCGCCGCCACCACCAGCAGCACGGCCATCGCCGGCGCCGTCCCTCTTCCGCTGCTCCGCTTCATGCGCTAACCCCCGGATCTCGGCGGCCCTACCGGCCACCGGTGATGCTTCCCAGCGCTGCGGCGTGGCGAACCTGCGGGCATGCTGAGAGCAAGGCATAAATCCGGATATCGGTGGTCACCCAACGGGAGGCGTACGTCCATGGCGCAGGAAGCGGGCAGGGTCCGGCACAGCGAGAGCGATCTGCCGATCGAGCCCGTCTACGGACCGGAGGCGCTGGACGGCTGGGACGCGGGGAGCCGGCTGGGCGCGCCCGGCGGCTACCCCTTCACCCGGGGCGTCTATCCGTCGATGTACACCGGGCGGCCCTGGACGATGCGCCAGTACGCGGGCTTCGGCACCGCCCGGGAGTCCAACGCCCGCTACCGGCAGCTGATCGCCCACGGCACGACGGGGCTGTCCGTCGCCTTCGACCTGCCGACGCAGATGGGCCACGACTCCGACACCCCGATCGCCTCCGGCGAGGTCGGCAAGGTCGGGGTGGCCATCGACTCCGTCGAGGACATGCGGGTGCTCTTCGGCGGCATCCCGCTGGACAAGGTGTCCACCTCGATGACGATCAACGCCCCGGCGGCCCTGCTGCTGCTCCTCTACCAACTGGTGGGGGAGGAGCAGGGGGTGACGGCGGACCGGCTGAACGGCACGATCCAGAACGACGTGCTCAAGGAGTACATCGCACGCGGGACCTATATCTTCCCGCCGCAGCCCTCGCTCCGGCTGACCGCCGACATCTTCCAGTACTGCCGCACCGAGATCCCCCGCTGGAACACCATCTCGATCTCCGGCTACCACATGGCGGAGGCCGGTGCCTCGCCCGCGCAGGAGATCGCCTTCACCCTCGCCAACGGCATCGAGTACGTCCGTACCGCGCTCGCGGCCGGAATGGACGTGGACGACTTCGCGCCGCGGCTCTCGTTCTTCTTCGTCTCGCGTACGACCCTGCTCGAAGAGGTCGCCAAGTTCCGTGCCGCGCGCAGGATCTGGGCCCGCGTCATGCGGGAGGACTTCGGGGCGCGGAACCCCAAGTCGCAGATGCTGCGGTTCCACACGCAGACGGCCGGGGTGCAGCTCACCGCCCAGCAGCCGGAGGTGAACCTCGCCCGGGTCACCGTCCAGGGACTGGCCGCGGTGCTCGGCGGCACCCAGTCGCTGCACACCAACTCCTTCGACGAGGCCATCGCACTGCCCACCGACAAGTCGGCCCGCCTCGCACTGCGCACCCAGCAAGTACTCGCCTACGAGACCGATGTGACCGCCACCGTCGACCCGTTCGCCGGCTCCTACGCCGTGGAGTCGATGACGGACGACGTGGAGGAGGCGGCCGTCGCCCTGATGCAGCGGGTCGAGGAGATGGGCGGAGCCGTCGCCGCCATCGAACGGGGCTTCCAGAAGGACGAGATCGAGCGCAACGCCTACCGCATCGCACAGGAGACGGATACCGGCGAGCGCGTGGTGGTCGGCGTCAACCGCTTCCAGCTCGACGAGGAGGAACCGTACGAACCGCTGCGCGTCGACCCAGCGATCGAGGCCCAGCAGGCCGAACGCCTGGCGGCCCTACGGTCCCACCGCAGCGGCCGCGACGTGACGGCGGCCCTCGACGACCTGCGCAAGGCCGCCGAGGGAACCGACAATGTGCTCCACCCGATGCACGAGGCGCTGCGCGCGCGGGCGACGGTGGGCGAGGTGTGCGATGCGTTGCGGGGGGTGTGGGGCACGTATGCGCCTGCGGCGCGGTTCTGACCACGTTTTCGGCTGTCCCGCCGTGGTGGTTTCTCGCGGTTGCGGCTGCCGTTGCGTCTGCGTCTGCCTGCGCCTGCCGCGGGCGCCGGGTGTCTGAGGTCTGGGGGAGACTGTTGGGATGTCGTCACCCCGCCGCGCGTGCCCCGTCTGCACCCGAGAGATCGCCGTTGTCGGCGGCCGTTTCGCCCGTCACGATCCTCCGGGGCGCCGTACGGGGCTGGAGCTGATCTCCTGCCCCGGATCGCGGAAGATCGCTCCGCTCATGGCTCCGGCGGAGCGGCTGTTTGATCCTGAGGAGCCGCCGTTTCCTGGCCAGCAGCCGTTGTTTTAGCCGCCGCACGTTGTTGGCCGTCCCGCCGTGCGTGTTCTCGCCGTGGCGCCTGCGGCGGGCGTGGGTTTGTCGGGTGCGGTGACGGGCCTCCGGGGCCTTGTTTGTGGACTGCTTCGCTTTACGTCCACAAACAAGGCCCCTCCGGCCCGTCCCCTCCCGTGGGTGGGTGGAAGAAGGCCGGTGGGGTGCCCGTCAGTGGGCGGGTGCGTGCTTGTGGGTCCAGTGTTACGGCGCGAGGACATCCAGTTCGGCCATCGCCCCCGTCGTGATTTCCCGTGTCAGTCGTTCCGCGCGGGTCGCGTCGCCCGTGCGTACTGCTTCGGCCACTTGGACGTGGAGGGTGACGGCGGCGGGGTCGGGGTCGGTGAACATCACGTGGTGTTGGGTGCGGCCGGTGAGGACGGCGGCGACCACGTCGGCGAGGCGGGCGAACATCTCGTTGCCGGAGGCGGTCAGTACCACGCGGTGGAAGGCGACATCGTGCACGAGGTACGCGTCGAGCTGCTGGCCGCGTGAGGTGGCGACCATGCCCATGGCGTGTTCGGTGAGTTCGGCGCACTGGGCGGGTGTGGCGTGCTGGGCGGCGAGGCCGGCGGCGACCGGTTCGACGGCCGAGCGCAGCACGGTGAGAGAGCGCAGCTGCCGGGCGCGGTCCCGGCCGGTCAGGCGCCAGCCGATCACCCGGGGGTCGTAGACGTTCCACTCCTCGGGGGGCCGGACCGTCACCCCCACCCGGCGTCGGGACGCGACCAGCTGCATGGATTCCAGTACCCGGATCGCCTCGCGGATGACCGTGCGCGAGACGTCGAAGCGCCGCTCCAGCTCGTCCGTGCGCAGGATCGTGCCCGGAGGGTAGTCCCCTGCGGTGATCGCGGGTCCGAGGGACTCCAGCACGCGGGCGTGCAGTCCCTTCCCCTCGTTTTCCATGGGGCAAGCCTACGTTCCTGCGGCTTGGGCAATTAAGTATGACGTTTTCGTCACGGGGTCTTGAATACGTCGTACCTAATGGGTTTCAGTGGGCTCCGCACGGGGTCAATGAGGACAGCGAGGTAGCGCGGGATGAGTACGCCCGAGGGCATATCGGACGTCATCGTCGTGATGGGTGTGGCCGGTACCGGGAAGACCACCATCGGCCCGCTGGTCGCCGCGGGACTGGGCGTTCCGTACGCCGAGGGTGACGACTTCCATCCGCCGGCCAACATCGCCAAGATGTCGGCCGGTATCCCGCTCGACGATGACGACCGCGGCCCCTGGCTGGACGCGATCGGTGCCTGGGCGCACGGCCGGAACGGACGTGGCGGGGTGGTCAGCAGCTCCGCGCTCAAGCGCGCCTACCGCGACCGGCTGCGGGCCGCCGCCCCTGGTCTCGTCTTTCTGCACCTCACCGGAGACCGCGCGCTGATCGAGGCGCGGATGGCCGGGCGCACGGGCCACTTCATGCCGGCCGCGCTGCTGGACTCCCAGTTCGCCACCCTCGAACCGCTCGGGCGGGACGAGGCGGGTGTCGTCGTGGATGTGGCCGGTACCGCGCGGGAGATCGCTGGGCGTGCGGTGGACGCACTGCGCGCGCCGGCCGCACCCACCCCCGGATAGACCCCGGGCTCCCAACCCCCCACGCCCGGACCGCAGTAACCCCCTTCCCCTCCCCTCCAAGCAAGGGAATCGCCGTGACACATCTCAGCGTTGAGATGCTCGCAGCGGAGGCGACCGAGCCGATCACCTCGGCCGGTCACGCCCAGCTGGGCATCGCCGTCCTGGCCGGCATAGCCGTCATCGTCCTGCTCATCACCACGTTCAAGCTGCATGCCTTTCTGTCGCTGGTCATCGGCTCGCTGGTGCTCGGCGCGGTGGCCGGTGCACCGCTCGACAAGGCCCTCACCAGCTTCTCGACGGGGCTGGGCACGACGGTCGCGGGCACCGGTGTGCTGATCGCGCTCGGTGCCGTACTCGGCAAGCTGCTCGCCGACTCCGGCGGTGCCGACCAGATCGTCGACACGATCCTGGCGAAGGCGAGCGGCAGGGCCATGCCGTGGGCCATGGTGCTGATCGCCGGGATCGTCGGGCTGCCGCTCTTCTTCGAGGTCGGCATCGTGCTGCTGATCCCGGTGGTGCTGCTGGTCGCCAAGCGCGGCAACTACTCGCTGATGCGGATCGGCATCCCGGCGCTGGCCGGACTCTCCGTCATGCACGGGCTGATCCCGCCGCACCCCGGCCCACTGGTGGCGATCGATGCGGTCGGGGCGAACCTGGGTGTCACGCTGGGGCTCGGTGTGGTCGTCGCGATCCCGACGGCGGTCATCGCCGGACCGGTCTTCTCCCGTTACGCGGCACGGTGGGTGGACATCCGCCCGCCCGAGCAACTGGTGCCCGAACGCGCCTCGGACGACCTGGAGAAGCGGCCCGGGTTCGGGATCACCGTGGCCACCGTGCTGCTGCCGGTCGTGATGATGCTGGTCAAGGCGCTGGTGGACATCGTCGTCGACGATCCGGATGACGTGGTGCAGAGGGTCTTCGATGTGGTCGGGTCGCCGCTGATCGCGTTGCTGACCGCTGTCGTCGTCGCGATGTTCACGCTGGGCCGCGCGGCCGGCTTCACCCGCGGCCGGATCGCCGCCACCGTCGAGACCTCGCTCGCCCCGATCGCCGGAGTGCTGCTGATCGTCGGCGCGGGCGGCGGTTTCAAGCAGACGCTGGTGGACGCGGGGGTGGGCCAGATGATCCTGGACGTCTCCAAGGGATGGCACTTCTCGACGCTGCTGCTGGCCTGGCTGATCGCGGTCGCCATCCGGCTCGCGACCGGCTCCGCGACCGTGGCGACCATCTCCGCCGCCGGTCTGGTCGCCCCGCTCGCCGCGGACCTGAGCACCACCCACGGTGCGCTGCTGGTGCTGGCGATCGGCTGCGGGTCGCTGTTCTTCAGCCATGTCAACGACGCCGGATTCTGGCTGGTCAAGGAGTACTTCGGGATGAACGTCGGCCAGACGCTGAAGACCTGGTCGGTGATGGAGACGCTGATCTCGGTGGTCGGGATCGGCTGCGTACTGCTGCTCTCCCTGGTCCTTTAGAGACTTTGGATTATTAGGGCGGAGCGCCGCCCTGGGCGCCCCACCCCCTCTGCGCCTGTTCCGGCACGAGGCCGTACCCGCGGAATTCCGCAGGTACGGCCTCGTGCGCGTGGGTCAGGCGGCCGGCTGGGCGGCCGTCGCGCCGAGGAACGGTGCGAGGGCGGCGGTCACCTGGGCCGTGGCGTCCTCGGCCGGTGCGGCGAGGGCGAGGTAGCCGTCGGGGCGGATGAGCAGCACGGCGGGGCCGGCGCCGTAGGCGTCGCGGACATGGCCGTCGGTGTCGACCAGGTCGGGGGCCGGGCCGCCGACGCGGACGAGGCGGAGCAGGGCCGGGTCGGCGGGCAGTGCGGACTCGTCGAGGCCGGCGCCGTCCAGGAGCAGCAGGGTGAAGTGCGGGCCACGGTAGGCGTCGAAGAGCCGGGTGG
The DNA here is from genome assembly GCF_055575375.1 of Streptomyces sp. NPDC034111. Taxonomy (NCBI): domain Bacteria; kingdom Bacillati; phylum Actinomycetota; class Actinomycetes; order Kitasatosporales; family Streptomycetaceae; genus Streptomyces; species Streptomyces sp. NPDC034111. The sequence goes on along the minus strand of NZ_JBVIST010000003.1, from coordinate 145,284 downwards.
GCTTGCCGTCGGCGGTGTGGCAGGGCGCGTCGGGGGCCCGGTCGCCGGCGCGCAGCGCGCCTTCCGGCAGGTCCGTACGGAGCTCCCGGGTCAGCGGGCTGTCCGGGTAGCCGACGCCGAGCTGGTGCAGATCCCGGCCGCGGCGCAGCGAGCCGGAGCGGTGCAGCCGGGTGCTGGTCTCCAGGATGTCGGCGGCTATCGGGCGGCGCTCCGTTTCGTAGGAGTCCAGGAGGGCGTCGGGCGCGCCGTGCCGCAGCACCTGGCCGAGCTTCCAGCCGAGGTTGTAGGCGTCCTGGACGCTGGTGTTGAGGCCCTGGCCGCCGGCCGGGGAGTGGATGTGCGCGGCGTCGCCGGCGAGGAAGACCCGGCCGGTGCGGAAGGAGTCGGCCATGCCGGCGCGGGGGCGGTAGACGGAGGCCCACAGGACCTCGGTGATCTGCTCGGCGGTGAGGTCGGTGTGCCGGGCGAGCGCGGCACGGACGAACTCCGGTGCGGTGTCCGGCTCTTCGGTGAACGCCACGATGAAGGCCTGGAAGTGGTCGGTGCCGGCGAGCGGGAGGAGGGCCACGAAGCCGCCGTTGGGCAGCATCCAGCGGTGCCAGTGGTCGCGGTCGAGGCCGTCCACCCGGACGTCCGCGAGCAGCGCGGCGCCCGGCTCCAGCGCCGGGCCGCTCATCCCGACGCCGAGGGCCCGGCGTACGGTGCTGCGCCCGCCGTCGGCGGCGACGAGATAGCGGGCACGTATGTCGCGCAACGTGCCGTCGGCGAGCCGGAGTTGGGCCGTCACTCCGGTCGCGTCCTGGTCGAATGAGGTGAGTTCGGTGCCGAACAGCACCTCGCCGCCCAGCTCCGACAGCCGCTCGTACAGCAGCTCCGCGTTGCGGAACTGGGGCACCATCCAGGCGTTCGAGTAGGGCACGGCGGGCGTCGGGTCGACCAGCTCGATCATGGTGTGGGTCTCGGCGATCCGCCCGTCCTTCCAGAGGCCCATCTTCGGGTAGAGGCCGCCGGCCGCCCGTACGGCGTCGAGCACGCCGAGGTCGTCATAGACCTCCTGGGAGCGCGGCTGGAGAGCGGTGCCGCGGGCGCCGGGGGAGAGGCGGTCCTGCCGCTCGACGATCAGGGCGCGGACCCCGCGCCGGGCGAGGTCGATGCCGAGGGCGAGGCCGGTCGGGCCCGCGCCGGCGATCAGTACGTCGACGGTCGTGGCGAGGTGGTCGGTAACGCCGTCACGGGTTTCCTTAACGTTGTTAAGTTCCATGCCCGGCAGCATGGCTTTAACGGTGTTAAGTTGTCAACATGGTTTCGCGCATCGACCGGGAACAGGTCGTGGACACCGCACTGCGGCTGCTGAACGAGGTGGGCCTCGAAGGCCTCACGCTCCGCCGTATCGCCAAGGAGCTGAACGTCCAGGCCCCCGCGCTGTACTGGCACTTCAAGAACAAACAGGAGCTGCTGGACGAGATGGCCACCGAGATGTTCCGGCGGATGACCGGGCCCCTGCTGGCACAGGGCCCCGGAGGTCCGGGCCTCGGCGAGAGCTGGCAGGACGCCCTGCTCATCAGCTGCCGGGCACTGCGCCGGGAACTGCTCGGCTACCGCGACGGCGGCAAGGTCTTCAGCGGCACGCGGATGACGGACGAGAGTTACGCGCTGCCGCTCAACAACTTCCTGTCCCGGCTGACCGAGGCGGGCTTCTCGCTGCGCGAGGCGGCGCGGGCGTGGTGGACCGCGTACAACTTCACCATCGGCCTGGTGATCGAGGAGCAGTCCGTCTACCCGGAGCCGGGCGAGCCCGAGAGCCGCGACCCGGAGAGCCGCGATCCGGCCTACGACATGGACAGCCGCACGCGGAAGATCGGTGCGCGCTATCCGCTCGCGGCACAGTCGGGCCGGGAGATGTTCGGCGACCTCGACGGTAGCTTCGAGGCCGGACTGCGGATCATCCTCGCCGGGATCGCGGCGACCGCGTCCCGCCCCGAGGGCGAGTCCTAGCGCGGATCGATCGCCCGCTTGAGCTTCGGGGTCAGCGGGCGCTCGATGAACCGGTGCAGCAGCCACGCCAGGAGCAGCATCAGGACCACGGTCAGCGTCAGGGTGGCGTACGAGGGCAGACCGAGGTCGCGGTGCAGGGCGCGGACGACGACCCAGCCCAGGTGTTCATGGACGAGGTAGAAGGGGTAGGTCAGCGCGCCGGCGACGGTGAGCCAGCGCCAGTCGGCCCAGCGCAGTCCGCCCAGGGCGACCGCCGCGACCAGGGCGAAGCCGAGGGTGACGACGGCGATGATGACGGCCGTCGAGCGGTAGGAGAAGGCGTGCACGGACGGTGCGTGCCAGAGTCCGGCGACCGCGTAATGCTGCCCGATCAGCCAGCTGACCAGGACTATCGCCCAGGCGATCGGATCGCGGGCCCCATAGCGGTGCAGCAGGTACAGGCCGATGCCGCCGATGAAGAAGGGCGCGTACTCCGGCATCAGGACGGTGTCGAGGAGGGGCTGGTGGGCCGCCTGGGCCACGGCGGCGGCCAGGGTCCAGCCGGCGCAGAAGAGGACGACCCGGGTGCGGGTGGCGCCCGGCAGGACGACACAGAGCGCGAAGAGCGCATAGAACCGCATCTCGGCCCAGAGGGTCCAGCAGACGCCGAGGACGCGGTGTGCCCCGAGCGGCTGCTGGAGCATCGTGAGGTTGGTCAGCACCTCACTGGGCGGCAGCGCCTTGTAGGCGACCCAGGGGAGCGCGAAGACGGCGGTGACCAGGAGGATCGCGGCCCAGTACGCGGGGTACAGGCGGGAGATACGGGAGGCGAGGAAGGCCCGTAGGGTGCGGCCCCAGCCGCTGAGGCAGATGACGAAGCCGCTGATCACGAAGAAGATCTGGACGCCCAGGCAGCCGTAGGCGAACAGCGGGGCCGCGGTGGGGAACTGGTGCGCCGGGGTGCCGCCCCAGGCCTGGGATATGTCGCCGCTGCGTCCCCCGTAGTGGTACGCGGCGACCATCAGGGCGGCGAGCAGTCGCAGCCCGTCGAGGGCGCGCAGCCGCGCGGAACCGTCGCGGCTGCGCGTCCGTATGACGCGTTTCGGGGCGGTGGTGACGAGATCCGGCGCGGTGGCGGGCGCCCCGGTCGTCAGCTGCGGGGCGGTCATCCGAAGACGGCCCGCTTCTTCAGCCGCCGCTGGACCGCCCGCGCCTGGCGGGCGACCCTGCGCACCGCGGCGTTGCGCGGAATGAACGACAGCTGGGACGGGATCGCTCCGGGCAGCGCCAGCGCGGTCAGCCGGCGGCGCTTGAAGTAGCGCCAGGTGTACTGATCGAGATGGGCCGCGAGGTAGCGCTCGGCGGACGGGCGGAGCTGCGGATAGATCTGGTGCTGCATGGCGTAGCCGACCGCGGCGACCAGGCCCTCGACCCCTTCGGCGGTGGTGAAGGGCTTCGGGTGCGCGCTGGTGTCCCCCAGGTCGGGCACGAGCGCGTCCACGAGCGTGACCGGGATGCGGTTGCTGTTCTGATACGGCGTCAGGCGCTCCAGCAGCAGACCGGTGCCGGTGCGTGCCGTCGGCAGGTCGTAGAAGGTGGCCGCGGTCAGCAGCGCGGTGGAGAAGCAGCCGACCACCAGCGCGGGCCGCATCCGCTGGTACAGCACCTCCGCGAGGACCGGGCTGTCCAGCACGGTCAGCGAGATCTCCAGCTTCTCGGCCTCCCGCTCCAGCAGCCGCGACCAGCGGGCCGGCGCGGACGGGTGCGGCTTGAAGACGATCTCGCGGTGGCCGCGCTCGACGGCGCCGCGCACCATCCGCACATGTAGCTCCTCTTCCTCCTCCGGGGTGAGGATGCCCAGCGCGGAGAGGTACTGGCCCAGGAGCAGCGCGGCGCCCTCGGGCACCTCCAAAGGGCCGCTGACATCGGCGAGTTCGGCCAGCACCTTGGTGAAGGCATCGGTCGGCACGGTCTGCGACGGGGCGTCGAACTCGGTGAGCAGCAGCGGCGTCAGGCCCGGGACCAGGTCCAGGTGGAGCAGGCGGTTGATCCGGGTCCCGATGAGCGGGTCGAGCTTGTTACGGGTCGGGCCGTAGCTCATCAGGCCGTCGGCGTAGACATCGATCGGCGCGTCGGGGAAGAGCTGGGCGATCGCGAGCGCCGGGTTGACCTGGATGGATTCGAGGACCAGCTCGATGTGGTCGTCGCCGAGGCCCCACAGGAGGCGGAGGTAGCGCTCCCACAGGGGGGCGTCGTCCGAGCGCGGGGACCAGCCGCCCGGGTGGAACGGGCTGATGGTCTCGTTCCAGGACAGCACCCGGTCGAAGCGGCCGCGCAGCCGGTCGAAGCCGGGCATGGTGTCCAGCGACGCGGAGGTCTCCGGGGTCGTGGCGTTGTTGCTGAGCAGCAGCAGCCGGCGGTCGGCCGGGGCGAAGCAGTCGGCGTCCAGCGCGGCGGCGAGCGTCGCCGCGCCGTAGAGCGTGGACGCCACGAAGATCTGGGTACGCGGGCGGGTGGACATCAGGCGGCGACCTCCGCCGGGACGGGGCGACGGCGCAGCCGCCGCAGCCGGGACGCGCGCTGCACATCCATCGAATCCAGGGCTTCCTTCAGTACGTCCTGCGGCATGCGTTTCATGGCCGCGGCGCTCATCGAGCGCAATTTACGGGCGACCTGCGGTTCGAATCGTTCGATCGAACCGAGGTGGTGGGAAATGATCGCGCAATAGGTGCGCACCGCCTTGGGCAGCAGCAAATCCGCATCACGATCTTGTGCGGTTTCCTCGATCACCTGGTCGAATGCGCGAATGAAGTCCAATTGCCGGACGTCGCCGATCTGGGTGAGCGACGACGCCACCCCGCGCCGGTAGAAAACGCCCAGCAGTCCGACCACCGCCATGGACTTCGCCTCGCGGTGCAGCCGCCAGATCCACGGCCGGTCCTCCGCGGTGCGCAGCCCGTCCTTGAAATGCAGTACCCCGTCGTCCAGCAGCCGGCGGTGGTACATGCCCGCCCAGGCGAAGGCGTAGTCGACGGAGGTGGAGCGGTCGGCCGGCAGGATCACATCGCGCGGGTTCAGCACCACCCCGCGCCGGCCGTGCGGCACACGGTGGACGCTGCGCGCCCGCGCGGTGCACTGGACATGGTCGGTGCGGACGAAGTCGCAACCCAACTCCTCCATGGCGGAGAGGAGTTCGGGGTAGTAGCCGGGAGCGAGCCAGTCGTCGCCGTCCAGGAAGGTGAGGTACTCACCGCGGGCCGCGTCCAGGCCGGTGTTGCGGGCGGTGGCCAGGCCGCCGTTGCGTTCGTGCCGCAGCAGTCTGGCGCCCGGCAGCTCGCGCTCGGCGCGCGCAAGGATCTCCGGGGTCTCGTCGCGCGAACAGTCGTCGACGAGCAGGAATTCGAAGTCCTCGCGGGCATTCGCCGCCAGGCTTTTCAGGGTGTCGGGCGCGTATGTCTGCACGTTGTAGAACGGCACGATGACGGAGAGCTTAACCACCCGGGTGACGTTAGGTGCGGAGCCGTCATTCGTCTTTACGCGGTGCGGGCACCTAGGTGAACGAAGAATGTCGGGATGGTTAACCGGGTCGATTGTCGGGCCGGTTCCCCATTCGTCGACCCGCTGTTAACCCTTTGTTGCGGCCCAGTTGGCCCGCCAAACGGAATGCCTTCCTAGCGTCTTCGACGTGCCATCACGTACCAGTTCTCCGCCGCGGGTAGCCGTGCTCGCCGACTCGGATACCCGATGGAAATGGGGCGCTTTGACAGCGTACCGCATTCAATCGGACATTCGACTCGACGGGTATCTGCTCCGCGGCCGCGCCACTCCCACGGTCCGCCAGCTCGACGAGGTCGGCGCCCGTGCGGAATCGCTGTGCGAAATCAGGGGCGTTGACTTCGTCCGGTCCATCGACCGTACGCGCTATGACGTCGTCGTGCTGGCCTGTGTAGGCGGTGCGGTGCAGGCGATGCTGCACGGCCTCGCCCGCGCCTGGGAGGGTGCGGAGCGCCGCCCCGTCGTCGTCACCGGCTATGTCGGTGTCGTCTACGAGAAGCTCGCCGACGGCCTGCTGCTGCGGCACGGTGCGGACGTCGTCCTCGCCAACTCCCGGCACGACGCGGACCGGTTCCGCGAGGTCTACCGCGGCGTCGGCGCCGATGACCACAGCGTCGTCGAATGCGCCCTGCCGTTCCTCGGCGGCGACCGCTACACGGACCAACAGCAGCCGTACACCGTGGTGTTCGCCGCCCAGCCCTCCGTCCCGGAGAGCCGCGCGGACCGGATGTACCTGCTGCGCAGGGCAGTTGAGCACGCCCGCCGGCACCCCGACCGCGAGGTGCTGATCAAGCTCCGCAGCAAGCCGGGCGAGCACACCACCCACATCGAGGAACTGCCCTACCAGAAGCTGGCCGCCAAGGCCCCCGGCGGACTGCCCGCCAACTGCCGCCTGGTGTACGGCAACATGGGCGAGGTCCTGGACCGCACCGACCTGCTGGTGACGGTCAGCTCGACCGCCGCGCTGGAGTCGCTGCACCGCGGCATCCCCACCGCCGTCCTCACCGACCTCGGCATCCGCGAGGTCCTGGGCAACCACCACTTCCTCGGCTCCGGCTGCCTGGCCTCCTGGGACGAACTGGACGCCGGGCACCGCCCGCAGCCCGACCCGGAGTGGCTGGCCCGCCAGGGAGTCGCCGCCGAGGGTGAGTACGAGAGCGCCTTCGACGCGGCCCGCGCCCGGGTCACCGCACTCCGCGAGGCCGGAAGCCTGCCGCCGCTCAGCCCCTACTACACACCCCGCACCGCCCCCGGCTACCTCCCCGGCATCCTCGCCCGGCACGGGCTGGACCCGCAGGGCGCACCGATCGCCGGCTACGCGGACGCCCCCGAGGAGACCGGCGGACTGCGCCGGGTCGCCCGCGAGACCGTCCGCGAGGCCGCCCGCGGCGCCTACCGGCACGGCGTCCAGCGCGTCGCCCCCGCCATCCGCCGCTGGGGGCAGCTGTGACAGCCCGCCCGTCGCCCACCACCACCCTGCACGAGGCGCTTCGCGCCGCCCCTTCTGATGGCCCCCGCCCCACCAAGGAGCCCGCAATGCCACCCACAGTCGTGGCCGTCATCCCCGCCCGCGGTGGATCCAAGGGTGTACCCGCCAAGAACCTCGCCGCCGTCGGGGGCGTGCCGCTGGTCGCCAGGGCGGTCCGTGAATGCCGCGCCGCCCGCCTGGTCACCGATGTCGTGGTCTCCACCGACGACGCCGGGATCGCGGCCGCCGCCCGCAGCGCCGGAGCCGTCGTCATACGCCGCCCCGGCGACATCGCCGGCGACACCGCCACCAGTGAGGCCGCCGTCCTGCACGCCATGGACGCGTACGAGGCCGAGCAGGGCACCACGGTCGACGCGGTGCTGCTGGTCCAGTGCACCAGCCCCTTCATCGTCCGCGAGGACATCGACGGGGTGGCCGCCGCGGTCGTCGAGAGCGGCGCCGACAGCGCACTGACCGTGGCCCCCTTCCACGGCTTCGTCTGGCGGGACGCCGAGGCGGCAGTGACCGAGGCGGCCACCGGCGCGGACGCCACCGCCGACGGCGGGTACGGCGTCAACCACGACAAGTCCTTCCGGCCGCGCCGCCAGGACCGCCCCCAGGACCTGCTGGAGACCGGCGCCGCCTACGCCATGGACGCGGCCGGCTTCCGCGCGAGCGGCCACCGCTTCTTCGGCCGCACCGAACTCGTCCGTACCGACCCGGCCCGGGTGCTGGAGATCGACGACCCGCACGACCTGGCGCGCGCCCGCGCGCTGGCGCCGCTGCTGGACGCAGCGCGCCCCGGCGCGCTCCCCACCCGTGAGGACATCGACGCGGTCGTCCTCGACTTCGACGGCACCCAGACCGATGACCGGGTGCTGATCGACTCCGACGGACGGGAGATCGTCGCGGTCCACCGCGGCGACGGCCTCGGCATCGCCGCGCTGCGCAAGGCGGAGCTGGAGCTGCTGATCCTGTCGACGGAGACCAACCCGGTCGTCGCCGCACGGGCCCGCAAGCTCCAGGTCCCCGTCCTGCACGGCATCGACCGCAAGGACCTCGCCCTCAAGCAGTGGTGCGAGGAAGCGGGCATCGCGCCCGAGCGCGTGCTCTACGTCGGCAACGACGTCAACGACCTGCCGTGCTTCGACCTCGTCGGCTGGCCCGTGGCGGTCGCCGGGGCGCACGACGTGGTGCGCGGTGCGGCCCGCGCGGTCACCGCGACGCCCGGAGGCAGCGGGGCGATCCGCGAGATCGCCGCCTGGCTCCTGGGCCCGTCCCTGTAACCAACCCACCCCCTGTCCCCCCCCGCACACCCCTTGTCAACACGAAGGAATCTCCCCATGAGCAGCAACTCCCGCCTCCGCAAGCTCGGCACCCGCGAGGCCGGCCCCGGCCGCCCCGTCTACGTCACCGGCGAGATCGGCATCAACCACAACGGCGACCTGGAGAACGCCTTCGCGCTGATCGACGCCGCCGCCGACGCCGGCTGTGACGCGGTGAAGTTCCAGAAGCGGACCCCGGAGATCTGCACCCCGCGCGACCAGTGGGACATCGAGCGTGACACCCCCTGGGGCCGGATGACCTACATCGACTACCGCCACCGTGTGGAGTTCGACGAGGACGGCTACCGCGCCATCGACGAGTACTGCAAGAAGCGCGGCATCGCCTGGTTCGCCTCCCCCTGGGACGTCGAGTCCGTCGCCTTCCTGGAGAAGTTCGACGTGCCCTGCTACAAGGTCGCCTCCGCCTCGCTCACCGACGACGAGCTGCTGCGCGCCATGCGCGCCACCGGCCGCACCGTCATCCTCTCCACCGGTATGTCGACGCCGAAGCAGATCCGGCACGCCGTGGAGGTCCTGGGCAGCGACAACATCCTGCTCTGCCACGCCACCAGCACCTACCCGGCCAAGGCCGAGGAGCTCAACCTGCGCATGATCAACACGCTGCAGGAGGAGTACCCCAACGTCCCGATCGGCTACAGCGGCCACGAGACCGGTCTCCAGACCACCCTCGCCGCGGTCGCCCTCGGCGCCACCTTCGTCGAGCGCCACATCACCCTCGACCGCGCCATGTGGGGCTCCGACCAGGCCGCCTCCGTCGAGCCCGGCGGCCTGTCCCGCCTGGTCCGCGACATCCGCACCATCGAGGAGTCCCTCGGTGACGGCGTCAAGAAGGTCTACGAGAGCGAGCTCGGCCCGATGAAGAAGCTGCGCCGGGTCACCGGTGTGGTCGCCGAGGCGGAGGCCGCCGGCGCCGACGTCGAGCCGGCCGCCGTCTGACCACGGCCCACGAGCCGACGGGAGCCAAGGTGAGCTCACCCGAAGGGACCCGCGCCGCGCCCGTCACGCCCGGCGCCGGGGCCCCGCCCCAGGAGACGACGGGTACTCCCGCCCGTCGTCTCCTGGGGGTGCCGCGGCAGCGCCATCGCACCGCACCCGCCGGTGACGGGACGGGCACGGCCGCCCCGGAGACCAGGACCCTCGCCTTCGTCGAGAGCCCGGTGCAGCTGCTGAACGTCCTGGAATGGGCGCACTCGGCCGAGGCGACGGAGCTCACCGTGGTCGTGCTCTCCCCGCACGACCCGATGACCCGCGGCCAGCTGCGCCGGATGGCCGAACTCGCCCGCGGCGAAGGCCATACGGTGCGCTGGGAGGAGGCCCGCGGCGGCCCGACCGCCCCGATGCGCACCATCGGCGGACTCACCCCGCTGCTGCGCCGGGCCCGCCGGGTCGTCATCGGCGACCCGTTCTCCCGTTACGTACAACTGCTGCTCACCCTCACCAAGGCGCGCGACCTCGTCGTGGTCGACGACGGCACCGCCACCATGGAGTTCATCTCCCAACTCGCCCGCGGGGAGCGGCTGGTGCGCTGGCACCGGCACGGCAGCGGGCGCGGCGCACGCGATCTGGTCTTCGCGCCGTTCTCGGCCACCGCGCGGCGCCGGCTCACCCCGGCACCCGAGGGCGGCCGGCGCACCGTCGGCCTGTTCAGCTCGATGCCGGTGGAGGCCCCGCCGGGCGTGTGCGTCACCACCAACGAGTTCGCCTGGACGCGGGCGCGGTTCGGCCCGCCCCGCCTGATGGGCGCCGCCGACATCGTCGGCACCTCCCTGGTGGAGACCGGGGTGGTGGACGCCGACCGTTATGTGGCGGCGGTCCTCTCCCTGGCCCGCACGCACGGCGCCACCCGGTACTTCGCGCACCGCCGGGAGAGCACCGAGAAGCTGCGCCGGCTGGCCGGCGAGACCGGCCTGGAGATCGTCCGGCCCGACCTGCCGCTCGAACTGATCGCCCGGCGCGGCCCGATCGGCCGGCTGATCGTCAGCTTCCCCTCCACCGTGGTGCACACCCTGCCGCTCGCGCTGGTGGGTACAGGGGTGAAGGTCGCGGTCTGTGACATCGATCCGGAGTGGCTTACGGAAAGCGCCTCACCGCGTGCCCAGGGCTTCCTCGACGGAGTCACCGGAACCGCCCGTGACGTGCAACGACTGCCGTTCACCGAGCGGATGGCGGCCGGTTGAACCGGCCGCAACAATCCGTACTGCATACCCTTCCCATAAGCCGTCCATGCGCCGAGCGGCCTAGATTTTCTTCCCCTAACGGGCTGAACTTTTGTTGATCGAGGGACAGTTGCCCCATCCGGCCCCGTAACCTTCAACAGGTGAACCAACTGATGTCCCGCGATACCGACGCCGCCGACGCCGCTGCCGACACCGCCGCAGGGGCCTCGCTGCCCGGCACGCTGCCCGAGGCGCTGTACGCCGAACTCATCGCCTTCCGCCGCGACTTGCACCGGCACCCCGAGCTCGGGAACCAGGAGTTCCGGACCACCGCGGCGCTCAAGGAACGGCTGGAGCAGGCCGGTCTGCACCCCCGTGTGCTGGCCACCGGCACGGGCCTGATGTGTGACATCGGTACCGGCATCGACGACGGCAGCGCCGCGGCCCGCCCGCTGCTGGCCCTGCGCGCGGACATCGACGCCCTCCCCATCCCGGACACCAAGACCGTCGACTACGCCTCCACGGTCCCCGGCCGCGCACACGCCTGCGGCCATGACGTGCACACCACCGTCGTCCTCGGCGCCGGTCTGGTCCTGGCCGGGCTGGCCCGCACCGGCGCACTGCCCCGCCCGGTGCGGCTGCTCTTCCAGCCCGCGGAGGAGGTGCTGCCGGGCGGCGCCCCCGACGCCATCGAGTCCGGCGTACTGGACGGGGTCGGCCGGATCCTCGCCGTGCACTGCGACCCGCGGGTCGACGCCGGCCGGATCGGGCTGCGCACCGGAGCGATCACCTCGGCCTGCGACCGGCTGGAGGTCGGGCTGGACGGGCCCGGCGGGCACACCGCCCGCCCGCACCTGACCACCGACATGGTCACCGCCGCCGCCCGGGTCGCCCTCGACGTGCCGGCGCTGCTCGCCCGCCGGGTCGACGCCCGGGCCGGGCTCGCCGTCACCTGGGGCCGGCTGGCGTCCGGCCACGCCTGCAATGTGATCCCGCAGCACGCCGAGCTGTCCGGCACGGTCCGGTGCCTCGACCTCGACGCCTGGCGCAAGGCCCCGGACCTGGTGCACGCCGCGATCGACGAGATCGCCGCGCTGTACGGCGCCAAGTCGCAGATCAACTACGTCCGCGGGGTGCCGCCGGTGGTGAACGAGGTGGCCAGCGCCCAGCTGCTGCACGACGCGATGGCCGCCCGGCGCGGCGTCGACAGCATCGAGGACACCGAGCAGTCGCTGGGCGGTGAGGACTTCTCCTGGTACCTGGAGCACGTCCCGGGCGCCATGGCCCGGCTGGGAGTGCGCACGCCCGGCGAGCTGACCCGCCTTGATCTTCACCGCGGGGACTTCGACGTCGACGAGCGGGCGATCAAGGCCGGGGTGGAGCTCTTCACCGCCGCCGCGTTGCTGGACGGTGACCGGGCGTAACCCGGGCGAACCCTGCTCGTCAGCTTCTGTTCGCGACGATCCGATAACGGCTGTCCGCGCCCCCTTTATCTGACATCTACGCGCGTTACGATGCCGCGGAATCAGCGCCAAAGGAGGCGCTACGAGTCGAAGGGGCCCCTCGTGCGCCGGGTATCCAAGATCGTTGCCGCGGGCATCGCCACCGCGGCCCTCACCTGTTCGCTGACCGCCTGCGGCGAGTCGTCCACCGAGTCCGGAGGCCAGAACAAGGGCGTCGGACTCGCTTTCGACGTCGGCGGCCGGGACGACCACTCGTTCAACGAAGCCGCTGCCCGCGGTGTGGACAAGGCCGAGAAGGACCTCGGCGTGAAGTCCAAGATGATGACCGCCAAGAACGGCGAGACCGAGGCGGACCGCGAGCAGCGGCTGTCCTCCCTCGCCGAGGCCGGCTACAACCCCGTCATCGGCGTCGGCTTCAACTACGGCAAGTCCGTCAACAAGATCGCCAAGGACTTCCCGGACACCACGTTCGGCGTAGTCGACTCGCCCTCCGAGGCCAAGAACGTCTACGGCATGGTCTTCGCCGAGCACGAGGGCTCCTACCTCGCCGGTGTCGCCGCCGCGCTGAAGAGCAAGACCCACAAGGTCGGCTTCATCGGTGGCGTGAACAACGCCCTGATCCAGAAGTTCCAGGCGGGCTTCGAGCAGGGCGTCAAGGACACCGACCCCAAGGCGAAGGTCACCTCCGAGTACCTCTACGCCAACGACGACAAGGGCTTCAACGACCCGGCCGCCGCCAAGGGCAAGGCCAAGGGCATGCTCGACTCCGGCATCGACGTCATCTACACCGCGGCCGGCCAGTCCGGCAACGGCTCGATCGAGACGGTCGCCGGCAAGAAGGGCACCTGGGCGATCGGCGTCGACTCCGACCAGTACCTCCAGCCGGGTCTGGCCAAGTACAAGAGCTCGATCCTCACCTCGGTGATGAAGAACGTCGACGTGGCGGTCTACGACCTGGTCAAGAGCGTCAAGGACAAGAAGCCGCTGACCGGCACCAAGAGCTACACGCTCAAGGACGACGGTGTGCGCCTGTCCACCTCGGGCGGCTTCATCGACGACATCCAGAGCAAGATCGACGCGGCGAAGAAGAAGATCGCGTCGGGCGAGGTGAAGGTCAAGGAGACCCCCACCAAGTAGCAGGGCCCGTACCGGCCCGGCGCGGCGGCCAGTGAGCCGCCGCGCCGGGGCCGTCCGCCGGAGCGACCCGGCGGTACCTCGGCTTTTTCAGGCGCCGACACTACGCGCGTAGCGCGGGAGTTGGCGCGATATCGTCGCCTCCCCGCTCCTCCGTACCACTCCCTGTCCCCCGAGGAGAGTGCGCCATCAAAGCGTCCAGCAGCCCCCAGGCAGACAGCGCCCCCGCCGCAGCACCCGCGGTGGAACTCCGCGGGATCACCAAGCGGTTCCCCGGCGTCGTCGCCAACCACGACATCGACATCACCATCCACCGCGGCACCGTCCACGCGCTCGTCGGTGAGAACGGCGCGGGCAAGTCCACGCTGATGAAGATCCTCTACGGCATGCAGAAGCCGGACGAGGGCACCATCCGCATCGACGGCGAACAGGTCAGCTTCCACAGCCCGGCCGACGCCATCGCCCGCGGCATCGGCATGGTGCACCAGCACTTCATGCTCGCCGACAACCTCACCGTCCTGGAGAACGTCGTTCTCGGCGGCGAGAAGCTGCACGGCATCAGCGGCAAGGCCCGTGCCGAGATCCTCAAGATCTCCGACCGCTACGGCCTCGGCGTCCGCCCCGACGTCCTCGTCGAGGACCTCGGCGTCGCCGACCGCCAGCGCGTGGAGATCCTCAAGGTCCTCTACCGCGGCGCCCGCACCCTCATCCTCGACGAGCCGACCGCGGTCCTGGTCCCCCAGGAGGTCGACGCGCTCTTCGACAACCTGCGGGAGCTCAAGGCCGAGGGCCTGACCGTCATCTTCATCTCGCACAAGCTCGGCGAGGTCCTCTCGGTCGCGGACGACATCACCGTCATCCGGCGTGGCACCACCGTCGGCTCCGTCGTCCCCAGCGAGACCACGCCCAAGCAGCTCGCCGAGCTGATGGTCGGCACCGAGCTGCCGTCGCCGCAGACCCGCGAGTCCACCGTCACCGACGTGGAGATGCTGAAGGTCGAGGGGCTGCGGCTGACCACCACCGACGCCGAGGGGGTGGCGCGCACCGTCCTGGACGATGTGTCGCTGACCATCCGCAAGGGCGAAGTGCTGGGTATCGCGGGCGTGGAGGGCAACGGCCAGGCCGAACTGGTCGAGGCCCTGATGGGCATGCGCGACCCCGACAGCGGCACCATCGCGCTGGACGGCGTCGACATCAGCCATGCGCCGACCCGCACCCGGCGCGAGGACGGCATCGGCTACATCCCCGAGGACCGGCACCGGCACGGCCTGCTGCTGGAGGCCCCGCTGTGGGAGAACCGCATCCTGGGCCATGTCACCGAGAAGCCCAACGCCAAGGGCCGGCTGCTGGACCTGAAGGCCGCCCGCGCCGACACCGAGCGGATCGTCGCCGAGTACGACGTCCGTACCCCCGGCATCGAGGTCACCGCGGCCTCGCTCTCCGGCGGCAACCAGCAGAAGCTGATCGTCGGCCGCGAGATGAGCCACCACCCCAAGCTGCTGATCGCCGCCCACCCCACCCGGGGTGTGGACGTCGGCGCCCAGGCGCAGATCTGGGACCAGATCCGCGAGGCGCGCCGGGAAGGGCTGGCCGTACTGCTGATCTCGGCCGACCTGGACGAGCTGATCGGGCTGTCCGACAACCTGCGGGTCATGTACCGCGGCCGCCTGGTCGCCGACGCGGACCCCGCCACCATCACCCCGGAGGAGTTGGGCTCGGCCATGACCGGCGCCGCAACCGGCCACCTGGAGCACCCCCGCCCTGAGACGGAGGAAGGTGAGTCCGAGTGAAGAAGTTCGCCAGGTTCGACAAGAACAAGGTGATCCTCGGGATCGCCGCCCCCGTCCTCGCCATCGTGGCGGCCCTGCTGATCACTTCGGTGATCATCCTGGCCACCGGCAAGGACCCGATCCACGCCTACACCGTGATGGTCGACTTCGGTTCGAAGAGCGACAGCCAGGTCTGGATCATCAACAAGGCCGTCCCGTACTACCTGTCCGCGCTGGCCGTCGCCATCGGCTTCCGGATGAACCTCTTCAACATCGGCGTCGACGGCCAGTACCGCATCGCGGCGTTCTTCGCCGCGGTGGTCGGCGGTGCGCTGACGCTCCCCGGCTTCCTCCAGATCCCGCTGATCATCCTCGTCGCGATGCTGGTCGGCTCGGTCTGGGCGGGCATCGCGGGTCTGCTGAAGACCACCCGCGGCGTCAGCGAAGTGATCACCACGATCATGCTGAACGCCATCGCGGCGGCGATCATCGGCTTCTTCCTCCAGGAAGGCCGCCTCGCGACGAAGGAAGGCAACCTCTTCCACACGCCCAACCTGCCGGCCTCCAGCCACTTCTTCACCATCCCCACCACGCCCAAGCCCCTCGACGGCTTCCTCGTCGTCGCCGTCGTCGCCGGCTTCGTGTACTGGTTCGTCCTCAACCGCACCCGCTTCGGCTTCGACCTGCGGACCGTCGGCCAGTCCGAGCCCGCCGCCGAGGCCGGTGGCGTCCACGTCAAGCGCATGATCGTCACCTCCATGCTGCTGTCCGGCGCCGCGGCCGGTCTGATCGGCATGCCGACGCTGCTCGGCGTCTCGTACAACTACGGCACCGACTTCCCCATCGGCATCGGCTTCACCGGTATCGCTATCGCGCTGCTCGGCCGTAACCACCCGGTCGGGATGGCGGTCGGCGCGCTGCTGTGGGGCTTCCTGGAGCGCACCGGTACCCAGCTCGAATTCGAGGACTACGAGCAGGAGATCGTCGGCGTGATGCAGGGCGTCATCGTGCTCTGCGTCGTCATCGCCTACGAGCTCGTGCGCCGCTACGGCCTCAGACTCCAGCAGCGGCAGGTCGGCGAACAGCTCGCCGCCCAGGCCCGTAAGACCGACAAGGCGGAGGTGTCCTCGTGAGTACGAACCTCACGGCCCCGGTCGCAGAGAGCACCGGCCACAAGCACAAGCCCAAGCCCCCCAGAATAAAGCTCACCTACCCCAAGGTGTTGCTGATCATCGCGGGCAGCCTGATCCTGCTGTCCCTGCTGCGGATCATCACCGGCGCCAACAACCTGACCGAATCCGGCCAGTACACCGCGGCGCTCAACGCCGCCGTGCCGATCGGCCTGGCTGGTCTCGGCGGTCTGTGGGCCGAGCGCTCCGGCGTCATCAACATCGGCCTCGAAGGCATGATGATGCTCGGCGCCTTCTCCGCCGGCATGGTCGGCTGGGAGCACGGGCCGTGGGCCGCGGCGATGGCCGGCGTCGTCGGCGGCGCGCTCGGCGGACTGCTGCACGCCGTCGCCACCGTCACCTTCGGCGTCGACCACATCATCTCCGGTGTGGCCATCAACATCATGGCGCTCGGCGTGACCCAGTTCCTCGCCAAGCTGTGGTTCGGCGCGGAGGGCAGCGCGGCCGCCGAGGCCGGCGGTAACGACAAGCAGTCGCCGCCGATGCCCGACATGCCGACGTTCACCGTCCCCGGCCTGTCCGACTGGCTCTACTCCATCGAGCAGCACCACTGGTTCCTGGTCTCCGACGTGGCCGGCATCTGCGGGTCCCTGGTCACCAACGTCTCCTGGCTGACCCTGCTGACCGCCGCCCTCTTCGTGCTCACCTTCTTCGTCCTGTGGCGCTCGTCCTTCGGACTGCGGCTGCGCTCCTGCGGTGAGGGCCCGATCGCGGCCGAATCGCTCGGCGTCAACGTCTACCGCTACAAGTACGCGGCGGTCGTCGCCTCCGGCGCGCTGGCCGGACTCGGCGGCGCGTTCCTCGCGATCTATGTGCACATCTACCAGGACGGCCAGACCGGCGGCCGCGGCTACATCGGCCTCGCCACCATGATCTTCGGCAACTGGCGGCCGGGCGGCGTCGCCATGGGCGCCGGCCTGTTCGGCTTCATGGACGCCCTCCAGCTGCGCGGCGGCGGCCCCACCGTCCACGCGCTGCTGCTCCTGCTCGCGGTGCTGCTGGTCGGCCTCGCGGTGTGGAAGCTGCGCACTGGTTACCGCACCCAGGCCGCGCTCAGCCTGGTCTCCGCCGTGCTGCTCGCCGTCTGGTACGCCACCACCGACACGGTCCCGCTGGAGATCGTCAGCGTCGCCCCGTACATCACCACACTGCTGGTGCTCGCGCTGGCCGCCCAGCGACTGCGGCCCCCGAAGGCCATCGGCAAGATCTACCGCCGAGGCCAGGGCAAGTGAGCGAGCGCAGCGAGGTATCGGCATGAGCGCAGCTCCCGACTGGGAGGCACTGCGGCGGCAGGCCCGGGACGCGATGTCCCGGGCCTACGCCCCGTACTCCGGCTACCCGGTCGGCGCCGCCGCCCTCGTGGACGACGGCCGCACGGTCACCGGCTGCAACGTCGAGAACGCTTCCTACGGCCTCGGCCTGTGCGCCGAATGCGGCCTGGTATCGGCCCTGTTCGCCACCGGCGGCGGCCGCCTGACCGCCTTCACCTGTGTCGACGGCACCGGCGAACTCCTCGTCCCCTGCGGCCGCTGCCGCCAACTGCTGTGGGAGCACGGCGGCCCGGAACTGCTCGTCGACACCGCGGCCGGCATCCGCCCGCTGTCGGAGCTGCTGCCGGATGCGTTCGGGCCGGGGCACCTGGCCGGGTAGGTCGCCGGTCTCTGGTTCTCGCCCCGTCCCTTTGATACCGACTGTCCTTTGATGCCGGTCTCCGGAAATCCGCGGCCCCGCTCGTGGCCCCCCGTTGGTGCGGTTTGCAGGCGGTGGGGGGCTGAGTGAACGGATTGGGCTCAGTGAAGGAGGGGGCTCAGTGAACGGAGAACCCGCCGTCGACGAAGATCGCCTGCCCGGTGACATAGCCGGAGGCGCGGCCGGCCAGGAACACCGCCGCTCCGGCGAAGTCCTCGGCCAGGCCGTTGCGCCCGACCATCGTGCGCGCGGCCAGTGCCGCCACCTTCTCCGGGTCGGACGACAACCGCGCATTGAGCGGCGTCATGACGAAGCCGGGCACCAGCGTGTTGCAGGTGACACCGTGCGGCGACCACGCCTCGGCCTGTGAGCGGGCCAGCGACTCCAGCGCCCCCTTGGACACCCCGTAGGCGCCGCTGTGGACGAACGCCCGGTGCGCCTGCTGGGAGCTGATGTGGATGATCCGTCCGAAGCCCCGCTCGGCCATGCCGGGCCCGAACCGCCGGCCCAACAGGTAGGGCGCCTCCAGGTTCACCGCCATCGTGGTGTCCCACACCTCCTCGCCCAGCTCGCCCATCGGCGGCCGCAGATTGATCCCGGCGCTGTTGACGAGAATGTCGGGCTCGCCGAAGACCTCGGCCGCCTGCTCCGCCGCCGCGCGCACCCCGTCGCGCGTGCTCAGGTCGGCGCTCACCCAGGCCGCCCGGCACCCGTCCGCCACCAACTCGTCGACCGTGGCGGTCAGCTCCGCCTCCTTGCGCGCCACGATCACCACACTCGCCCCCGCTCGCGCGAGAGCCCCTGCGATGGCCCGGCCGATGCCGGAACTGCCGCCCGTCACCATGGCGACCCGGCCGTCCAGCGAGAACAGTTCGGAGAGATAGCTCTGCGAGATCATGGACGCACCCTAGACGTGCGTCCGCCGGCTCCTCCGGTGCGGACGCCCCGGCCGCCGTCGACGAGGTCGACGTGCGTGGACCATCCGCACGCCCGAGATCGGTCGGGACGGAGTAAGCAGGCGGTCCCACCAACCAGTCGGGGGACTGAGCGGATAGCCGTACGCGCTGCCCGACCGCTCTGGCCACCCCACCGTCTATGCGTGTAGAACGGGACCTACCCCTTCGAAAGGAATCGTCCATGGACGCCATCTCCGTCATCCGTACCAAGCGCGACCGCGGTGAGCTGACCCCCGAGCAGATCGACTGGGTCATCGACGCCTACACCCGCGGCGAGGTCGCCCATGAGCAGATGTCGGCGCTGGCGATGGCCATCTTCCTCAACGGCATGAACCGCAAGGAGATCGCCCGCTGGACGGCCGCGATGATCACCTCTGGTGAGCGGATGGACTTCTCCTCCCTCGCCCGCCCCACCGCCGACAAGCACTCCACGGGTGGCGTCGGGGACAAGATCACCCTGCCGCTCGCGCCGCTGGTCGCCGCCTGCGGTGCCGCCGTGCCTCAGCTCTCCGGCCGCGGTCTCGGCCACACCGGCGGCACCCTCGACAAGCTGGAGTCCATCCCCGGCTGGCGGGCCCAGCTGAGCAACGACGAGATGCTGGACGTGCTGCGCGACGTCGGCTCCGTCATCTGCGCGGCCGGCGACGGCCTCGCCCCGGCCGACAAGAAGCTCTATGCGCTCCGCGACGTTACCGGCACCGTCGAGTCCATCCCGCTGATCGCCTCCTCGATCATGTCCAAGAAGATCGCCGAGGGCACCGGCTCCCTCGTCCTGGACGTCAAGGTCGGCTCCGGCGCCTTCATGAAGCATCTCGACGACGCCCGTGAACTCGCCTCCACCATGGTCGAGTTGGGTACCGACCACGGCGTGCGGACGGTCGCCCTGCTCACCGACATGGCCACCCCGCTCGGCCGGACCGCCGGCAACGCCCTCGAAGTCCGCGAGTCCGTCGAGGTGCTGGCGGGCGGCGGCCCCCGGGACGTCGTCGACCTCACCCTCGCCCTCGCCCGCGAAATGCTCGACGCGGCCGGCCTGAAGGACGCCGACCCGGCCAGGGCGCTGGCCGACGGCTCCGCCATGGACCACTGGCGCCGCATGATCACCGCCCAGGGCGGCGACCCCGACGCCGCTCTCCCGGTGGCCCGCGAGCAGCACACCGTCACCGCCGCCGCCACCGGCACCCTCACCACCCTCGACGCCTACGCCGTCGGCCTCGCCGCCTGGCGCCTGGGCGCCGGCCGCGCCCGCAAGGAGGACCCGGTCCAGGCCGCCGCCGGTATCGAGCTGCACGCCAAGCCCGGCGACCGTGTCACCGCCGGCCAGCCCCTGCTGACCCTGCACACGGACACTCCCGAAAAGCTCCCGTACGCCCTGGAGGCGCTGGACGGCGGGGTGCTCATCGGCTCCCCGGACGCCACCTTCACGGCGGGCCCGGTGGTGCTGGAACGCATCGGCTGAGCGTCCTTGACACGCCGGTCCCCACTGCCTGTTGACCAGAAGGTAGTGGGGACCGGCATTTCCGGCCACTCTCCGAAAACAGCCCTCCGCGGTCTCGTGGGATTGTTCAACAACCCCTACTCTCAGGGACCTTGGCGTTTCAGTGGGTGACGGGGGTGAGCGCTATGCCTGAAACGGGTGGGAATGCTGAAGGGGACGGGGAGCGGAACACCGAGGAGAGCTGGGAGTACCCGTTCCCCGAAGGCGCCGGATCGGACGCCTTCATGGCCGCCTTCAAAAAGGCGGTGGTACCGGAGAAGTGGACCTCCCTGCGGTCCGAGATCTGGCCGCTGCTCCTGCTGGACACCGGCGGATCCGCCGGAACGGCGGCGCGCGCCGACCGGGTGCTCCAGGGCCTGGCCGAAGCCCTCGGCGGCGAGGAGGACAAACGCGTCGCCTACGCCAGGCCGCAGCCTCCCCAGGACGCGGCGGACTTCCTCACCATCCGCATCGGCGGCCTGCTGGAGAGCGGGACGCCCCCGGAGACGGGGCGGCTGCGGCTGCGCAATCTGCGGCTGATGACCGAGCTGGTCCGATGGGCCCAGCAGGTGCCGGGCGACGCCGACCTCACCGCGCGCACCCTGCGCGACCATCTCTACGGGCTGCGGGCGCAGGACCCCGCCGGCGGCCTGCCCCGTCTCCTGGCCAGGCTGAGCCGCCAGCCGGCCCCGACGCTCCCCGAGGGGCAGCCCCCCGCGGCGCAGTCCACCGTCGAACTGGTGTGGACCCACCTCGCCGGGCCCCTGCTGTTCAGCTTCCCGCGGTGGTGCTGGTCGGCATGGTGGAGCCGGCGGCTGATCTCCTCGAAGCAGGGCTGGTACGCGCGCTGGCGGCCGGTCGGCAGATCCGGTTCGTTCTTCGACAAGGCGGTGCAGTTCCTGCGCCGGCAGACCGTACGGCTGCGCAAGCGCGACGACCCCGCCGCCGAGCGGACCGCGCTGCGGGACTTCGAGGAGTTGCTGCTCCGGGCCCTGATGGCGGACCTCCACCGCGCCCGCCCCGGCCGGTTGCTGCCCTGGCGCCGCCGGCGGCGGACCCGGCGGGTGGTGCTGCTGGACCTCCCCGCGGCCGGGGCGCCCGCGGCGGTGGCCACCCGCCGTTTCCTGGAGACGTATCAGGCCGTCGCGGGCGAGCCGGGCAGCGCCTCCCTGCTGGTCGTCGGGGCCGGTGCGGCGGCCGGCTGCGCGGACGGGCGGTGGCGCACCTGCCGGGACCTCAGGGAGGCGGTCCGTGAGCTGGCCGCCACCGACGGGCCGGCCCCGCAGCCCGTGCTCAGCCGGATGCCGGACCAGGACTTCGGCCGGGACGGGATGCTGGTCCACCCCGTCGAACCCCCGGGCTTCGGGTGCCGGCCGGCCACCGAGCTGGCCAGCGAACTGGCCGCCGGGGGACTGGCCTTGGGGCTGCTGGCGAACTTCCTGTGGCCGGTGCTCTTCCCGCCCGCCCCCGCCTGTCTGAACGGGACGGTGGTGACCGCGGGCGCACACCCGCAGCCGCCGCCCGCCGACCGGAAAGGCCCCTCCCCTCGCGCCCAGTACGAGGACGTCCTCCGCTCCATCGGCCGGCTCAACGCCAAGGCGCTGCACGCCGAGCGCAGCTACCACAAGCCGGTGCGGCGGGTCGTCTATCTGGGCGCCGGTGTGGCCGACGACCCCGACCAGGTCGTGATGAACGGCGCCATCCCCGAACTGCGCGGCATCTGGCTGGCGCAGCAGAAGCGCAACGCCGAGGCGATGTCCGACCCCCACCGGGTCCTGCTCCATGTCGACGTACGTGACACCGGACCGCTGTTCAGGAACGTCGTCGCGGCCGCGAAGGGCGTGGTGCGTGAGGTGCGCGGGGCCGCCGCCCACCGCGGCCCCGGCAACAGCCACACCATCGTCGGCGTGGTGGGATTCCGGGAGAGCCGGCAGACGACCCAGGCGGCGGCCAAGGTCCTCAGCGACGGCAAGATCCCGGTCATCGGCACCACGGCGACCGCCGACGCCATGCAGAAGGCCGGTGACTACTACCGGCCGATGTCCCCGGACAACGGCCGCGAGACACAGATCGCGGCGCAGTTCGCCCGCCACGGCCGGATCATCGAGACCACGCCCGGGCAGTGCCGGGCCGCGACCCGGGCCGTGATCGTCAAGGCCCCCGGCGACCTCTACGGCAACGAACTCGGCTCCGCCTTCGCCCGGAACTTCGGCCTGCCCAGCCAGACCCTGGAATTCCCGGGCCGCGACGGCGCGGTGGTCACCGCCCAGGACACCGCCGAGCGGGTCTGCGACCTCGTCCGCACCCGCCCGGACACGGTCGTCTACTGGGCCTCCCGGGTCAACGACTTCACCAACTTCATGAACGCCTACGGACCCGGCTCGGGCTGCTCCGGACGCCGGCTGACGGTGATCGGCGGCAATGAACTCACCAGTGCCGCACTGGGCGGCCAGTACCTGGACAAGCCCTGGCTGCGGCTCTACCACACCGTCCATGTGCTGCCCGACGGCCATCCGGACGAGAGCGACGAGGCCAGGGACTTCATCCGCCGCTACATCCGCGCGTACACCGCACACGACCCCTGGATCAACGACGGCCATGAGGCCCTGGCACACGACGCGCTGTGGACCCTCTCCTCGGCGGCGGACCGCGAGTACTCCAGCAATCGCGACGTCACGGCGGAGGGCGTCAAGTCCAAACTGGACGAAGGGGTGCGCTTCCAGGGCGTCAGCGGCTATGTCGACATCCCGGCCCGGCACGGCTCCGCACCCCCGCTGAACAAGGCGCTGGTGATGCTCCACCACACCCGTGAGGGCCAGAAACTGGTCCTGTACTGCGGCGCCTTCCGGCAGGACCAGGGCCCGGTCACACACTGGGGCCCGGACGGGCAGTACCCCTGCCCGCAGGACGGCTCGGACTGACGGGCCCTGCCCGCCCGGCCCGCCCCGGACGCACGAAGGCTCGGCCCCGGACGCACGAAGGGCCCGCCCCACCAGGACAGGTGGCGGGGCGGGCCCTTCGCGTCCGGTGCGCCGGCTTGCGTTCGGTGCGCCGGCGGCGCGGGGTTACGCGGCCTTCTCCAGGTGGAGCAGACGGCGCTCGGCCACCGCCTTCCGCGTCGCGTACAGGGTGATCGACGCCGCGCCGAGCATCGCCGCGAGGCCCAGCAGGACCGTGCCGTCCCAGCCGACCGCGTGGAAGGCGGCGGCGCCCAGCGCACCGCCCAGGCTGCTGCCGACGTAGTAGGCGCACTGGTAGAGCGCCGACGCCTGGGCGCGGGCGGTCTTCGCGGTGCGGCTGACCGCGGAGGAGGCGACCGCATGGCCGGCGAAGAACCCGGCGGTGATCAGGACCAGGCCCGCCAGCACCGTGGCCACCGAGTCGGCCAGGGTCAGCAGCAGACCGGTCGAGGTGGTGCCGACGGCCAGGTAGAGGGCGCCGCGCCGGCCGACCCGGGCGACCAGCTGGCCGGCCGCGGCCGAGGAGGCCGTACCGACCAGGTAGACGACGAAGATCGAACCGACGATGCCCTGCGGGAGGTTGAACGGCTCGGAGACCAGGCGGTAGCCGATGACCGTGTAGACCGCGCCGAAGACCGTCATGAACAGCCCGCCGATGCCGTACAGCCGGCGCAGCAGCGGGTCGGCGAGGTGACGGCCGAGCGTACGGGCCAGCGTCCGCGGGCCCACCGCACGCGAGGCGAAGTGCCGGGCCCTGGGCACCAGCAGCCGGAAGACCACCGCGCACACCACGGCCAGCACACCCACCGCGCCCAGCGCGGCCCGCCAGCCCCAGGCCTGAGCCACCCAGCCGGTCACGATCCGGCCGGACATCCCGCCGATGCTGTTGCCCGCCACGAACAGCCCGATGGCCGCCACCAGCGCCTTGGCACGTACCTCCTCGGCCAGGAAGGCCATCGCCGAGGCCGGCACCCCGGCCAGCGCCACACCCTGCACCGCGCGCAGCGCGATCAGCGCACCGATCGACGGCGCGAACGGCACCAGCAGCGCGATCAGCGCGGCCACCGAGAGGGACGCCGTCATCAGCGTGCGCCGCCCGAACCGCTCGGACACCGCGCTCAGCGGGATCACCCCGAGCGCCAGCCCGAAGGTGGCCGCCGAAACGGTCCAGCTCGCCTGGTCCGGGCTGACGTGGAGGTCCCCGGAGATCGCGGGCAGCAGCGCCTGGGTCGAGTAGAGGAGGGCGAAGGTGGCCACTCCGGCGGCGAAGAGCGCAAAGCTCATCCGCCGGTAACCGGGGCCGCCCGGCCGCAGCTTGCCGGCCTCGGGGTCGGCCGCGGCGGCGGAAGAAGAAGAGGAGTCTGTGGACAACTGGGGAGAGGCGTCCGTACGGTCGGCGACGGACGCCCCGGTATCAGCGGGAGGCATGCTTCGAACGTAGGCCGGAGAATTTCATGCGTCCAATGCATAGAAACGCCATAATCGATTCCATGCCGCATGACCCCAGCTCACAGCGTCCTCTGTTGCAGGTTCGCAACAGAAAAGACATTCCGGAATCTTCCTGGGCGTTGACCCTGGCGCCCCGACTGGCCCAGTTCGAGGCGGTGGCCCGCCACGAGCACGTCACCCGCGCCGCCCAGGAACTGGGCATGCCCCAGCCGACGCTGAGCCGCGCCATCGTCCGGCTCGAAGAGGACCTCGGCGTCGCCCTCTTCGCCCGCCACGGCCGCACCCTCTCCCTCAGCCCCGCCGGCCGCGCCTTCCTCTCCTCCGTCGAGCGGGCACTGAGCGACCTCGAACGCGCCACCGAGTCGGTACGGGCGGACGTCGACCCCGACGCAGGCAAGGTCGCCTTCGGCTTTCTGCACACCCTCGGGTCGGAGACCGTACCCGGCCTCATCCGTACCTTCCGTGCCCACCACCCCAAGGTCCGCTTCCAGCTCGTGCAGAACTACGGCGAGGCGATGATCGAGCGGCTGCGCGCCGGTGACCTCGACCTCTGCCTGACCTCACCGGTACCGGACTACCCCGATCTCGTCGCCCGCCGCCTCGACGAGCAGAAGCTGCGCCTGGTCGTACCGGACGACCACCGGCTCGCCACCCGCAAACGGATCCGGCTCGCGGAGGCCGCCGACGAACTGTTCGTCACCCTTGAACCGGGCTACGGCCTGCGCCGCATCACCGACGCCCTCTGCACCGAGGCGGGCTTCACCCCACGCGTCGCCTTCGAAGGCGAGGAGGCCGAAACCCTCCGCGGCCTCGTCGCAGCCGGCCTCGGCGTCGCCCTGCTGCCCCCACCCGCCGTACCCCGCCCCGGCGTCGTGGAACTGACCGTGACGGCCCCAAGGGCCGTCCGCGAAATCGGCGTCGCCTGGCTCGACGGCCACGTGGACACGCCCCCGGTGGCCGCCTTCAAGAAGTTCCTGCTGAGCCGGCGGGGGGAGTTGTTGTCCTAGGGCGTGTCTCAGCTCGCGGCCCTGCGGCCGACCCTGCCGCAGGACGGCACAGGCGGAATCCGAGCGGCCGGACCTCACGCCGGTGCGTGGCATTCGGGTGCGCGGCCCAAGGGGCTTGCCCCGCCCTCCGGTTACTTGCACGGACGCCAGTTGACGACCGGCAACCGGCGGGCGAGGCACCAGGGTTGTGGTTCGTTCAGTGCCGCAGTGACACCCCGAAGCCCGAGGCCAGGGGCATGCGCAGGCCCAGGGGCGGTGGGGCGGCCAGGGCGTCCTTGACGGGGCGGGAGTAGTCGCGGGCGAAGAGGGAGCCGAGCATGAAGTCGGTGGCGAGGGCGAGGACTTCGGTGCGGTGCTGGTGCAGGGAGTGGCCGTCGGAGTGGACCTCGAAGCGGCAGGTGTCGCGGTTGACCTTCTTGGCGCGTTCGGCGTAGCGGTAGGACAGGTCGGGGTCGTGGCGCTCGTCGTTGGTGCCGTGGACGAGGAGGACCTGGCGGCCGATGAGCTGTTTCACCGGATCGGACGGCTCACGATGGCCGTGCGGGGTGGGCAGCCAAGGGGCGAGCGCCAGCACGGAGTTGACGGCGGGGTGGCCGGCGGCGTGCAGGGCGGCGCGGGCGCCCATGCCCGTGCCGACGAGGCAGACCGGGACATCGCCGTAGCGGCGGACCACCTCCTCCAGGGCCCAGGTGGCGTCGCGCGCGGGGTGGGCCGCGTCGCCGTTCCAGCCGCGGCAGCGGTAGTGCACGACATGGGCCCGCAGCCCCTCGGCGCGCCCCGCCTTCGCCAGCCGGAGCGCGAGCGGGCGCACCGCCAGCGCGGGCACCGGTGACGGGGGCCGCAGCCCGGTCGGGCCGCCTCCGGGCAGTAAGAGGGCGACGCCGCTGACCGTCCTGTGGGTTCCGCCCGCTCCCAGCGGTCTTCCCAGCCGGGCGTCACGCACCGGCAGCGCTTGCTGAGCCATGACCAGAACGATGGCAGAAGGAGAGGTGCCCGCCACCCTGCGGACGGGTCACTGTTACGTATCGTTCGGTGATATCTACGCGCGTAGGGGCTAGAGTGCCGAGATGACGAGCGAGACCACCACCCTTCCGACCAGTGAACAGATCCGCCGCGCCCCCAAGGTGCTGCTCCACGACCACCTCGACGGCGGCCTGCGTCCGGCCACGGTCGTGGACCTGGCCCGCGAGAACGGCTACGAAGGCCTGCCCGAGACCGACCCGGAAAAGCTCGGGGTCTGGTTCCGTGAGGCCGCCGACTCCGGCTCGCTCGAGCGCTACCTGGAGACCTTCGCGCACACCTGCGCCGTCATGCAGACCCGCGACGCACTGGCCCGGGTGGCCGCCGAGTGCGCCGAGGACCTGGCCGCCGACGGTGTGGTCTACGCCGAGGTCAGGTACGCGCCCGAGCAGCACCTGGAGCAGGGGCTGACCCTCGAAGAGGTCGTCGAGGCGGTCAACGAGGGCTTCCGCGAGGGCGAGCGACGGGCCCGGGAGAACGGCCACCGCATCCGCGTCGGCGCCCTGCTGACCGCCATGCGGCACGCCGCCCGCGCCCTGGAGATCGCCGAGCTGGCCAACCGCTACCGCGACACCGGCGTCGTCGGCTTCGACATCGCCGGCGCCGAGGCCGGCTACCCGCCCACCCGCCACCTCGACGCGTTCGAGTACCTCAAGCGGGAGAACAACCACTTCACCATCCACGCCGGCGAGGCCTTCGGCCTGCCGTCCATCTGGCAGGCGCTCCAGTGGTGCGGTGCCGACCGCCTCGGCCACGGTGTCCGGATCATCGACGACATCGAGGTCGCCGACGACGGCTCGGTCAAGCTCGGCCGGCTCGCCTCGTACGTACGGGACAAGCGCATCCCGCTGGAGATGTGCCCGACCTCCAACCTCCAGACCGGCGCCGCCCCCTCCTACGCGGAGCACCCCATCGGGCTGCTGCGCCGGCTGCAATTCCGGCTCACGGTCAACACCGACAACCGCCTGATGAGCGGTACGAACATGTCCCGGGAATTCGAGCACCTGGTCAAGACATTCCGGTACACGCTCGATGACATGCAGTGGTTTACAGTCAATGCGATGAAATCAGCTTTCATTCCTTTCGATGAACGTCTGGCCATGATCAACGACGTCATCAAGCCGGGTTACGCAGAACTGCGGGCCGAATGGCTGTTCCGTCCGGTGGCTGCAACCTCCCCGCTGAGCAGCGATTCTGACTCTGCGTAAGGGGTAGCGCGAGCATATAGCGCAACGGCCGGTGGAATGTCCACCGGCCGTTTTTTCTTTCCTCGTTGCTGTTTGCGGCGCCGGTTGCCGCATCACTAGGTTGATTGGCCGGTCAAGCCCCCATCAATGAGGACGTATTCCGATGAAGCAGGGAACCATCAAGACTCTCGGTGTCGCCGCGCTCGGTGCCGCCATCGCCGTCTCCGCCGCGGGTGTCGCCGGCGCGGCGTCGGTGACCGGTGCGGACACCACCGGCGTGCTGAAGAGCCTGCCGGTCAAGGACGCCACCAAGACCCTCTCCGGGGCCACCCAGTCCAAGCCGGTCGGCGGTGACATCAAGACGCCACTGAACTCCAAGGGCAACAGCCTGCTGGGCGGCCTGCCGACCGGCGCCCTCGGCAAGACCCTCGGCTGAGCCCACCAGCGGCTCCGTCCCCAGGGACACGCGCCACGCCGTGCCCCGGCCGTACGCCTTGTGCTGACGGCCGGGGCGTCGTCATGTCCGTGCCGGGTGCCGGGTGCCGGGTGCCGGGTGCCGGGTGCGGTGCCGCGGCTGTGGGCGCCGCGTGGGCGGGCTACCAGGCGGTGGCGGCGGTCTTGTCCTCCGAGGGGAGGAGTATCCACAGCGCGAGGTAGACCAGGAACTGCGGGCCGGGCAGCAGACACGAGACGACGAAGATCACGCGCATCGTCGTCGGGGTCGTACCGAAGCGACGGGCCAGGCCCGCGCACACTCCGGCGATCACTCGGTTGTTGCGGGGGCGGACCAGTGCGGCGGCCATGATGGCGACTCCTTTTCGACTTCGTGGGGCGTTTGCCCCGATGTCTCAAAGGTAGGTCCGGCTGCCCGAGAGCACGTCAGCCTGCGGGGCCAGTCCGACCCTGGGGATCTTCGGGGTTGTACCCCTGAGATCCTCGTCCCGGCGACGGAGCCGGGACCGGGCCCCAGGGACGACGGCGAGGTGCACCAGCGCCACCCCCAGCGTGCTCAGCAGCACCGCATCGATGTCCGGGACCCGTCCGGGCACCCCTGACTGCAACAGCTCGATGGCCAGCGAGATCATCGCGCCGGCGAAGACGGTCCGGGTGAAGGACACCAGCGGGGACACCTGCAGACGCCCGGCCGAGAGCGGCAGCAGTACGCCCAGCGGCGCCAGCAGCAGCACCGAGCCGCCCAGGTGCTGTACGGCCGCCCACGACACACCGTGCGCCAGCTCGGCCCGGATCGTCGCCAGCGGTTCGAGGTTCGCGGCCGGCACCCACGGCACCGTACGAGGACGCAGCGTGAGCCAGCCGACGGTCATCAGATGCGCCACGAGGAGAAGAAGTCCGGTGACGCGCATACGGGGGACGGCGGTGGTGCCGGAGCCATGACGCTGCACACAAGCCAGGACGCAGGTAGCGGGGGCAACGGTTCCGCACCCTCGCGCCCGTCACTGCCCCTCTTCCGACAGCGGGTCCCCCCACCCGGCGTTCTCCGCGATGTCCGGGTTGGCCAGGACATCGGCGGAGCAGTCGTAGCGGTGGACCGGCGCGCTGCCGGGCCCGCCCAGGACCGCCGCATGGGTACGGCCCAGCGCGCTGCTCGCCCCGTATGTGCACACCAGCTGCGCCAGCGCGAAGGACGGGAGGTCGTCCGGCCGGATGGTCAGCCGCAGCGCCTCGGCGGGGTCGCCCGGGCGCGGCCCCTCGACCTTGAGGTCGGCGGGCAGCGCGCTGCTGAAGCCGGCCTTCTCCTCGTCCGCCGAGGGGGTGCGCTGGAGCTCGGCCAGCAGGGCGCGGGCGGTCCGCAGTCGCGGGTCGGCGTCCGCCGCGCCCTTCGGCGGCGCGACCGTCCGCCCGACCTGTGCCAGCGCCGAGCCGCACACCAGATAGACGGCGGCCTGGGCGCGGTCCGGCGAGCCCGGTGCCGTCGTGCTCGCCGGGGCCTTGCAGCTGACCCGTGAGGGGGCGCCGCCCGCGTCCACCGGCACCGACGTGCCCCGGATGCCGCAGCCCGCGGCGGCCAGCGCGAGCGCGGCCACGGCGGCCGTGCGCCGCACCCTGCGCCCTGTACGGGTCATCGACCCCGTGCGCGTCATCGACCCGGTACGCGTCATCGCTCGCCCTCCGTGCCCTCGCCGGCGGCGCGGTCCTGGCCGTCGTTGCGCCGGTCGCCGCCCGCCAGTGGGGCGGCGTCCATCGGCAGTCGCAGGGTGAAGACCGCACCGCCCTCGGGGAGGTTGGCCGCGGTGATCTCACCGCCGTGGATGTGCGCGTTCTCCAGCGCGATGGACAGGCCGAGGCCGCTGCCCTCCGAGCGCGGCCGGGAGGCGCTGGCCTTGTAGAAGCGGTCGAAGACATGCGGGAGGACTTCTTCCGGAATGCCGGGGCCGTGGTCGCGCACCCGGATCACCAGCTCACCGCCTCCGGGACGGGCGGTGCCGCCCGGCCGCGCGGGAGCGCCGTCGGCGCCGCCCTCCGGCCCGTCCTCCGCGCACGGCTCGGCCGTACCGCCGCCCTCGCCCTCGCCGGCGGTCTCCCCGGCGCCGTCGTCCGGCCCGCGCCCGTCCTCGGTGTGCACGGACACCCGCACCGGCGACCCGCCGTGCTTGAGGGCGTTGCCGATCAGGTTCGCCAGGATGACGTCGAGACGCCGCGGGTCCAGCCGGGCCACGATGCCGCGGTCCGCGTCCAGGTCCACCGCGTCCAGCCAGGCC
The DNA here is from genome assembly GCF_055575375.1 of Streptomyces sp. NPDC034111. Lineage (NCBI taxonomy): Bacteria > Bacillati > Actinomycetota > Actinomycetes > Kitasatosporales > Streptomycetaceae > Streptomyces > Streptomyces sp. NPDC034111. The sequence continues at coordinate 114,764 of NZ_JBVIST010000003.1, read as the reverse complement.
CGGGCGTCGATGCAGGCGGTCACCTGGTCCGCGACATCGACATCGTCCAGCACCAGCCTGGCCGTGCCCGCGTCGAAGCGGGTGACCTCCATCAGGTTCTCCACCAGGTCGTTCAGCCTGCGGGTCTCGCTGACCACCAGCTGGACGGCGGGCGCGATCATCGGGTCGAGCGAGTCGGCCTCCTCCTCCAGCACCTCGGAGACCGCGGTGATCGCCGTCAGGGGCGTACGGAGTTCGTGCGACATGTCGGCGACGAAGCGGCGCGAGGCCGCCTCCCGTCCGCTCAGCTCCTCGACCCGCTGCTGAAGCCGCTCGGCCGTACGGTTGAACGTCCGGGACAGGTCCGCGAGTTCGTCCGTGCCGGTCACCCGCAGCCGGGTCTCCAGCCGCCCCTCGCCCAGCTGCCGTGCGGCGTGCCCCAGCCGTTGTACGGGCCGCAGCACGGTCGTCGCGGCGGCCTGCGCCAGCAGCGCCGAGCCGACCAGCGCCAGCGCGGTGGCGATCCCCAGCGACCAGGCCAGCGAGTTGAGGTCCTGCCTCTCGGTGGCCAGCGACTTCATCAGATAGCCGGTCGGCCCGCCGCCGATCACCTTCGCTCCGGCGACGAGATAGGGGGTGTCCCCGACCTGCTTGCGCTGCCAGTACAGATGGTGGGAGTAACGGTTGGACTCGTCGACCGGGCGGACCTCGTTGACCGCGTGCTGGAGCGAGGCGGGCACGCTCTTGAGCGTCAGCAGATCCTTGTCCGTGGTGGCCGCGCAGTCCTTGCCCGCCTCGTCCACACCGATCAGCAGCACCGTGTAGTTCTGCGGTCCGCCCGCCATCTGACGTGCCGCGTCCTGGAGTTCGGCGCACCGCGGATGCAGCGGCAGCGAGCGTGTGCTGTCCTCCAGCGACTTGCGGAAGTCCTTGAGGACGGCGTTCTGGGTGCGGTCCAGAACGGTGTTGCGGTTGAGCCAGTACGCGATACCGGACGCCGAGACCGCCGCGGTCAGCGCCACCAGCGCGAAGACCACGACCAGCCGCAGCCGCAGACTCGTCCAGCGCAGCAGCCCCGAAGCACGGCGGAGCAGCCGCGGCACCCGGCCGCCCGCGTCGTCCCGCGCCGCTCCGCCCGGGTGGGAACGTTCCGTCACTGCGGGGAGTCCAGCCGGTAGCCGACGCCACGGACCGTACGGATCAGGGTCGGCGAGGACGGGACGTCCTCCACCTTCGCCCGCAGCCGCTGCACACAGGCGTCCACCAGGCGCGAGTCCCCCAGATAGTCGTGCTCCCACACCAGCCGCAGCAGCTGCTGACGGGAGAGTGCCTGCCCGGGCCGGCGGCTCAGCTCCAGCAGCAACCGCAGCTCGGTCGGTGTCAGTTGCAGATCCTCACCGTTCTTGGTGACCGTCATCGCCGACCGGTCGATCACCAGCGAACCGAAGGTCGCCGAGTCACTGGACTCGCGCTCGCCCCGGCGCAGCACGGCCCGGATGCGGGCATCCAGCACCCGCCCCTGGACCGGTTTGACGACATAGTCGTCGGCACCGGACTCCAGCCCCACCACGACGTCGATGTCGTCGTTACGCGCGGTGAGCAGGATGATGGGCAGCTGGTCCGTACGCCTGATCCGCCGGCACACCTCGAAACCGTCGATGCCCGGCAGCATCACATCCAGCACGATCAGGTCCGGGCGCTGCTCACGCAGCAGCTTCAGACCGTCCTCGCCCGTCGCCGCGGTCACCACACGGTGACCCTGGCGGGACAGCGAGAGTTCGAGGGCCGTGCGGATGGCGTCGTCGTCCTCGATCAGCAACAGGAAAGGCACCCGGCCATTCTGTCCCATGGGACGCCGGGACATCGACCAGCGGCGCCCTCATGCACACGGCACGCGCCCGTGGGGGACCCATGCGGCAGTCACCGGCCCCTGTGACAGGGCTGTGACAGTCGACGGACAACGCGATGAAACTGGCTTGGCAGTCTTTTGGGCACCGGGAGAGATCAACACCCGGCAGACACCGAACGAGCTGGCTCAACGACGGGGGGCGCGAGATGAACACACTGCACGGCAAGGCTTCCAGCGCAGTTATCACGCGACTCCACGACGTCGTACGGACCACGGAGAAGTCCGGTGTCGCAGGGGGTACCTCCCTGAGGGGCTGCGCCCGCGGCGCCGGCCGCCAGCGGCCGCCCTTCATGGTCGCCATCGACGCGACAACGGTGACCGTCAACGGGGGAGACGGGCGGCACGGGGGAGACGCCGCCCACGGGGGAAACAACGGGGGAGCGGAGTACGGGGAGGCCACGGGGGAACGGCGTTCCGCGTCGGAGGCGGCCGAGGCCGAAGCGGCCTTCACCGCCTACGTCCAGGAGCGCCGCGCCTCCCTGTACGCCACCGCCTACCACCTGACCGGTGACCGCTACGAGGCCGAGGACCTGCTGCAGAGCGCGCTGTTCTCGACCTTCCGCGCCTGGGACCGGATCAGCGACAAGGCGGCGCTCGGCGGCTACCTGCGCCGCACCATGACCAATCTGCACATCAGCGCCTGGCGCCGGCGCAAGCTCAACGAATACCCGACCGAGGAGCTGCCGGAGACGGCCGGCGAGGTGGACGCGATGCGCGGCACCGAGCTGCGCGCCGTGCTGTGGCAGGCGCTGGCCCGGCTGCCCGAGACGCAGCGCACGATGCTGGTGCTGCGCTACTACGAGGGCCGTACGGACCCGGAGATCTCGGACATCCTCAACATCAGTGTCGGCACGGTGAAGTCGAGCATCTGGCGCGCCCTGCGCCGGCTGCGCGAGGACGACGTCCTCAGCTTCGGCCGTGACGAGGAAGAGTCCTTCGGCGAGCTGGTCGCCTGAAGGACGGGCCCGAGGGGGAAAGGGCCCATGCCCGAGGGGGGCAGCCCGAGGGGGAACGGGGATACGGGGGAACCGGCGAAGGCGGAGTAATCCGCCGAAGCCGGACGTATCGGGGGATACGGGGGAAGCAAGGGGAAACCGGGGGAACACGGGGGAACGGAGCGGGGTCGGGCGGCCGGGGGGCCTGCCCGAACCCGCTCCTTCGTGCTGCCGCCCGGGCGGAGGCGCCGCCTACGCGCCCCGCACCGACACCACCGGCTCGTGCCGCACCGGGAAATTCACCGAGTTGGCGATGAAACACTTCTTGTGCGCCTCGCCGTGCAGCGCCCGCGCCCGCTCGGCATCCTCCGCCGACGCCACCTCGACCCGCGGCCGCAGCACCACTTCGGTGAATTGCCCGCCGCCCCCGCCGTCCTCCGTCATCGTGCCGTCCGCGTCATCCGCGTACGCCGTCACCACCACACCCGCCAGCGCACACAGCGCCAGATACGTCAGCATGTGGCACTGCGCGAGCGAGGCGAGCAGCAACTGCTCCGGATTCCAGCGGTCGGCCGTGCCGCGGAACGCCGGGTCCGCCGTGCCCGGCAGCGGCGGCGGCCCCTCGGCGCGCACCTCGTGCTCCCGGCCGTAGCCGCGGTAGCTGCCGGTCCCCTCACCGGTGTTACCGGTCCAGGTGACGCCGGCGCGGTAACTGTGCACTCTCGACATCGGCACTCACTCCCTCCCTCGTGAGGTGTCAGGAGAATACGGCCGCATCCACCGCAACCGCCGTTCCCGCGGCCGCGATCCGGGCCAGCGCCTCCGGCTTGGCGCAGGCGTGCGCACCCAGCGCGGTGTGCCGCGCGACGATCGACCGCTCGCTGCGCATCAGCCGCAGACCACGGCGCACCAGGTACGGGGCCGGCTTGCGGCCCTCGCGCAGATCACGGACCAGCCGCCGGCGGAACGTCGTGGCGGGCCGGCCGCGCAGGCACAGCGCATCGGCCAGCAGCCCGGCCGCCCGGCACGCCGCGATGACATCGGCGGCGAAGACACCCTCCGCGATGAACAGCGAGGCACCTCCGAGGTCGAGCCCCGCCGCCCCGACCCGGGCGCTCAGCGAGATGTCGTACACCGGAACGTCGGCGCGCCCCGTACGGCACAGCGCCTCGATCGCCGCGACGGCGGCACCGGCGTCCCAGGAGAGCGGCGAATCCCAGTCGGCGCCGCCCCCGTCGGGCAGTTGGGGCAGCGTCGGATCCGTGCCCTCCTTGTAGAAGTCGTCGAGGTTCAGGACGGGCAGACCGCTGCGGGCGGCCAGGGACGTCTTGCCCGAACCCGACGGGCCGGTCAGCAGGACGACGCGGGCGGCCGGCGGCCGGGCGGAAGAAGCGGTGGAGTGGAGGCTCACGGGCACTCATTGTCGCGCATTGCGCCGTGTGGGCTACCCCTGGCGTGCGAGGTGGATCGGCCACTCCCCGCTCAACTACGCTACGCAGTCAACCGATTACCCAGCGAACCGTCAACTCCCCCGCTCATACAGCCCTTCGACCCTCCAGGCAGGTGGCCCATGCCCTCCCACGCACGTCCCAAGCCCAGCCGGGTACCGCGCGCACTGCTCCGCGCCGGCCTCGTGGTCTCCGCGGCCGGTGCCGCGCTCGCGGCGGGCGGTGCGGCCACGGCGGGCGCGGCCCCCGCACCCGCCCCGGCCCGCGGCACCGACACCGGCGCCACGGCCTCCGCACTGACCGGTGCCCTGCTGCACTCCGCGTCCGGCGGCCTCGGCCCGGTCAAGAACCTCCAGCTCGACCCGCTGGCGAACACCTCCGTCGACCCCCTCGCCAACGCCGTCGCCACCCAGATCGCCGACTTCAAACCGATCAGCACCACCCACCTGACCGGCTTCCTCTCCCGCGGCGCCGCGATCCGCGACGTACCGCTGCTGGGAACGGTGACGAAGGTACTGCCTGGGTGAGGAATGGGCGCCGGCGGCCGGTTCGGGTACCCGGCGTTCCCTGATCGAGGCGAGTCAGGCGCCGTGGCCGAAGGCCGCCACGAACCCCTCCATGTGCGCCCGCACCGCACTGCCCAGAGCGATCCACGAACCGTCGACGAAGGCGACATCGAACCGCCCCCGGCTGGCGGCCTTCGGATGTGCGGTGACCCGCGCGATCGTCGTACGGGGCACCGCCACCCCCACCTCCCATTGCGGGGTGGTGCCCCACCAGCTCGTGTTGTGGTCCACGAGCAGCAGGAGCCGGCGGTCGGTCAGCGCCTGGCGCCTGGGTTCGCCGCCTGCGTTGGTCAGATCCACCAGGAAGCGCCCGGCCATGCTGTGCCAGCCGCCGTCCATGACGGTGCCCCAGATCGCCTTCTCGACCGCCCGGTCGGCGACATGCTCCAGCGCGATCGCCGTGTTCTCGGCCCGGTCGCCCACGCGCTCGGCGGCCCGGACGACCGGGTTGTTGACCAGCCGGCTGTTGCCCACCGCCTCCAGCGGACGGGTCACCTTGCCCAGCGCGCTCCCCAGCGCGCCCCGCACCCGCTGCTCCAGCGCCGACGGGCGGGGCGGGGTACGAGGCGTACGCAACGGGGCGGGGACGGAGGGCAGCGCCGTATTGCCCCAGTAGTCCGAGGCGAGGACCAGCCTTTCGCCCGGCTGAAGAAAGGGCCGGAAACAGTCGCGGTACTCCGGTTTCATCCGGTGCGGTCCTTTCGTCGGGTGCGGTGCTCAGCCGAACGGGTCGTCGGGATCGCGGCCGATCCGTCTGTCGTGGACACGGCCAAAGAGATGATCTTAGTTGAATGTCCGGACGAAGGCGTCCGGACAAAGATGTCCGGACAAGACGGTGCGGGACCCCCTCCGCAAAGAGGAGCCCCCGCACCGTCGTTCCACACCGCCCGAGGGCGGCAACAGGCCGTCAGACACCCATCGGATGCCAGACCGTCTTCGTCTCCAGGAAGGACAGCAGGCGGCCGGTCCCGGGGTCCGCGGTCCAGTCCACCGGGGAAGGGCGCAGCACCCGCTTGAGGTTGTCGGCCGCCGCTGTCTCCAGCTCCTTCGCCAACTCCGCGTCCGCGCCCGCCAGATCGACGGCGTTGACGTCCTGGTGCGCGGCGAGCGGGGCCGCGATCTCCGCCGTACGGCCCGAGAGGATGTTGACCACACCGCCCGGAAGATCGGAGGTCGCCAGCACCTCCGCCAGCGACAGCGCGGGCAGCGGCGCGTCCTGCGCGGCCGCCACGATCACCGTATTGCCGGTGACGATCGCCGGGGCGATCACCGACACCAGACCCAGGAAGGACGACTCCTGCGGCGCCAGGACGGCGACAACACCGGTCGGCTCGGGAGAGGAGAGGTTGAAGTACGGCCCGGCGACCGGGTTGGCGCCACCCGCGATCTGCGCCACCTTGTCCGACCAGCCCGCGTACCAGACCCAGCGGTCGACCGCCGCGTCCACCTGCGCGGCCGCCTTGGCCTTCGACAGCCCCTCGGCGTCCGCCACCTCGGCGACGAACTGCTCGCGGCGGCCCTCCAGCATCTCGGCCACGCGGTACAGGATCTGACCACGGTTGTACGCCGTGGCACCCGACCAGCCACCGAACGCCTTACGGGCGGCCACCACCGCGTCCCGGGCATCCTTACGGGAGGAGAGCGGGGCGTTGGCCAGCCAGTTGCCCTTGGAGTCGGTCACCTCGTACACCCGCCCGCTCTCGGACCGGGGGAACTTCCCCCCGACGTACAGCTTGTAGGTCTTGAGAACGCTCAGACGATCAACGGTTTTCATCAGCGCTCGCCCTCCGGGCTCGACGGGGCGAGGTACGCCTCCAGGCCATGACGACCGCCCTCGCGGCCGAAGCCCGACTCCTTGTAGCCACCGAACGGCGACGCCGGGTCGAACTTGTTGAACGTGTTGGACCAGATGACGCCCGCCCGCAGCTTGCTCGCCATCCACAGCATCCGCGAACCCTTCTCCGTCCAGATGCCCGCCGACAGCCCGTACGGAGTGTTGTTCGCCTTCGCGACGGCCTCCTCCGGCGTACGGAAGGTCAGCACTGACAGCACCGGGCCGAAGATCTCCTCACGGGCGATCCGGTGCGCCTGCGTGACCCCCGTGAAGAGGGTCGGCGCGAACCAGTAGCCCGAGGTGGGCAGTTCACACGCCGGCGACCAGCGCTCGGCGCCCTCGGCCTCACCCGCGTCCGCCAGCGCCGTGATCCGGGCCAGCTGCTCCGCGGAGTTGATGGCGCCGATGTCGGTGTTCTTGTCGAGCGGATCGCCCACCCGCAGCGTCTGCATCCGGCGCTTGAGCGCGTCCAGCAGCTCGTCCTGCACCGACTCCTGGACCAGCAGGCGGGAGCCCGCGCAGCAGACCTGGCCCTGGTTGAAGAAGATGCCGTTGACGATGCCCTCGACGGCCTGGTCGAGCGGCGCGTCGTCGAAGACGATGTTCGCCGCCTTGCCGCCCAGCTCCAGGGTGAGCTTCTTGTCCGTACCGGCGACCGTACGCGCGATCGCCTTGCCGACCTCGGTCGAGCCGGTGAACGCCACCTTGTCGACGTCCGGGTGCGCGACCAGCGCCGCGCCCGTCGAACCGTCGCCGGTGAGGATGTTGACGACACCCTTGGGCAGCCCCGCCTGACGGCAGATGTCCGCGAAGAAGAGGGCGGACAGCGGGGTCGTCTCGGCCGGCTTCAGCACGACCGTGTTGCCGGTCGCCAGCGCCGGGGCGATCTTCCACGCCAGCATCAGCAGCGGGAAGTTCCACGGGATCACCTGGCAGGCGACGCCCAGCGGGCGCGGATTCCGGCCGTAGCCCGCGTGGTCGAGCTTGTCGGCCCAGCCCGCGTAGTAGAAGAAGTGCGCGGCGACCAGCGGCAGATCGGCGTCCCGGGACTCACGGATCGGCTTGCCGTTGTCCAGCGACTCCAGGACGGCCAGCTCACGCGAGCGCTCCTGGATGATCCGGGCGATCCGGAACAGGTACTTGGCGCGCTCGGCGCCCGGCAGCGCGGACCACTTCTCGAAGGCCTTACGGGCGGCCCTGACGGCCCGGTCGACGTCGTCGGAACTCGCCTGGGCGACCTCGGACAGGACCTCCTCGGAGGCGGGGGAGAGGGTCTTGAAGACCTTGCCGTCGGAGGCCGGGGCGAACTCGCCGTCGACGAAAAGCCCGTAGGACGGCGCGATGTCGACGACCGCGCGGGACTCGGGTGCGGGTGCGTAATCGAAGGTCATGGGTGCCTCAGTCCACCGTGACGTAGTCGGGGCCGGAGTAGCGGCCGGTGCTGAGCTTCTGGCGCTGCATCAGCAGGTCGTTCAGGAGGCTGGAGGCGCCGAAGCGGAACCAGTCGGCGGTCAGCCAGGGCTCACCGAGCGTCTCGTTGACCATGACCAGGTACTTCACCGCGTCCTTGGTCGTACGGATACCACCGGCCGGCTTCACCCCGACCTGGACGCCGGTCGCGGCGTGGAAGTCGCGCACGGCTTCCAGCATCAGCAGGGTGACCGGCGGTGTGGCGTTCACGCTCACCTTGCCGGTCGAGGTCTTGATGAAGTCCGCCCCGGCCAGCATCGCCAGCCACGACACCCGGCGGACGCTGTCGTACGTCTGGAGCTCACCGGTCTCGAAGATGACCTTCAGGTGGGCGGCCGTGCCGTCCGGGCGGGCACAGGCCTCCTTGACGGCCTTGATCTCCTCGAAGACCGCCATGTAACGGCCGGAGAGGAAGGCGCCCCGGTCGATCACCATGTCGATCTCGTCGGCGCCGGCCGCCACCGCGTCCCGGGTGTCGGCCAGCTTGACCGGCAGCGCGGCGCGGCCGGCCGGGAAGGCGGTGGCGACGGACGCGACATGGATACCGGAGTCGCCGAGCGCCTCCTTGGCCGTCGCGACCATGTCGGGGTAGACACAGATCGCCGCGACCTTGGGGCTGGTGCGGTCGGTGGGATCGGGGTTGATGCCCTTGGCGCACAGCGCCCGGACCTTGCCCGGGGTGTCCGCGCCTTCAAGGGTCGTCAGGTCGATCATCGAAATGGCGAGATCGATGGCGTACGCCTTCGCCGTCGTCTTGATCGAGCGGGTGCCGAGGGTGGCGGCGCGGGCCTCGAGGCCGACCGCGTCGACGCCCGGGAGGCCGTGGAGGAAGCGGCGCAGCGCACCGTCGTCGGCGGTCACGTCCGCCATTGACGCCAGACGCCCCGCGGCTTCCTTGCCGTATGCGGGAACAGTGATGGGCATGGTCACGAGGGGAGCATATCTACGCGCGTAGCGCAATGTCATCCCCCTGGAAGCCGCTATCCGGCCGTTCCGCCGGAATGATGCCGTAACGCAATGTCCGGCATACGGACGGTCAGGCAGAATCGGCGACATGACGCGCCAGGAACGCACCACGCCGCCCCAACAGCAGGACGCCGAGCGCACCTACCGCTCACCCGCGGCCCTCGCCGGCGGCGTACTCCTCCTGCTGCTCGGAGCCTGGCTCGCCGTGGACGCACTCCTGCGCGGCGACGCAACCACCCGGCTGGCGACGGTCTTCGCCCTGCTGCTCGGTGTGCCCCTGGTGACCGCCTTCACCCTGCGGCCGCTCGTGCGGGCCGACCAGGACCGGCTGACGGTGCGCAACCCGTTCCGCACGATCACGCTGCCGTGGGGCACCGTGGAGGAGCTGCGGGCGTCGTTCTCCACCGAGGTGTTCACCGCCTCCGGCAAGTACCAGCTGTGGGCCATCCCCGTCTCACTGCGGCAGCGCAAGAAGGCCGGCCGGCAGGCCCTGCGCGGCACCGACCCGGCACGGCCCCGCTTCGGCCCGGACGCCGACGCCGGCCCGGTGCCGCGCGCCGCGGCCGACCAGGCCCTCGCCGAACTCCGCGAACTCAAGGAACGTGCGGCGCGGGACGGGAACGGCCGGCGGGAGAGCGTGGAGAGCGAGCAGAGTGAGGCTGCGCGGATCGCGCCGGTGGTGCGCTGGTCGTACGAGGTCATCGCACCGAGCGTGGTGGGCGCGATCGGCCTGGCGGTGTTGATCGCGCTCTGAGGGTGCCGATATGAGGCGCGGGGCCTCATGGGGAAACCACCCCACGAGACCCCGCTCCCCGAAAGCGCCTCAGATCCCGGCCGCCGCCGAAACATCCGCCTTGATCGCGGCCAGCGTCTCGGCCGCCTTCGCCCGGGCCCCGGGCAGCGCCCCGGCCGAGCCCACCGGCACCACGACCTCCAGATAGCACTTGAGCTTGGGCTCCGTGCCACTGGGGCGCACCACGACACGGGCGGCCTCGATACCGGCCTCCGCGGAACCGGAGAGGTAGTAACGCAGGCCGTCGGTCGGCGGCAGCGCCTCGGTGCCCCGGTTCAGATCGTCGGCTCGGGCCACGGCCAGGCCCGCCAGCGCGGCCGGCGGCTGCTCACGCAGCCTGCGCATCGCATCGGCGATCAGCGACAGGTCCTCGACGCGCACCGAGAGCTGGTCGGTCGCGTGCAGCCCGAACTCCACCGCGAGGTCGTCCAGCAGATCGCTGAGCGTGCGGCCGGCCTGCTTGAGCTCCGCCGCCAGCTCGGCGATCAGCAGGGCGGCGGTGATGCCGTCCTTGTCCCGTACGCCCTCCGGGTCGACGCAGTAACCCAGCGCCTCCTCGAAGGCGTACCGCAGCCCGTCCACCCGGGCCAGCCACTTGAAGCCGGTCAGCGTCTCCTCGTAGGGGAGCGAGGAGCCGGCGGCGATACGGGACATCAGCTGCGAGGACACGATCGTCGTGGCGAAGGTGCCGGACGCCCCCTTGCTGACGAGGTGGGCGGCGAGCAGCGCGCCGACCTCGTCGCCGCGCAGCATCCGCCAGCCCTCCGGGGTACCGGGGGCCGGGACGGCGACGGCGCAGCGGTCCGCGTCGGGGTCGTTGGCGATGACCAGGTCCACGTCGCCCGCGCCCTGCGCCCGCGCGGTGGCGAACGCGAGGTCCATCGCGCCCGGCTCCTCCGGGTTGGGGAAGGCGACCGTCGGGAAGTCCGGGTCGGGCTCGGCCTGTTCCGCGACGACCGTCGGGGCCGGGAAGCCGGCCCGGGCGAAGGCGGCGAGGAGGGTGCCCAGGCCCACGCCGTGCATGGGGGTGTAAACGACGTTCACGTCACGGGGGGTGCCGGAGGTCAGTACCGCATCCGTACGCGCCAGATAGGCCTCCAGGACGGCGTCGTCCAGGGTCTCCCAGCCGGACTCCGGGCGCGGTACGTCCGCCAGCGCGCGCACCGCGGCGATCTCGGCGGCGATCTCCCCGTCCGCGGGCGGCACGATCTGCGAGCCGTCGCCCAGATAGACCTTGTAGCCGTTGTCGCGCGGCGGGTTGTGGCTGGCGGTGACCTCGACACCGGCCACCGCGCCCAGATGCCTTATCGCAAAGGCCAGGACGGGGGTGGGCAGCGGACGCGGCAGCACCGCGGCACGCAGGCCCGCGCCGACCATCACGGCCGCCGTGTCCCGGGCGAAGTCGGCGCTCTTGTGGCGCGCGTCGTAACCGATGACGACCAGCCCGGAGCCCTCGCCCTTCGCCTTGAGATACGCGGCGAGGCCGGCCGCGGCCCGGATGACCACCGAGCGGTTCATCCGCATCGGACCCGCGCCCAGCTCCCCGCGCAGCCCGGCGGTGCCGAACTGGAGGGTGCCGGCAAACCGGGCGGCCAGCTCGTCGGTGTCCTGGGCTTCGATGAGCTTGGACAGCTCGTCCCGGGTCTCCGGGTCGGGGTCCTCGGCCAGCCATGCCTCGGCCCGGTTGATCAGCTCCGCGGGATCGGTAGCCACGTGATGCTCCTGCCTTCGGGTGCGTTGTGGGGTGACGTACGGGGTGGGCTACGGGGGCCGCCGGGCGCTCGCGCGGCGCACGCCCGGCTCGTACCCCTTACCCCGCGCGCGGGACGAACGACGCCAATCAGCCACCGGCCGGCCCGGCCCGCCGCCCGGCCTTGACGCCCTCTCCCATCTGGTCACAGACTGTAATCAGTAAGGAACCAATCACACTCAGTAATCGTTGCCGGATTAAGGAGGCGACGCGCAAGGCCCCGCCACGCCACGCAAGACCTCGAACGTCCCAGGCCTTCCCAGGCCGTTTCAGAACTTCCCACCCCCGGGAGCCGGGTAGCCCGGAACGAGGTGACCGTCCCGGTCGGCCTCCTGAGACCGAGGCCCCGGAGAGCACCTGAGGCCGAGGCCCTCCGGAGCGCCTGAGGTCGAGGCCCTCCGGAGCGCCTGAGGTCGAGGCCCCGGGGATCCAGGGCTTGGCGGCGGGCTCGGGTTGGCGTGGAGCTCGGCCCAGGGCTGAGCTCGGGTTGGGGCCGAGCCCGGGTCGGGGTTGGGCTCGGCTTGGCGTCGAGGTCTTGGAGGCCTGTCAGATCTTGCTGAGGACCTGGCCGAGGAGGGAGCCCATGTGGGTGGCCGAGTCGCGGCCGGCCTGAAGGACCTCTTCGTGGTTCAGCGGTTCGCCCGTCATGCCGGCGGCGAGGTTCGTCACCAGCGACAGGCCGAGCACCTCGGCGCCGGCCTCGCGAGCCGCGATGGCCTCGAGGACGGTGGACATGCCGACCAGGTCCGCACCCAGCGTGCGGATCATCTTGATCTCGGCCGGGGTCTCGTAGTGCGGGCCGGGGAACTGCGCGTAGACGCCCTCCTCCAGGCTCGGGTCGACCTCCTTGCACAGCGCGCGCAGCCGCGGCGAGTACAGGTCGGTCAGGTCGACGAAGTTCGCGCCGACGATCGGGGACGTGGCGGTGAGGTTGAGGTGGTCGCTGATGAGGACCGGCTGGCCGGGGCGCATGCCCTCGCGCAGGCCGCCGCAGCCGTTGGTGAGGACGATGGTCTTGCAGCCGGCCGCGACGGCGGTGCGGACGCCGTGTGCGACGGCGGCGACGCCGCGACCCTCGTAGTAGTGCGTGCGGCCGAGGAAGACCAGCGCCCGCTTCTCGCCGATCTGGTAGGAGCGGATCTTGCCGCCGTGTCCGGCGACCGCCGGCGCCGGGAAGCCGGGCAGCTCGGTGACGGGGAATTCGTGATCGGGCGCGCCCAGGGCCTCGGCGGCCGGGGCCCAGCCGGAGCCCATCACCAGGGCAACGTCGTGGGTCTCGGCGCCGGTGAGCTCGCGCAGGCGGGCGGCGGCGTCGGCGGCGGCGCCCTGCGGGTCGCGCGCGATGTCCGGGGTAACAGATGCGTTCACGCGGACGAGGGTAGCCGGTAATCCCCTACGCGCGTAGATGTCGCTGCTCACGGTCCTGGGATCGTTGTCTTGTGGGTTCCGCCAAATGGCCCCGTCGTGGGTGGTGGCCTCGTCATAGCCGGTGGCCCGTCATGGCTGTGGCCCGGTGCGGCTGGTGGCCCGGTCGAGCTGGTGGCTGCGGGACGGGCCGGGGCCTCCAATCGGCCGCCGGCGTGTCATGGGGCGCGTCACCGGACCCGCCAAGGGGTGCGTTACGGGACCCGCTAAGGGGCGCGTTACCGGATCAGTTATGGGGGGCCTTACGAGACCCGTCACGTGGCCGTCACGGAGCGTCCCGCCGTCGGTTCGGGCGCGGTGAGGTGGGGTGAAGCGAGAGGAGCCTGGGGCGGGCGCTCCGATGGGGAGCCGGTGGCCGACGGGTGTGGAGCCGGTGGCTGACGGGCGAGCGGGCGGTCCCTGGGGGCGCGCCACGCCTTCAGCAAGGCCGTTTGCGGAGTTCCATGACGTAGTCGTGGGGGGCGCCGGCGGATTCGGCGGCGTCGGCGATTTCGCCCAGGTAGCGGGCGGAGGGGAGGCCGCCCTCGTAGCCGTTGAGGACGTAGATCCAGGCGGTTTCGTCGCCTTCGAGGGTGTGGACGCGTACCCGCATCCGGCGGTAGATGCCCATGCCGACGCCCTCCCACCGGTCCATGGACTCCTCGTCCATGGGGGCGATGTCGTAGAGCGCGACGAAGAGCTGGGAGCCCGGGTCCTCGACGACTGTCGCCAGTGCGCCTTCCCAGCCCATCTGCTCGCCGCCGAAGGTCAGCCGCCAGCCGTTGAGCCAGCCCGTGCCGCGCAGCGGCGAGTGCGGTGCGCGGCGGGACATCAGCCGCGCGTCGAGGTTGCCGGCGTACGCGGCGTAGAGCGACATGGTTCCGAGGGTACGGGAGGTTGCCCTTCGGGCTCGTGGTACCGGAGGTTCGTACAACGGGGCAGCGTGGAGCATGCCCCGGGCGGCCCAAGGGGTGCAGTGTGCCCCCGGGCGAGAGGTGCGTACGGGCGTGCGGGACAATGGAGTACGTGACTCGGATCGTGATCATCGGTGGCGGACCCGGCGGATATGAAGCGGCCCTGGTGGCGGCCTCTCTCGGCGCGGAGGTGACCGTCGTCGACTGCGACGGTCTGGGCGGGGCGTCGGTGCTGACCGACTGCGTGCCGTCGAAGACTCTTATCGCCACGGCCGAGGTGATGACCACCTTCGATTCGTCGTACGAAGAGCTCGGCATCATCGTCGAGGACGACACTCCGTACAACGAGCGGCCGGCCCGGGTGGTGGGCGTTGACCTGGGGAAGGTCAATCGACGGGTCAAGCGGCTGGCACTCGCCCAGTCGCATGACATCACCGCTTCCGTGACCCGTGCCGGCGGCCGGGTCATGCGTGGTCGCGGCCGGCTGGAGCCGGGCCAGGCGCCGGACGGTTCGCGCAAGGTGACCGTTACCGCCGCCGACGGCACCTCCGAGGGCTTGATCGCGGACGCGGTGCTGATCGCGACCGGCGCGCACCCGCGCGAGATCCCGGACGCGCTCCCCGACGGTGAGCGGATCCTGAACTGGACGCAGGTCTACGACCTCGATGAGCTGCCCGAGGAGCTCATCGTGGTCGGTTCGGGTGTCACCGGTGCCGAGTTCGCGGGTGCCTATCAGGCGCTCGGGTCCCGCGTCACGCTTGTCTCGTCCCGTGACCGGGTGCTGCCGGGTGAGGACCCGGATGCCGCCGCGGTGCTGGAGGACGTGTTCCGGCGGCGTGGCATGAACGTGATGGCACGTTCGCGTGCGCAGTCCGCCAAACGGGTCGGTGACCGGGTCGAGGTGACCCTCGCCGACGGCCGGACGATCTCCGGTACGCACTGTCTGATGGCGGTCGGCTCGATCCCCAACACCGAGGGCATCGGGCTGGAGGGGGCCGGCGTCAAGCTCACGGAGTCCGGTCATGTCTGGACGGACAAGGTCTCCCGTACCAGCGCCCCGGGTGTGTACGCGGCCGGTGACTGCACGGGCGTGTTCGCGCTGGCGTCGGTCGCGGCGATGCAGGGCCGGATCGCGATGTACCACTTCCTCGGTGATGCGGTCACCCCGCTGAACCTCAAGACCGTCTCGGCGAACGTCTTCACCGACCCGGAGATCGCCACCGTCGGCTACTCGCAGGCCGATGTCGACAGCGGCCGGATCGACGCCCGGGCGGTGAAGCTGCCGCTGCTGCGCAATCCGCGCGCCAAGATGCAGGGCATCCGCGACGGCTTCGTCAAGCTGTTCTGCCGTCCCGGCACCGGGATCGTGGTCGGCGGTGTGGTGGTTTCCCCGCGCGCCAGTGAGCTGATCCACCCGATCTCGATCGCGGTCGACAACAATCTGACGGTCGAGCAGATCGCCAGCGCCTTCACGGTCTACCCGTCGCTGTCCGGTTCGATCGCCGAGGTCGCCCGGCAGCTGCACAGCCGTAAGACGGGCGCCGAGTAGCCGGGGAAACTTCCGGCGAACAGCCGATACCCGAGCGGCAAGGGCCGATTGAAATCTTTGTGCCCCCCGTGCGCTCTGGGGATGAAACGTCCCTGCGTGGTGTCCGTACGGGGCGGTGGCCGGTCGGTGCGGGCGGTTCGCCGGCGCGGTGGGTGTCAGGGGGGCTGACCAGGCAGCAAGCGGGCCGCGCCGCCCGGCAGTTCGACGGACGTACGACATATGCGCCGCGCATACCACGTCACGCTGTGCGGTGTGCACAACTTCCGTTAATTGGTGCAACCTGCTGAAAACAGACGGTCGTTGGCGTTACTGTCGGTTTCGTGTTCGCTGCAGAACGTCGCCAATTGATCCTTGAAATGGTGCGCGCCAACGGGGCGGTATCGCTCCGGGAGCTCGCCCGCGTCGTCCAGACCTCCGAAGTAACCGTACGGCGGGATGTGCGGGCGCTGGAGGCAGAAGGACTGCTCGACCGCCGGCACGGCGGTGCGGTCCTGCCGGGAGGCTTTACCCGGGAATCCGGGTTTCCACAGAAATCTCACCTAGCGACCGCGGAGAAGACGGCCATCGCCGATCTCGCGGCGGGCTTCGTCGAAGAGGGCGAGGCCATTGTCGTCGGCGCGGGTACCACCACCCAGGAGCTGGCCCGCCGGCTCGCCCGCGTCCCCGGTCTGACCGTCGTCACCAACTCCCTGCTGGTCGCGCAGGCGTTGGCCCATGCCAACCGCGTCGAGGTCGTGATGACCGGCGGGACCCTGCGCGGCTCCAACTATGCGCTGGTCGGCAGCGGTGCCGAACAGTCCCTCCAGGGGCTGCGGGTCTCCCGTGCCTTCCTGTCGGGCAGCGGGCTGACCGCCGAGCGCGGGCTGTCCACGTCCAACATGCTCTCCGCCAGCGTCGACCGGGCGCTCGTCCAGGCGGCGGGGGAGGTGGTGGTGCTCGCCGACCACACCAAGCTCGGCTCGGACACGATGTTCCAGACCGTGCCGACGGATGTGATCACCCGGCTGGTCACCGATGAGCCGCCGGGCCATGACGACCGCGCCGCCACGGAGCTCCAGGCGCTGGCCGACCAGGGCGTTCAGATCGCCGTGGCCAGTGGTTCCGGGGCCGCCCACGGGCCGGGGCAGCCGGGCCTGGACGGCGGGGGTGACCGTGGCAGGGGCCCGCGGCGGGATGTGCCGCTGCCGGGTCAGCGGCGCAGCCATGCGCCGGGTGGCGGGAGCGGGGCGCCACAGCTGCGCTCGGCCCCCTCGCTGAGCGAGGCGCCGGGCGGCCGGGTGGCCGACCTGGCTCCCCGGCGGCGCTGAGCGCGGCGGGGCGGCGCCGGACGGGCCTCATACGTGGGTCCGTACGGTACGGCCCTTGTCGCGCCCCGGGCGTGTCGGGCCTACCGGGTCCCGCTTACCGGGTCCCGCCCTTGAGGCCGCTCAGGGTGAGCGTCAGCAGCCGGTCGGCGAGCTTCGGGTCGTCCGGGGACTCCTCGACGGCCAGGGCGATGCCGTTGGTCAGCTGCATCAGATCGTTGATGCTCACATCGGGGCGTACCGCACCGGCCTGCTGGGCGCGGGCCAGCAGTGCGCCGCCGGCCTCCCGCATCGGCACGCTGCACCGCGCCATCCCCGAGGTCTCGTCCGCCGAGGCCGTCATCAGGGCGCGGGACAGTCCGCGGTAGGTGCTGGCGTGGGTGATGATCGCGCGCAGCCAGTCGACCAGTGCGGCGCACGGCTGCGGTGCGTCGGCCAACTCCTTGGCGTAGGCGAGCAGGGCGTCGACCTCGCCCTGGAAGACCGCGCCCATCAGGGCGGTGCGGTTGGGGAAGTGCCGGTAGAGGGTGCCGATGCCGACGCCGGCGCGGCGTGCGATGTCCTCCAGTGAGGTGTCCGTGCCGTGTTCGGTGAAGGCCGTACGGGCCTCGGTCAGCAGGCGTTCGTAGTTGCGGCGTGCGTCGGCCCGCATCGGGCGGACGTCCTGGTCCCGCGCCGGTGCGGTCGCCACCGGACCCCGCGCCGTCTGCCGCTGCCCTGCCGTCTCCGTCGCCATCGCCGTCCTCCCTCACCCCGGCCGTTGCGGCCCGGTGGCTCCAGGATGCCATTGCGCCCACGGCGGGTGTCTCGGTGCGGTACGCAACCATGAGCGGAGGAATCCTCCAGTTTTCCCGGGTACGGGGTCCGCCGTGCCGCCAGGTGGACGGCCGGCGGAGTGGGCGTGAAGCCCCGGCGTACCGCAGTGGTCGCGCGGCCGAACACCTGCGGTGCACCGCAACGCCACGCCGTCAAGAGCCATCAAACCAGGCGCAATGAGGTCTTCCGGGCTGTTCCGGAGGGCCGGGAAGACGCCGTGGCGCACCGCCGGGGAGCGGGGCGCGGCGCGGGACATCTGGGGAACGTCATGGGACTGACCAGCCGGTCGCTGTTGTACGCGATGGCCGCGGCCGCCGTGGTCTGCGTAGGCCTCACGCTCTGGCTGTGGCCGCGGTTCGCCGGGCGCGGGCCCCGGGCGCTGCTGGGGCGGCTCGGCTCGATCGTCGTCACCCAGCTGACCGTCGTGGCGGCCCTGGGTCTGGCGGTGAATGCCAATTTCCAGTTCTACGCCTCGTGGCACGAGCTGCTCGGCCTGTACGACGATGCGCCCGCCGCGGTCGGCAAATGGGGCGACGGGGGCACGGCCGGTCCGGTCGGCGACCCGTCGAAGGGCCTGGTGCAGACCTCGGGGCCGGACGGGCTGGACACGGTGCACGGTCTGCCGAAGGGGCCGCCGGAGCAGGCGGGCCGGGTGGAGTCCGTACGGATCGTCGGCAAGCGGACCCGGGCGGTGGACCCGGCGTATGTCTATCTGCCGCCGCAGTACTTCCAGCCGCAGTACGCCCGCCAGCGCTTTCCGGTCGTCGTGGCGCTGAGCGGCTACCCGGGCGGCACCTTTCTGCTGGCCCAGCATCTGCGGCTGCCGCAGACCGCCGCGCAGCTGGTCCGCTCCGGCCGGATGCAGCCGACCGTCATCGTCATGCTGCGGCCCACCATCGCGCCGCCGCGCGACACCCAGTGTGTCGATGTGCCCGGCGGGCCGCAGGCCGAGACCTTCTTCGCCCGCGATGTGCCGGACGCGCTGCGGTCGCACTACCGCGTCGGCCACGATCCGGGCGGCTGGGGCGTGATGGGTTACTCCTCGGGGGGCAGCTGCGCCCTTCAGCTGGCCATGCGGCACGACCGTACGTACTCCGTGGCGGCCGCCCTCTCACCCGACTACAAGGTCAGGAACGATCCGACGACCGGCAATCTGTTCGGTGACGGCCGCGACCGGGTCCGCCGCCGGCAGGAGCACGATCTGATGTGGCGTCTGAAGCATCTGCCCGCGCCGCAGGTGAGCGTGCTGGTGGGTACCAGCCGTACGGGTGAGAAGAACTATCCGGCGGCGAAGGCCTTCCTGGCCGCGGTCAGGCCGCCGATGAAGGCGGATTCGCTCGTCCTCGGGCATGGCAGCCACAACTTCGCCACCTGGCGGCGTGAGCTGCCCGCCGCGTTGCAGTGGATGGACAAGCAGCTGACGTTCCCGGAGGACGTGGTGGGGAACTCGTAGCGGACGGGGTGGAAACGCCCGAGGGGCTCCCGGCCTTCAGCAGGCCGGGAGCCCCTCGGGCGTCATACGGGTGCGGTCAGTCCTTGATCTCGCAGATCACCGCGCCGGAGGTGAGCGCCGCGCCGACGTCGGCGGTCAGGCCCTTGATGGTGCCCGAGCGGTGGGCGTTGATCGGCTGCTCCATCTTCATCGCCTCCAGGACGACGACCAGCTCACCCTCGGTGACCTGCTGGCCCTCCTCGACGGCGACCTTGACGATGGTGCCCTGCATCGGCGAGGCGAGCGCGTCGCCGGAGGCGGCGCTGCCGGCCTTCTTGGCGGCCTTGCGCTTGGGCTTGGCACCGCCGGCGACCGCGGCACGGGCCAGCGGCATGCCCAGCGAGGACGGCAGCGAGACCTCCAGGCGCTTGCCGCCGACCTCGACGACGACCGTCTCGCGGGTGTCGGCCTCGGCCTCGTCCGCGCCGGGCGCGGCGAACGGGGCGATCTCGTTGACGAACTCGGTCTCGATCCAGCGGGTGTGGACGGTGAAGGGGTCCGCGGAGCCGGTGAGTTCGGGGCCGAACGCCGGGTCCTGGACGACCGTGCGGTGGAAGGGGATGGCGGTGGCCATGCCCTCCACATGGAACTCCGCCAGCGCACGGGCGGCGCGCTGGAGCGCCTGCCGGCGGGTGGCGCCGGTGACGATCAGCTTGGCGAGCAGGGAGTCCCAGGCCGGGCCGATGACCGAGCCGGACTCGACGCCCGCGTCCAGGCGGACACCGGGGCCGGTCGGCGCGTCGAACCTGGTGACGGTGCCGGGGGCCGGGAGGAAGTTGCGGCCCGGGTCCTCACCGTTGATACGGAACTCGAAGGAGTGACCGCGCACCGCCGGGTCGTCGTAACCCAGCTCCTCGCCGTCGGCGATCCGGAACATCTCGCGGACCAGGTCGATACCGGTGACCTCTTCGGTGACCGGGTGCTCGACCTGGAGGCGGGTGTTGACCTCCAGGAAGGAGATGGTGCCGTCCTGGCCGACGAGGAATTCGCAGGTGCCGGCACCCTCGTAGCCGGCCTCCTTGAGGATGGCCTTGGACGCGCGGTAGAGCTCGGCGTTCTGTTCGTCCGTCAGGAACGGCGCCGGGGCCTCCTCCACCAGCTTCTGGTGGCGGCGCTGGAGCGAGCAGTCACGGGTGGAGACGACGACGACATTGCCGTGCTTGTCGGCGAGGCACTGGGTCTCGACGTGCCGCGGGCGGTCCAGGTAGCGCTCGACGAAGCACTCGCCGCGGCCGAAGGCGGCGACCGCCTCGCGCACCGCGGAGTCGTACAGCTCCGGCACCTCGTCGAGCGTACGGGCGACCTTCAGGCCGCGGCCGCCGCCGCCGAACGCCGCCTTGATCGCGATGGGCAGGCCGTGCTCCTTGGCGAACGCGACGACCTCCTCCGCACCGGAGACCGGGTCGGGCGTGCCGGCGACCAGCGGTGCACCGGCGCGCTGGGCGATGTGCCGCGCGGCGACCTTGTCGCCGAGGTCGCGGATGGCCTGCGGGGGCGGGCCGATCCAGATCAGCCCGGCGTCGAGGACGGCCTGCGCGAACTCGGCGTTCTCGGAGAGGAAGCCGTAGCCGGGGTGGATGGCGTCCGCGCCCGAATCGGCGGCGGCGGCCAGGACCTTGGCGATGTCCAGGTAACTGGTGGCAGGAGTGTCACCGCCCAAGGCGTATGCCTCGTCTGCCGCGCGTACGTGCAGAGCGTCCCGGTCGGGGTCGGCGTAGACGGCTACGCTGCCGATCCCCGCGTCCCGGCATGCACGGGCAACGCGAACAGCGATTTCGCCACGGTTGGCGATGAGCACCTTGCGCACGATGGGTCCTTCCTTGGCGCTTCGCCGCAACAATAGGGATGCGGCGATTTTAGGGACTGGCGACACCGCGTGCCGACCCGTTCCCTGGGGTGAGCTTGCCCACACGGAGTGTGCTCGGGGTGCCAGTGAGGGAGCTAAGTCCCCTGGTATCCCAGGGTAGGCCCGGATTCCGGGGCCCAGGCTCGGGACGCGGTGTGGCCTAGGTCTCGAACTTCTGACGTCCAGCGGATCGTCAATTCTTTGTGGAGTCCCTACGAATGGGCGAAGGAAACTTTGCTGGCGGCTCCGTCCTTGGGCGTAACGCGGGACTTCCGCTCGCGCTCCGCCCGTACCCACCCGTGCAGAACTCTTGCCCCAGCTATTACCCATTAGTAGCGTGCCCGATGTCTTCTGTACTCGCGGTAGCGGACGCTTCCGGATGCGCGGTGACAGGTCTGACCGCGGTGAGCGGCAAACGGCAGAAGTGGGTGGACGGCGTGGCGCGACGACCGGTGGCCTTGGCCGCGGCAGTGTTCCTGATCCTGGAGGCGGCCGGGATCGTGTGGCTCAACTGGGTGCTGAGCATCGTGGTGGACCGGCAGCAGATGTCGCTGGCGGGTCTGGAGCCGGGCGCGATGTCCACGGGCTCCGTGATAGCCGGTGTCCTCTTCGGCCTCTATCTCCTCTTCTGTGCCGTCCTCCTCATCCGCACCGCGCTGCGCGACCGTGCCCCGGCCGGTGTTGCCCGGATCGTCCTCATCAGCGCCGCGGTGGTGCACGGCCTGGTGGGTGCCTTCTCCGTCGGCCTGGTCGGCTGGCTGGCGTTCCTCGCGATGATGGCCGTGCTGGGGATGCTGGTGCTGACGCTGGTGGCGTACGGGGAGGGCCGTCCGCAGCAGGACGGGGAGGGCGGCGCGGGGGGTACCCCGAACGGCCCG
This sequence comes from Streptomyces sp. NPDC034111, assembly GCF_055575375.1. Classification (NCBI taxonomy): domain Bacteria; kingdom Bacillati; phylum Actinomycetota; class Actinomycetes; order Kitasatosporales; family Streptomycetaceae; genus Streptomyces; species Streptomyces sp. NPDC034111. The sequence continues at coordinate 92,911 of NZ_JBVIST010000003.1, read as the reverse complement.
CAGCCGGCCGCGCCGGGCGCGGTGTGAACCGCCGCCCGCAACCGGCGGCCGGGGGCTGAACTCCCCGCACCGCGGCCCGGTTCGACTCTCCTCGAATCCCCTCGGAGGCCCGCGACACGCCCGGGTAGGCTCGGTGCGCTTGTGTCGTCGGACGGGGGATGGTGCGCATGCAGGCGGCAGTTGCGGATGCCGGGGGACCGGCGCGGACCGGGGCGCCGGGCTCGATAGGCCCGTACGCGGTACTGAGCCGGCTGGACGGTGAGGGGTCCGGCATCCCCGTACCGGAGCGGCGGTTCATCGGGCGCAGCGCGGACGGGGACCGTACGGTCCTGATCGGCGTGCCGCTGCCGGGCGCCGACCCGGCGAGGTTCCTGGCCGAGGCGGAGGCCTCGCGCTATCTGCTCGGCCCGTGGTCGGCACCGGCCGCCGAACTCTCCGCGCCCGGCGAGGCCCCCTGGCACGCCCGCCCCTACCTCCCGGTGATCCCGCTGCCCGACGCGCTCTCCCTGTACGGCGGGCCGCTGCCCGAGCGCACCGTGCGGGCCCTCGGTGCGGCCCTCGTGGAGACGCTGATCATCGGGCACGGGCAGGGCCTCACCCACGCCGGTGTGTCGCCGGCGGCCGTCCTGCTGGCGGCGGACGGGCCCCGGCTCAGCTGCTTCGGGGCGGTCCGGGCCGCGGCCGAGGACGGCACCGTGCGTTCCGGGCTGCCGGGCCTGGAGTCCGGCAGCCTGCCGCCGGAGCAGGCGAACGGCGGGCATCCGCACCCGATGGGCGACGTTTATGCGCTCGGCGCGACGCTCGCCTACGCCGCCACCGGGTACACCGTGCCCGAACGGGAGGAGCTGCCGGCCGCCTTGCGGACCGTCATCACCGGCTGTCTGTCCCGCGATCCGGCCGCCCGGCCGCGCCCCGCCGAACTCCTCGACGCGCTCAGCCCGCTCCCCGGCCACCCCGCCACGGCCCTCGACGCCACCGGCAACCCCGCCGGACGCGCCGCCGCCGGGCTCGGCCCCGGCTGGCTGCCCGGCCGGATCGTCGCGGCCCTGGCCCGCCAGTCGGCCGGCCTGCTCGCCGCGTCCCTTCCCTCTTCGCCCGCCCCACGCCAGGACTGAAGCCGCCATGCCTTCGCCTCTCATCCACGACGACCCGCCCGGCCTCGGTCCCTACCGCCTGATCGCCCGGCTGGGCAGCGGCGGTATGGGCACCGTCTACCTCGCCCGCTCCCCGGGCGGGCGGACGCTGGCGCTCAAGACCATGCACGCCCGGATCGCCACCGAGACCGCCTTCCGTACCCGCTTCCGGCTGGAGGCGGACGCCGCCCGGGTCATCGGCGGCCGCTACGGCGCCCAGGTCGTCGAGGCCGATCCGCTCGCCGAAACGCCCTGGATCGCCACCGAATACGTACTCGGCCCGCCGCTCGACGACGCGGTCGAGCTGGCCGGCCCGCTGCCCGAGGCGACGGTGCGCGCCCTGGGGGCGGCGCTGTGCGGGGCGCTGGGCCAGCTGCATCGGTCGGACGTCGTACACCGCGACCTCAAACCGTCGAACATCATGGTCACCGCGTACGGCCCGAAGGTCATCGACTTCGGTATCGCCCGCGCCCTCGGCGACGACCGGCTGACCCATACCGGTGCCGCGGTCGGCACCCCGGCGTTCATGTCGCCGGAGCAGGCCACCGGGCAGGAACACACCCCCGCCGGGGACGTCTTCGCGCTCGCCGGCGTCCTGGTCTTCGCCGCCACCGGCCGCGGCCCCTTCGGCGACGGCCGGCCCGCGGACCTCCTCTACCGGGTCCGCTACGCCGAACCGGACCTCACCGGTGTGCCCGCCGCCCTCGTCCCGGTCCTGACCCGCTGCCTGGCCAAGGACCCTGCCGGGCGCCCGACGACCACCGAGCTCGCCGCCCAACTGCACGACGGGTCAGGGGAGTTCGCCGACCATCTGCCGGATGCGGTGCTCGCGGAGATCGGCCGGCGGGCGAGCGAGGTCTGGCAGGCCCTCCCCCAGCGGCTGCCCGCCCCGCCCGACCAGCCGGCGACCGTACCGTCCGCCGACACTCCGCCCACGAGGGGCCTCTCCCGCCGGGGGCTGCTGATGGCGGGCGCGGGGTCGGTACTGGGCGTGGCCGGTGCCGGGGCCGGGGTGTGGGCCTGGCTGGGGAGCGGCGAGCCCGCCGGTCCCGCCACCGGCCCGGGGTACACCAAGCCCAAGCCGGGGCCGAGCGTCAGCGCGCTGAAGAAGAAGAAGCTGGACTCGGTGTGGCAGATCCAGTCCGGCGGCATGTATGACGACGAGTCGCCCGATGCCCCTTTGGTGATCGATGACATGGCCCTTCTGCTGGGCCATACGCAGCTGTACCGCATCGACCCGGCGTCCGGTGCCGTCAGGTGGACATCCGATATCGACGGCACCTGGCAGGTCGCCTCGGACGGCAAGCACGTCTACAAGAACGTGAGAGTCGCGCATTACGACGGCAACAGCTCCCTTCCCCGCACCGTCTCGCGGTTCCTCGCCCGCGTCGACCTCACCACGGGCAAAGCCGGCAAGCACCTCGCCGAGGTGACGGACTCCCACTACGGCGGCATCAACAGCCAGTTGCTGGCCGTCGCCGGCGACACCGCCTATCTGGCGATCTCGCTGGGGAAGGTCAAGATGTACCAGCGGCAGCTCCCCTGGGCCGTGACCGCCGTGGACCTCACGACGGGGGGCCGCCGGTGGACCGAGCAGCTGCCGTTCCGGTCGCAGAAGTCCGACCAGTGGCACTTCCTCGCCGCCAAGGTCGTCGGCAACCGTCTGCTGCTGCTCCAGGAGACGAACGACGGCACGGTCCGTATCGTCGCCCGCGACACCCGGACCGGGAAGGTCGCCTGGGACAAGCCCTGGGACGTCAAGCCGGCCGCCGCACGCCAACCGCTCACGGCCGACCGGACGCACCTCTACCTGGGTACCGGTCGACTGCGGGCGCTGCGGCTGAGCGACGGCGGACAGGCGTGGGAGTCGGCGGCGGGAACGAGCTACGGCCTGCCGGTCCTCAAGGACGGTGTGGTGTACGCGGTGGAGAAGGGCCGCGGCCTCGTCGGGACCGACGCCGGCAGCGGGAAGCCGCGCTGGACGGAGAAGGGCGGCGACGGCGCGCAGACGTCCCTCACGTCCCGCCCCGTCATCGGCACCCAGTACGCGTACACGTACCACGAGGGCGAGGGGGCACTGCGGGCGATCGGCCTGGCCTCGCGCACCACGGACCGTCTCTACAAGGCCAACGGTGACCACTTCACCGCGCAGCAGCAGAGCAAGATGATCATCGCGTTGGGGGAGCACTTCCTCGCCGGTTTCCCCCTCCAGTAGCCCCGCGGACCGACCCGCTCCCGCCCCACCGACCTCCGCAGAAAGCCACCACCATGAAACCCCTCGGCACCGGCGACCCCCTCCGCCTCGGCCCCTACCGCCTGCTCGGTGTGCTCGGTGAAGGCGGTATGGGCAAGGTCTACGTCGGCCAGGACGCCGAAGGCACCGTCGCCGCGGTCAAGGTGCTCCGGCCCGAGCTCACCGACGAGGCGAACCTCGCCCAGCGCTTCGTCCGCGAGGCACAGGCGGCAACGGCCGTGACCAGCAAGGGCGTGGCCCGTGTGCTGGGCACGGACACCGAGGGCGGCCGGCCGTGGATCGCCACCGAGTTCCTGGCCGGCCCCACCCTCGACGAGGCCGTCGGGTCGTACGGCCCCTTCGACGAACCGGCGGTGCGCGCCCTCGCGGCATCGATCGCCCGGACCCTGGCGGACATCCACGCCAGCGGGCTGATCCACCGCGACCTCAAGCCCCCGAACATCGTCCTGACCTCGAGCGGACCGCGCGTCATCGACTTCGGCATCGCCCGCCCCGAGCACGGCCTGACCCTCACCACCACCGGGCAGGTCCCGGTCACCCCCGGCTACGGCGCGCCCGAACAGGTCCTGGGCCGCCGGGTCGCCGCCCCCGCCGACGTCTTCTCCCTCGGCGCCGTTCTGGTGTACGCGGCCACGGGCCGGCGCGCCTATGACGCCTCACACATCGCCGCCCTCCAGTACAAGGTCGTCCACGACGAGCCCGACCTGGACGGCATCCCGGACGCGCTGCGGCACCTCATCGCACCCACTCTCGCCAAGGACCCGGCGGCCCGGCCCACACCCGCCCAGATCGCCGCGGCCTTCGCCCCGCCCAAGGGCGCCGGACGCACCTGGCGGCGCGGCCCGGTGGCGCAGGCGATCAAGGAGCGGGAGAGCGGCCTCCATGAACTGACCACGCTGACCGCCGGCGAGGCCTCCCCGCAGGTCCCGCGGCGCCGGCTGCTCACCGGCCTGGCGGCGGGCGGTGTGGTACTCGCCGCGGGCGGCGGCGCGGCGGCCGCATGGTGGCCACGTGCACCGCAGCAGCAACCCAAGAAGCCGGTCGATCCCTTCGCCTTCCCGCCCGCCGTCAAGACCCCCATGGCTCACGTACTGAACGCCGACGACGGTGACTTCGTCGTCGGCGAGTCGCCGAAGGAGCTCTGGGGCCCGCTCGATGTCCTCGCCGATGACACCCCCGCGCCCCTGCCCGTACGGGACGTCATCGTCTTCGGCGCGCGCGACGGCGGCATAGCCGCCCACAACGTCGTGGACGGCAAACGCCGTTGGGCCGCCCGCAACATCAAGGCGACCGGCCGCTACCTCTCCCTCTCGGACCGCCTGATAGCCGCCGTCGACGCCAAGGGAACCCTGCGCACCTTCGTCCCCTCGACCGGCGAGCCGCGATGGACCGCCGACGCCGAGGCCGAGCAGCTGCTGGCCGCGGACGACGAGGCGGTGTACCTGGTGACCAAGGACCACCGGCTGCGCGCGGTCGGGCGGTCCGATGGGAAGGTCCGCTGGACGGCGCCGATCGACGCCCCCTTCCGCACCAAGCTCAACCCGCCCGGCGTCACGGCCCACGGCCGCCTGGTCCTGGGCACCCTGGACGGCAACGTCCTCGCCGTGGACACCGCCAACGGCCGCCGCATATGGGATCTGCGCCACCAGTCCGACTCCTTCGTACGGCCTGCCTGCTACGGCTCCACCGTCTACCTCAACGGCAAGTCGATGACGGCCCGCAAGATCACCGACGGCAAGGAGCTGTGGACGGTCACGCAGCGCAGTCTGACGAACGAGTCCGGAACGAAGTGGAGTCCGGTGACCGCCACCGCTGACGCCTTGTACGTCACGGTTCAGGCGTACCTCGACTCGGAATCCACTTACCCCGACAAGCGGAAGCCCAGCGACGGCAGCAAGGTCTTTCAGCTCAGGGCGTCATCCAACCTCCACACACCCGTGGTTCTCCAGGGACAAGGCCTCTGGACGATCCGAGGCGATGCGTTCTACGAAGTCGGCGCGGTGGATGCGGCGCACGGCTATCCGATCTGGACGTACAAACTGCCCGAGGCCGAGCGCCAGTGGCTGGTCGCCGACGGCAACCGCGTCTTCGTCATGAACGACAGCGCGCTCTACGCCTTGCCGGTGTTCTGAAAGACCGGTGTTCTGAAGGAAGGGGCCCGGCCGAGTCGGCCGGGCCCGGGGCGTCCGCCGCTCAGCCCTTCACCGGCGCATGCTCCCGCAAGACCTCCATGAACGCGCGCATCCAGTCCGGGTGGTCGTTCCAGGCGCGGGCGGAGACGACCTTGCCGTCGACCACGGCCGAGTCGTCGACGAAGGTGCCGCCGCCCATCTCCACGTCCGGGGCGCAGGCCGGGTAGGCGGCGGTGCGGCGGCCCTTGAGGAGGCCGAGGGGGGCCAGGGTGAGGGCGGCGTGGCAGATGTGGGCGACGGGTTTGTCGGCGTCGAAGAAGTGGGTGACGATGCGGCGGAAGTCGGCGTCGTTGCGCAGGTATTCGGGGGCGCGGCCGCCGGGGAGCACCAGGCCCGCGTAGTCGGCCGGGTCGACCTCGGACAGGGCGAGGTCGGACGGCCAGGAGTGGCCCTGGCGTTCGACGTAGGTGTCGAAGTTGTCGACGAAGTCGTGGACGACGAACTGGAGCTTCTTACGGGACGGGGCCGCGATCCGGGGCTCGTAGCCCTCTTCCAGCAGCCGCTGGTAGGGGTAGAAGAACTCCAGGTCCTCGGTGGCGTCGCCGGCGATGAGCAGGATCTTGGGCATGCTGCGCGCTCCTCGTGGTGGCATCAACCGGGCCGATCGGGTCGACCGGGCCGTATGGGATCAATCGGTTCCCCATGCCGTGACGTTGAATGCGTCGCCCACCGCCAGCTTTCCGGTTTCGAGGACGGAGAATTTCGAGCCGAACGCCACGCCGCCCTCGGGCACCCGCCGGTAGGAGGCGAGGGTGCGCAGCGGTTCGGGGCCCGTCTTGGCTCCGGTGCGCTGGTCGACGAGGGTGACGGCGCAGCGGACGGCGAGCTTGGCGAAGCCCAGTTCGGCGCCGCCGACGGTGATCCGCCGCGCCCGGTCCTCGGTCTGCGGCTCGTCCCAGCCGTCCACGACGATGTTGGGGCGGAAGCGCTCCATCGGGACGGGGGTGGCTCCGGCGGCGGTGATCCGGGCGTTGAGGTCGTCGAGGGAGGCCCGGGAGAGGACGTGTACGGGGCTGCTGTCGGCGAAGCCGGAGGTGCCGGGGGTCAGGCCGTCGGTGACCCGGTCGTGCTCGGGCGGTACGCGGACGAGCCGGCTGGGCGCGCCGAGCACCTCGGAGAGCCAGCCGGCCGCCGCCTCGCCCTGGTCGACGGCGCGGTACGGGGTGCCGAACATCTCGACGTCCGAGCGGGCCGGCGTCCCGAGCCCCGCGGTGATGGCGAACCGCAGTGGCTCAACTCCCGGGGCGGACAGGGTGAGTTGGCTGCCTTCGGGGCTGACCTCGGGGCGTACCACGGCCAGGGCGGGGTCCCTGCGCTGGCTGCGGAAGACGCCGTCCGTGCCGACGACCATGAAGCTGCGGTCGTGCGCGAGCCCGGCGCGGGTGAGCTCGGCCTCGGTCAGCGGGGTACCGGCACAGCCCTTGACGGGGTAGCTGATCAGTTCGATGACGGTAGCCATGCGCGCAGCCTAGGCGGCGGTCGGCCGCCGGGCCCGGGAAATACCGCGCTGTGCTCCGCGCCGGCGCTGCCGGTGCGCGCCGGAGCTCAGGTCCACAGGTCGGTGATCGCCACGTCCAGGTCGGCCAGCAGGCGGCGCAGCAGCGGCAGGGACAGGCCGATGACATTGCCGTGGTCGCCGTCGATGCCGTCGATGAAGGGGGCGGAGCGGCCGTCGAGGGTGAAGGCGCCGGCGACGAAGAGCGGTTCGCCGCTCTCGACGTAGGCGGCGATCTCGGCGTCGGTGGGCTCGCCGAAGCGGACCGTGGTCGAGGCGGTGGCGGAGGCCCGGCGGCCGTCGCGGGTGTCGATGACGCAGTGGCCGGTCTGGAGGACGCCGGAGCGGCCGCGCATCGACTTCCAGCGGGCGGTGGCGTCCTCGGCGTCGGCCGGCTTGCCGAGGGCCCGGCCGTCCAGCTCCAGGACCGAGTCGCAGCCGACGACCAGCGCGTCGTGGGCCTCCGGGCGGGCGGCGACGGCGGCGGCCTTCGCCTCGGCCAGTATGCGGGCCAGCTCACCGGGCGTCTCGGCGCTCAGCGCGTCCTCGTCGACGCCGCTGACGATCACCTCGGGCGCCAGCCCGGCCTGGCGCAGCAGGGCCAGCCGGGCGGGGGACTGGGAGGCGAGGACGAGACGGCGGGGGCGGGGATCTTCGGTCATGCCCGCCATCGTACGGAGCCGTGGGCGGCGGGCGGCGTCCGGACTACTTGTTGAGGACCGCCTCCATGACCTTCTTGGCGATCGGGCCGCCGAGCTTGCCGCCGGCGATGTCGGAGCGGGCCATGTCGATGTTCTTGGGGTCGATGAAGACCGCGACCGCCACCGGGGAGGAGCCGTCGTTCTGCTTGGCGTAGGAGACGAACCAGGCGTAGGGGCGCTCGTCGTTGACGTTCACACCGTGCTGGGCGGTACCGGTCTTGCCGCCCACGGTCATCCCGTCGATCTTGGCCGTCTTCGCGGTGCCCTCCGAGACGGTGTACTCCATCATCTCCTGCACCTTCTTCGCGGTGCTCTCGGAGACGGCCTGGGACATCATCTTCGGCTCGAACTTCTGGACCGTGGACAGGTCGGGGCCCCGCAGCTCGTCGACGAGGTGCGGCATCATCAGCTTGCCGTCGTTGGCGAACGCCGCGGCCACCATCGCCATCTGCATCGGCGTGCTGGTCAGGTCGCCCTGGCCCATACCGGTCATCGCGGTCTGCGGCTTGTCGAGCTTTTCGGGGTAGAGGCTCTTGGAAGCCAGCAGGTCCCCGAACTCCTTGTCGTAGACCTGGGAGTTGAAGCCGAACTTCTCGGCGGTCTCGCGCATCTTGTCCTTGCCGACCTTGAGCGCGGTGTCCAGGAAGACGTTGTTGCAGGACCACTGCATACCGGTCTTGAGGGAGGCCTTGTCGCAGGGGGCGCCGACCACGTCGTTGGGGACCTTGTGCGTGCTCTGCGGCAGCTGGTACGGGGCCGGGGCGTTGGTGGGGGTGTTGATATCGCTGATCACGCCGTGTTCCAGGGCCGCCGCCGCGGTGAGGATCTTGAAGGTGGAGCCCGGGGCGTAGGTCTCGCGCAGCGCCCGGTTGCTCAGCGGCTTGCTCTTCTCGTCGTCCAGCGCCTTGAACTTCTTGCCCTCGGTGTTCGAGATGCCGGCGAAGCCCGACGGGTCGTAGGAGGGGGTGGAGGCGAGGGCGAGGACCTTGCCGTTGCGCGGGTCGAGGGCGACCACCGCGCCGTTGGCGTTGAGGTCGGTCAGCCCCTTGTAGGCGGCCTTCTGCGCCTTGGGGTCGATGGTGGTGATCACATCGCCGCCGCGCGGCTTCTCACCGGTCAGGATGGACTGGGCGCGTTTGAAGGCGAGCCGGTCGTCCTTGCCGGAGAGCAGCTTGTTGTAGATGCCTTCCAGGAACGTGGTGCCCTGGGCCTGTGAGGCGAAGCCGGTGACCGGCGCGTACATCGGGCCGTCCTTGTACGTCCGCTTGTACTTGAAGTCGCCGGAGGTCGCCACGGAGCCGGTGACCGGCTTGCCGCCGACGATGATGTTGCCGCGGGGGTAGGAGAACGCCTCGATCTTGACCCGGCGGTTGTTGGGGTCGTTCGCGAGTTCGTCGCTCTGGACGAACTGCACCCAGGTCACCCGGGCCAGCAGGGCCAGTACCAGCACCCCGCAGAAGACGGCTATATGCCTCAGCGGCCGGTTCATCGCTCTCCCACTCGTCGGCGGCAGCGCGGGTCCGGGCGGCCCAACGCCCGAATTGCGCTCTTCGAGGGTGAAAGATGAGATTCCGATGGCTCTGGTTGCAGGAGGGAATTGTGACCGTTGCCTCCCGCCGTACGGGAACTCTTATCGCTGTGCGAGCAGAAACATCTATCGCTGTGCGAGCAGGAACATCAGCACCACGGCCGCCACGGCCAGCACGATGCCCAGCCGGCGGAGCATGGCCTGTACATCGCGCAGCTCCTCGGGCGGCTCATCGGGCGGATCTGACCACAGCATGTATCGATCCTGTGCCCGTCGCGCCCGTGGCGCCTGAGTACGCGTACTCAGGCGCCACCGCACAAAGGACTAGTCAATGCATCATGCACCGACCTGACCGGGCGGTCACGCCGCCCGGCTTCCGCGCAGCTCAGCGCGGCCAGTAACTCGTCCGCCAGGCCCGCGGCCCCGGATGCGGCAGCCGCGCCCGGGCCGGAACCGTGGACGCCGGATCGGACCACTCGCTGCCCCGGTCCGCACTCCCCGGGGCGACGGCAGCGGCGGCCGCCGCCCGGGCCTGGACCACCGCCAGTGCGGCGGCCAGCTCCTCAGGTGTCGGATTGCCCCGTACGACCTTGATCATCTGGACCGCCTCCTACAGGGGGATGTTGCCGTGCTTCTTCGGCGGCAGGGCCTCCCGCTTGTTGCGCAGCGAGCGCAGCCCCCGGACGATGTGCCGGCGCGTCTCGGACGGCATGATCACCGCGTCGACGTAGCCGCGCTCGGCCGCCACGTACGGGTTCAGCAGGGCGTCCTCGTACTCCTGGATCAGCTCCTGGCGCCGGAGCTCCTGCGCGGCCGGATCCTCGATCGCGGCCAGCGTCCGGCGGTAGAGGATGTTGACCGCACCCTGCGCGCCCATGACCGCGATCTGCGCGGTCGGCCAGGCCAGGTTCAGATCGGCACCCAGGTGCTTGGAGCCCATGACGTCGTACGCGCCGCCGAACGCCTTGCGGGTGATGACCGTGATCAGCGGGACCGTCGCCTCCGCGTAGGCGTAGATCAGCTTGGCGCCGCGCCGGATGATCCCGTCGTACTCCTGGTCGGTCCCCGGGAGGAAGCCGGGGACGTCGACGAAGGTCAGCACCGGGATGTTGTAGGCGTCGCAGGTCCGCACGAAGCGTGCGGCCTTCTCGCTCGCCTTGATGTCGAGGGTGCCGGCGAACTGCATCGGCTGGTTGGCGACCACGCCGACCGAATGGCCCTCGACCCGCCCGAAGCCGGTGACGATGTTCGGTGCGAACAGCGCCTGGGTCTCGAAGAATTCGCCGTCGTCCAGGACGTGCTCGATCGCCGTGATCATGTCGTACGGCTGGTTGGCCGAGTCCGGGACGAGGACGTCCAGCTCACGGTCGTAGTCCGAGGTCTCCAGGTCCGCCTCCTCGGCGAAGACCGGCGGCTCGGAGAGGTTGTTGGACGGCAGGTAGGACAGCAGCCCCTTGACGTAGTCGATGGCGTCCTTCTCGTCACCCGCCATGTGGTGCGCCACGCCCGAGGTGGAGTTGTGGGTACGGGCGCCACCCAGCTCCTCGAAGCCCACGTCCTCGCCGGTGACCGTCTTGATGACGTCGGGCCCGGTGATGAACATGTGCGAGGTCTGGTCGACCATCACGGTGAAGTCGGTGATGGCGGGGGAGTAGACCGCACCGCCCGCGCACGGGCCGACGATCAGGCTGATCTGCGGGATCACGCCGGACGCGTGGGTGTTGCGGCGGAAGATCTCGCCGTACATGCCCAGCGAGACCACGCCCTCCTGGATGCGCGCGCCGCCGGAGTCGTTGATGCCGATGACCGGGCAGCCGGTCTTCAGCGCGAAGTCCATCACCTTGACGATCTTCTCGCCGAAGACCCCGCCGAGCGCCCCGCCGAAGACCGTGAAGTCCTGCGAGAAGACCGCCACCGGGCGTCCGTCGACGGTGCCGTAGCCCGTCACCACACCGTCGCCGTACGGGCGGTTCTGCTCCAGCCCGAAGTTCGTCGACCGGTGCCGGGCGAATTCGTCCAGCTCGACGAACGAGCCCTCGTCCAGCAGCAGGTCGATGCGCTCACGCGCCGTCAACTTGCCCTTCGCATGCTGCTTTTCCACTGCACGGGCGGAACCGGCGTGGGTGGCTTCTTCGACCCGCCGCTGCAGATCCGCCAGTTTGCCCGCGGTGGTGTGGGTGTTTGCTTCCGGCTCGGACATCGGGATGCGGCTCCTGCTCGTCCTGGACTGGTGCTCGTACTGAGGGTGGTACGTGTGTGGCTACCAATCCGTAGCGTATCCGCGGGGCTGCTCACGGGCACTGCGTCGTTGACCACACCTAGGCTGGTGCCATGACGCCTCAACCACCGGAAAACCGGGACAAAGAAGCCGGTCGCTGGAGCGATCTGGACCGCCCGCCGCTGAACGCCACCGCGCTGCGCCGCGCCCTGGTACGCCCCGGCAGCGTCTGGACGTCCCTCGACCTGGTCCCCGCCACCGGCTCCACCAACACCGACCTGGCGGACCGGGCGGCCAAGGGCGAGCGCGAGGGCGCCGTTCTGGTGGCCGAGGAGCAGACCGCCGGCCGCGGCCGGCTCGACCGCACCTGGTCGGCGCCCCCGCGCTCCGGCCTCTTCTTCTCCGTCTACCTCACCCCGCGGGTCCCCGTGGCGCGCTGGAGCTGGCTCCCCCTGCTCGCCGGCGTCGCCACCGCCACCGCGCTGTCCCGTACGGCCGGCGTCGACACCGCACTCAAGTGGCCCAACGACCTCCTGGTCACCGTCGAGGGCGGCGAACGCAAGGCCGGCGGCATCCTCGCCGAGCGGGCCGGCGACGGCGTCGTCATCGGCATCGGTCTCAACGTCACCCTCTCCGCCGGGGAGCTCCCCGTCCCCGCCGCCGGCTCCCTCGCCCTGGCCGGGGCCCGCACCACCGACCGTGACCCGCTGCTGCGCGCCGTACTGCGCTCCCTGGAGCACTGGTACGGCGAGTGGCAGTCCGCCGACGGTGACCCCGCCGCCAGCGGCCTCCAGGAGACCTACGCCGCGGGCTGCGCCACCCTGGGCCGCGCGGTACGCGCCGAGCTCCCCGGCGACACCGCGATCACCGGCGAGGCGGTCGCCATCGACGGTGACGGGCGGCTGGTACTGGCCACCGGCGAGGGCGTGCAGCAGCCGGTGGGAGCGGGCGACATCATCCATCTGCGCCCGGCCGGAGGGGACGGCACCGGACGGACGGAGTGACGCGCCGAGGGGGGACGCCGCGACCCTGGCAACGCCCCCCGTATCAACCGGAACCACCCACGGCTCCGCCCCGGCCCGCCCACACGTACCCGTGGCGACACCGCGACTGGGCAACGTCCCCCGTATCAACCGGAACCACCCACGGCTCCGCCCCGGCCCGCCCACACGTACCCGTGGCGACACCGCGACTGGGCAACGCCCCCCGTATCAATCGAAACCACCCACGGCTCCGCCCCGGCCCGCCCACGCGTACCCGTGGCTGTGAGCCACAGCACACCTGCCGTATCGTTGAGGCGGTCCGCCGGGGAGCGGACCCAGGGCGAGCAGTGATCGGAAGGGCAGTGCGCAGGGATCGGACAGGGAGCGGCCGGTGACCGCCGACGACTCGGGCGCCACCCCGCGCGATGTGGACACCGAGGACGCCGCCGTACGCGACGTCCCCGAAGGCGACCCGCCGGCAGCCGGTGACGAGGGCGAAGACAACACCATCGCCATCCGCCTCGAACAACTCATCCTCGGCGCCGACCGCCGCTACACGCCGTTCCAGGCGGCCCGCAGCGCCGGTGTCTCCATGGACCTCGCGGCGCGCTTCTGGCGGGCCATGGGCTTCGCCGACATCGGCCAGGTCAAGGCGCTCACCGAGGCCGATGTGCTGGCCCTGCGCCGGCTCGCCGGTCTGGTGGAGGCCGGGCTGCTGAGCGAGGCGATGGCCGTCCAGGTCGCCCGCTCCACGGGCCAGACCACCGCCCGCCTCGCCGACTGGCAGATCGACTCCTTCCTGGAGGGCCTCACCGAGCCCCAGGACTCCGGTCTGACCCGTACGGAGATCACCTATCCGCTGGTCGAGCTGCTGCTGCCGGAGCTGGAGGAGTTCCTGGTCTACGTCTGGCGACGGCAGCTCGCCGCCGCCACCGGCCGGGTCGTACGGGCCCAGGACGACGCCGAGATGGTCGACCGCCGGCTCGCCGTCGGCTTCGCCGACCTGGTGGGCTTCACCCGGCTGACCCGCCGCCTGGAGGAGGAGGAACTGGGCGAGCTGGTCGAGGCGTTCGAGACCACCTGTTCCGACCTGGTGGCCGCACACGGCGGCCGGCTCATCAAGACCCTCGGCGACGAGGTGCTGTTCTCCGCCGACGATGCCGGGGTCGCCGCCGAGATCGGCCTGCGGCTGATCGAGACCATGACCCACGACGAGACGATGCCCGAGCTGCGGGTCGGCATCGCCTTCGGCACCGTCACGACCCGGATGGGCGATGTCTTCGGCACCACCGTCAATCTGGCCAGCCGGCTGACGTCGATAGCGCCGAAGGACACCGTGCTGGTGGACGAGGCGTTCGCCGAGGAGCTGGCGCGGATCGGCGATGCACCGGTCTCAGAGGCGGACGCCGCGGCGGCGGAGAAGGCCGCCGAGGAGGGCACCGGCGAGCCGCCGCCGTCGTACCGCTTCGCCCTCCAGCCGATGTGGCAGCGGCCGGTGCGCGGGCTGGGCGTTGTGGAGCCGTGGCTGCTGACCCGGCGCGGCTGAGCGCCGGCCACCCGGCGCCGCGTCACCCGGCAGCGGCTCGTCAGCCCTCTGTCCCGTGCGGCCCTCACCTGGCATGATCCTTCCAGTCGCTCAGGTCAACGCTCGTTAACAGGGACACCAGGGAGGGCCTTCATGCAACGGTTCGGCGCGGACGGATGGGTCGGCATCGAGCACCACGGCCATGTGGCGGAGCTGGTCATGGACCGCCCCAAGGCCATGAACGCCGTCTCCACGGCCATGGCCGACGGCCTGGCGCAGGCCTGCGCGGAGCTGGCCGCGGACCGCTCCGTACGGGCGGTGGTGCTCACCTCCACCCATGAGCGGGCGTTCTGCGTGGGCGCCGACCTCAAGGAGCGCAACTCCTTCACCGACGCGGACCTGATGCGCCAGCGCCCGCACACCCGGGCCGCCTATACGGGCGTACTGGAGCTGCCGGTGCCCACCGTCGCCGCGGTGCACGGCTTCGCGCTCGGCGGCGGCTTCGAGCTGGCGCTGGCCTGCGATCTGATCGTCGCGGACGGTACGGCGGTGGTCGGGCTGCCGGAGGTGTCGGTGGGCGTCATCCCCGGCGGCGGGGGCACCCAGCTGCTGCCGCGCCGGGTGGGTGCGGCGCGCGCCGCCGAGCTGGTGTTCACCGCCCGGCGGGTGCCGGCGGCCGAGGCGGCGGAGCTGGGGCTGATCGACCGGCTGGCCGAGGACGGGCAGGACCGTACCGAGGCGCTGGAGCTGGCGGCGCGGATCGCCCGTAACTCCCCGGTCGGTCTGCGTGCCGCCAAACGCGCCCTGCGGCTGGGGCACGGCCTCGATCTGCGGACCGGTCTGGACGTGGAGGACGGCGCCTGGCGCAGTGTGGCCTTCTCCGGGGACCGCGCGGAGGGTGTGGCGGCCTTCAACGAGAAGCGGGAGCCGCAGTGGCCGGGGGAGTGAGGCGGCCCGGCGGCGAGGGCCGCACGCCGTCCAGGCACGTGGCGTACGAGGACGGTCACGCACCGTGAAGAAGGTGGGCCCTTGCTCCTCGATCGGCCCTCACCAGCCAGGACGCGGATAACGCCCAGGTGTCATTCACCGGCTGAAAGGGGCGAAAGGGGTTAAACATTCCTACGCTGTAGTACAGAGCGTGCTCACGGTGACGGAATGTGAGGATCCGGTGACGGGCGAGGGCGATGCGCGGCTGCGGGCCGTGGTGGAGCTGGCGCAGGCGATGGCGGCCGCGCACACGCCGCGCGAATCGGCGCACGCCGCGGCGCAGGGCGTGCGCCAGGCCCTGGGCGGTTCCTTCGCGGCGATCTCGAAATGGGAGCGCGAGCGGGGGAAGCTGCGGGTGCTGGTCAACATCGGCGAACTCGCCGAGGGCGAGGAGGAGTTCCCGGAGGACGAGAGCTACCCGGTCCATGAATTCCCGGAGATCGTCGGCTTTCTGCACGAGCAGTGGGCCGGCGGCGGCGAGCCCAGCGCCTGGGTGGAGACCGCCGAGGCGGACCCGGCGCCGGGCGCGGGCCGGGACGCCGGTCCGTACAACCACCAGCGGGTGGCCGCACTGCGCCGCCGCGGCCGGGGCTGCTGCGTGGTCGCGCCGATCGTGCTGCACGGCCGGGCGTGGGGCGAGCTGTATGTCGCCCGGCGCACCGGCGAGCCCGTCTTCGGCCCGGCGGACGCCGACTTCGCCGGGGTGCTCGCCGCGGTGACGGCCGCCGGGATCGCCCAGACCGAGCGGCTGGCGGAGGCCCGCCGGCTGGCCTTCACCGATGCCCTCACCGGCCTCGCCAACCGCCGCGCCGTCGATATGCGGCTGGACGAGGCGCTGGAGCTGCACCGCGGCGGCGAGGTGGTGGTCAGTCTGGTGGTGTGCGATCTCAACGGGCTGAAGCGGGTCAACGACTCCCGCGGCCATGCGGTGGGGGACCGGCTGCTGGAGCGATTCGGTTCGGTGCTGTCGCTGTGCGGTGCGATGCTGCCCGGCACGCTCGCCGCCCGGCTCGGCGGCGACGAGTTCTGTCTGCTCGCGGTGGGCCCGCCGGCCGACGAGGTGGTCAAGGTGGCCGGTGAACTGTGCGAGCGCGCGGGGGAGTTGGACCTCGGCGAGGGGGTCGCGGTGGGGGTCGCCTCGACCGGCGACCCGATCGGCCCGGTACGCAGCGGCCGCCGGCTCTTCCGGCTCGCGGACGCCGCGCAGTACAAGGCGAAGGCGGCGGGGTCCGGTGAGCCGGTGGTGGCCGGCCGGCACGGCGGCAAGGACGACCCGGTCGTCCGGCTCGCGGACGCCCCCGACCGGCGCCCGGGGCCGGAGCGCCGGCGCTTCCGGAGGTGAGGCGGCAGGCCCTTGCGCAGTCCCCGGATCCCGGTGCTCACTCCCGGTAAGGGGTGATCCCGAAATCCGGTGGTGACATCCGGCGATTCAGTCTCTAGGGTGCCTGAATATGGATATGCACACTGTGGTGCTGGGGACGTCCGGCACGACCGCACAGGACGTCATCGCGGTGGCCCGCGGCGCGGCCCGGATCGAGCTGTCCCAGGAGGCCCTCGCGGCCGTCGCCACCTCCCGCGCCTTCATCGACGAACTCGCCGCCAAGCCCGAACCCGTCTACGGCGTCTCCACCGGCTTCGGCGCCCTCGCCGTCCGCCACATCAGCCCCGAACTGCGGGCTCAGCTCCAGCGCAACATCGTGCGCTCGCACGCCGCCGGTATGGGCCCGCGGGTCGAGCGCGAGGTTGTCCGCGCGCTGATGTTCCTGCGGCTCAAGACGCTCGCCTCCGGGCACACCGGCGTCCGCCCGCTGGTCGTCGAGACCATGGCGGCCATACTCAACGCCGGCATCACGCCGGTCGTGCACGAGTACGGCTCGCTCGGCTGCTCCGGCGACCTCGCACCGCTCTCGCACTGTGCGCTGACGCTGATGGGCGAGGGCGACGCGGAAGGCCCCGACGGCGTCGTCCGGCCGGCCGGCGAACTCCTCGCGGCGCACGGCATCGCGCCCGTCGAACTGCGCGAGAAGGAGGGCCTGGCGCTGCTCAACGGCACCGACGGCATGCTCGGCATGCTCGTGATGGCCTGCGCCGACCTCGCCCGGCTGTTCACCTCGGCGGACATCACCGCGGCCCTCTCCCTGGAGGCGCTGCTCGGCACCGACAAGGTGCTCGCACCCGAACTGCACGCCATCCGCCCGCACCCCGGGCAGGCCGCCTCGGCCGCCAACATGCACAAGGTCCTGGCCGGTTCGGGCCTCACCGGCCACCACCAGGACGACGCACCGCGCGTCCAGGACGCCTACTCCCTCCGCTGCGCCCCGCAGGTCGCCGGCGCCGGCCGGGACACCCTGGCGCACGCCCGCCTGGTCGCCGACCGCGAGCTGGCGGCGGCGGTCGACAACCCCGTCGTCCTGCCGGACGGCCGGGTCGAGTCCAACGGCAACTTCCACGGCGCGCCGGTCGCCTACGTCCTGGACTTCCTGGCCATCGCCGCGGCCGACCTGGGCTCCATCGCCGAGCGCCGCACCGACCGCCTGCTGGACAAGAACCGCTCGCACGGCCTGCCCGCCTTCCTGGCCGGCGACCCGGGCGTCGACTCCGGCCTGATGATCGCTCAGTACACCCAGGCCGCGCTGGTCAGCGAGCTCAAGCGGCTGGCCGCCCCCGCCTCGGTGGACTCCATCCCGTCCTCCGCCATGCAGGAGGACCATGTCTCCATGGGCTGGTCGGCGGCCCGCAAGCTGCGCACCGCCGTCGACAACCTGACCCGGATCATCGCCGTCGAGCTCTACGCGGCGACCCGGGCCATCGAGATGCGCGCGGGCCTGACCCCGGCGCCCGCCACCCGCGCAGTGCTGGACGCGGTGCGCGCGGCGGGCATCCAAGGGCCGGGTGAGGACCGCTTCCTGGCACCGGACCTGGAGGGCGCCTACGCGTTCGTGCGGGACGGCAAGCTGGTGGCGGCCGTTGAGCCGGTCACCGGGGAGCTGGCGTAGGAGAAGGGGGTGCCCGGCCGGTTGCGCCCGGGTGCCCCGCAGACCGCCGGGTCAGGCCGTTTCGTCGCGGGTGCGGCGTACGGAGTAGCTGACCAGCCCGGCGCCGAGCGCGAGGCAGGCGGCGCCGCCGATCACGTACGGAGTGGTGTCCGGGCTGCCGGTGTCGGCGAGGAAGTGCCGCGCGGCGGCGGAGCCGGAGCCCTGGGTGCCGTTGCCGGAGTCCTGGGTTCCGCCGGCGGGGTCCAGGACTCCACTGCCCGGAGCGGTCTCGTCCGTGCCGGTCGTGGTGGAGGCGGCGCCGTCGTCCTGCACACCGCTGCCCGTCCCGGCCGGTGTGGAGGCGGCCCGCAGGCCGGAATCTGTCGTTCCGTCAGTCCCCACGAGCGCCTGGGCGGAGGGGACGAACCACAGGGCGAACAGCACCGATCCCGCGGCTGCGGCGGTCAGCAGTGGTCGTCGAGCGGTCACGGAAGCGATCCTCCTTGTGGGTTCGGCGAATTGGCCGTTGACCTCAGATGTTAATGACCGCCGCGGGTCGCGGGGAAGTCAGGAGCCGTCCATGCCTAACCTCCGTGCTATGAGCAATGGTGAGACATCACGTTATGTGCGGCTTCATGTCGAATTGATCATGGAGATCACCGACGCCGGTCAGCTGACCGGCGCCGCCCTCGACCACATCGACGGCGACCCCTCGCTCCCCGACGAGGAGCGCAGACAGTCCCAGGAGACCGTCAAGGACGACCCGGCGGAGGCGCTGGCCCAGCTGATCGACCCGTTCGATCTCGTCACCGCCGTGCCGGGCACCGAACTCGCCCAGGCGTCCTGGAGCAGTGAGGAGCTGAACGATTACGACCCGGACGCCGAGTGGGACGCGGCGGAGTGGGACCTGGCGGACGACGCGGACGGGGAGGGCTGACACCGACAGCTACGCCGGGAGCCGCCCTCCCGGCCACTGGCCACGGCCCCCGTACGGCTTCCTGCCGTGCGGGGGCCGACTGTGTGTCGGGCTCTGCACTGTCGGGCTGGGCGACCGGCCGCCGGGGCCGCCGTTCGCGAGACGTGTGCTGAGTGGCCTAGCCCACACTTTTCGCAGGCATGGAACGGGCGAAACGGAAAAGGCGTTCATATGGCGTCGGCCGGAATGGCAGCGTCCACCAATGCCTGCGTTCAGTTGGCAGCTCGCTCGGGGATTTTCGCGAAGTCGGTAGCAATGGAGATGCGTGTGATGACGGACAGCAAGCGCCGCAAGCGGCTCATAGCCAGCGCTGCGCTGCTCGGGGGCGTACTCACGCTGGCGGCGTGTGGCGGCAGCAGCGCGGCCGACAAGGACGCCACCCGGCACGAGAACGCCCAGCAGGTCGACGAGGCCGCGGCGAAGGACGCTTCCGACGCCAGAATCACCATCTCGCCGAAGGACGGGGCCACCGGCTCCGGCCTCAACAACGCCAAGGTCACGGTCAGTGGCGGCAAGCTCACCGACGTCACCATGACCTCCGTCGAGACCAACCGGACGGTCCAGGGCTCGCTGTCCGCCGACGGCACCTCCTGGACGCCGGACCAGCCGCTGAGCCGTTCGACGGCGTACAAGGTCACGGCGCATGCGGTGGACTCCCAGGGCCGCAAGGCGGTGGAGAACTCCAGCTTCACCACGGTCGCCCCGACGAACAGCTTCATCGGGAACTTCACCCCGGAGGACGGCTCGACCGTCGGTGTCGGTATGCCGGTGTCGATCAACTTCGACAAGCCGGTCAAGAACAAGGCCGACGTGGAGTCCGCGATCCAGGTCTCGGCCAGCAGCAACCAGCAGGTCGTCGGCCACTGGTTCAGCGACACCCGGCTGGACTTCCGCCCCCAGGAGTACTGGAAGGCCAACACCAAGGTCACCATGAAGCTCGGCCTCGACGGCGTCCAGGCCTCGCCGGGTGTCACCGGCATCCAGAACAAGACCGTCGGCTTCACCGTGGGTCACTCTCAGGTCAGCACCGTTGACACCAAGAAGCACAAGATGACAGTGGTGCGTGACGGCCGGGTCATCAAGACCATCCCGATCTCCGCCGGCGGCGACGAGAACCCGACCTACAACGGTGCGATGGTCATCTCCGAGCGGTTCAAGCAGACCCGGATGGACGGCTCGACGGTCGGCTTCAAGAAGAAGAACGGCAAGGGCGAGTACGACATCCACGACGTCCCGCACGCCCAGCGCCTCTCCGCCTCCGGCACGTTCATCCACGGCAACTACTGGGGCAAGGGCATCTTCGGCAAGTCCAACACCAGCCATGGCTGCATCGGCCTGGAGGATGTCAAGGGCGCCGATGACCCCAAGACGGACGGAGCCTGGTTCTTCGACCACTCGCAGCTCGGCGATGTCGTCAAGGTGATCAACTCCAAGGACCGCACCATCAAGCCGGACAACGGCCTGAACGGCTGGAACATGGACTGGTCGCAGTGGGTGGCAGGCAGCGCGGCGCAGTCGGGCACTGCGGTGCAGTCGGGGAACGCAGTGCAGTCGGGGAGCGCGGTGCCGTCGAGCAGTGCGGTGCCGTCGGGGAGCGCAGCGCAGTGACGTCAGCGGTCATGACCGTTTCATGACCCCTGGCCGCTCACCTCTGACCCGCTCTGACTCCCGCTGACCTCCTCTGACCCGCCACCTCACGGCGTGTGACAGACGCCCGGCGATGCCGTCTCCACGGCACGCCGGGCGTCGTCGTTGCCCGTCAGCTGCGGTCCTCCGGGACGCTGCCGCCGAAGGGGCTGTCGATCACATAGCGCCAGCGGCCGTCCGGCCCGCGCCGCGCGACATCGGTCGCGGTACCCCGTATCCGCCCTCCCGTACCGGCCTGACCGTCGAGCTCCCAGTCCACGACCAGCAGCGCGGTATCGCCGGCGACCTGGATCTGCCGCGGCCGTACGGTGATCGGCAGACCGAGGCCGAGGAACCCGGCGTTGGCCTGCCGGATCGCCTCCGGTGTCGTGGCCGGTGCGCCGTCGCGCGGCACGAACACCGCCTCCGGCGCGTACATCTCCTGCACCGCGTCCGCATCGCCCGCGTTGAAGCGCCGGGCGAAGACCGCAGGGATGTCGTGGGCTTCGCGTGGCAGGTCGGGCTGAGCAGAATGGGACGGCACGGGCGTCGCCTCCTCGGTGGTGGTCCAGTGCGGTCGGCCGGCCTGTGGTGCGGTCGGCCGGACCGGTGTGGTCGCCGTTCCGGTGTGGTCGCCGGTCCGGTGTTGGCCGGTCGCTGCCGGCGAAACCCTAGGAGGCCCCCTCGTGACTCACCGAACGGTTCGGCACCCGCCCGGTCTGCCCGATGACGCCCGGGCGGCGGTCCGCGCCCCGGCCACCGACTGCCCCGTGGAGATCGCCCTCGGCGCACTCGGCGGCCGCTGGACGACCCTCGTCATCCGCGAACTGCTCCGCGGCCCGCACACCTACAGCGAACTCGCCGCCGCGCTCCCCACCCTCTCCGACAAGGTGCTCACCGACCGGCTCGCCCAGCTCGTCGCCAAGGGCGTGGCCCACCGCGACCGCATCGCCGGCTGGCCGCCCACCGTGCGCTACCGCCTCACGGACCACGGACGGGAGCTGGGCCCCGTACTACAGGCGCTCTGGGACTGGGGGGCCGCAGCCGGCAGCCTCCCGAACGCCGCGGCGGGGGAGTCCTCCGTAGAGTGACCGGGTGAGTGAGCGCGGAAAAACAGGGCGCGGGGGTAACGGCCGGGGAGACACCGGCCGCGCGGGTGCCGGTAGCGGAAGCGCCGGGCGCGGCCGGCCGGCGGCGTCGGCCGCCGATGAGCTGGTCGCGGGGGTGCTCGGCAGCGTCCGTTACGCGTCGGACGGCGCGCCGGCCGAGGACGCCATCGAGGCGGGCGCCTCGATGCTGGCCGCGGCCGCACCCGGCCTGGAGGCGGTGAGCGCGGCGCTGGTGGCGGCCGCCGCCGAGGGCGTACGGCAGTGCTGGGCTGGCGGCTGGCAGCCGGCCGACCTGGAGCGGATCGTACGGCGCGATGCGTCGGACGCCACCCTGGCCGCCCTGGTCGTCGATGCCATCGCGGCCGAGGCCGCCCGGCTGGCCAAGGCCCGGCCCGCGCATGACACCCGCTGGTCCGAGCAGCTGCGCCGGCTCGGCGCCGAGGTCTGGTGGGACTCCGACCGCGGCTACCTCGACGCGCTGGCCAGGCGCCGCCGTACCTCCCGCTTCGAGACCGCGTACGACGTGCTGGCGGTGCTGCGCATGCTCGCCCGGCTGCCCCGTATCACCCCGCTGCCGCCCACGGCCGGCGAGCCGCACCGCCCCGCCGACGCCGCGGCCTCCCGCGCCCTCGGCCGGATCCGCGGTCTGCTCGCCAAGGCCGAGGCGACCGACTACGCCGAGGAGGCGGAGGCGCTGTCCGCCAAGGCGCAGGAGCTGATGGCCCGGCACAGCATCGACGAGGCGCTGCTCGACAGCGCGGCCGGCTCCCGGGACGGCAAGGCCGGCGGCCCGTCGGCGGTCCGCATCGGTATCGAGGGACCGTACGAACAGGCCAAGGCACTGCTTCTCGACGCGGTCGCGGCCGCCAACCGCTGCCAGGCCGTCTGGGCCGCCGACGTCGGCTTCTCGACGCTCATCGGCTTCGCACCGGACCTGGAGGCGGCCGAACTCCTCTACACCTCGCTGCTTCTCCAGGCCACCGCCGCGATGAACCGCGCCGGCGACGACCACCACGCCCGCGGACGCTCCCGCCGCACCCGGGACTTCCGCCAGACCTTCCTCGTCGCGTACGCGGACCGGATCCGCGTCCGGCTGACGGCGGCCACCGCGGCCGCGACGGCCGCGGCCACCGCCGCATCCGACGGCGCGGCCCCGGACCTCCTCCCGGTCCTCGCCGCCCGCGAACTCGCGGTGGCCGAAACCACCGGCACCCTCTTCCCGGACACCGCCCCGGTCCGCCTGCGAGGCATCCGCGACGCCGACGGCTGGCATCAGGGCAGAGCCGCCGCGGACCGCGCCGAACTGGGCGACGGGTGAGGGGACGAGGGCGTGCAAGGGATGTGCCAGGGGTGTGCAGGGGGCGTTCAGGGGACGTCTGCTCTGCGGTCGGTCTGTGTGGCCTCGCTCGTGCCCCGGCCGGCCGCGTAAGCCCGTAGCTGGCCAGCCCGTAGGCCCGTAGGCCCGTGGCCGGCCTCGCTACCCCGCGTCCACCCACGCGATGCGCCGTACCACCCGCGGATCCCGATGTGCCACCTCGGCCCGCCCCGCCACCGTGAACCCCCAGTCCACCAGCGCGCGTTCGGTCCCCTGGCTGCCGGCCTCCTCCGTATACGGGCCGACCACCAGCCGCCCGCCCGGCGCCACCACCGCCGCGAGCAGATGCCCCACCAGGTCCGGCCGCCGGCGCTCCGGTACGTACTCCAGCCCCACCCGCACGACATCGAACCGTCGCGGCGGCACCCACGTCAGCGCATTGCCCTCCCAGATGCGGTCCGCGCAGTGCGGCAGCCGCTGCCTGGCCAGTGCCACCAACTCCCCGACGATGTCCAGCCCGTAGAGCTCCAGCCGCAGCCCGTCGGCCGCCGCCCAGCGCTCCAGGGACTCCATCAGATAGCCGTTCGCGCACCCGCAGTCCAGGAACGTCCCGTCCCGCTCCACTGCCTCCAGCACAAAACGCCGGGCCGCCACCCAGCCCGCCTCGTCACACGTCATGCCCGACTGGCCCCACGGCGTCTCCGCCGCGAGATACGCCGGCCGTACCAGCCCGGCAACCGCCGCATGCCAGCCGGCCTCGTCGATCTGCCCGGCCTCCAACGCCGCATCGATCGCCGCGACTTCCCGCCAGGCGTTCTCCTTGAGCGCCTGGACGGACGCCGCACCGACGGCGCCGGACCCGCTGCCTGGCCTCACGCCAACAATCCCCGCTCCAGCGCCGTGATCACCGCCGCCGTCCGGTCCGACACCTCCAGCTTCTTGAAGGCCCGCAGCAGATGCGTCTTGACCGTGGCCTCACCGATGAAGAGTTCCCGGCCGATCTCGGCATTGGTCAGGCCCTGGCTGACCAGCCGCAGCACCTCGCACTCCCGGACCGACAGCAGCGGCGCCTCCACCGCCCGGGCCCGGAACAGCTTGCTGGCCAGGGAAGGGGTCAGCACGGTCCCGCCCCGCGCGGCGGCATGCACGGCGTCGATCAGCTCCGCCCGGGAACTCCCCTTGAGCAGATAGCCGGCCGCGCCCGCCTCCACCGCCCGCAGGATGTCGCCGTCGTCCTCGTACGTGGTGACGATGACCACCCGGCTGCCCGGCGACCGCCGCAGGATCTGCCCGGTCGCCGCGACCCCGTCCATCCCGCCCATCCGCAGATCGAGCAGCACGACGTCAGGAGCGAGCCGTTCCGCCAGCGTGACGGCCTCCTCGCCGGAGCCCGCCTGCCCGACGATCTCGATCCCCGGGTCGGATTCGAGCATCGCGCACAGGCCCTCGCGCACAACGGGGTGGTCATCCGCCAGCATCACCCTGACCACCCTGGCCCGCGCACTCCCCGCAGCATTCATCGCCTGTCTCCTCCGTCCTGCCTTCCGTGCCCTGTCACGCTTCCGCTCGGGCCGCTGTCGCCGCGGTCTCCAACTGCCCCACGGGCACCGTCACTTCCACCACGGTTCCTTCCCCTCGCCCGCTCGCGACCGTCATCTCCCCACCGCACTCCGCCACCCGCGCCCGCAGACCCCGCAATCCGAACCCGCCCTCGCGGCCCTGGTCCCGGTCCGGGTCCCGGTTCTCGTCCTGGTCCTGGTTCTGGTCACGCGGGCCGGGACCGCTGCCGACCTCCCCACCACCGTCGAAGGGCTGGTCCTCCCCCATCCCCCTGCCGTCATCCGCAACGACGAGCCCGACCCGCCCCTCCCCGTACCGGAGCGTCACCTCCACCCGCCCGGCGGCGGCATGCTTGCGCACATTCGCCAGCGTCTCCTGCGCCGCCCGCAGCAGCACCACACTGACCGCCATCGGCAGCGGCAGCTCGTCCCCCTCGACGGTGAACCGCACCGGCAGCCCGTTCTGCGCGCTCAGCCCCTCCGCCTGCCGCCGTACGGCCTGAGCCAGCGAACTCTCCTGCAACGACGCGGGCACCCGCCCGGCCACGAACTCCCGGGCCTCCGCCAGGCTCTCCCTGGCCACCTGCCCGACCAGCGCAAGACGTTCCTGCGCCCGGTCGAGTCCGGGGGCGGTCGCCACCTCCGACTCGACGGCCTGTACGAGGCCGATGATGCTGGTGAGGCTCTGGGCGAGGGTGTCATGGATCTCCCGCGCCAGCCGCTCGCGTTCGGCGGCGATCCCTGCCTGGTGCGACAGCCGGGCCACCCGCTCCCGGTTGCGCCGCAACTCCTCGATGAGCTCGGCGTGTTCCCGGTTCTGCCGCACCACACGCTTGATCCACAGCCCGAGCAGTACGGACAGCGCGATCCCGAGCAGCGAGGCGAGCACGGCGAACAACGGGGGCGGGGCCGCGGCGCCCCGCTGGAGCCACCATGCCGCCAGCGGCAGCACATTGACCACGGCGGCAACGACCAGGGCCGGCTTGGTGGCCAGGCTCATCATCAGCATCGGGACCACACCGAACAGCGCGAACGACCCCGCCATATCGGCGAACGCGGTCAGGACGAACAGCCCCAGCAACCCGCCGCAGAAGACGAGGTTCCGCCGCCCGTCCTCGTGCCTGATCATCAGCTGCCGTCCCAGGCCCGCGTACCAGAGAGCCGCGAGCGTCAGGGCACAGATGGCGACGATGCGAGCGCCCTGCGGGCTCCCGGAGGTGAACACCAGCCCCGTGGTGACCAGATAGCAGACCACGAAGTAGCCGTCCCACAGCCCGAGCCACCGCACCCGCGCCTCCGGCCCGCTCCCCGCCTGGCCCTCCGCCACTCCACTCTCCCGTCACCGCTGTCCACCGTTCGGTGGACATCCGGTCCACCACCTGGTCGTACCGCCCCAACCGCCCGCCGCCATACGGTCATTGAGAGCCGGGAAACCGCTTCCCAGAGCGCCGGAACCGTCGCCCCAGCCACCGCAACCACCCCAACCACCGCAACAAACGCGGCAACCGCAACACACAGCAACCGCAGCGAACACAGCAACCGCAGCAAACGCAACCACCGCTATCAGAAGGCCCCGTAACCGATGAGCCCATTCCTGACCGCACTCATTGCCAGCGGAACGATCCTGGTCATTATCCTCGCCACCGACCTGGGCCTCCGCCGGGTCACGAACATGCGCATGCTGCGTTCAGTGATCGCGGTCGCCCTCATCATCGCGCTCTTCGTCCACTCCCTCCCCACGTCAGGGAATGCCCCGTCCTTCCAGCTCATCGGCGTCGGCGTCGGCGTGATCTGCGGCCTGGTCGCCGGTGCCCTGCTCCCCGCCCACCGAGGCACCGACGGCGAGATCTACACCACCGGCGGCTTCGGCTACGCGGCCTTGTGGATCGTCCTCTCCAGCGCCCGCGTCCTCTTCAGCTACGGCTCCGAGCACTGGTTCGCCGCCGATCTCGTCCGCTTCAGCATCGACAACCAGCTGAGCGGCCCCGACGTCTACGCAAACGCCTTCGTCTTCATGTCCCTCGCCATGGTCCTCACCCGGACCGCCATCCTCCTGACCAAGCGCCGGCGCCTCCGCAACACCGCCACCACCACCGGTACTCCGGCCACAGGCACCGGAACTCCGGCCACGGGCAGCGGCACTCGGACCACGGCCCCCGCGCAGCGCTCCACGGCCGGCTAGACATTCAGAAGGGCGCGCGGCCTGCAAACACCGCACAGGCCGCGCGCCCTGCCGTTTCACACCTGCGCGGGTATCCGTGGCTCACCGCGGAACACCTGCGCCGTATGCCACCGGATGCGTTCCGGGCAAACCTGGGCGCTGCCGTTCTGCGGCCCGATGAGGGCCCGGCCGCTGAGGCCGAGGACCTGACTCCGCGCGGCGGCACCGCGGCCGACGAACTCCTGGGAGACCGTGATGCGCCGGCCGGCGTCCAGGCCCAGCGCGCCTCTGTCGAACAGCTTGTGGTGCAGGGAGCACAGGCAGAGGCAGTTGGAGAGTTCGTCGGGCCCCCGGAAGGACCACCACTGGACGTGCGCGGCCTCCAGTCCGACCGGAACCCGTCCGATCGCCCCGTCGAAGCCGCAGAACGCGCAGCGGTACTCGTAAGCGATCAGCACATCCCTGCGCAGCTCGACCGCCCGCCGGCGCTCGCCCGCCGGCCCGGAGCCGAGCGGCGTCCCGGCGGCGGGCTCCAGCTCCAGCCCCACGGCAGCAGCGATGTCCGGGTGGGTCGACGGCGGGAAGTGCACGTCCAGCAGCAGGTGCGTCAGCCGCCCGAGCAGCGCCGGATCCGAGGCGAGCGCAGCCCGCAGCCCCGGAGCCAGCCGTCCCCGCGCACCGCTCTCCCGGAGCATCTGCACACCCGATCCCGGGCTGCCGTCACCCGCGTCCGTACGTACGTCCCAGACCCCGTCGCTGACGAGATGGTGGAACGGATAGGACGGCGACGTCTGGTGCGGGGGCCCGTAGTCCTGCAACAGCTCCCGCAGATCCTGCTCGACGTCCGAGTAGCGCATGGCCCCGCCCGGATGCCGCCTGAACTGCCCCAGGGCATACAGCATCAACAGCGGTTTGTGCGGCGCCCGAGCCCCGTTGCGCGTCCACTGACGCAGATTCCCCACCCGCTCGACCCAGTCCATGGCACCCGACTGTAGGACCGTCGACGAGCAACCTGACAGCGGCGGAGAGAGTCATCCCCTCGGTTCTCGTACGACGCCGGCGAGGACCGTTGTCACGACCTGGCGGACGGCGCCGACCTCCGGCGGGGCGCCCTTCCGGTCGGCGAAGAGCAGGTGCCCCGCGCCGATCAGCGTGGGAGCGAGGGCGTCGACGTCGGCATCCGCCGCGATGCGCCCCAGTTCGCGCTCGGTGGTGAGATAGGCGGCGATCACGGCCGTCGCCTCCGTCAGTACGGGTACGCCCGTGGGCGTGGTCCGGCGCAACCGGGCGCGCAGCTCGTCCCGCGACGTAACGAGGCCGACGATGGCCACGGCGACCGTCCCGAAGAGGTCCGTCAGCGCACCGGTGAGGTGGTCGGCGACGGTGCCGGTCCCTGCCGAGTCCCGCAGGGCGGCGGCCTGTTCGTCGAGCCGGGTGATCCGGTCCCGTACGAGCTCGGCGAGGAAGGCGTCGAAGTCGGCGAAGTGCCGGTGCAGGACCCCCTTGGCGCAGCCTGCCTCCGTGGTGACCGCCCGGCTGGTCAGCGCGTTCGGCCCGTCCCGGAGCAGGACGCGCTCGGCCGCGCCGAACAACTGCTCCCGCGCATCCCGCATCGCCACCCCTGTCGGCACCGCAATCCCGCCCTTCCTTCTCGGTGCCCACCCGGTTGACGAGTGGGCATGTGCCCACCATAGTGGGCGCATGCCCACTTTACCGCCTGAGCGAGCACCCCGCACCGAGAACGAACCTCATCAACACCGGGAAATAGCAGGGTCGTTCGGCACGGACGCCGCGCGCTACGACCGGGCCCGCCCCCGCTACCCCGACGCCATGGTGCAGGCGATCATCGCCGCCGGCCCCGTCCCCGACGCCCCCGACGCCCCCGACCTCCCCGACGTCCTCGACGTCGGGTGCGGCACCGGCATCGCCGCCCGGCAGTTCCAGGCAGCCGGCTGCCGGGTCCTCGGCGTCGACGTCGATGCACGGATGGCAGACCTGGCGCGGCGCAGCGGAGTTGAGGCCGAGGTGGCCGCGTTCGAGGCCTGGGACCCGGCCGGCCGGGACTTCGACGCGGTCGTCTCCGGACAGACCTGGCACTGGGTGGACCCGGTCGCCGGCGCGGCCAAGGCGGCGCAGGTACTGCGTCCCGGCGGTCTGCTGGCCGCCTTCTGGAACGTGGGCCAGCCCCCGCCCGCCGTGACGGAAGCCTTCGCCGCGGCCTGCCGACGGGTGATGCCCGACGCGCCGTTCAACCTCCAGGCAACGACGAAGCAAGCCATGGACGGATACCGGCCGCTCTTCACCAAGGCCACCAATGGGATCCAAGAGGTCGGCGCCTTCAGCCGCCCGGAGCAGTGGCGCTTCGACTGGCAGTGGTCCTACACCCGCGAGGCATGGCTCGACCAACTACCCACACACGGCGCCCTCACCCGCCTCCCCCCGGACAAGCTGACAGAGATCCTGAACGACGTCGGAACCGCAATCGACGCCCTGGGCGGCAGCTTCACGATGCCTTACACAACGGTGGCGGTCACCGCGACCCGAACCGACGGCGCCTGACCCGACTTTTCGCTCTGCCCGTGGCGGGCAGGGCGCCTGGCCGGGATCTGCGTCCCCGGCTTCAGGCGGGCAGACCCGCCGCGCCGGCCTTGGCCAACGAGCCATTCTGTACCCAGCGATCTCCGGCGACGGCTCGGGGTCTCTTCCGCCCCAGGGCCCAATGAGGCGGTCCGGTACGGAAGTTCAGGGTGACCTCTTCGACCGCTTGGGCCCAGGTCTTCGACGCCGACAGGGCGTTGCTTGCGGCCGATAGGGTTCGAACCCAGGGTGGTGCACCGGAACTCCTTTCGCTGGGCGACTGGTGTAGGTGCAGCCGTGTAGTACGGCTGTGGACGTTGTGGAAGGAATCCTTGTGAGTCCCGAACTGCCGGATCTGGAACCGCTCGGACCTGCGGACGAGATGATGCGCCGGGAGAGCAGGGTCTTCACGCACGTCATGTTCGGGCTGGCTCTGGTGGTGCCCTGGGTGCTCGTCTATCTCTCCGTCACCAATGGGACGCGAGTGTGGCTGACGGCGCTGAACCTGGTGGCCATGTACACCGGCTTGGCTGTCAGGGTGCACGGTCGACGGAACGACCGGCCGCGCCTCGTCACGTGGGGCGGGGCCGGCGCCGCGGCTTCGTTGGCACTGTGTCTTGTGGTGTTGTCGATCCTTCAGGACGCCTGACTTTCCTGTGCCTGTCCTGCCCCTCAGCACAGCCGGAGCGCCGGACCCGGTTCCCCCGGTGACCAGCCTGGCTGAGCCCACAAGCGGCAATGTGCGAGCGGCGATTGGCCCCACCTCCTCGGCCACCGGGCGCCGATGGCCGACAACCACGACCGCTCACCAGCATCCGGGTCAACATCGGCCTCGGCGAGGGCCCGTAGGGCACCATGCGGTGATCCGGAGTCAGATGCTCAGGACCGGACATGGGCCGCAGACAGGAGTCAGGGTGACCACGCGTGTCTGCGTCCAGCCGCCCCGCCCGCACACCGGACACAGGCTGCCCTGCGCCGCATACTCGGCGCTTGACCTTGCAGTTGCTGTAAGGGCGAACATGGAGCCATGTTGTCCATCAGCGATTTCAGCCAAATGTGCCATCTGTCGCCGCAGACGTTGCGGTTCTACCACGCTGAGGGTTTGCTCGTCCCGGCCGACGTCAACGAGCAGAACGGCTACCGCTCGTACACGTTTGACCAGGTCGAACGGGCCATGCTGATCACCGTCCTGCGCGGCACGGGGATGAGTGTCGAGCTCGTCCGGCGTGCTCTCGACGAGCCGGACGCGGCTCCCGCCCTGTTGCAGCAGCACAGTGTGGAGGTGCAGCGCCAGCGGCGGGCTCAGGACGAGGCGATCAGCGACGCGCGGGAGTTGTTCCCTTCGTGGCCGGAGGTCCGCCTGCGCCACGTGCCCGAGATGACCGTGGTGTCGAAGCCGGTGCCCGAGTCGTCGGCCCTGTTGCGCAACCAGTGCGAGTGGGACGACGTCCATGCCGCCGTCACCGCCGCCGTTCAGGACCTGGTGAAGACCGTCGAGTCGTGCGGAGCGGTTGTGTCGGGTACCCCTTGGCGAACCTTGGCCGGCGCCGCGGAGCACAGGAGGCAGGGCCTCGCCCCCGGCATGGGGCTCTGGGTGGTGAAGATCCCCGTCACGGCGGACGGGAAAGCGGTCGAGGCTCTGCCCGGCGACGTTGAGGTGCAGACCTTCGAGGCCCGGGACGAACTGTCGATATTCATCCCCGGCAAGTGCTCGATCGCCAAGTACGCCACTGCACTCTCGCGACTGGCCCGGCATCCCCTCGACGACGCCTACCTGGACATCGCGCGCATGCGCCATCTGCTGCATGAAAACGGCATCGAATCCACCGCATCGATCTGCAAGCTCGACGAGACCAGCGTGGTCGGGTGACCTGACGAGCGACGGCCCCGTACGCCGAGAAGAATCGAGAGCCCGCGCAGAGCACCACCGTGCGCCGGGCCGGCGGTGCCGTGCAGCACGGTCCGCCACCAGATCGACGGTCGTCGCGGCACCTCACGGCACTCGCGTTTGAGGGCGGAAGCGGTGAGCGTTGTGCTCTCGTGATCTGGATCTGGACCCTGGATGAAGGCCGCTGGCACATCTACAGCTGACATCAAGGTGACCTCCAACAGGCGTGGGTGAAGCGCCGGATGCGCGGCGCTGGAGAACCGGCGGTGAGCCGCGGCCGCTACGGTGACCGCCATGACCGTCAACGACTTCTGGACGTCACCGGCCGATCGGATAGTGCGCGGCTCCATGGGCCACTGCAACCTCACCGTCCTGGAGCCCCCGTTCGGTGCCGGTGCGCTGCCTGCCAACGACCCGGGGCGGGCAGCCGAGTTCGCCTCCTCCATCAGCACCGTCGAAGAGATCCTCGAAGACGCCGGGTCCTGCACCGCGCTCCACACACCCGAGCCAGACACCCGCGCCGACCTGGACGTCATCCAGGCCGGTGCATGGGGCCCTGTCCTGGGCGTCTACGATCCGGCGTTCGCCGACAACGGCAACGACACCCCGCTACTGCATGAGGCCAAGGCCTTGCGGGAGCGGTTTCCCGACGCGCGGATCGTCGGCCGGGTCCACTTCTACGGGGGCGCCGACCACACCGAGGACATCGTGTGGCTGCCGGACGGCGCCATGTTCCACGCCAGCGGCTGGCCCGGTGACGAACCGTTCGTCGTCACAGGCGACCCGGATGCGGTGATCGCTTCTTTGGCGCTGACGGCCGAGATGCTGGAAGACGCCGGGATCGACCTGGAGGAGGACGAGCCCGGGGAGACCGAGTGGTCTGCCCTGGCTGCTCTGGCCCTGGGGGCTGCCGACCCGTGGAACCTTCCCGACATCCAGGCTGCGGCGTTCCGTGTCCGCCACACCGAGGATGCTGTCCGCACGATGGAAGACCTCTACTTCCTCTGAAGCAACGCGACCAACCAGCCCAGGCAACTCAACTCCTTTGCGCCGCAGTCTGGTTGACGCACGGGTTGACACACCGACACGCACTTGCCTGTTCCTTGCCCGGCGGCCCGGGGCACCAGGCCCCGAGCCGGGGCCCGGACGGTATTGGGGTCTCGCCCATGCGTGTAGCCGCAGCCCGGCTTACGCTCGGGGCGGCCGCCGCTCGCCCCGGCGAGTCGGAAGAGGCTGTCGCTGTCGCCGGACGCGCCCCATCGCTTGCGGCACAGCAGCCTCTTGGCGGGCGCGATCCCAGGCGCGACGCCAGGACCCACCTGTGGTGCCGCGTTCAGCGACCGGCGTGGGCCGGGCGGAGGAACGCGTTCGCTTGCCCGGCCGACGCGGTCTGCCAGGTGGGGCGTCTAGCGCAAGATCCGGAAAGTTACTACCATGCGCACGATCCGGCCACAGCCAGGTCGGTTCGGCGATCTTCCCTGGAAGGGCGGGAGCACACTCCGCTGCAAAAGCCCGTTCACATCTAGGAGGGAACGGTGTCGCAGTCCCGCGGACTCTTGAGTCGCCTGACTGGCTGGTTTCCATCGGCCGCCCACTACACTGCGTGGCCCATCCTGTCGAGCACGGTCGGCTCCTCGGAGAGAAGTAGCTCACGCCGCGGCAGGGAGATCCAGTGAAAGACGTCGAGCCGGTGCGTACTGCTGTATTTCGGGAGGATGAGTCCCATCCTGTCGACTTCCAGGCCAGCGCGAGCATCGTGCAGGCGGGTTTCTTCTGCTGGGAGATCGCCACTGGCGAGGTGAGCTGCGATCCGCTCACCCTCGCCCTGCACGGTATGCCCGAGAACGGCCCGTCGGACATCTCGAGCTTCCTGTCCGCAGTACACGAGTCCGATCTGGCCGATGTGCGCGAGGCCTTGGGGCTGATAGCGGAATCCTGCGGCAACTACCAGATCGAGTACCGCGTCACCTCTGACGACGGCCGGCACCGGTCCCTGGAAGCCCGGGGCCGCGTCCTGCCCGGTGCCGACGGGCTGCCGGCCCGCATGGTCGGAGTGGTCATGGACACCACGGCCGTCCATGAGCGCCACGAAGCGGAGAGGCGGCGGCTGTACGAGCGGGCCAGCCGTGATCGCTGGATGCAGGAGCTCACCGCTGGTCTGGCCGCCGCGGTGACGGTCAAGGACATCATGGCCGCCGCACAGGCAGGGCTGCATACCTTCGGAGCGGACGCGCTGGCGGTGATCGCCCCGGAGGGGGACCGGTTGACCGTCGTCGCCGCGTGCGCCGACGACGAGCAGGGCGAGGACTCCATGCGAGTCCTCGAGGCGACGGCCCGCACACTCGTGGAGGAGTCACTCGACCGTAGGGCGCCCGTCCTCATCGGCTCCGCGGACGCGCTGATGACCCGCTATCCGCACCTGGCACCGTGCGCGCAGTCGGCCCGACAGGCGTGGGCGGCACTGCCGCTCACGGACTCGCGCGGCCGCGTCAGTTCCTGCCTCGTCAGTTTTCCCGAGCCGCAGGAATTCCTGCCCGAGGAGCGGGCCCTCCTGGTCGCCGCCATGGGACTGCTCGCCCAGTCACTGGAGCGAGCCGGCATGTACGAGTCGGAGCACGCACTCGCGACCGAGCTCCAGCGCGGCATGCTGCCGCGCGGGCCGCTCACGGTGCCGGGTGTGACCATCGCCGCCCGCTACCAGGCCGCCACCTCCGGCATGTGGATCGGTGGCGACTGGTACGACGCCATCAGCCTGCCCGACGGTGGCGTGGCTCTGGTCATAGGAGATGTGCAGGGACACAGCGTTCACGCCGCGTCTCTCATGGGGCGGCTGCGCACCGCCGTGCACGCCTACGCGAGCGAAGGACACCCTCCCGCGGCCGTCCTGGAACGCACCAACCGCCTGCTGGCCGAGCTGAACACCGACCCGGACAGGGCCCTGTTCGCCACGTGCTGCTACCTCGCACTCACCCCCTCCGACGGAACGCTCCGGGTGTGCCGGGCGGGCCATCCGGCCCCAGCGCTGATCACACCCCGCAAGCCGCCGCGCCTCCTGGAGGTCCCCGGCGGCCTCCCCCTGGGCATCGACCGGCAGCAGCGGTACCCGACCACCCGCCTGCGCATCGCACCGGGCAGCGTGATCGCGCTGACCACCGACGGCTTGCTGGAGGCCGTGAACAAGGACATCGACCAGGGCATCGAGAGGTTCCTCCGGGGTCTGCGAGGGGCTCCCACGGCGGACCTGGAGAACGTTGTCGACGACCTCCTTGCCGGTACAGAGAGGGATCACGGCCTGGGGGACGATGTCGCTCTGCTCCTGGCTCGTCTGAACAGGCCCGGCCGCCGCAGCTGACCCGGGCCTGACCCGGGCCTGACCCGGCTTGTCCTCAACTCGCTTGGACCGCCGGATACTTGTCTCCACGGCCAACCGATTTATCCGGGTCCGTGTGCTGCCCGACACAACGCAAGAATGCCAAAGAGACGAGACCTCTGTCGAACGTCAACGACGGGCAGGGTAATTTGCATCGGTGGTTGGGATTGCCTGGCCATGGTGTATGCGGGCCTTGGCATGCCGCACGTCGCTGGATGTCGCGAATAGCAGAGAAATACCGAGAAGTGGGCTGACGTATGGAAAATCTCCGGATCCCGGATCTTTGCATACCCGTACCGGCAGCGCTCAATCCGGAACTCCAGGAGGTCACGGCGGCCACTGAGGCGTGGTTGGACGAGTTCGGTCTGGCGCCCACCGAGGAGGCACGCCGGCATGTGCAGCGCACTCGTGTGGACCGGCTCACCGCGTGGCTGTGCCCGAACGCCTCACGGGAGGCGCTGACGCTGATCACCCAGTGGAACGCGTGGCTGTTCCAGTTGGACGACCAGTTCGACGACGACCCGGTGCGCGGCTACCAGCCCGAGCAGTGGCGGGAGGCGTTCGGCCCGTTGTTCGCCGTCTTCGACGGGAACGTTACGGCTGGGCGACTGGCGCGTTCCCTGGCCGATCTGTGGCGCCGTACGACGGCTGTCCGTTCTTCCGTATGGCAGCGAAGATTTGTCCCGCACCTGTTGTGGTATTTCGACAGCTACCGGGCCGATATGATTCATCGTGAGGAAGGGCGTGTACCAGGCTTGCAGCAATATCTCGCCCACCGCCGCGCCTCATTCGCATTCGACGCCGTCTTGGACCTGATGGAAATCGGTACCGGTGTGGACCTGTCCGACGAACTGTATGCGAACCCGGCCTTCGCGGACGTGCGCGAGGCAGTGATCTACGCGAATGCCTGCATCAATGATCTTTACTCGCTGCCCAAAGAACTCGCCCATGACTATGCGTTCAACGCCGTCACGGTGATCAGCCACCATCACCGGTGCAGCCTCCAGGAGGCGGTGGAGCGAGTGGCCCTGATGCAGGCCGGATACGTCCAGCGCATCCTCGATCTCGAACAGGTCCTGCCCGGACGTCTGACACGTTCCGGCCTCGCCGACGACGTCGTCGCCGACGCGCTCCGCTGTGTCAGGGACTTCCACGCGCTCACCGCCGGGAACGTCGCTTGGTCGAAGGAGACCGGGCGCTATGCGGAGATAGAGGCCAAACCGACCTATCTGGCGGACTTGTTCATTCCGTAGGACCGTCGGCCGTCGCCCGGGCGCGTCAGGCACCGCCGTGCCAGGGGCACCGGGATCCTCAGGCAGAAGTGTGCGTCGCAGCCCACATTGAAGCCGAGCGGGCAGTAGTGCCCGACAGCACAGTTCTGAAGCCCACTCGACGTCGTCAGTCCTCTGCCGGTGCCACACCCACCGGACAGCTCACGCCCGTCCCCCCGATCCCGCAGTACCCCGCCGGGTTCTTGTCGAGGTACTGCTGGTGCGTGCGCTCAGTTGCTCATCGTTCGATGAAGCGGGGGTCCGGCCATGCGGTGATCGGTTCGTCGGAGACTGAGTAGATCTCCAGGGCGGAGAGGTAGCCGCCTTTGGTGCAGACGAGGACGCCAGCCGAGTACGGGGCGTCGTACCCGCCATCCACGGCCGGATTGTCGTGCGACGGCGCAGGAGCCGCTGCCGTACGGTCCACTTCCAGATCGACCGTCACGCAACCGCACCCACACCTGCCCACCACGCGCGTGTGGGGAATCTGGGCCAGCAGGGCGCTGCTCACCGGATCCGAGCCGGCCAGCAGCGCCCGCAGCGTCGCCGTGGCTTCCGGCGACAGTTGCTCAGCCATCAGCCCTGGCCACGCCGATCGGGCAAGAGACGCCCGTCCCGCCCACCCCGCAGTACCCGTTCGGGTTTTTGCTGCTTGAAAGGTACTGCTGGTGGTAGGCCTCGGCCGGGTAGAAGGGGCGGGCCGGGGTGGCGGGGAGGATTTCGGTGGTGATGTCGGTGTAGCCGGAGTTGTGGAGGACGGTGCGGTAGGCGTCGCGGGAGGCTTCGGCGGCCTGTTGCTGGGCGGGGGAGTGGGTGTAGATGGCGGAGCGGTACTGGGTGCCGACGTCGTTGCCCTGGCGGAAGCCCTGGGTGGGGTCGTGGGACTCCCAGAAGAGCTTCAGGAGGGCGGTGTAGGGGACCACTGCCGGGTCGTGGACGACGCGGACGGCCTCGGTGTGGCCGGTGTGGCCGGTGCAGACCTCTTCGTAGGTGGGGTTCGGGGTGTGTCCGCCCTGGTAGCCGACGAGGGTGGTCCATACGCCCTCGGTCTGCCAGAACTTCCGCTCGGCCCCCCAGAAGCAGCCCAGGCCGAAGTCGGCGATCTCCAGGCCTTCCGGATACGGGCCGAGCAGGGGGTTGCCGAGGACGGTGTGCCGGTCGGGAACGGCGAAGGCCGGCTCGGGGCGGCCTGCGAGCGCTTCCTCGGGGGTGGGGAGGTGGGTCTTGAAGCGGGAGAACAGCATCAGGATCACTCCAGGGCGAGGGAAGCAGAAGCGGACGTGGACGTGGGGCGGGGACGGGGAGGCAACGGGCCGGCTTGTGGGGTCAACGCTGCGGGGGGCCGGGGCATTCCGCCGGAAGATCCGGGATGAAGGATGAAGGATGAAGGGGGGCGGGATGAGGGGTGCCGACGAGTTACGGCCGCTCGGGCGGGAGGTTTGCGGAGGTGCCGCCGAGCTGTTCCCAGCCGGCGATGGCCAGGGCGCGGTAGGCGGCGTATTCGGCGGCGGGGCTGCGGCCGTAGGACCAGGGGACGGCGCCCACGTGGCCGTCGACGAGGCGCAGCTGCTCCATGGCCTCGGCGTAGCGCTCGGCGCGGACGAGGAACCAGACCAGGAGATGGCGGACGTGCGGGGCCATGGGGTGGTCGGCAGGGGCCTCGCGCAGCGCGAAGTGGGCGCCCTCGATGGCGCGCTCGACGACCGCGCTCTGGTAGAGGCTGCGGACCATATTGGCCTCGGGGAGGTGCTCGTAGACCGCGAAGAGGGGGAGCGCCGGGAGGAGGGTCTTGGCGGGTGCGGTGGACGCGGCGCGCTCGGCGAAGGCCTCGGCCTCCTTACGGGATCCGTGCCACTTCTCGGACCAGTAGGGGAGGGCAGCCAGGTGGGCACCCATGAGGTGCGGGGCGCGCTGGACGACCTTGGACCACAGCTCCTCGTAGTCGGCGGGGCGGTCGCCCAGGCCGCGGGCGACGGCGAGCTCGGTGATGTACGGGATCGGGCTGCCCGGGGCCAGCAGCGCCGCCTCCCGGCAGACCGTACGGGCCTCTTCGAGGATCATGCGGAAGTCCTGGGAGCCGGGGTCGCGCAGCGCCTGGACGACGAGGAACTGGGCGTGCGTCTGGGCACCGCCGGCGTCCTTGGGCGCCTCCGCACGCCAGGTGCGCAGCCAGATGCCGCCGGTGCGGGGGCCGCCGGCCTCCTCCGTCCCGCCCGCGGCCAGCTCGAACGCGGCCGCGCCGGCCAGCGTCTGCACCCGCTGCCAGCGGCGCTCCCAGTCGTCGCCGGTGGACTTCAGCAGTTCGGCGGCCGGCCGCCAGTCGTGCGTCCGCCGCATCTCGGTCAGCGCGTCCTCCAGCTCCTGGTCGGGGCCCGGCAGCCGGACGTCGAGCTCTTCGAGCGGTACGAAGCCGTAGCCCGCCATCGGGTCGGAGGCCACCACCAGGCCCTGCCGGGTGTGCTGGACGGCCCGCCGGCGTCGCATCCAGGGGAGGAAGACGAGGCCGCCGAGCGCGAGCGCGGCGAAGAGAACCAGCAGAGCGTCCATGTGGGGTGTCCTGTACCTGTAACGGCTGTCTGTGGCGACCACTTGTGACGGTGGCCTGTACGGGCTGCCGGTCGGCGGCTACTCGTAGTGGCCGGCCGTGGTGGCTACCCGTAGCGGTGCGGATGGCGGCGGGTGGGGCTGAGGTGACGCGGCGGGAACCAGTGTGCGACGCCTCGTATGTATCCACTATCAAGCCAACCAGAAAGTTCCGGGAAGGCCTCTTGCGCGGGGTACTACCCTCGGCAGGCATGAGCGAACTGCGCGACCAGCGCCACCAGCATTTTGAAACCCTTGCCATCCACGCAGGCCAGGAGCCCGACGAGGCCACCGGCGCGGTGGTGCCGCCCATCTACCAGGTTTCCACGTACAAGCAGGACGGCGTGGGCGGGCTGCGCGGCGGCTACGAGTACAGCCGCAGCGCCAACCCGACCCGTACCGCCCTGGAGGAGAACCTTGCCGCCCTCGACGGTGGCCGTCGCGGTCTGGCCTTCGCCTCCGGCCTCGCCGCCGAGGACTGCCTGCTGCGGACCCTCCTGGCCCCCGGCGACCATGTCGTCATCCCCAACGATGCCTATGGCGGAACGTTCCGCCTCTTCGCCAAGGTCGTCGAGCGGTGGGGCGTGGAGTGGTCGGTGGCCGACACCTCCGACCCGCAGGCCGTACGTGAGACGCTGCGGCCCCGTACGAAGGCGATCTGGGTGGAGACGCCCAGCAACCCGCTGCTCGGCATCAGCGACATCGCGGCGCTGTCCGCCGTGGCCCGGGAGGCCGGCGCCAAGCTCGTCGTCGACAACACCTTCGCCAGCCCCTACCTCCAGCAGCCGCTCGCCCTCGGCGCGGATGTGGTCGTCTACTCCACGACCAAGTACATGGGCGGTCACTCGGACGTGGTCGGCGGCGCCCTGGTCGTCAACGACGACACCCTCGGCGAGGAACTGGCCTACCACCAGAACGCGATGGGCGCGATCGCCGGCCCCTTCGACGCCTGGCTGGTGATGCGTGGCATCAAGACCCTGGCCGTGCGGATGGACCGGCACAGCGCCAACGCCGCGCGCCTCGCGGAGCTGCTCACCTCCCACAAGAAGGTGACCCGCGTCTTCTACCCGGGGCTTTCCGAGCACCCCGGCCACGAGGTCGCCGCCAAGCAGATGCGTGCCTTCGGTGGCATGGTGTCGTTCCAGGTCGCGGGCGGTGAGGAGGCGGCGGTCGAGGTGTGCAACCGGGCCCAGCTGTTCACCCTCGGTGAGTCGCTGGGCGGCGTCGAGTCGCTGATCGAGCACCCGGGGCGGATGACCCATGCCTCGACGGCCGGCTCGGCGCTGGAGGTCCCCAACGACCTCGTACGCCTCTCGGTCGGCATCGAGTCCGCCGACGATCTGCTGGCCGACCTCACCCAGGCGCTGGGCTGACGGTCCGGGGTGCGTCGGCAGGTGCCGCGGCCGCCGTGCCTCAGCCGATCCTCCGCCTCACCACCCCTTCAGCGGAGGGGTGGTGAGGGACGGCGGCGGCAGCCAGGGCCGGGTCAGCGCCGCCCAGGTCAGTGCCGTCAGCGCCAGGAGCGCGAGCAGCCAGCCGATGCGGCGCAGCAGCCGGCGGTGGGCGAGGAGGCGACGGCCCCGGGTGGTGGCCCGGGCGGCCAGACCGGGCGGTACGGGCGGATGCGGCCCGGCCAGCATCCGCCGTACCTCCGCCACCTTGCGGTCGGGGACGGTGCCGGGGAGGTCGGTGCCGGGGACGTCGGTGTCGGGAAGGCGGCTTTCGGGTGGGCCCGTGCCCGGCGTGCCTGGCGTGCCCGGCGTGCCCGTACGTGGCGGGCCCGTACCCGCTGGGCCCGTACCCGGCGTGCTCGTGTCGGGTGGGCTCATGAGGCCGTTGGCTCCGGCTCTGGGCGGCGGCTGCGCAGTTCGGCGACCGCGTGCAGGCACCATGAGCGGACCCGGTCGGCGGGCAGGCCGAGTTGGGCCGCGGTCTGCTCCTCGGCGACGCCCTCGTAGAGCCGCAGGACCAGGACCAGCCGCTCCCGTGGGGTGAGCCGGTCCAGGAGACCGCCCCGGGGCCGGCGGTGCCGCCAGGCGGTACGGGCGAAACGGGTGGCCAACTCCCGACGGGTGTGTTCGTACGGGTCGTCGCCGCGCAGCCGGTCCCAGTCGGCGTACGTCCGCGCCAGTGCGCAGGTCAGCAACTCCTCGGCGGCCGGGGCGGGTCGGGACGCCGGCTCACCGGTCAGCAGGGTGGCGGCATGCAGCAGTCGGCCCGCCGCGCCCGACACTGGGGGCACCTCCCAGCGGTAGCTGGGGGAGACTCGAACTCCCGGGCGTGGCGGCGCTGCTGCGCAATCCGCCGCTCTCGCACCGCGCCTCCCCGATGAGGGACACCCGACCCCGTGGGCTCCTATAGCACGGCAGTGCGGCCACCCGGTCAAGAGGCTTGACGGGCTTGACGGTTTCGGCAGGCTGGGGCGTGGCGGGTCCGGTCAGGCATGGCGGGTCCGGCAGGCGCCGGCGCGGGGAAGCGGGGCGCGCGATCCGGCAGGGCGACATGACGGGGTGAGTTGAAC
Organism: Streptomyces sp. NPDC034111; assembly: GCF_055575375.1. Lineage (NCBI taxonomy): Bacteria > Bacillati > Actinomycetota > Actinomycetes > Kitasatosporales > Streptomycetaceae > Streptomyces > Streptomyces sp. NPDC034111. The sequence continues at coordinate 51,964 of NZ_JBVIST010000003.1, read as the reverse complement.
GAAGGGGGCCCCGGCCGGCCCCACCGCGTCAGGAGCTCGAACCCATCGGCGTCAAGGACGCGGTGATGTCGGCGAGGGAGGCGTTGAAGCGGGTCAGCAGGGCGGTGAAGGCCTCGCGGTCCTCCTCCGACCACCCCTCCGTCACCAGGGCCATCAGCGCGCGGCGCGAGGCGCGGACCTCGTCCAGCCGGGCGCGTCCGCGCTCGGACAGCTGGAGCACCACGGCGCGCCCGTCCTCGGGGTGGGTGGCGCGGCTGACCAGCCCGGAGTCGACCAGCGGGGCGACCTGACGGGTGACCGTCGAGGAGTCGATGCCCATACCGGCGGCCAGCGCCTTGACGCCCATCGGGCCTTCCTGGTCCAGGCGGTTGAGCAGCAGGTAGGCGGCGCGGTCCATGGAGTTGCGCGCCTGCCCGACACCGCCGAGCCGGCTCTGTTCGGCGCGGCGGGCGAAGACGGCCACTTGGTGCTGCAGCGCGTCGAGGAGAGCGGGATCGGTGTGGGTCGTCATGTCCGAAGAGGTGGGCATGGCCGGGAGCTCGCTTCGATGGAAGTGCGTATGGATGGGAGGACAGCGTACGCGGACCCGGCGCGGAGCGTACCTGCGCTGCCCAATCCGATAACGCCCTGTAACCCCTGCCCGCCCATTGGACGGACGGGCCGGGCGGTGGCCGAACTGCGAGACTGGCGGCATGGCAGCTCCTACGCCGCGCACGCCGCACGAGACCCAAGGGAACCACGGGACACGCGAGGCCCACGAGACCCAGGGGAACCACGGGACACACGAGACCCACCGGTCACACGGGATACACGAGATCTCCGCATCCCCGCTCCCCGGCGACGGTCCGCTCCCTGCCGACGGTCCGCGTCCCGGCGACCGTCCGCATCCCGCCGAGGCACCGCTCACCGGCGCCCCGATCACGGTCGATGACGTACGTGAGGCGCACAAGATCCTCTCCGGCGTCACCCGGGCCACCGCGATGGAGGGCAGCCGCTATCTGTCCGGGCTGGTCGGTGCCCCCGTCCACCTCAAGTGCGAGAACCTCCAGCGCACCGGCTCCTTCAAGATCCGTGGCGCCTACGTACGGATCGCCGGCCTCTCCGCGGAGGAGCGCGCCGCCGGTGTGGTGGCCGCGAGCGCGGGCAACCACGCGCAGGGCGTGGCGCTCGCGGCGTCGCTGCTGGGGGTGCGCTCGACGGTGTTCATGCCGGTCGGCGCGCCGCTGCCGAAGGTCGCCGCGACCCGTGAATACGGCGCGGAGGTGCGGATGCACGGCCAGGTGGTGGACGAGACCCTGGCCGCCGCGCAGGAGTATGCGCGGGAGACCGGCGCGGTCTTCATCCACCCCTTCGATCACCGCGACATCATCGCCGGCCAGGGCACGGTCGGCCTGGAGATCCTGGAACAGTGCCCGGAGGTGCGCACCATCGTCGTCGGGGTCGGCGGCGGTGGACTCGTGGCGGGGATCGCGCTCGCGGTCAAGGCGCTGCGGCCGGATGTGAGGGTCGTCGGGGTGCAGGCGGCGGGCGCCGCCTGCTATCCGCCGTCGCTGGCGGCCGGGCGGCCGGTGGCGATCGAGGCGCTGTCGACGATGGCGGACGGGATCAAGGTCGGCCGGCCGGGCGAGGTGACCTTCGACCTCGTCCGGGAGCTGGTGGACGAGGTCCGTACGGTCAGCGAGGACCAGCTCTCCAGCGCCCTGCTGCTGTGCCTGGAGCGGGCGAAGCTGGTGGTGGAGCCGGCCGGGGCGAGCCCGGTGGCGGCGCTGCTCGCCGACCCGGAGTCCTTCGAGGGGCCGGTGGTGGCGGTGCTGTCCGGCGGGAATGTCGACCCGCTGCTGATGCAGCGCATCCTGCGGTTCGGCATGGCGGCCGGGGGCCGCTACCTCTCGCTGCGGCTGCGGCTGACGGACCGGCCGGGGGCGCTGGAGACGCTGCTGGGGGTGCTGACGGTGGTCGATGCGAACGTCCTCGACATCGGGCATGTGCGGACGGATCCGCGGCTCGGGCTCACCGAGGTCGAGGTGGAGCTCCACCTGGAGACCAAGGGGCCGGCGCACTGCGACGAGGTGCGCAGGGCGCTCGCCGAGGCGGGGTACGTCGCCGCGGAGTGACGGCGCGGGCGGCCACCCGCGTCAGGACGGGCCGCCGCCCGGCTCGGGACGAGCGGCCGCCCAGGCCACGCGAAGCCATCTGCCATGCCCTCGCGGTGCCCTCCGCCCAGGAATCGAAATTCTATCGCGATGTATCGCGTCTCGGAGTAGCATCGCGGCTGCGGGGTGCCGGTGCACGAGGGCGCCCCGCTGCGGACAAATACCCACAAGGCAGGTATAGACCGCCAAACGTAATATTCGACCTGGAACTGACCCAAGCCATGGGAGTACCCCTATGCCAGGCGCCATTTACGCCGAAGGTCTGGTGAAGACCTTCGGCGACGTGAGGGCACTGGACGGCGTCGACCTCGACGTTCCCGAAGGAACCGTCCTCGGAATGCTCGGCCCCAACGGTGCTGGCAAGACCACCGCCGTACGGGTCCTGACGACCCTGCTCCGGCCCGACCGGGGCAAGGCGGAGGTCGCCGGTATCGATGTGCTGGCGCACCCCGACAAGGTGCGCCGGTCGATCGGCCTCTCCGGCCAATTCGCCGCCGTGGACGAGTACTTGACCGGCCGCGAGAACCTGGTGATGGTCGGCCAGCTCTACCAGATGAGCGGTCGCGACGCGAAGCGCCGGGCCGCTGAACTGCTGGAGCGCTTCCATCTCGGCGACGCGGCCGACCGCACCGCAAAGACCTACTCCGGCGGTATGCGCCGCCGGCTCGACCTCGCGGCCGCGCTGGTCGTCAGCCCGCCCGTGATGTTCATGGACGAGCCGACCACCGGCCTGGACCCGCGCAACCGCCAGGCCCTGTGGGACGTCATCCAGGAGCTGGTCGCGGGCGGCACCACCTTGCTGCTGACCACCCAGTACCTGGAGGAGGCCGACCGTCTGGCCCACGACATCTGCGTCGTCGACCACGGCAAGGTCATCGCCCGCGGTACCTCCGACCAGCTCAAGGCGCGCACCGGCGGCGAGCGCGTCGAGGTCGTGGTGCACGCCCCCGAACACCTCAGGGTCGCCGACGAGGTCCTGCGCGGCTTCGGCAAGGGTGAGGGCACCGTCGAACCGCATATCCGCAAGCTCACGGTCCCCGTCACCGGCGGCGCCAAGCTGCTCGCCGAGGTCATCCGCGAACTGGACATGCGGGGCGTGGAGATCGACGACATCGGGCTGCGCCGGCCGACCCTCGACGACGTCTTCATCTCGCTGACCGGGCACGCCGCCGAGAGCGCCGACGACAGCGGCGAGAACGGCGTTCACGGCGGGAAGGGCGGGAAGCGCGGGAACGGCGCCGCGGCGGGCGCGGACGGGACGGCCGGCGGCAGATCCGGCCTCGGGCGGCAGAAGGAGGGCGTGAAGTGACCACGGTGACCGATACGGCCGGTGAAGCGCCCGTAAGGGCCCCGCTGACCCGCGGCGGTGTCAGCCGCTCCGTACGCGACTCGCTCGTCGTCGCCAAGCGCAATCTGATCCGGATGCTGCGGATCCCCGAGGTGGTGATCTTCGGGCTGATCCAGCCGATCATGTTCGTGGTGCTGTTCACCTATGTCTTCGGCGGCTCCATCAACATCCCCGGCGCCCCGGTCGGCGACGCCCAGGCGTATCGCGAGTTCCTGATGGCCGGGATCTTCGCGCAGACCGTGACCTTCGCCACCGCGGGGGCGGGCGCGGGCATCGCCGACGACATGCACAAGGGGCTGATCGACCGGTTCCGGTCGCTGCCGATGTCCCGTGGCGCGGTGCTCACCGGGCGGACCCTCGCCGACCTGGTCCAGACCGCGCTGACCCTGGTGGTGCTTGCGGTGGTCGCGCTGCTGATCGGCTGGCGCACCCACGAGAACATCGCCGAGGTGCTGGCCGGCTTCGCGCTGCTGCTCCTGCTCGGCTACGCCTTCTCGTGGATCGGCGCGCTGATCGGCCTCTCGGTGCGTACGCCCGAGGCGGCCACCTCCGGCGGGCTGATCTGGCTCTTCCCGCTGACTTTCATCTCCAACGCGTTCGTGCCGGTCAACGGCATGCCGGTGTTCCTCCAGCATGTCGCCGAGTGGAACCCGTTCAGCGCGACCGTGGCCGCGGCGCGTGAGCTGTTCGGCAACACGATCGACGGGGTGCCCAAGTCGGTGACCGGTGCCTGGCCGATGGAGCATCCGGTGCTCGCGTCGGTGATCTGGTCCGTGCTGATCATCGCGGCCTTCCGGACGCTGGCGGTCCGCAAGTACCGGTCGGCCACGGCCTGAGGACATACGTGCCGGGCGCGCGGGAGGCGTACGGCACGGCCTACGGTGCCCGGCACGGCAGGCACACGGCCCTACGGCATGAGACATACGGCCGTAACGGCATACGGCACACGGCATGGCGAAGCGGCCCGGAGACAGGTGCTCCGGGCCGCTTCGAGGTCCGCGGGGGCGGTGGCCGTCAGAACGCGGCCTCGCCGGTCTGCGGCGTCAGCCGTGACCGCGTCAGCCGGAGTACGGCTTGGCGTCAAGGATCTTGACGCTGGCCTTCTTGCCGTTGGGGAGCTCGTACTCCGCATCGGCGCCGATCTTCTTGCCGTTCACGCCCGTGCCCAGCGGCGACTGCGGGGAGTAGGTCTCGATGTCCGAGCTCGCGTACTCCCGCGAGGCCAGAAGGAACTCGAGCGTGTCGTCCGGGTCCCCGTCGAACGCGATGGTGACGACCATGCCGGGAGCGACGACGCCGTTGGCAGCAGGGGCCTCGCCGACCTTCGCGGACTGCAGCAGCTGGGTGAGCTGCCGGACGCGGGCCTCCTGCTTGCCCTGCTCTTCCTTGGCCGCGTGGTACCCGGCGTTCTCCTTCAGGTCACCTTCCTCGCGGGCCGCCGCGATCTTCTGGGTGATCTCGGCGCGTGCGGGACCAGACAGGTGCTCCAGCTCGGCCTTGAGCTGGTCATACGCCTCCTGGGTCAGCCAGGTGACGTTCTCGCTGGTCTGGGTCACAGGTGCTCCTCGTCGGTACTGGGGATAAATCAAACGCCCTACCAGGAAGGTTTGCGCCTTCACGGGTGGGCGAAACCACGAGCCTAACAATTCCGGCACAAAACGGGGAAGAGGAAATTCACAGTCGTGGCACAGGAACGCATCATCCCTGATCAGAGGCGGTCACGACACGCCCCGTGGTGAGCGGGGGCTCGTGGGTGGCCCACGGGGGGTTGCGCGCGGGCCGTGCGCGGGTCAGCCGTTGCCGGACACCGTGCAGCCGACCAGCACCGCAGTGGTCGCCCGCTTCGTCGTACGCACCGTGACCTCGGTGTCCACCTGGGCCGTGCGCCGGTCGACGGTGACGTCCTTGCGGCCGACCTCGGAGCCGTCCTCGGCCTGTGAGCGGAGCGTGCACACGCCCTTGGCGTCCGGCTCCTTGACGACCTCGAGGTGCACCTTGACGGTGTGGTCGGAGACCGCATCCCAGGTGATCACTCTGCCGCTGAGCTCCTGCCCCGTGATGTACGAGATGCCCGACCAGGCGACCACGCCCAGCAGCGCGGCGCCGAGCACCGCTCCGATGATCTTGAGCTTGCGGTCCGCGCGCTGGTCCGCGGAGCGGCCGTAGCGTCCGTCGGGGAGCCCTTCGCGCACCGCGGTCATGATCCATCCTCCTGGTACGGGGACCTGGACCATGAACCCCCGGGGGGTCCCCGCCCCAGGGAATACAGCGCCCCCTCGCTTCGGTCACTATAGGAGGCATCTTCTCCGGCCCTTAACTGAGGATCGAGTCTTGACTGAGCAGCTGCGTTTGATGGCGGTGCACGCCCACCCCGACGACGAGTCGAGCAAGGGTGCGGCCACCATGGCCAAGTACGTGTCCGAGGGGGTGGACGTGCTGGTCGTCACCTGCACGGGCGGTGAGCGAGGCTCCATCCTCAACCCCAAGCTCCAGGGAGACCCGTACATCGAGGAGCACATCCACGAGGTACGCAAGAAGGAAATGGACGAGGCCCGGGAGATCCTGGGCGTCAAGCAGGAGTGGCTGGGCTTTGTCGACTCCGGGCTGCCCGAGGGCGACCCGCTGCCGCCGCTGCCCGAGGGCTGCTTCGCATTGCAGGACGTCGAGGTGGCGGCCGAGCGGCTGGTCAAGTTGATCCGGGAGTTCAAGCCGCAGGTCATCACGACCTACGACGAGAACGGCGGCTATCCGCACCCGGACCACATCATGACCCACAAGATCACGATGGTGGCCTTCGAGGCGGCCGGCGACCCGGAGAAGTACCCGGAGGCCGGCGAGCCCTGGCAGCCCCAGAAGCTCTACTACAACCAGGGCTTCAACAAGCCGCGCACGATCGCGCTGCACGAGGCGCTGATCGCCCGCGGCCTGGACTCGCCCTACGGGGAGTGGCTGGAGCGCTGGAAGCAGTTCGAGCAGCGCGAGCGCACGCTGACCACCTACATCCCGTGCGACGAGTTCTTCGAGATCCGCGACAAGGCGCTGATCGCGCACGCCACCCAGATCGACCCCGACGGGGGCTGGTTCCGGGTCCCGATGGACATCCAGCGCGAGGTCTGGCCGACGGAGGAGTACGAGCTCGCCAAGTCGCTCGTGGACACTTCCCTCCCCGAGGACGACCTCTTCGCGGGCATCCGCAACAATTGAGCCCATGATGAGCGCGACCAGCACCCTCGCCCTGACGCACTTCGTCACCCTTGCCGACAGCTTCGACAAGAACAAGGTGACCCCCGGCGTCCTCGGCTTCATCGTCTTCGCGGTCATCGGCGGCGCCGTGTGGCTGCTGATGAAGTCCATGAACAAGCACATGAGGAAGGTGGACTTCGAGGAGCAGCCGGAGGAGGGTGGGACGGGGACCGGAGCCCCGGCCTCCTCCACGGCTGCGAAGCCGAAGACCACCTGAGGGAGCGGCCGACGGGGCCGCCGCAGCGGGCATCGGTGGGCTGCTGCGCACCGGCCCGCCGCGCAGGGCTGCCGGTCCACACGGACCGGGTGGCGGTCGAGGGCCGGCCGAATGGCTCAGGCCGGCTGACCGGCCCGGCGGCTCGCTGACCCAAGCGGTCAGCGAGCCGGCACCCTCACTCGTCCTCGGTCCTCGTCACTCGTCCGCACCGCTCCTCATTCGTCCGCGCCCGGCGCGACCACCACCCCCATCACCTCGCGCGCATGGCGGTTCGGCACCATGCCCAGCCGCCAGGCCTGCCATCCCGTTTCCGGCTCGACGCCGCGCTCCAGCAGCAGCCCGAACGCCTCCGCGCAGTCCTCCAGCTTCGAATCGCGGGTCGGATGCTTCTCCCGGATCAGCTGCGCCAGCTCCTCCTGGGCGACGGCCGTGCCCACCACGGAGCCGCCCGGTGAGGCGAACGGCAGCAGTGTGCAGCGCAGGAACCGGGCCCAGTCCTCGCCCCGGCGGTCGCCGTAGCCGGCGAATATCCGGGCCGCCTCGTCGGCCAGCTCCAGTGCCTGCGAGGCCCGGCCGTTCCCGGCGTCGATGATCACCAGCTCCAGGCAGGACCACGCCTCCCCGTGGGGCACCCCTATCCGCTGGAAGTCCTTACGCGCGTCCTGAAGCAGCTGCCGGGCGAAGCCGCTGTTGCGCAGCGATCCGGTCTGCTCCGCCCGCAGATCGCGGGTGACCCTTCCTGAGTGGTGCCGGGCACACGCCAGTCCGTAGCCGTCCTGCATCCGGCTGAACATCGTCCGTGAGCGCTCCAACTGCCTTAGCGCCACATCGTGTTCGCCGCGTTCCTCCAGCGCCTGGCCCAGGTAGTACATCGTCCAGGCCTCACCACGGGCGTCCTCGTGCTGATGGTGCAGCGGCAGCGCCTGCCGCAGCTGGTCCACGGCGGGCCCGGGCTCGCCGTCCACCAGCCGGGCGCGCGCCAGCTGCGTCATCGCCCAGGCCGCGCCGCGCTCGTCGTGCGAACGGCCGTAGAGCTCCAGCGCCGCATGCAGGGCGCGCTCCGCCCGCGGCACATCCCCCATCCGCAGATACACCTGGCCGAGCTGGAAGTGTGCCCAGGCCTGGCCGTGGATGCTCTCGCTCTCCTCGTGCAGCTCCAGGGACTCCCGCAGCATGGCGATGGCGTCGGCGAGCTGCGCCCGGTCCCGCTCCACCGCCGCCAGGGCGTGCAGGGTCCAGGCGCGGTCGCCGTGCATGTCCGGTGCGGACTGCAATTCCAGCGCCTCGCGGAGCTTGGCCGCGGCCTCCGTCAGATTGCCCTGCTGCTGAAGGGTGATGCCCAGATCGCGCAGCGCACGCGCGGCACCCACCGGGTGCTGTGCCTCGAAGTAGAGATCGACCACCGACGACAGGGTCGTACGCGCCTTGTCCAGTTCGCCGAGCTGGCGGGCTGCCACACCCGTACGCCACTGCACCGAGCGGGCCAGCAGCCCCTGGCCGACGGCCCGGGTCAGTTCGCTCAGCTCGCCGAGCCGGTAGAGGTCGCCGCGCAGCAGGCAGTAGTCGGCCAGCGCGCCCAGCAGATGGGAGACCGCCGCCTGGTCGACGCCCTGGTCGGCATGGCGCAGCGCGGCCGTGATGAAGCTGGTCTCGTCGTCCAGCCATTGCAGGGCCGCGTCCAGGGACGTGAAGCCGTGCGAGCCGAAGCGGTCGGCGCGGGTGGACGTCCGGCCGTCGACCAGCCGGATGACCGAGTCGGCCAGCTCCGCATAGCCGCGGATCAGCCGCTCCTGGGCCGCGCCACGCTCGTCGGCGCCCTCCTCGTCCTCCAGCCGGGCGTGCGCAAAGCGGTGCACCACCGCATGCATGCGATAGCGCTCGCCGCGCACATGCTCGATCAGCCCGGCCCGGGCCAGCGCCGCCAGCTGCCGCTCCGCCTCCGCGTTCCCGACGCCCAGCAGGGCCGCCGCGGCCGCCGCCCCCAGGCTGGCCCGGCCCACCAGCGCCAGCCGGCGCAGCAGCCGCCGGGCCGCCTCCGGCTGGTCGGCGTAGCGCAGCGCGAGCGCACGCTCGACCGGTCCGAGCGAGCCCTCGGCCGCCAGATCCCCGGCCAGCGCGGCAGGGGTGCGCGCGCCGAGCGAGGACCCGGCCACCCGCAGCGCCAGCGGCAGTCCGGCACACAGCCCGGAGATCTCCTCGATCGCCCGGGCGTCGTACGGCCCGGTCTGGTCCGACGCCTCGTCGTCGGGGCCGGCGGCGGCACGCAGCAGCTCTTCGGTGCCCGCCGCGTCGAGCGGGCCCACGGGCAGCTGGTGCACCCATGCCTCCAGGTCGGCGGGCAGGTCCAGCGGCGCCCGGGAGGTGACCAGCACCAGGCTGTCGGACCGCTCCGGCACCAGGGTCCGCACCTGCTCCGGATCGGAGGCGTCATCCAGCAGCACCGTCACCGGCAGTCCGGTCAGGTGCTGGTGGTACAGCTCGACGAGCCGCTTGACGTGCTGCTCCTGGGAGGGACGCTCGCGGAAGAGCAGCTGCTCGCGCGGTGCGCCCAGGCGGTTGAGCAGATGCAGCAGCGCGTCCCGGGTCGGCAGCGGCACCTCACCGGGGGTGTCCCCGTGCAGATCCACCACACAGGCGCCGCGGAACTGGTCGCGCAGCTCGTGTGTGGCCCGCACCGCCAGGGCCGTACGCCCCGAGCCGGGCTCGCCGTGCAGCACCACCACCGTCGGCCTGGTCTCCGTGCTCGCGCGGGCCGCGTGCACCCACTGCGCGATCTGCGTCAGCTCCGCCCGCCGGCCGGCGAACGGGCCGTCCGGCTGCGGCAGTTGGGAGAAGGAATGTTCCAGTACCGACCGCTGCCGGGCCGCCGCGCTCCGGTCCGCACCGCGCAGCTGCGGCCCCCGGGTGGTCTTCGACGTGGTGGACGTGGCCGCCGGGCCGCTGCCGCGGGCCGCCGCCGTCAGCATCCGCTGCTGGTCGAGGAACGGCCGGATGCCGCGCACCTCCAGCGCCGTCAGCCACTGAAGCCGCAGCTGCTCCGCTCCGCCGGGCTGACCGCGCCTGCCCGCCTCACGATGCGCGGCCGGCCAGTGGCCCGCGGTGAGCTTGAGGACCGTGGCCGCCGCGCCCGCCACCACCGTGGCCGCGCCCACCCCCAGCGCCGCGCCGGTGCCCGTGCCGTACGCGAGGTCGGTGCCGAACGCCGCCACCGCCGCCGCGGCAGTCGCCACCACGGGAGTCCCCAGTTCCTTACGGGACAGCCGCTCTGCCAGGGCCGGCCGGCCGGCGGCCGCCTCGTCCAGCGCCCGGACATAGGCGGAGTACTCCTCGGCGGCGCTGCCCGCCAGCTCCTCCAGCGCCGACCGGGCCCTGCCGATCAGCGTCTCCCCGTCGAGCCGCCCTCCCGAGCGCCGCACCTCTTCCTCGACGGTTCTGGTCAACAGCGCTTCCGCTTCCGCACGGTGGCCGTCGCGCAGCACAGTCAGTGAGCCCGGCATGCCGTCCCCCTCCAGCAGTTCCAGCAGTTCCAGCAGTCTCCGGCGGTGATCTTCGCCGTACGCACAGTGTTCCGCGTCCGCACGGATTCCGGCAGGCCTGTGGATAACTCCCTGCGCTCCCGCACTGCCGCGGCACATTGGGAGAGGATGGAGACATGCCGAACCGCCTGGCTCATGAGACTTCCCCGTATCTGCTCCAGCACGCCGACAACCCCGTCGACTGGTGGCCCTGGTCCTCCGACGCGTTCGAGGAGGCCCGGCGGCGCGGTGTGCCGGTGCTGCTCAGCGTCGGCTACAGCTCCTGCCACTGGTGTCAGTAGATGAAAACAACCAGGTAGCTCTGAGCTGGGTAGTTTTCAAGGTGTACCGGTGTGGATGCTTTCAGTGAGCAGCTTGGGCGAGATGCAGGCGCCTGGGTCCAAGATCGCCTACCGGCTTAGGAGGGTGGCGCTCCGAGGGCACTCGTTGCCCTTGCCCTGTGTCCCGGGTGCGGCTGGCCTGTGGCCGGCCCGTGGTGTCCTTGCCAGGTGCGGCGTCATCACATGTGACTCATAGGGCACTTGGGGAACCGTTCGCCCAGCTGAAATAGTCTGATCATCTGGCAAAGGTTTTACGGGGGGATCGTTCCGCATGGGGGTTGTGCTGCCGGGCTGGGCGGATGAACTGCTCGACCTGATCGGTGTGTCCTGGCCGAACGTCGACGAGGACGACTACCGCGAAATGGCCAACGCCATGCGGGAGTTCGCCGACGACATCGACGAAGGCGCGAACGAGGCGCACACCGCCATCCAGAGCCTGGTCGGTTCAGCGGGCGGCTCATTGGCCATTGAGGCGCTCAATGCGCACTGGGGGAAGATCAACGGCCAGCATCTCAAGGGCCTAGCCGACTGTGGCCGCATGGCAGGCACCGCGATGGACGGTGTTGCGGTCCTCATCGAGGGCGCCAAGATCGCCGCCCTCGTTCAACTAGGCATCCTCGCCGCCGAGGTCATCGCAGCCCAGGCCGCGGCCCCCTTCACCCTGGGCCTCTCCGAGATCGGCGCGCTGGCCGCGACCCAAGCCACCCGCATGATCGTCAAGCGCCTGTTCAAGGAGGTCTGCCAGCAGGTCGCCGAGCAGGTCATCAGCATCGCGCTCACCCCCGTAGAGGAAGCCCTGGCCTCAATGGTCGGCGACCTGGTCGTCCAGCTCGGCGCCAACGCCCTCGGCGTCAAGGACGGCGTCGACCTGGGCCAGACCGCCAAGGCGGGCAAAGACGGCTTCAACCAGGGCGTCAACGACGCCAAGGACTCCGCCAAATCCGCCGCAGACAACCCCATGGAACTCCTCAGCGCCGGCGGCCGCCGCGGAGGCGGGGGCGGGCTCGGCGGAGGCGGCAGCAGCTCCGGTGGCGGTGGTGGTGGCGGCTTCAGCTTCGACAAGGACGAACACGACAAGGCCGTCACCAGCCTGGAGAGCGCGGGCGGCACCTTCCGCAACAAGGCCGGCGGCAAGATCGGCCGCGCCAAGAGCCACCACGGCCGCACCCGCGGCAAGGACTTCATCGCCGACGCGGCGAACACGATGCTCGACAAAGTCATCGAAGGCATCGAGGACGCGGTCAAGAAGACCGCCAAACACCTCGACGACAACATGACCCGCGGCATCAAACAGATGGCCAAGAACCATCACGAGAACGACAAGAGCCTGGCCGACCGCTTCAAGGGCCTCGGCAAGGAGGGGAAGGGCGATCCCAAGCGTCCGGGCGGCGGTGGCTCAGTCCCGGGCGGCAGCGACGGTGGCAAGTCACCGAACTCGAAGAGTCCCCATTCCAAGGGGCCCTCGAAGAGTGAGGCGGCCAAACAGGCCGACGCCGACCACGCGAACGACAAGACCCGCAAGGACGAGGGCAAGTGCACGGACGGCACTGACCCGGTCGACCTCGCCACCGGCAAGGTGTTCCTGCCACAGACCGATATCGCCCTGCCAGGCGCCTTGCCACTGGCCTTCACCCGCAGGTTCGAGTCGTCCACCCGCATCGGGCGGCACATCGGCCCGTCCTGGTCCTCCACCATCGACCAGCGCCTGGAGATCGACACCGAAGAGGTCATCTTCGTCACCGAGTCCGGGATGCTGCTGCGCTACCCGATACCCCAGACCGGCGAACGGGTACGGCCCAAGCAAGGCCCGCGCTGGCCCCTGATGCGCACCTCCCAAGGCGACTGGGCCATCCACGACCCCGACACCGGTCAGACCCGCTACTTCAGCGACGCCCCGCACGCCCCCGGCATCGCCCTGCCCGACGAGATCACGGACCGCAACGGCCACCGGATCACCTTCGACTACGCCGACGAGACCGGCATCCCGTACGCCGTCCGCCACAGCGCCGGCTACGAACTCAAGCTCACCTGCGACGAGAACGGCCGCCTCACCGCCCTGCACCTGGCGGGCGCCGCCGCCGACGGCTCGGACCAGCTGATCCGCTCCTACGGACACGACCAGGCCGGCAACCTCATCACCGTCACCAACTCCACCGGCGCGGTAACGCGGTTCGAGTACGACACCGACCACCGCATGACCGCCTGGGTCGACTCCAACGACTCCCGCTACGAATACACCTACGACGACCGCCACCGCTGCGTCACCCAGTGCGGCGCCGAGTGGCACCTGGAGAACCGGTTCACCTACGGTGAGCCCGATCCGGAGACCGGCCACCGCGTCACCACACACATCAACGGTGAGGGCGCCACCACCCGCTACCTCATCAACGACTGCCTCCAGGTCATCGCGACCACCGACCCGCTCGGGAACACCACTCGCACCACCTACGACGCGCACGACCGGCCGCTACAGATCACCGACCCCCTCGGCAACACCACACAACTCTTCTACGACGAGGACGGACGCCTCGTCTCCCTTGTCCACCCGGACGGTTCCACCAGCACCGCCACCTACAACGACCTGGGGCTACCAGCGGAGGTCACCGGCCAGGATGGCCGAACCTTCCGTCAGGAGTACGACGCCAACGGGAACCGCACCTCCATCACGGACCTTGCCGGCCGAACCACCCGCTTCACCCGAGACGGACGCGGACACCTCGCCTCGGTCACCGACCCGCTGGGGAACACCACCCGTATCGAGTGCGACGAGGCCGGTCTGCCACTTACGATCACCGACCCTCTGGGCGCCGCCACGCATTTCCGCCGGAACCGGTTCGGCCACACCGCATCCGTGACCGATCCTCTTGGCAACACCACCCACTACACATGGACCCCCGAAGGGCACCTCGATACCCGCCTGAACCCCGATGGCACCCAGGAGTCCTGGACCTACGACGGCGAGGGCAACCGCACCACCCATACCGATCCCCTGGGCCAGGTCACCACCTTCGAATACGGCCACTTCGACCAGCTCAAGGCGCGCACCGACCCGGACGGCGCACGCCACGAGTTCGTGCACGACACCGAACTCAAGCTCATGAAGGTCACCAACCCACAGGGTCTGACCTGGCGCTACGAGTACGACCTGGCCGGGCGCCTGATCTCCGAGACCGACTTCGACAACCGCACCCAGTCGTACACCCACGACGCGGCCGGGCGGATGACCTCCCGCACCACCGCTCTGGGCCAGACCATCCGCTTCCAGCACGACGCGAGGGGCCGCACAACCTCCAAGGATGTCGACGGTGAGCTCACCACCTTCACCTACGATGCTACTGGGCAGTTGACCCGGATCACCGCCTCTGACAGTGACATCGTCTACATACGCGACGAGTTCGGACGGGTCATCAACGAGACGGTGAACGGCCGCACCACCACTTACACCTACGACACGCTGGGCCGTCGTATATCCCGCACCACTCCCACTGGCGCGGTTAGCACCTGGACCTACAACGCAGCTGGGAGCCGCACCGCGCTTGACGTGTCTGGTCACATCCTGGCCTTCGCACACGACGCACTCGGCCAGGAAATCTCCCGCACCCTCGGCGACCTAACCTTCACGAACCAATTCGACTCCCTCGGCCGCCTCACAGGCCAGCACGTCACCTCAGCTGCGGAAACAGTCCAGCGTCGCGCCTTCACCTACCGCGCGGACGGCTACCTCACCCACATCGACGATCACCTCAACGGCACCCGCAACTTCGAACTCGACGCCGTCGGCCGGGTCACCACCGTCTCCGCCCTCAACTGGACCGAGACCTACGCCTACGACACGGCCGGAAACCAGAGCCACGCCACCTGGCCCGACCGCCACCCCGCCCCCGAAGCCCGGGGCGAGCGCACGTACACCGGCACCCGCATCAACCGCGCCGGCAGAATCCGCTACGAACACGACGCCGCTGGCCGCATCACCCTGCGCCAAAAGACCCGGCCCTCCCGCAAACCGGACACCTGGCGCTATACCTGGGACGCCGAAGATCGCCTGATCGCCTGCACCACCCCAGATGGCACCACCTGGCGCTATGCCTACGATCCGCTGGGCCGCCGCACTGCCAAGCTACGTCTCACCCCGGACGGCCGGAGCATCGCCGAACAGGTGGACTTCACCTGGGACGGCACCACCCTGTGCGAGCAGACCACCCTCGTCCACGGCAACCCCATGCAAACAACCCTCACCTGGGACCATCAGGGTTATAAACCCCTGACCCAACACGAACGCCGCACCACAATCCACACCCCGCAACACGAGACAGATCAGCGCTTCTTCGCCATCGTCACCGATCTCGTCGGCACACCCACCGAACTCGTCGACGAGCGGGGCGATATCGCCTGGCGGAGCCGCCAGACCCTATGGGGTAGCACCACTTGGGCATCCGGCAGCACTGCGTACACGCCGCTGCGCTTTCCGGGCCAGTACTACGACCCCGAGACAGGGCTGCACTACAACTACTTTCGTCAGTACGACCCAGAGACGGCCCGCTACCTCACCCCGGACCCGCTCGGTCTCACCCCGGCGCCGAATCCTTCTACATACGTCCGCAATCCGTTCACCTGGACCGACCCACTCGGCCTCGCACCATGCAAGAAGAAGAAAAAGAAGGCCAAAGACGAAGAAGATGAAGGGAAGCCCAAAGAGGAGTTCAACTATTTCGATGACTTCCACCAAGCAAGGGCCGATGCTCGGCAGCGCGCCGGGCTGGGAGACGACGCAATTCCATTCGTCCAAGAAATCGGCCCCGAAAGGGGTGCGGTTACGGGAATGCAAAGTCCTGACGGGTCGCGCGGATGGAGGATCGACTATGACCCGGATAATCCGGAAAAGGCATTCCATGTAAACTGGTGGGTAAAGGAGGGTGCCAAGAGAAGTGACTCCTGGACCTACGGGGCGAATGTGATCAACGGAGGTGATCTGCAGACTTACAGGGACATATTTCGACATTTCCCGCAGGCGTAAACAAAGGTTGAGCCCATGGCTTACGTAGAGCATCAGCACATCAAAGAGTGGTTGGGGGAGCATGACGGTGAAGTCTTGGGAAGTCAGTACTCAGGAATCCTGAACGAGTATCTGAATGCGCTCCCTTGGGGTTCGAGCGGGATCCGTTGGGGGGCGATCGGGCACATCAAGGTGGAAATTCCGCAATCACCCGACGTCAAGTTCATGCAGGAATGCCTGGAGACTCCAATGGGCTCACATCCGCATGCATTGATCATGTACAACGGGTCCGAGGAATCCATCCTGTGTCGCACAGAGGATGCTCTTCGCGATATCGACCTGTTGTATCTTCGGGCTCCCGGGCCCAGGTACTTCTGCGGTGTCGACATGACGGGCAGCAACGGCATTTCGGTGTGCGCGAAAGATTTTGCAGAATATGACATTACTGGGCTCACGTTTCGCGCTTCGGAAGCCTGAGGACGTCCTCGCTCGACCGCAGATATCGAATGCCGTCCTGATTCACTCCTGCGCTGCTGCGGGTTGGCTTGGGCTGAGGTGATTCGTCGGCCAAGAGTCCGCGGAGTGGCGCCCTGACAGCCTGCTGCCTCGCCGCCGTGTCCAGCAATGTCGGCCGCAACGTCCAGCAGGGTCCGTCGTCCAGTGCCCAGGCGGTCCAACCGTCGAAGGGCCCTCGTCCCGAGGCCGCGGCGGCTGCCGCAGAGGGGGACTTGAATTGTCGACCCTCGCTCGCCTCGATCCTGCCGTCCGCGGTCACCTGGGCGAGATGCGCTTCCCCGCTCGCTTATGCCGGAAGGTGAGCTGTGTCCCCGCGGCCAATAGCCCGGCGTCGACCAGGTCGGAAACCCGCACCCGTCGTCCTTCGATCGGATAGGAAGCCCGCCCCGAAGGCTCCCTCTGTGCCGTTGACCAGCAGGGAATCCGTCATCGATCTCTTCCCCTCCCCCGGAATCTTCCTGCCTCGGATCGACCTGGGCGCCCGAGGCGTTCAGCGAGGCGGCCGGCGCGGGGTGCTGCTCAGCGTCAGGTAAAGCGAGGCAGAGCCCGTGCGGCCTCCAGGGCAGGGTTGGGCATTGTGAGAGGCTGGGTCGTATGAACCGGTTGGCTGGTGTGACCTCGCCGTATCTGCTTCAGCACGCTGACAATCCGGTCGACTGGTGGCCTTGGACGCCGGAGGCTTTCGAGGAAGCGCGGCGGCGCGATGTACCCGTTCTGCTATCAGTCGGCTACTCTGCGTGCCACTGGTGCCATGTGATGGCCCACGAGAGCTTCGAGGACCCGGCCACCGCCGCGCTGCTCAACGACCACTTCGTCTCGGTCAAGGTCGACCGCGAGGAGCGCCCGGACGTCGACGCGGTGTACATGGAGGCCGTGCAGGCCGCCACCGGCCAGGGTGGCTGGCCCATGACCGTCTTCCTCACCCCCGACGCCGAGCCGTTCTACTTCGGCACGTACTTCCCGCCCGAGTCCCGCCACGGCATGCCGTCCTTCCGGCAGGTCCTGGAGGGGGTGCGCAGTGCCTGGGCCGACCGCCGTGACGAGGTCGGCGAGGTCGCAGGACGGATCGTCGCCGACCTGGCCGGACGCTCGCTGACCGAGTCGCTGCCCGCGGACCGCCGGCCGCCGCGCCCCGAGGAGCTGCACACCGCCCTGATGGGGCTGACCCGCGAATTCGACGCGGTGCACGGCGGCTTCGGTGGCGCGCCCAAGTTCCCGCCGTCCATGGTGCTGGAGTTCCTGCTCCGCCACCACGCCCGTACCGGCTCCGCCGGGGCCCTGGAGATGGTGCAGGCGACCTGCGCGGCGATGGCCCGCGGCGGCATCTACGACCAGCTCGGCGGCGGTTTCGCGCGCTATGCGGTGGACGCCACGTGGACGGTGCCGCACTTCGAGAAGATGCTCTACGACAACGCCCTGCTGTGCCGGACCTACGCCCACCTGTGGCGGTCCACCGGGTCCGACCTGGCCCGCCGGATCGCCGTCGAGACCGCCGACTTCATGGTCCGCGAACTCCGCACCGACCAGGGCGGCTTCGCCTCCGCACTGGACGCGGACAGCGACGACGGTTCCGGGAAGCACGTCGAGGGCGCGTACTACGTATGGACGCCGGAGCAGCTGCGCACCGTACTGGGGGAGAAGGACGCGGAGTTCGCCGCCACCTACTTCGGCGTCACGGAGGAGGGCACCTTCGAGGAGGGCGCCTCGGTGCTCCAGCTCCCGGACACCGAAGGCCTGGCTGACGCCGAGCGGGTGGGGTCCGTCAAGGAGCGGCTGCTGGCGGCGCGCGCGAAGCGGCCGCGCCCCGGCCGCGACGACAAGGTCGTCGCCTCCTGGAACGGGCTCGCCATCGCCGCGCTCGCCGAGACCGGCGCCTACTTCGACCGCCCGGACCTGATCCAGGCCGCCACCGACGCCGCCGACCTGCTGGTCCGCGTCCACATGGACTGGCAGGCCAGGCTGCACCGCACCTCCCGCGACGGCGCCCCGGGCGCCAACTCCGGTGTCCTGGAGGACTACGCCGATGTCGCCGAGGGCTTCCTCACGCTGGCCTCGGTGACCGGGGAGGGCGTCTGGACCGAGTTCGCGGGCTTCTTCCTGGACACCGTGCTGGTCCAGTTCACCACCGAGGACGGCGCGCTCTACGACACCGCCGCCGACGCCGAGGCGCTGATCCGCCGCCCCCAGGACCCGACCGACAGCGCCACGCCCTCCGGCTGGACCGCCGCGGCCGGCGCTCTCCTGTCGTACGCGGCGCTGACCGGCAGCGCGCTGCACCGGGACGCCGCGGAGCGGGCCCTGGGCATCGTCACCGCCCTCGGCGGCCGGGCCCCGCGCTTCATCGGCTGGGGCCTCGCGGTCGCCGAGGCCGCCCTGGACGGCCCGCGCGAGATCGCGGTCGTCGGCCCGCAGGACGATCCGGCCACCGCGGCGCTGCACCGCGCCGCGCTGCTGGGCACCGCCCCGGGAGCGGTGGTCGCACTGGGCGCCCCCGGGTCCGACGACACCGGCGAGGTGCCGCTCCTCAAGGACCGCCCCCTGGTCGACGGCAAACCCGCCGCCTACGTCTGCCGCCACTTCACCTGCGAACGGCCCACGACGGACGCGGAGGAGCTGACGGAACGGCTCCGGGGGTGAGGTACGCGGCCGGGCCTCCCGAGAGAGGCCCGGCCTGCGAAGGCCCCCGGGCTGAGTAAGGGGGCGCCGTGGCGGGGGAAGCAACGGCCCGCTGTCAGTGGCCGGTTGTAGCGTTCAGGCGTGACGACCTTGCTCGGGCATCGATCCCTTGTCCAGGAGGCCGCGGCGTTACGGGCCGGCACGGACGACCCCGTCGCCGCGGCACAGCGCACCTGCGACCGCATCGACGCCGTCGATCCGCAGGTGCGGGCCTTCGTGCCCGAGGCCGGGCGCCGCGACCGGCTCCTTCAGGCGGCGCGGCAGCGGGCGGCGGGCGGCCCACCGGACCCGGCGGCCCGGCCCGCCCTCTTCGGGATACCCGTAGGCATCAAGGACATCGTGCATGTCAACGGGCTGCCCACCCGGGCGGGTTCCGCGCTGCCGCCCGAGGTGCTGGCCGGTGCGCAGGCCACCGTCGTCGACCGGCTGTGCGCGGCCGGCGCGCTGATCGCGGGCAAGACCGTGACGGCGGAGTTCGCGGTCACGGCGCCCGGCCCGACCCGCAATCCGCACCATCTGTCCCATACGCCTGGTGGGTCGAGCAGTGGCTCGGCGGCCGCGGTGGCTGGGGGCATGGTGCCGCTGGCCATCGGGACGCAGACCGTCGGCTCGATGATCCGCCCCGCCGCGTACTGCGGCGTCGTCGGATTCAAGCCCACCTACGGGCGGATACCGGTCGACGGGGTCATCCCCAACGCGTCCGGCTTCGACACCCTGGGGTGCTACGCCACCGACGTGGCAGGGGTCGCCCTCGCGGCATCGGTGCTGCTCGACGGATGGCAGCAGCGGCCGGGCGGGCGCACGGCGCGACGTCCCGTACTGGGCATACCCGCCGGCCCCTACCTGGAGTGTGCTGGCGACGAGGCCCTGCGCGCCTTCGGGGAACAGCAGGAGCTGCTGCGGGCCGCCGGGTACGTGGTGTGTGAAGTCCCCCTGATGGACGACTTCGAGCAGATCGTCGACCAGCTCTTCACGATGAACCGTTACGAGGTCGCCCGCGCGCACGCCGACTTGTTCGCCCGCTTCGGCGCGCGCTACCGGGAGGAGACCAGGGCGGCCATCCGCCAGGGGCAGCCGATCGGGGACGGCGCCTATGAAGCGGCCCGGGAGCGCCGCACCGCGTTCCGGGCACGGCTCGCGGCGGAAGGGGCCGCGGCAGGCATCGACCTGTGGATCGCCCCGTCGGCCACCGGCCCCGCGCCCGCCGACCTCACCACCACCGGCAGCTCGATCATGTGCCTCCCCTGGAGCAACGCCGGCCTGCCGTCCCTCAGTCTGCCCGCCGGCCGGGCCGCCAACGGGCTGCCGCTGGGGCTCCAACTCATCGGCAACTTCGGCGCGGACGAGGCGTTGCTGCACGGGGCAGCGGAAATCGAGAGCGTACTGGCGGGGTGTGAGGGCGCACCGGGCGGAGCGCCACAGGAGCCGGGCGGGCCGGGCGCACGCTGAACGGGTCGGCGGGAAGGGAGAGGGGCGGCCGGCCCCAGCGCAAGGCCGGGGGCGCCGGGCGCGGCACCGGAAACCCGGCCCCCGGACCGCCGCTCCCCGAAGCCCCCCCCGCGCTCAGAGCGTGAGCCCCCGCGCCAGCACATCCATCGTCCGGTTGATCAGCTCGATCAGCCCCTCCAGGTGGGCCGGCCGGTCCTCCGCGACCCACCGCAGCATCGCCTCCTGGAGGGCGGCCAGGATCGCCGCGCTGATGACCCGCAACTCCAGGTCGTCGGCCGGGCGTCCGGAGCGTTCGGCCAGCACCGCGCTGATCATCGCGGCGTCCCGTGCGGTGTTCTCCGCCGTACGGCCCCGGATCGCGGGCACCTCACGGATCAGCCGGATGCGCTGGACGAGTTCGGCACGTTCCTCCGCGGGGAGCCGGCGCAGCGCCTCGACGGTGACCTGCCGCATCGACTCGGCCATCGGCTCGTCCGCAGGACGGGCCCGGATCCCGGCCTCCAGCACGGCGTCGTACTCATCGGTGAGCACGATGTCTTCCTTGGTGGGGAAGTAGCGGAAGACCGTGCTCGGCGAGACCTCGGCGGCCTCGGCGATTTGGTCGACGGGGGTCGCGTCGTACCCCTGCTCCTCGAACAGCCGGTAGGCGGCCCGCCGGATCGCCTGCCGGGTCTGGATCTTCTTCCGCTCACGTAGCCCGGTCTTCGGCGTCCCGGGCGGCGTGCGGGGAGAGGTACGTGCGGAGACCATGGGCAGCATTGTCAGGCATCGGACGTTCCAGGGGCCACGGCCGCATCCGTATCCCCGCGGCGCCCCGCGGGACGCCGCCGGCCTGCCGTACGCGGATCGGGCAGAAACGCGGTCGTCAGCAACGCCGCCACCACGGCCGCGATTCCGCACACCAGCAGGACCAGCCCCATGCCGTGCAGATAGGCGCGGTCCGCGGAGGCGGCCAGTTGGGGCGCGCCGATCCGCTCGGCCACCCTATGGGCGGCCACCACCGAGTCCCCGGCCACATCGGCTGCCCGCGCGGGCAGCCCGGCGGTGCCGACCCGGTCGCGGTAGGCCCCGGCCAGCAGGCTGCCGAGCAGCGCCACCCCCAGCGAACCGCCGAACTGCCGCGCGGTCATGAGCAGTCCGGACCCGCTGCCGGCCCGTTCGGTGGGCAGGGCGCCCAGCGCGGCATCCATGGCGGGGACCATGGTGAATCCGAAGCCGACCCCCGCGAGGGACAGCCACAGGGCGGTGGCGCCATAGCCGTCGTGCACGCTCGTGGTGGAGCCGAGGAAGGCGGCACCGGCCAGGACGAGCAGGCCGTCGGCGACGACGGGCCGCGGACCGGTCCGCGCGGCGAGCACACCGCTGCCCTTCGCCGCCACCATCAGGCCCGCCATCAACGGCAGCATCCGCAGCCCGGTGCCGAATGCGTCATGTCCCAGGACGGCCTGGAGGTACGGGGGGAGGAGGAACATCAGCCCGGACAGCACCAGCGTGCCGAGCGAGGCCGCGACGGTGTTCCAGAGGAACGCTGGACTGCGCAGCAGCCGCAGATCGAGCACCGGCCGGTCCAGACGACGGCCGCGCAGCACCAGGCCGGCGAGCAGGGCGGCGGAGCCTGCCGACGCGGTCAGCACGAGCGGGTCGCCCCAGCCGCGTGCCGGAGCCTCGATGATGCCGAACACCAGGGCGCCGAGCCCGGTGGCGGTGAGCACGGTGGAGAGCGCATCCACCTTCGGGGAGCCGGGGTCGCTGGTCTCGGGGAGCAGGAAGGCGCAGGCCGCGACCCCGATCGCCACCAGGGGGACGTTGACGAAGAAGACCGCGCCCCACCAGAAGTGGTCCAGCAGCCAGCCGCCGACCAGTGGGCCGAGCGGCAGCCCGAGCGCCGAGGCCGCGGAGATCGCGCCGACGGCCTTGGACCGTTCGTCCGGCCCGAAGAGCGAAGGCAGTACGGACATCGCCAGCGGCATGATCAGCGCCGCGCCGATCCCCATCACCGCCCGTGCCGCGATGACTGCCTCGGCGCTGCCGGCGAGGGTGCCGAGCAGCGAGCCGCCGAGGAAGATCCCGAGTCCGGCGATGAGCATCCGGCGGCGGCCGAACCGGTCGCCCCACAGGCCGGCCGGAAGCATCAGGGCGGCGAACACCACGAGGTAGGCGTCAGCGATCCACTGCTGCTGTCCGGTGCCGGCGTCCAGTTGGGTTGCCATCGTCGGCAGCGCGACGTTGAGGATCGTCGTGTCGAAGCCCAGCACGAGCATCGCGGCGACGAGGGCGCCCAGCGCCCACCAGCGGCGGGGGTGGGGCGCGGCGGGCACGCCCGGACGCCCGTGCGTGGACCGCACGGGCTGAACTAAGGGCCGGGAGGGCTGGGGTTCTTCGGACCGCGACGTCACGGCACACCTCGGAGAGTCGGGAGGAACTGACTGCATGAATCAAATGACAGTAACTCTCAAAAGATTGTGACTGTCAATTGACGTCGAGGGTCTCGGTCGCGGCCGCAGTGGCTGTCAGTGGCGTATGGCACGCTCTGTGGTGAAGTGATTGCGCACAGTGAGTGGTTGAGGTGGGCAAAAGGCCGCGACTCGGGTGGTCGCGGCCGGGTGGTGCGGGGGTGGGGGGCGGGTCAGGCGTGTGTATAGGCGACCAGGGAGATGCCTACGTAGTGGACGACGAAGGCGGCGAGGGTGAGGGAGTGGAAGACCTCATGGAAGCCGAACCAGCGGGGGGAGGGGTTGGGGCGCTTGATGCCGTAGATGATGCCGCCGGCGCTGTAGAGGAGGCCGCCGAGGACGACCAGGACGAGGACGGCGACGCCGCCGGTGCGCAGGAAGTCGGGGAGGAAGAAGACGGCGGCCCAGCCCATGGCGATGTAGCAGGGGGTGTAGAGCCAGCGGGGCGCGCCGACCCAGAAGACGCGGAAGGCGATACCGGCCAGGGCGGCCGCCCAGACCGCCCAGAGCAGCGCCTGGCCGCGGGAGCCGGGCACCAGCAGCATGGTCAAGGGGGTGTAGGTGCCCGCGATGATCAGGAAGATGTTGGCGTGGTCGAGGCGGCGCAGGACGCCGTCGATGCGGGGGCTCCAATTGCCGCGGTGGTACAGGGCGCTGACGCCGAACAGCAGGCAGGCGGTCAGCGTGTAGATGGCGCAGGCCAGGCGGCCGCGGGGGCTGTCGGCGAGGGCGGTGAGGAGGACGCCGGACAGCAGGGCGGCGGGGAACATTCCCGCGTGCAGCCAGCCGCGCAGTTTGGGTTTGAGTGGCGCGGTGGCGGCGGTGACCGCCGCGGTCGCGGGCGGCGCGGAGGGGGGCGTGCTCTCGGCGGCGTCAGGCGCGGAAGTCATGGCGCAATGCTACCTACGCAACCGTAAGTTACGGGTTCGTCCCGAAGTGGTGACGGTCACCAAGTCGCCCTCTGGACAGAACTCTATCGGGGTCGGATGATCAAATGAGTGCGGTCGGCACCGGATGAGCGGTCACGAAGCATCCGGGTCGCAGCCCCCAAGGGGCAGACAACCAAAAGATGCGGATTTTCCCGGCAAAACGGGCAATAATTCGTCCATACCCTCATCTAGGAGCGATCGTGGCGCGCGACAACGCGGCTCCCTCCCCCATCCCGACCCGGCACAAGGACCTCATCGCCTGGGTCGACGAGATCGCAGCGATCACCGAGCCCGACCGGGTCGTCTGGTGTGACGGCTCGGAGGCGGAGTACGAGCGCCTGTGCCAGGAGCTCGTCGAAAAGGGCACGTTCAAGAAGCTCGACCCGATCAAGCGCCCCAACTCGTACTACGCCGCCTCCGACCCCTCGGACGTGGCCCGCGTCGAGGACCGCACCTTCATCTGCTCCGAGAAGGAGGAGGACGCCGGCCCCACGAACCACTGGAAGGCGCCCGCCGAGATGCGGGAGATCTTCGTCGGTGCACAGGGCATCTTCCGCGGCGCGATGAAGGGCCGGACGATGTACGTCGTCCCGTTCTGCATGGGCCCGCTCGGCTCCCCGCTCTCCGCCATCGGCGTGGAGATCACCGACTCCGCCTATGTCGCGGTCTCGATGCGCACCATGACGCGCATGGGGCAGCCGGTGCTCGACGAACTGGGCGAGAACGGCTTCTTCGTCAAGGCCGTGCACACCCTCGGCGCCCCGCTGGCCGAGGGGGAGGCCGACGTTCCGTGGCCGTGCAACTCCACCAAGTACATCTCGCACTTCCCCGAGGACCGCGAGATCTGGTCCTACGGCTCCGGCTACGGCGGCAACGCCCTGCTCGGCAAGAAGTGCTACGCCCTGCGTATCGCCTCGGTGATGGCGCGTGACGAGGGCTGGCTCGCCGAGCACATGCTGATCCTCAAGCTGACCCCGCCGCAGGGCGAGCCGAAGTACGTGGCCGCCGCCTTCCCGTCCGCCTGCGGCAAGACCAACCTCGCCATGCTGGAGCCCACGATCTCCGGCTGGACGGTCGAGACCATCGGCGACGACATCGCCTGGATGCGCTTCGGCGAGGACGGCCGCCTCTACGCGATCAACCCCGAGGCCGGCTTCTTCGGCGTCGCGCCCGGCACCGGCGAGCACACCAACGCCAATGCCATGAAGACCATGTGGGGCAACTCCGTCTTCACCAATGTCGCGCTGACCGACGACGGCGACGTGTGGTGGGAGGGCATGACGGAGGAGAAGCCCGCCCATCTGACCGACTGGAAGGGCAACGACTGGACCCCGGAGTCCGAGACCCCGGCGGCCCACCCCAACGCCCGCTTCACCGTTCCGGCCGGCCAGTGCCCGATCATCGCGCCCGAGTGGGAGGACCCCAAGGGTGTGCCGATCTCGGCGATCCTCTTCGGCGGCCGCCGCGCCAGCGCCGTACCGCTGGTGACCGAGTCGCTGAGCTGGCAGCACGGTGTCTTCCTCGGCGCGAACGTGGCGTCCGAGAAGACCGCCGCGGCCGAGGGCAAGGTCGGCGAGCTGCGCCGCGACCCGTTCGCCATGCTGCCGTTCTGCGGCTACAACATGGGCGACTACATGGGGCACTGGGTCAAGGTCGGCGCCGACAAGGACCAGTCCAAGCTGCCGAAGATCTACTACGTCAACTGGTTCCGCAAGGACGACGCGGGCCGCTTCGTGTGGCCGGGCTTCGGCGAGAACAGCCGTGTGCTCAAGTGGATCGTCGAGCGGCTGGAGGGCAAGGCCGAGGGCGTCGAGACCCCGATCGGTGTGCTGCCCACGAGGGACGCGCTGGACACCGAGGGCCTTGGCCTCGGCGATGCCGAACTGGACTTCCTGCTCACGGTCGACAAGGACGTGTGGCGCGAGGAGGCGGCGCTGATCCCCGAGCACCTCAACACCTTCGGTGACCACACGCCGAAGGAGCTGTGGGACGAGTACCGCGCGCTGGTCCAGCGGCTGGGCTGATCACTACCGTGCACCGGCCGGGCCCCGTACCGAAAGGTGCGGGGCCTCGGCCTGGGCGGCGATCCGTACGAAGGTGAACGCGGCCCGGGCGGTGGCGCGCAGCTGAGCGTGAGCGGGCGGTGCTGCGAAACACGGGCGCCGCGGCTGGGCCGGTGGAGTGACGTGGAGCAGGGGTGTCTGTCGCTTCGGTCTCCGCAGGATCAGGCCGCGGCAGCTGCGGCGATGGGGTTCCTATGCCGAAGCCAGGTCCCGGACCGGCCCGGCGTGCGCCGGTCCCGTGTGCGCCGGGCCCGCATGTGCCTGCATCCGCTCCGTGGCCAGGGCCATCGCCTCGGTGTCGTTGCGGGATGTGGCAACCGCCAGGGCGTTCCCCGCGAGGGTGCGGGCGCGCTGCTGGAGGGCCGCCGTACGGGACGGGGCGCCGCCGTCGGTGGGCTCGGCGCGCAGCGGGTAGTGGCCGCCGCTCAGCCGCGCGACCTGCTCGGCGATCCGGTCGGCGGCGGCGGCCAGCGCGACGCCGTCC
Organism: Streptomyces sp. NPDC034111; assembly: GCF_055575375.1. NCBI lineage: Bacteria > Bacillati > Actinomycetota > Actinomycetes > Kitasatosporales > Streptomycetaceae > Streptomyces > Streptomyces sp. NPDC034111. Next base: position 25,584 of record NZ_JBVIST010000003.1, on the reverse strand, counting down.
AGCTGCCGGGCCTCCTCCGTATCGGCCCGGGTGGCCAGCGCATGCAGTTCGTCGGTGACGGTGAGCAGCGCGGTCAGCTGTCCGGCGAGCCGGATGTCCAGCTCCTCCTCGCGGGAGCGGTGCGGGATCTCCGGGGCGGCGGCCATGGTGTGGACCGACTTGGTGCGGATCGGTTCGTACATGGGACGGCCTCCTGACAACGTTCAGGGGACCATCCTAGCTTGGACACTGTCTAAAGTTGAGATCCGTACAGAAGTCGGTCGGAAGTCGCGCAGAAATCGCCTCGGATCAGTACTGTCCGTAACCGTCGAGGAAGGATCCGATCCGGGTCACCGCATCCGCCAGATCGTCCTTGCTGGGCAGGGTGACCAGGCGGAAGTGGTCCGGCTCCGGCCAGTTGAAGCCGGTGCCGTGCACGATCATGATCTTCTCGGCGCGCAGCAGATCGAGCACCATCTGCCGGTCGTCCTTGATCTTGTAGACCTTGGGGTCCAGCCGCGGGAAGGCGTAGAGCGCACCCTTCGGCTTGACGCAGCTGACGCCGGGGATCTGGGTCAGCAGCTCATACGCCGTATCGCGCTGCTCCAGCAGCCGGCCGCCGGGCAGTACCAGATCGTTGATCGACTGCCGGCCGCCGAGCGCGGTGGCGACCGCGTGCTGGGCCGGCATATTGGCGCACAGCCGCATATTGGCGAGGATCGTCAGCCCCTCGATGTACGAGGAGGCGTGCGCCTTCGGTCCGCAGACCGCCATCCAGCCGCTGCGGTAGCCCGCCACCCGGTACGCCTTGGACAGCCCGTTGAAGGTCAGGGTCAGCAGGTCGGGGGCGAGCGAGGCGAACGGGGTGTGGGTGGTGCCGTCGTAGAGGATCTTGTCGTAGATCTCGTCGGCGCAGACGATCAGGTTGTGGCGGCGGGCGAGCTCCGCGATGCCGCGCAGCAGTTCGTCGCCGTATACGGCACCCGTGGGGTTGTTGGGGTTGATGACGACGATGGCCTTGGTGCGGTCGGTGACCTTGCGCTCGATGTCGGCGAGGTCCGGCATCCAGTCCGCCTGCTCGTCACAGCGGTAGTGCACGGCCGTACCGCCGGACAGCGAGACCGACGCCGTCCACAGCGGGTAGTCCGGGGCCGGCACCAGCACCTCGTCGCCGTCGTCCAGCAGCGCCTGCATCGACATCTGGATCAGCTCGGAGACGCCGTTGCCGAGGTAGATGTCCTCGACGGAGAGCTCGATGCCCTGGGTCTGGTAGTGCTGCATCACCGCGCGGCGGGCGGAGAGCAGGCCCTTGGCGTCGCCGTAGCCGTGTGCCGTCCCGACCGTACGGAGGATGTCCTCCAGGATCTCGGGCGGGCACTCGAAGCCGAACGCCGCCGGGTTGCCGGTGTTGAGCTTGAGGATGCGGTGACCTGCCGCCTCGAGCCGCATGGCCTCCTCGAGCACCGGGCCACGGATCTCGTAGCAGACGTTGGCGAGCTTCGTTGACTGGATCACCTGCATGTCCGCAACCTTACGGCGGTGTTTCGGCGGCCGCCCGGTGTTTTTCCCCACGTGGGGGAGCGGATGGTGTGGGCTTCCTCACGGACGGTGAGGGCCGCGCAACCGCGGTGCGCTCCAGGGCCTAGGATCCGGGCCCATGTCCCCCTCGGCCCCTTTACCCCCAGCCGCACCGCAGGCGACCGGGAGCGCGCACCCGTCGCACCACCCGTTCGCGCTGCTCAACGACGAACCGGTCGCCGAGCCGGGCGCGGATCTGCTGGGCGCCGGCGGGGCCGCCCGGCAGCTGGCCGACCTGCTGGACGCCTCCCGTGGCTCCACCCCCTTCACCCTCGCCGTCGACGCCGGCTGGGGCATGGGCAAGAGCAGCCTGATGCGGCTGGTCGATGCGCAGCTGGCGCAGGCCTCCGACGTCCACACCGTCTGGTACAACGCCTGGACCTCCACCGGGGCCGACGCGCTGGAAGGGCTGATCAAGTCCGTTCTGATGCGCTTCGATCGGCGGGTGCTGCGCCGCGGACTCCAGCGGGTCAGCGAGCGGCGTGCGCTGCTGCGGTTCGCCCGCGCCCTGACGACCGTCGCCGCCGGGCCGCTGGGCGTGGCCGGCCTGGTCGACGAACTGTGGAAGAACCTCTCCGTCAACTCCCAGGCCCGCAACGAGATGCGCGGCGCGATCGGCGATCTGGTGCAGGAGTGGTCCCAGACCGCAGAGTTCCGGCCACGCCGCCTCCTGGTGGTCTTCATCGACGACCTGGACCGCTGCTCCGAGGAGACCGTGCTCGCGGTCTGTGAGGCGGTGAAGGTCTACCTGGACGTACCGGGGCTGGCCTTCGTGGTCGGCTGCGACCGGTCCGCGCTCGGGCCGAACGGCCTGCTGCGCGATCTGTCTCCGGCCGGCTCGGCGTTCATGGAGAAGATCTTCCAGACCAGCTACCGGATTCCGGCCGCCGACAACCACGGTGTCAAGGACTACATCCGCTGGTGCGCACGGACCGCGGGCGTGGCACCGCTGCTCGACGACGCCCTGGTGGACCTGCTGGCGCAGCGCTCGGACCGCAATCCCCGCCGGATCAAGCGCCTGGTCAACGGCTTCGTCCTGGAGGCCACGCTCAACCCGGTCTGGCGGGACTTCGGCCCCGGAGCGGTGATCAGAACCCTCCTGCTCCAGTACTTCTATCCCGACTTCTACCGGATGATGACCGGGCCGTCCGGCACCGTGGACGGCGATGTGGTGGCCGAATTCCGTACCTATCGCGAGGTGCGCCGGATCCTGCTGGCCTCCGCCGCCGGGGAGCCGACCGCACCGGAGCTGAGCGAGGTACGTGCCTTCCTCGCCTCGTACGACCTGCTGCTGCCGGAGCCGCTCGGCTCCTCCGGCGGCAGCCGGGCGCTGGCCGCGCTGGAGCGTCAACTCCCCAACGAATTCCCCGACTTGGTGGTCAATCCGGCGTTCACTTCGCTGGTCGACGAGCTGACCGCCCGCCCGGACGCGGAGGAGCTGCTGCGCCGGCTGCGCGAGGGTCCGCGGGGCCCCGGCGGGGAGCCCACCCGGATGTCCCAGGAGTGGACCGTGGCGTGGCGGGACCTGGAGGGGCCCCGCCCGGACGGCTACGCCACGGGGTTCGGACCGCCGCTGGCCGGGCCGTGGGGCGAGCCGTACGGCGGCTACGGGGCGCCGCCGCCCGACCGGCAGCGGACGGGGCCGCCGGCACAGCAGGGGCAGGCACTCCAGCAGCCGGCGTACTGGCCGGGACAGCAGCCGCAGCCGGCCCAGCCGCAGCCGGCCCAGCCGCAGCCGGCCCAGCCGCCGCTGGCAGGGCAGCCGCTGGGAGGGCAACCGTTGGCGGGACAGCCGGGCCGGAGCGCCGTCCCGCAGATGCCGGGCCCGTACGCCGTGCCGACGTTCGACGTCCTCTGGGTCGATGACCAGCCGGAGCGCAAGCAGGTGGTACGTGAGGTGCTGGAGGGGCTGGGGGTCCAGCTACGGCACGAGGCCACCAGCCGGGACGCCGCCCGTGCCGTCCGTGACCGCAGGCCCGACCTGCTGATCTCCGACATCAGCCGGGGGCGGGACCACACCGCGGGCTTCGACATGGTGGGACGGTTCAAGGACGACGGGGCCTACGACGGGCCGGTGATCTTCTACACCATCCGGCAGAGCGCCGAACGGGAGGAGCGGGCGGCCGCGTTGGGGGCCCGGCTCACCAACAACGAGCACCGGCTGCGCGATCTGGTCGTGACCGCCCTCCAGGACCGGACCCGCGACGTCCCGCAGGCCGCCCAGGTCCCCGTGCCCCCGCCGGCACCCGAAGACCGGGGAGACGCGCCCTAGCGACCCCGCCGTACCGCCCGGCCCGCCAGGGCGTCCGTCCGCCGGCCGTCCTCGATCACGAAGCGGCCGTTGACGAGGACGTGTGGGATGCCGGACGGGAGGGTGCGGGGGGACGCGTACGTGGAGCCGGCCGCGACCGTGAGCGGGTCGAAGAGGACCAGGTCGGCGCGGTAGCCCTCGCGGATCAGGCCGCGGTCGGGGAGCCGTAGCCGGGCGGCCGGGCGGGAGGTCAGATGGGCGATGCACTCCTCCAGGGAGAGCACGCCCAGTTCGCGGACGTAGGTGCCGAGGTACCGGGGGAAGGTCCCGTAGGCGCGGGGGTGCGGCTTGGCGCCCTGGAGGATGCCGTCGCTGCCGCCCGTGTGGACGCGGTGCCGCATGATCTGCCGCACGTTCTCCTCGTGGCCGACGTGCTGGAGGACGGTCGGGCCCAGGCGGTCGTCGATCAGCAGCCGGCGGGCCGTCATCCAGGGCTCCTCACCGCGTTCGGCGGCGCTCCGGGCGAGCGTCCGGCCGATGTGGCGGGCCAGCGAAGGGTTGATGACGCCGGAGATCTCGACGGTGTCCCAGGCGATGGGGACGCCGTGGCAGCCGTCGGCGCCCTCGACCTCCATGACGTGCCGGATGCGTGCCGCGGTCGCGTCGTCCTTCAGGCGGGCCAGGGTCGCGTCGGGGCCGCCCTCGCTCGCCCAGCCGGGCAGCAGCGCGGCCAGCGTCGTACAGCCGGAGGTGTAGGGGTAGGTGTCGAGAGTGAGGTCCGCACCGGCGTCCAGGGCGGCGTCCAGGAGGGACAGCAGCTCGGGTGCGCGGCCCTCGTTGACGCCGAAGTTCATGGTGGCGTGGGCGAGATGGAGGGCGCAGCCGGCCTCGCGAGTGAGGGCGATCATCTCCTCGTACGCCTGGAGGGCGCCCGCCCCGTAGGAGCGGTGGTGTGGGCAGTAGTAGCCGTCGTAGCGGGCCACCACCCGGCACAGTTCCGTCAGTTCGGCGTCGGAGGCGTACATGCCGGGGGTGTAGGTCAGGCCGGAGGAGAGGCCGACCGCTCCCTCTTCCAGTCCGTCGGCGACCAGCTGCTTCATCCGTGCCAGCTCGTCGGGGGTGGCGGCGCGGTCCTCCCAGCCGACCGCGAGCATCCGGACGGTGCCCTGGGGGACGAGGTAGGCCGCGTTGACCGCGATGCCCTGGCCGTCGAAGCCGTGGTCGAGGCGGTCGAGGTACTCGCCGACGGTCCGCCAGGCGAAGTCGATGCCGGAACCCTCGCCGTTCCAGCCGCTGATCTGGTCGCGGACCTCGGCGAGGGTGCGGTCGTCGACCGGTGCGTACGACAGGCCGTCCTGGCCGATGACTTCGAGGGTGACGCCCTGGGCGGCCTTGGCCTCGTGGGCGGGGTCGTGGAGCAGCGCAAGGTCGCTGTGCGCGTGCATATCGATGAAGCCGGGGGAGAGGGCCAGCCCGTCCGCGTCCACCACGCGCGCCGCGGACGGGCGCGGACCGCCGTCCCTCTCCCGCCGGATCCCGGCGATCCGGCCGCCGGCCAGCGCGACATCGGCCCGGTAGGACGGGCCGCCGGACCCGTCGATGACGCGTACGTCGCGCAGCACGGTGTCCATGGCCGGGGTGCCTTTCTGGCCGGTCGGGCCGCCGGGGCCGGTCTCTCTTCTGTGAAGAGGGCGCCTCTCCTGGAAGCTAGAAGAACGTGCGGATGAAGTCCGTGACCGTCCCGTCCTGTTCGACGAGCGGGATCAGCTGCCACTTCTCGAAGATGGTGCAGGGGTGCGACAGCCCCAGCCCCACCCAGTCGCCGACCTCCAGATCGCCGACGCGCTCGGTGGCGACCCAGGCGTGCTGGTCGGACAGCTTGGTGATGGTGAGGCCGTCCGCCGGGCGCTCGGTGCCGTCCCGGCCGGACCGTACGACCTGGGCCTGCGGCAGACCCAGGTCGTACGCCGCATCGCGCTTGCCCGCGTTGAGGAAGGCCTGCTCGGGCGCGGGGCGGGAGACGACCTGTGCCCACAGCCGGAAGGCGGGGTGCAGGGAGCCCTCGTCCGGGATGCGGTTGAAGGGGGTGATACGGCGGTAGTGGGCGTCGTCGTGCGAGACATACGCGCCCGAGCGCAGCAGCTTGAGGACCGGGGCCGACAGCGCGGGGATCTCCGCGAACACCTCGGCGACCGCGTCGAACCAGGCGCTGCCGCCGGCGCTGACCACGATCTGGTCGAGGTCGGCGAAGCGGCCGGCCTTGTCGAACTCCACGGCCAGTGCGACCAGTCGGCGCAGCCAGGCGGTCACCCGCTCGGGAGTGGCGTCCGGCACCTCGGCCTCGTAGCCGGCCACGCCGACCAGGCGCAGGGTGTCCACGCCCGCGAGGGCATCGGCGAGTTCCAGGCACTCGGTGTCGGTACGGACGCCGGTCCGTGCGCCCTCTCCGGCGCCCAGCTCGATGACCACGTCCACCGGGCGGGTGGCGCCGGCCTCCCGCAGCGCGCGGTCCATCAGCTCGATACCGCGCAGCGAGTCGACGTAACAGATCAGGTGGAAGCCGGGGTCCTCGGCGAGTTCGGCGGCGAGCCAGCGCAGTGCGGCCGGGTCCACGACTTGGTTGGCGAGGAAGATCTTCTGGATGCCGTACGTGCGGTAGACGCGGGCCTGGTGGGGGACGGCGGCGGTGATGCCCCAGGCGCCGTGCTCCAGTTGCCGGGCGAAGAGCTGCGGGGCCATGCAGGTCTTGCCGTGCGGGGCGAAGGCGAGGCCGTGCCGGGTGGCGTAGGTCTCCATCACGGCGAGGTTGTGCTCGACGGCCTCGGCGGAGAGGGCGAGTACGGGGGTGGTGAAGCCGCCGTCGAAGAGGTTGCGGCGCTGGGCGGCGAGCTCCCCGACGGTCAGCCCTTCGGCGTCCGGCGGCAGCGCCTTGAAGCGGTGGTCGACCCGTTCGTCCGCGAGTCCCTTGAGTCCCTGCGCGAGCCGCTCGCCGGCCATGGGGCCTCCTCAAAGATCCTGTTGCATTCTCTGCAACGCTCGTTGCGCATATCGCTGGCAGCTGTCTAACATCCGGGCCATCGCCCGGTCAACGGTGAAAAGCATGGTGCGAAACGGGCCGCAACGGGGCCCGGATACCGCCCCGGACAGCGCCCGGTTCCACCGCACCGGCCGGCCCGGGTGAGCCGCACAGCGAAGGAGCGCATCCGATCGTGACCAGGTCCCCGCACGCCGGCGGCACCGCCGCCCGGGACGGCGCCCCCGCCCCGGACGTCGACGTCGTCTGCCTGGGTGAATCCCTGGTCGCCTTCCTGCCGGGCCGCCCCGGACCGCTCGCCGGGGTGCCGTCCTTCACCCGCGCCATCGGCGGCGCCGAATCCAATGTCGCCTGCACCCTCGCCCACGCCGGACACACCGCCCGCTGGATCTCCCGGGTCGGCGCCGACGGCTTCGGCGACCACCTCGTCGCCGCCATCGCCGACTGCGGCGTCGATGTCTCCCACGTCCGGCGCGACCCCCGGCGCCCCACCGGCCTCTACTTCCGTACGGCGGGCGACCGTGCCACCGGCGCCCACGAAGTCGCCTACTACCGCGCCGGATCCGCCGCCTCCGCGATGTCCGCCGGCACCGTGGACCCGGCCGCGGCCGGATCCGGGCGGGTGCTGCACCTGTCGGGCATCACCGCCGCGCTCTCCGACGACTGCCTCGGCCTGCTGCGCGCGCTCATGTCGCGCAGGCCCGGCCGCCCGCTCGTCTCGTTCGACGTCAACCACCGCCCCGGCCTGTGGCGCGACCCCACCGGCGCCCACGTCCTGCTCGACCTCGCACGCGGCGCCGATCTGGTCTTCGTCGGCGAGGACGAGGCGGCCGACGCCTGGGGCCTCACCGGCGGCCCCGACGCGGTCCGTGCCGCGCTGCCCGAGCCCGCCACGCTCGTCGTCAAACGCGGGGCCGCGGGCGCCGTCGCCTACGACCGGCACGGCCACCGGCACACCGAGCCCGCGCCGCGCGTCGAGGTCGTCGCCGCCGTCGGCGCGGGCGACGCCTTCGCCGCCGGATTCCTCTCCGCCACCCTCCGGGACCTGCCCCTGTGCACCCGCCTGCGGTACGGCCATCTGTGGGCCGCCGCCGCCCTCACGGTGCCCGGCGACCTCGGGGTGCCCCCCTCCCGCGCCCACGCGGACCGGCTGACCGGTCTCGACGGTGCCGCCTGGGGGACACTGCACCTCGGCCCCGGCTGGACGAAGCCCACGGCCCCCGGGGGACGGGCCGTCGAGGAGGTACGTACGCAGTGAACGAGCACAGCGAGAGAACCATCGAGGGCGCCCTCGGGAGAGCCGCCGAACGGTGCGCCGCTGACGAGGCCGGGGCCGGGCGGAGTGAGGGTGCGGCATGAGTCAGACCGTCGACCGCGCGCTGAGCATCCTGCCGCTGCTCGCCGAGGGCCCCGCCGGCCTCGGGCAGGTCGCCGACCGCCTCGGCGTCCACAAGTCCACCGCGCTGCGGCTGCTGCGCACCCTGCACGAACACGGGCTGGTCCACCGCCAGCCCGACCAGCGCTACCGCCTCGGCGCACGGCTCTTCGCGCTCGCCCAGCAGGCCGCCGAGAACCTCGACGTCCGCGAGATCGCCCACCCCCACCTCGTCGAGCTCAACGCGGCGTGCGGACACACCGTCCACCTCGCGGTCCACGAGGAGAACGAGGTCCTTTACATCGACAAGGTCGAGAGCCGCTACCCGGTCCGGATGTACTCCCGGATCGGCAAGCCGGTCGCGACAACGGTCGCCGCGGTCGCCAAACTGCTCCTCGCCGACCTGCCCGAACCCGAGCGCCGCGCCCTCGCGGAGCGGCTCGACTACCCCCGCTACACGCCCCGTTCGACCCCGAACGCCACGGCCTTCCTCGCCGAGCTGGCCACGGTGCGCGAACAGGGCTGGGCCACCGACCTCGGCGGCCACGAGGAGTCCATCAACTGCATCGCGGCCCCCGTCCGCGGGGCGGACGGCCGGGCGGTCGCCGCCCTGTCGGTCTCCGCGCCCAGTGTCGTCGTCAGCGCCGACGAACTCCTCACGCTGCTCCCGCTGGTACGCCGTACCGCGGACGCCATCAGCCGGGAGTACTCAGGCAGGACACCGGAAAAGGAGACCGCATGACGGACAAGACCGCGCTCACCCCGAAGACCCACACCACCCCGCCCGCCAAGTTCTCCCACGGCGTCAGGAAGGGCAACATCCTCCAGGTCGCCGGCCAGGTCGGCTTCCTCCCCGCCGTCGAGGGCCGGGCCCCCACCCCGGCCGGCCCCACCCTGCGCGAGCAGACCCTCCAGACCCTCGCCAACGTCCGGGCCGTCCTCGAAGAGGGCGGCGCCACGTGGGACGACGTGATGATGATCCGCGTCTACCTCACGGACGTGGACCACTTCGCCGAGATGAACGAGATCTACAACGCCTACTTCGAGGAGCAGGGCCTCAAGGAGGCCCCCGCCGCCCGCACCACCGTCTACGTCGGTCTGCCCAAGGGCCTGCTCATCGAGATCGACGCCCTCGCCGTCCTGTAGCCGGGCCGAGAGGGCGCGCCGGCGAGCGGTCGGGCCACCGACAGCACAGACCGGGCGTCCCGTCGATCCGCTGAAGGCGGTACGGAGTTTCCGGCCGCATATCTGCCGAACGGATGTCCATTCGCCGTGCACGGGCGGATCGACGGCGTCGCCAAACATCGATTTCTGGAGCGTATTGCTGACCAGTCGGCATATTGGAGGGTTTGGGTAGTTCTCTCGCACGCCAAGTACCCGCATGCAAGGTCAGGAGCGAGAGGAAGCGAGTTCGTATGCCGCACTGGAAGCAGATCTCCGGCGGTCTCAAGGCGATATCGGCCGGGAGCAGGACCCATGTGTGGGGCGTCAACTCCGCCGGGGGGATCTACCGGTTCACAGGGGACGATGCCAATCCGTGGGTGAACATCCCCGGCGGGCTGGTCGACATCGGTGCGGGGGTCGACGGCACCACGTGGGGCGTCAACTCCGCGGGGAACATCTACCGGTACGCAGGCGATCAGGGCTCGACCCACTGGATCAACATCCCGGGCGGGCTGGCGCGGATTTCGGCGGGGTCCAGGACGCATGTGTGGGGTGTCAACTCGGCCGGGGGGATCTACCGGTACACGGGGGACGATGCGAATCCGTGGGTGAACATCCCCGGTGCGCTGACCGATATCGGTGCGGCCGCCGACGGCACGGTATGGGGTGTGAACGCCGCCGGGAACATCTACCGCTACGCCGGGGACCAGGGCTCGACCCACTGGATCAGGATCCCCGGTGGGCTGGCGCGGATTTCGGCGGGGTCCAGGACGCATGTGTGGGGTGTCAACTCGGCCGGGGGGATCTACCGGTACACGGGGGACGATGCGAATCCGTGGGTGAACATCCCCGGTGCGCTGACCGATATCGGTGCGGCCGCCGACGGCACCGTGTGGGGTGTGAACGCCGCCGGGAACATCTACCGGTACACCGGAGACCAGCCGGGCTGAGCCGGCCCGCTGCGCAGAGGCCACGGGGCGTCCCGGTCCGACCGGGGCGCCCCCTGGCGCGTGCGAACGGCTCGGCCCGGCCCGGCTCAGCCGGCCTTGCCTCCCTTGCAGTACTGCCCTTCCTTGCCGATCACCCGGTACACACAGTCCGCGGTCTCCACCATCTGGAGCACCGCCTCACGGTTGCGCGAAGTCTCCTTCGGGATCACCGAATCCTTCGGGTAGAAACCGCCGCTTCCGGCGGACGACGGGTACATCTCGAAGGTGTAGGCGAAGATCCGCTGGTCCCCCCACAGCCAGTCGTCGATCGCGCCGTCGGTGATGTACAGCTCGCTGGACTGCTCGGGGGTGTAGCCGTTGGTGCCGGCCATCTTCTTGCCGAGGGTGGCGAAGGTGTCGTGCTCGTCCTGGGTCATGCCGGGACCGGTCTCGTCATTGGTGAAACCGAAGGGCCACAGGACGAGTTCGCTGTAGGTGTGGAAGTCGATGGCGGCCTTGATCTGCTGGGTGCCGTCGACGATCCGGCTGCGGACGAACTTCGAGACGACCTGGACCTCGGGGGCGGAGGCGGCGGAGGGGCCGCGGTAGGTCTCGTCACCCGGGTCCTCGGAGGAGCCGTTGCAGCAGCCCCACTTGAAGTCCCAGTTGCGGTTGAGGTCGGTGCCGACCTCGCTGCTGCCGGCGTTGGGCTGGCGGTTCTTGCGCCACATGGCGAAGTCACCGGAGGCGATGTCGTACTCGCCGCCGTCCGGGTTCAGGTCAGGGATGATCCAGAGCTCGCGGGAGTCGAGCATCTTGGTGATGCGGTCGTCGGAGCCGTACTTCGAGGTGAACTCGTTGAGCAGGTAGAGGGCCATCTCGACGGTGAGATGCTCCCGGGCGTGCTGGTGGGCCGTGAAGAGGACCTCGGGTTCCTTCTCGTCCTTGGTGACGTTCTTGCTGAGCTTGAGGGCGAGGAGGTTGCGGCCCTCGTGTGAGGTGCCGATGACCTGCTTGCTGAGGATGTCCGGGTACTTGGCGACGAGGGCGTCGATCTCCTTCGTGGCCTCGTCGTAGGTGTGGTAGTTGGTGTAGCCGTCCGGGAAGTCCTTGGCCCTGGCGCCGGGGGCGGCCGGCCCGGCGGCCGGGGGATCGGGCAACTTCCGCAGGGTGTGGCCGAGTTGGCGGACGGCGGCGGCCTGGGCGCGGTCGGCGGTGATGACCACGGCCCGGCCGTGCACCTCGTCGATGCTGGCGCCGGTCGCGGCGAGCGCGGTACGGGCCGCGGGGGTGCTGAGGCCGGTCACCTCGTACTGGTGGGGGAGTTCGGCGCCGCGTACGGCACCGGTGGAGGTCGGTTCGCCGGACGGCGCACCCTGCGCCTGGGCGGCGGCTATCGGGGCGGCGAGCGCGAGGGAGAGGAGGGCGGCGAGGACGGTGGTGCGTCCGCCGCGTATCCGAGGTCGCATGCGGTCTCCTGTGGGGGGTGTGAGTCGAAGCGACAGCGGCCAGTTTTCGGGCATTGGCATGGGCGGGTCAAGGTGTTGTATCGCCAGATGTCGGAGTCGCGGGGAGCCGGGTGCGGTGGGTGAACCCGGCAACTTCCCATCGTTTTGCGGAAATTGATTGCCACGCGGGGCCCTGGCACTAACAATGCGCACGACAAAACCGAAGGATCCGCAAGGACCTCCGGTGACAGAAGCTGAGAGGACCCCCACATGAATCGACCTCTCGTCGGCACCCTGGCCACGGCCGTCCTGGGAGCCGCAGCCCTGACGGGCACCGTCGGAACGGCCCACGCGGCGCCCCAGCGGGCGGCGGACCACCTCACCCACCACAAGACCAAGGCGGTGGACTTCGCGGGCACCGTCGCACTGAGCAACTGCTCCGGCTCCCTGGTGCGGATGCCCTCCTCGCAGGCGAACGACCCGGCCCTGGTGATGTCCAACGGCCACTGTCTGGAAAGCGGTATGCCCGGCGCCGGCGAGGTCATCGTCGACCAGCCGTCCAGCCGTAGCTTCACCCTCCTGGACAAGTCGGCGCGCGAACTGGGCAGGGTCAAGGCCACCAAGATCGCCTACGCGACGATGACCGACACCGATGTCTCGCTCTACGAGACCGGTTCGACCTACGCCGAGATCGAGAAGAAGTACGGGATCAAGCCACTGGAGCTGGCCACCGAGCACCCGGCCAAGGGCGCCGCGATCAGCGTGGTCTCCGGGTACTGGAAGAAGATCTACTCCTGCAACATCGACGGGTTCGTGCCCACCCTCAAGGAGGGCGACTGGACCTGGAAGGACTCGGTCCGCTACACCCCCGAGTGCAAGACCATAGGCGGGACCTCCGGCTCGCCGGTGGTCGACACCACCAGCGGCAAGGTCGCGGCGATCAACAACACGGGCAACGAGGACGGCGAGAAGTGCACCGTCAACAACCCGTGCGAGGTCGACGAGAACGGCAAGGTCACGGTGCACCAGGGCATCAACTACGCCCAGGAGACGTACGGGATACCGAAGTGCTTCGGCACCGGTAACAAGCTGGACCTGAGCGCCGAGGGCTGTGAGCTGCCCAAGCCGGCGGCCACCCGTAGGTGACCCAAGGGACAGAGAACAGCCAGGTCCCGCGCACCGGGTGTGCGGGACCTGGCTGTGGGGCCTCCCGTACGGGTACCCCTACGGGAGGCCGTGCACGTGGGCGCCCACCTGGCCCGCGAACTCATTGCCGTTCGAGGCGTCCCAGTTGGTGGACCAGGTCATCGCACCGCGCAGCCCCGGATAGGTCCTGGACGGCTTGAAGGAGCCGCAGTTGCTGCCCTGGGTGAGACAGTCCAGGGCGGCGTTGACGACGGACGGGGCGACATACCCGCTGCCCGCTGCGCGGGCGGAGGCCGGGACACCGATGCCGACCTGGGACGGGTCGAGACCGCCCTCCAGCTGGATACAGGCCAGCGAGGTCAGGAAGTCCACCGAGCCCTGGGCGTAGACCTTGCCGTCACAGCCGTTCATCGAACCGCTGTTGTAGTACTGCATATTGACGGCGGTCAGGAAGTCCTTGATGCCGAGCGCCGTCTTGAAGTACTCGTTCTGCGGTGACTGCATATCGACGGTCTGCGGGGCCATGGTCACCACGACGTCGCCGTGCGCGGCGTGCACGGCCTTGAGCGCCTGCGTCATATACGCCGCGTTGAGGCCGTTCTCCAGGTCGATGTCGACGCCGTTGAAGCCGTACTCGTCCATCAGTTTGTTGATCGAGCCGGCGAAGTTCCTGGCGGAGGCGTCGTCGTTGACGGACACCGAGCCCTTCTCGCCGCCGACGGAGAGGATCACCGACTTGCCGGCCGCCTGCTTGGCCTTGATGTCCGCCTTGAAGTCGTCGACCGAGCCGTAGCCGACGGCGGGGTCGAGGCGGAAGGTGACGGCGCCGGGCTCGCCGGCCGCTTCGGCGAAGGAGACCGCGATGATGTCGTAGGCATCGTCGACGTCCTTCAGTTTCTGCACCGTGGCGCCGTTGTCGAAGTTCTGCCAGTAGCCGGTGAGGGCGTGCTTCGGTACGGCGGCGGTGGCGGCCGCGGCCGGGGCGGGGTGGCCGGCGGCCGCACTCGCGGTGCCCGCCGCGAGGGTGCCCACCGCAAGGGTGCCGGCCGAGAGCAGCGCCGTGGCGGCCAGCCCGGCAAGGAGCCTTCTCCTGACGTTTCCTGATGGTGCGCGAACCACGACTGCCTCCGTGTGGGGGGAAGTTGAGAGGGGTGGTGCGGATGCGCGCTCAGGGGCCCCTGTGCTGCCCACAACATGGTCCAGACCATTCGCCCTGTCAAGGGCCTTACGGGAACCCGGTGTTCCCGTAAGGGCCGCTCGGGCGGTACACGCCCTTTCCCTACGGGGTGAGGGTGATGACGAGTAGCCCAGAACGTGTTCTCTGGGGCGTATCTCTGTGGATAAAGTGCTGAGCGAATGGCGCCGATGGCGCAGAGCTGTGCCGATCCGCGGTCCCGGGACCCCCGGCGGCCGGAGGGAGTGGGGGAGCGACGTGCCGACCGCGATTGCAGTCACCAGCCCTGATATGGCGCTGCCCTCCCCCATGCTCTCAACTTCGTTCGAGCAGGGAGGTGCCCCCATCGACCGGCAGACCCCCGCCGCCGTCGTCCTCCAGGCGCCGCATCTCCAGCCGCTGGACGACGCCCTGACGGAGACCAGTGCCGTACTGGAGCACCACGGCCATCTCGTCGCGCTCTACTCCTCCGCCTGCCGGCCGGAGCACATCCGCCGGCTGCACACCCTGCGCGCGGTCCTGGAGAGCGACCGGATCGCCATCCTGCCGGTGCCCCTGCCACCGCTGGGGGTGGCCCTGCTCGCCCGTCAGCTGCGGCAGCTGTCGCTGTGCGACTTCAGCCCCGGCGTGCTGGCCAGCGCGGCGCGGCTGCTGACCCACTACATCCACGCCGGCGCCCTGCTGGGCAGCGTCAGCGGCCTGGACCGTGTCGAGGTCGATCTACGCGCGCAACTCAAGTCCTGGCTGCCCGGTGCGCACTTCGCGGTGCTGGCCAATCCCGAGCCGCAGCTGCTGCATCTGGACCGGCACAGCACCGAGGCCGGACTGCGGGCCCCCGGGTTCGCCACCCAGCTCGCGGTCGCCCGCGGTCAGCTCACCGCCGAGTGGGTGACCGGCTCGCTCGCCCCGGCCTGGCAGGTCCAGGGGGCGTACGAGGCCCGGCTGCCGGCCGAGTCCGCGCGCTGGTGGGGGACCCAGAAGCTGATCGAATTCGCCGCCGCCATCCCGGACCCGTCGGTCCTCTACCAGCTGGTGGCCTCCGTACGGCGCGAGGAGTGCGGCTGGTGCGGGCTGGAACTCCTCGGCGACCACTGCGCCTTCTGCGCGGCGCCGCTGGCGAGGGACCGGGCCGCGCGGGGCGGAGGACCGTCCGGGCGCGCCCCCGCGGCCATAGCGGGGCCGGAGCGGGCCGAGGGCGCCCCGGCTCCGGCGGCAACGACTCCGCAGACGCATCCGGCTCCCGCTCCGGCGCCGGACACGGACCGCGCTCCGGCCCCGGAGCCGGCGCCGGCCACGGATCAGGCCACGGAATCCGCTCCCGCCACGGGCGCACCTCCGACCCCTGGATGGCCTTCCGCGCCCGGCTCGCCTTCCGCGCCCGCCACGGATTCCGCGCCCCCGCCGTCCGCACCGCCGCCGTCCGCACCGTGGGCCGAGCGCGGTCTGTCGCCGGTGGCACCGGCGGGCGTGCCCGGAGGCCAGGGCGGACCGGCGCATCTGGACGTACGCGGACCGGCCCCCGCCACCGGCGGACCCGGGCCGTACGGGGCGGGGCCGGCCGCTCCGGGCAACCCCTACGGGTCCGGCCGCCCCGTACCGGGGAACCCCTACGCGTCCGACGGCCCCCATGCCCCCGGCCGCTGGGATCTGCCCGGCCACCCCGATTACGCCGGTGAGCCGGAGTCTCCCGGTGCGCCGCGGACGGTGGCCCGCGTGCGCTGAGACCGACCCCCCGGCCCACCCCTGGCCAACCCTTGTCCCCCCGTCCCGATCGAGGTCCCTCCCCCATGAACTCACGCCAGCGCCGCGGAGTGATCCTGCTGCTCCTGTCGGTCCTGTGTGCGGTCGGCGCGTTCGTCGGCGTGCTGTCGGTGATCAACAACGTCGAGTCCAAGGTCGGACCCGAGAAGACCGCATACCGGCTGAAGACGGATGTGGCCGCCTATAAAGCGCTGGATCCTGGGCAGTTCGAAAAGGTGAAGATGCCGCAGCGCTGGCTGCCGCCCACCGCCGTGACCGATCTGGACCGGGTCAGCGGCAGGATCGCGGTGACCCCGCTCAAGAAGGGGTCGCTGCTCCAGGACGACATGATCGTCGAGCGGCCCGCGCTGAAGCCCGGGCAGCAGGAGATCGCCATCATGATCGACGCGGCCACCGGAGTGGCCGGCAAGATCAACCCGGGAGCCCGGGTGAACATCTACGCCACCTTCGAGGGCAAGCGCCCCGAGGACAAGCCGGTCTCCAAGGTCATCGTCGCCGCCGCCCAGGTCATCGACGTCGGCAAGCTGACGCCCCTGGAGGCCAAGGACCCGGGCGACACCACTACGGGCCGGCAGGCCGGTGAGGCGGTCCCGATCACCTTCGCGCTCAACACCCAGGACGCCCAACGGGTCGCCTACGCCGAGTCCTTCGCCTCCCATGTGCGGCTCGCCCTGCTCGCGCCCGGCAGCGAGACGGTCATCCCGCCCGGCCAGCGCAGCTACACCCTCGACGGCGACAAGTGACCCGGAGGCTCAGGTGACCATCCGTATCCTCCCGGCGATCGGCGACCCGGACGCCGCCCGTGCGGTGTCCTCGCTGCTCCACCAACTGCCGGACGCCGAGCCAGGACCCGCGGTCGCCGACTCCACCGCGCTGCTCAACGCGCTGGCCGGCGCCGCCGCACAGGGCACCGGCGCCCCGCCCGCGGGCCAGGGCCCCGCCGCGCCCGCCGGCGGCCCGTCGTCCGCCGTCGAGGCGCTGCCCGAGGTCGTCCTGGTCCATGAACGGATCGGCCCGATGCCGGCGCTGGAGCTGATCCGCGAGGTGGCGCTGCGCTTCCCCGCGGTCGGCGTCGTCCTGATCACCGCCGACGCCGGACCCGCGCTGTTCTCCGCGGCGATGGACGCCGGGGCCCGGGGCATCGTCGGACTGCCGCTCGGCTACGACGAGTTGGCCGCCCGGGTGCAGGCCGCCGCCCAGTGGTCCGCGGGCGTACGGGTCCACCTGGGGGGCAGCACGGATGCGCCCCCCGGGCCGACCGGCACCCTGGTGACCGTGACCGGCGCCAAGGGCGGCGTCGGCACCACCGTCACCGCCGTCCATCTGGCGCTGGCCGCGCGGGCCGCGGGCCGCAGCGTCGCCCTGGTGGACCTCGATCTCCAGTCCGGCGATGTGGCCTCCTACCTGGACGTCCAGTTCCGCCGCTCGGTCGTCGACCTGGCCGGGATCCAGGACATCTCCGTACGGGTCCTCCAGGACGCGGTGCACGACCACCACACGGGCCTCGGGCTGCTGCTGGCGCCGGAGGAGGGCGAGCGCGGTGAGGAGGTCGACGACCGGGCGGCCCGCCAGATCATCGGCGCGCTGCGCTCCCGCTACGAAGTGGTGCTGGTCGACTGCGGCTCCCAGATGCAGTCCGCCAACGCCGCGGCCGTCGAACTGGCCGATGTGGCGCTGCTGGTGACGACTCCGGACGTGGTGGCCGTACGGGCCGCCAAGCGGCAGGTACGGCTGTGGGACCGGTTGCAGATCCGCAAGGCGGAGGACACCACGACGGTGGTCAACCGCCTCACCCGCAGTACCGAGATCCAGCCGCCGCTGGTCGCCAAGGCCACCGGCACCCAGGTGGCCCGTACCCCGGTGCCGGCCGCCTTCAAGGAGCTCCAGCCCTGCGTCGACGCGGGCCGGATGCAGGACCTGGACGACCGGTCGACGGTCAAGCAGGCGCTGTGGACGCTGGCGGGCGAACTGGGGCTGGTCGAGGCACCGGCCGTGCGGCAGGGCCGCGGCAGCCACCGGGCGCGCCCCACGCTGACCGGGCGCAGGCGCAAGGCCATAGGGGCGGGGGCGGCTCCTGGTTCCGGGACGGCTCAGGGTCCGGCGTCAGGGGCGGCGTCCGGGGCCGGTGCGGGGGCCGCGGCCCGGTTCGGCGCGCGGCGCGGCTCCGCCCCCACGGGCGGCGGCCAGGGCCCGTTCGATCCGGCCGGCCCGTACGAGGAGGGCTGAGCGGTGCGGCGCCCGCTGGGCGGCGACGACCGGGGGCAGGTCTCCGTGGAGTTCCTGGGGCTGCTCCCGCTGATCCTCGTGGTGCTCGTACTGCTCTGGCAGTTCGTGCTGGTCGGTTACACCTACTCGCTCGCCGCCCACGCCGCCGACCGGGGCGCCAGGGCCGCCACCGCCACCGAGGGCGGCGGCGCGGGGGCCTGCCGCGCCGCCGCCGAGGGCGAACTGCCCAGCGCCTGGCGGGGCGGCGCCACGACCTCCTGCGGGACGGCGGGCGGACTGTGGAAGGCCACCGTCCGCATCCAGGTGCCGGTGCTCTTCCCTGGCGCCGGCGACTTCCCGTGGCCGGTCACCGGCTCGGCCGGCGCCGCGAAGGAGGACCGCCGGTGAGGCCCGTACGCATCCCCGCCCGGCTGCGCATCCCCGCCCGGCTGCGCGGCCACGGCCGCGACCGTGGCCAGGTGTCCATCGAATTCCTCGGTTTCCTGCCGCTCCTGCTGGTCATCGCGCTGGCCGTGATCCAGCTCGGCCTGGCGGCCTACACCGTCCAGCAGGCCGGCACCGGAGCGCGCGCCGCGGCCCGCACCGCCTCGATGGACCGGGCCGACCGCGAGACCGACCCGTCGAGCGCCGGCAAGGCCGCCATGAGCGGCTGGGTCGCGCGCGGCGCCGGGGTCTCGGTGAGCGGCGACGGCGGTGGTTCGGTCCGCGCGACGGTGCGGGTCACCATCCCCTCGATCATCCCCGGCGTCGACGACTTCGGCACCGCCACCCGCAGCGCCACCATGCCCCGCCCCGAGCACCCCCGTGTCCTCGGCGGCGCGGTGCGTACGTACGAAGGAGCACCCCCGCGATGAGCCTGAAAGGCCGGATCGTCGCACCCGAGCCGCCCGCCGAGGCGCGCCACGACAGCCATATGGTCGCCACCTACCGCGCCAAGCTGCTGGAGGAGATCGACCTCGCCGAGATGTCCTCGCTGGCCGCCGCCGAGCGCCGCTCGCGGCTGGAGCGCGTCCTCGGCCACATCATCAGCCGCGAGGGCCCGGTGCTGTCCACCGCCGAACGCGGCCGGCTGATCCGCCGGGTGGTCGACGAGGCGCTGGGCCTGGGCGTGCTGGAACCGCTGCTGGAGGACGCCTCGATCACCGAGATCATGGTCAACGGCCCGGACCAGGTGTACGTCGAGCGCGCCGGCCGGGTCGAGCTCGTGCCCGTACGCTTCGCCTCGCACGAGCAGCTGATGCAGACCATCGAGCGGATCGTCTCCACCGTCAACCGCCGGGTGGACGAGTCCAATCCGATGGTCGACGCCCGCCTCCCCTCCGGCGAACGCGTCAATGTCATCATCCCGCCGCTCGCCCTGAACGGCGCCACCCTCACCATCCGCCGCTTCCCGCGCGCCTACACCCTCGCCGAACTCATCGGGAGGGGCACCCTCGACGAGCAGATGCTGATGCTGCTGGCGGGACTGGTGCGCGCCAAGTTCAATGTGGTGGTCTCCGGGGCCACCGGCGCCGGCAAGACCACCCTCCTCAACGCGCTCTCCGGCCTCATCCCGGACGGCGAACGCATCATCACCGTCGAGGACGCCGCCGAACTCCAGCTCCAGCAGTCCCACGTCATCCGGCTGGAGTCCCGGCCGCCCAACGTGGAGGGCAAGGGCCGGATCACCATCCGCGACCTCGTACGCAACTCCCTGCGCATGCGCCCCGACCGCATCATCGTCGGCGAGGTGCGCGGCGGCGAAACCCTCGACATGCTCCAGGCGATGTCCACCGGTCACGACGGCTCGCTCGCCACCGTCCATGCCAACAGCGCCGAGGACGCCCTGATGCGGCTCCAGACACTGGCGTCCATGTCGGATGTGAAGATCCCCTTCGAGGCGCTGCGGGACCAGATCAACAGCGCCGTCGACTGCATCGTCCAGCTCACCCGGCACGCCGACGGCTCCCGCCGGATCAGCGAGATCGCCCTCCTCGACTCCCGGGGCCACGAGGACTACCGGATCGCCACGGTCTGCCGCTTCGACGCCGAACCGATGGGCGCCGACCGCATCGTGCACGGCCGCTTCCGCTACTTCCCGCTGCCCCGCCGGGTCGCCGAACGCCTCTTCATGGCCAGCGAGCCGACCCCGGCCGCCTTCGGCGTGGCGGCCACCGACGACCAACTCGCCACCCGGAAGGCCACTTCATGACCGGCTGGGCCCTGACCACTGCCGCCGGGGGGCTGATCCCGGCCTCCATGAACCAGCTCGCCCTGCTCACCATCGGGGCCACGCTGCTGTGCGGGGTGCTCGCGATCGCCGGCGCCCGCACCTTCGCCGCCGGACGCGCCCAGCGCCAGGCCATCGTCGACCGGCTCGACGACGAACACGGCCTGCCGGTCACCGGCCGGCGCCGCTTCCCGTCCCTCGACCGCACCCTGCGCGGCACCCGCTTCGGCCGCCGGCTCGAACTGCGGCTGGCCGCCACCGGCCTGGACGTCACCCCCGGCGAATTCTTCGTCGCCATGCTCGTCGCGGTCGTCGCCCTCTGGCTGACCGCCCACGCCGTCCTCGCCCCCTTCTTCGGCCCGATCGCCGCACTGGTGGCCGTCTGGGCGGCCTTCGCCTTCCTCAACTGGCAGCGTCAGAAGCGCATCGAGAAGTTCATCAACCAGCTGCCCGAACTCTCCCGGATCCTCGCCAACGCCACCCAGGCCGGGCTGGCGCTGCGCACCGCCCTGGGCATGGCGGCCGAGGAGCTGGAGGCGCCGGCCGGGGAGGAGCTGGCCAAGGTCTCCGACAAGCTCGCGGTCGGCCACTCCATCGAGGAGGCGCTGGGGGAACTGGCCGAACGCCTCCCCTCCCGCGAACTCGTCGTCCTGGTGACCACCTTGGTGCTCTCCAACCGGGCGGGAGGCACCGTCGTCGGATCGCTCCGTA
The DNA here is from genome assembly GCF_055575375.1 of Streptomyces sp. NPDC034111. Classification (NCBI taxonomy): domain Bacteria; kingdom Bacillati; phylum Actinomycetota; class Actinomycetes; order Kitasatosporales; family Streptomycetaceae; genus Streptomyces; species Streptomyces sp. NPDC034111. Next base: position 4,599 of record NZ_JBVIST010000003.1, on the reverse strand, counting down.
ACCTCACCACCACCCTGGAGGAGCGCAAGGAGACCCGGCGCGAGGTCCGCACCCAGCTCTCCCAGGTCGTGGTCACCGCCTACGTGGTCCCGCTGCTCGGCATCGGCACCCTGCTGCTGATGAACCGGATCGCGCCCGGCGCCATCGAGCGGATGACCTCCTCCTTCCTCGGCCAGCTCGCGGTCGTCGTCGCCTTCGTCCTCTACGGGCTCGGCTTCTTCTTCATCCGCCGCCTGTCCAAGATCGACGTCTGACCACCATGGCCACCGGACCGGGACCGGTCACCGCAACAGCAACGGAATGATGGGAATGGGAATCGCAATCCTCCTCGCCGCGGCCTTCGCCCTCTCGGTCGCCGGCATCTGCTGCGGTATCGCCCTCTACCGCCGCGAGGCCCGGCTGCCGCCCGACCTGGCGCTGTCCCTGGAGGTCGGCGCGACCCGTACGACGGCGGTCGGCTCCGCGGTGGACCGCGCCGGGATGCGCTACGCCCCGCTGGTCCTGCGCCTGATGGGCGACAAACGTACGGCCCGCATCCGCCGCCGCATCGACCTGGCCGGCAACCCCGGCGGACTGACCGTCGACCGCTACGCCGCCCGCCGCGCGGTCTACGGCGCACTCGGCTTCTTCGGCGCCCTGGTGATGTTCCTGCGCGGCCAGCCGGTTCTCGGCGTCCTGATGGTCCTCTTCGGCCTCTTCTGGACCGAGGTCGGCATCTGGGCCGCCATTCGCCAGCGCAAGGACACCATCGAACGCACCCTTCCGGACTTTCTGGATGTCCTCGCCGTCGTCGTCAGCGCCGGTCTGAGCTTCCGTCAGGCACTGGACCGTGTCGCGGAGAAGTACGAGGGCCCGTGGGCGGATGAACTCCGGATCACGCTCCGGCAGATGGACATGGGCGTCAGCCGTCGCGCCGCCTTCGAGGAGCTGCGCAAACGCAACGACTCCGAACAGGTCGCCCAGTTCGTCACCGCCCTCCAGCAGGGCGAGGAGCTGGGCTCCCCGATTGTCGACACCCTGATCCAGATCGCCAACGACATGCGCCGCACCGACGCCCAGAACGCCCGCCGCCGCGCCGCCCGCGCGGTACCCAAAGCCACCATGGTCGTCACGACGTTTATGGTTCCGGCCACGATGATCCTGCTCATCGCCGGTTTCTTCCTGGGCTCCGGCACCAACTTCGGCTCGCTGGTGGGCGACTGACGGCCCGATCACGGTTGGCCCTCGTCCCCGGCCCGCACCCCCGGCCGCAGCCGCCCGCGGACCGGCCGGATGCGGACGCTGCACCGCCCGCTTCTCGTCAACGCCTTCGCAGGAGCAACGAGTTGTGTCACAGTGGGTAGGCCGGTGGTCTGCTCCGCGCTACGGTGCTGGGCGCCCGGCGGTCCGCATGGGCATCGGAACGGGGCAATGTCCCGGAGGGGGAGCGGGGGTGGACAGGGTGCGGCTGAGTGGCCGAAATGCGCCGTTGTACGTTCTGCCCGTGTCCCCGAAAGAGGATTGGGTACGGAATCCCTGTTCCGGGAGCCTGGTTCCGGCGTACTTTTCTGGTGTCATGAGCGCGGTCGGACGCGCCGGCACCACGGGGGCAGACCAGCCGGACCAGAGCGGTACGGCCGCCCATGGAGGGGAAGACGATGGCGAAGCGGATTTTGGGGAACGACCGGGGACAGACCTCGATCGAGTACCTCGGCATCATCGCGGTGGTCGTGGCGATCGTTCTGGTCCTGTCGACCACGGACTTCGGCAGCCAGATCGCCAATGCCATCGCCAACAAGATCTCCGACGTCGTCGGAATCTAGGGCGTACCGCCGCCACCGCCGTGACGGCCACCACCACGCGCCGGGGCAGGCGCGACGCCGGGCAGGCCTTTCCGCTCTACATCGTGGCGGTCGGAGGCCTGCTCTTTCTCGCGCTCGCCTTCTTCGCCGTCGGACAGGCGGCGGCCACCCGCAACGGTGCGCAGACCGCCGCCGACGCGGCCGCGCTCGCCGCCGGCCAGAAGTACCGCGATCTGCTGACCAAGGGCGTGCTCGACGGCATCCGCGACGGCAGCTACGAGAGCAACAAGGCCGCCTGGGAGGACCTGGTGAACGGGCGCGGTGCGCCGTCCGGGGCGGCGTGCACGAACGCGGACTGGTTCGCCGGCCGGAACGGTGCCGCGCTCTCGGCCTGCAACCCGGATTCCTGGCCGACGTCCTTCGCCGTCACCGTCAGGACCCGTGGTTCCGTGGGCCGTTCGGTCATCCCGGGGACCGAGAACAAACATGCGTCGGCGGCGGCGAAGTCCGTCGTCGGCCCCCGCTGCACGCTGGGGACGGCCGAGGACGACGGCCACGGGAAGGGCGGTACGGACGGCGAGGACGACAAGGGAGGCACGGACGACAAGGGGGGCAAGGGAGACGGGCGCGGGAAGGACGCCCCGGAGCCCGCCCCCGTCAAGCTCACCTGCGACGGCAAGGACTGGACGCTCGACCCCGGCCACCTCCAGGACCTGCCCGACGCCGCCGACCTCTTCTCGGTACGCCTGGCCCACTGACACCGCACACCGACCTCACCGAGCACACGACGATCGAAGGAATCGCATCCATGAGCATTCGGCGCACCACGAAGGCCGCCAGGGGAGCGGTCGCCATGGCGAGCGCTGTCGGCCTGGCTCTCGTCGTGGCCGGCTGCGGCGGTGGCGGTGACGGCGGTGCGCAGCCGGACGACAAGAAACCGCCCGCCCGCAGCAGCGGCCCCAAGGACGGCGGCCCCGGAACCCCGGCGGCCGACTCCAACAAGGTGATCGGCGAGATGAAGGGCCCCGACGGCATCGTGGTCACCCTGCACTCCGTCGTCCGCGACTCCGGCGGCTTCGTCACCGTCAACGGCACGGTCACCAACCACGGCACCCGTGCCTTCAATGCCATCGACTGGCGCTCCAACGAGACCGATCTGCGCTCCCGTTCCTCCATCTCCGGGGCCACCCTCGTCGACAAGGCGGGCAAGAAGCGCTATCTGGTGCTGCGCGACACCAACGGCGAATGCCTGTGTACGACCGGGCTGAGCGGGCTGATGCCCGGCGCCGGCCGCCCGATCTTCGCCCAGTTCCCGGCGCCGCCGGCGAAGGTGACCGAGGTCGACTTCCAGCTGCCGACGATGCCGCCGGCCAGCGTGCAGATCACGGACTGAGCGGGCCGCCCCGATGACCGCGATCCCGAACCCCCGAGCCCGTTGTGCGCCCCGAGCGCCCCGCAGTGCCGTCTGCGCCGCCGTCGCCCTGCTGCTGACCGCGGCGCTGTCGGTCCCCACCGCGCACGCCGACCCGCCCGGCATGACCGAGGACTCCAGCCCCCCGGTGAAGATCGACCCCGACGACCCCGATCTGCGGATGGTGCAGGGCGCCCGGCTCGCACCGTCCAAGGTGCTCAACATCAAGTCGATCGTGGAGACCGACGACGGCTCCGAGCGGCGGCAGGACACCAACGACAATGTGACCTTCGCGCTCCAGGCCGAGGTGCTGTTCGGCAAGGACAGCGCCAAGCTGACGCCGGACGCGCTGTCCCGTATCGCCACCATCGGCGCGGAGATCAAGAAGCAGCACGCCACCAGCCTGCGGGTCTTCGGCTTCACCGACAATCTCGGCTCGGCCGGCCACGGTCTGGTGTTGTCCCGGCAGCGCGCCAACGCGGTCCAGCAGGAGCTGGCCAAGGACCTCGGTTCGTCGGTGAGTTTCCAGATCCGCGGCTATGGCGAGCAGTACCCGATCGCCGACAACGGCACCGAGGAAGGCCGCAAGAAGAACCGCCGGGTCGAGGTCAGCTTCCCCCGCGGCGGGTCGTAAAAGGGGCGGTCACCAGACGGCGGTCACCAGACGGGCGGCGGTGCCTGTGCCCCGCGCATCCGGCTGCGGACGACCACACTGCCGGCCGTCTTGTCGTGCAGGCACTGCCGGTACGGCTGGTCCCAGAGGCAGAAGAGCGCGTCGAGCAGGCTGAGCACCGGCACCGCCCACATGCCCAGATGGGCGAAGTGCCGCCCCAGGGCCTGCCCGTAGGAGAGATTGCGGCCGTCACTCAGCCGCACGACATGCAGTCCGCAGATCAGCTTGCCTGCCGTGCCCCCGCAACGGGCGGTCAGCAGCGGCGAGTAGAGGAAGAGCAACGCCAGCGCGGTCAGGCCGACGAGGGAGAAGGGCACATTGTCGCGTGAGCCGCCGAAGGAGACCAAGAGGCCGATGGCCCCCGAGACGACGGACATGACGACGCAGGCGAGCACCACGTCGATGACCACGGCGACCAGCCGCAGCCCCTGATTCCCGAGGGCGTACGGCGGCGGCCCCGGCGGGACCGTCAGCCCGGCGGGCACCGGGTGAACCGGAGGTATGTGCGGCGGTACGGACGGCGGAACCGGCCCGGGCATCGCGTTCATGCCGCGCATGTGACCACTTACGGGCCCCGGAGGGCAACTCGCGGGCCGCCGCGCACTGCTGGCGCCGGTGGCCGCCGACTTTGCGGACACCCCCTAGGGGGTGTCCGCAAAGTCCCGTCTGGCCCGCGACGCCTGGCACGGCGCCTCGCTGCGTTGTCGGGATCGTCCACGTAGACCCACTACGAG